>NZ_JBICZC010000021.1:0-196996 GCF_043201715.1 Streptomyces sp. NPDC048291
GCGCAGGTCCTCGGTGTGGAGTCCGTCGGTGTGGACGACGACTTCTTCGCTCTCGGCGGGCATTCTCTTCTCGCGGTCCGGCTGGTGTCCCGTGTTCGGGTGCTGCTCGGCCAGGAGGTGGGGGTCCGTGCCCTGTTCCAGGCGCCGACGCCCGGGGCACTGGCGGCCTACCTCGGTGCGGCCCGTGCGGACGGCGTCCTGCGTCCTGCTCTGACCGCTGCCTTGGAACGGCCTGACAGGCCTCCGCTGTCCTTTGCGCAGCAGCGCCTGTGGTTCCTGGCCCAGCTCGAAGGCCCCAGCCCGACCTACAACCTCCCCATGGCACTACGTCTGTCCGCTGCCTCCCTCGATCGGGCAGCGCTGACAGCGGCTCTGCGTGACGTACTCGGTCGGCACGAGGCGCTGCGGACGAGGTTCCCCGCGGTCGACGGGGAGCCGTACCAGCATGTCGTACCGATCGCGGAGCTGGACTGGGACCTGGAGACCGTCGAGCTCGGCGATGCCTTGACGGACGACATCGCTGCGGCGGTCGGCGAGCGGGGCCGATATGCCTTCGATCTGACGGCCGAGTTGCCTATCCGGGGCTGGCTGTTGGAGGTCGACACCGAGTCGTGCGTGTTGGTGCTGGTGGTGCATCACATCGCGGGTGACGGCTGGTCGATGGGGCCGTTGGCGCGGGACCTTTCGGCGGCGTATGCGGCGCGGTGTGAGGGGCGGGTGCCGGAGTGGACGCTGTTGCCGGTGCAGTACGCGGACTACACGCTGTGGCAGCGGGAGTTGCTCGGCGACGAAGACGATCCCGACAGTCTGATCTCCCGTCAGGTCGCCTACTGGCGCGAGGCGCTGGACGGTGTGCCCGAGGAACTCGACCTGCCCTCCGACCACCCCCGCCCGCCCCTGGCCACCCATCGCGGACATGCGAGCGAGCAGCAGCTGTCAGCGGATGTGCACGCCAGGCTGGTCGAGTTGGCCAGGGCCGAGGGTGTGACGGTGTTCATGGTGTTGCAGGCCGCGTTGGCGGTGCTGTTGTCGCGGTTGGGTGCGGGCGAGGACATTCCGATCGGGTCGGCGGTTGCGGGCCGTACGGACGAGGGGCTTGACGATCTCGTCGGGTTCTTCGTGAACACCCTGGTCATCCGCACCGACCTCTCGGGTGATCCGGCCTTCCGCGATGTGCTGACGCGGGTGCGGGAGCGCAGTCTTGCCGCGCTGGAACACCAGGACGTCCCCTTCGAACGGCTCGTGGAGGAACTGGCCCCGGCCCGCTCACTCGCCCGGCACCCGCTCTTCCAGGTCATGCTCACTCTCCAGAACGTGGCGAGCACAGCCGTCGACCTGCCCCGTGCCGCCGCGCAACTGCCCGGCACGAGCGGACCGACGACGTCCGTGTCGAAGTTCGATCTCGACGTGACCGCCGGCGAGTTGTTCGACGACGAGGGCGGTCCGGCCGGGCTGCGGTTCGTGGTGCGGGCGGCGACGGATCTGTTCGACGCGGGGTCGGCCGCGGCGCTCGCCGAGCGTTGGGTGCGGGTGCTGGAGCAGGTGGTGGCTGTTCCGGAGGTGCGGCTGCATGCGGTGGAGGTGCTGGCGGAATCGGAGCGGCGGCAGGTCCTCACCGAATGGAACGACGCGTCCACCGGCTCCCCCCGCACCGCTGACCACTCGCTCGCCGAGCTGTTTGAGGCGCAGGTGCGACGCTCGCCGGATGCCAGGGCCGTGGTGGCCGAGGACGGCGAGGTCTCGTACGCGGAGCTGGACGCGCGGGCGAATCGGCTGGCGCGCCATCTGAGGGAGCAGGGTGTGGGGCGCGAGTCCGTGGTCGCGGTGATCATGGACCGTGGGACGGACGTCGTGGCGGCGCTCCTGGGAGTGGTCAAGGCGGGAGCGGCATACCTGCCCGTCGATCCCCAGCAACCGCCCGAGCGGCTGGGATTCATGCTCGCCGACAGCAGGGCGAGCTGCGTGCTGTCGTCCCGCTCGGTCGCGGCCGGGCTGGTGGACGCGATCGGTGACGTACCGCTCGTGGCCGTCGACAGTCCCGAGACCGCCGAACGCCTGGCCGAACTGCCCGACACCGCGCCCATCGCCGGGGACGGCGGAGCCAGGGCGCTGCCGGACCACCCCGCCTATGTGATCTACACGTCCGGCTCCACCGGCCGCCCCAAGGGTGTCGTCGTCACGCACCGCAATGTGGCACAGCTCTTCGCCGCCGCAGAGCGTCTCTACGCGTTCGGCCCCGACGACGTGTGGAGTTGCTTCCACTCCTTCGCCTTCGACTTCTCCGTCTGGGAGATGTGGGGCGCGCTGTTGTACGGCGGACGCGTGGTGGTGACCGGGTTCTCGGTGTCACGTTCGCCGGCCGAGTTCCTGGACCTGCTGGTGCGCGAGCGGGTGACGGTGCTCAGCCAGACACCGTCCGCCTTCTACCAGCTGATGGCCGCCGATGCCGACCGGCCGGAGATGGGCAGGCAACTGGCCCTGCGTTACGTCGTGTTCGGGGGCGAGGCGCTGGACCTGCCACGGCTGGGCGAGTGGTACGCACGCCATGCCGTCGACGGACCGGTCCTGGTGAACATGTACGGGATCACCGAGACCACTGTGCACGTCAGCCATCTCGCGCTCGATGCCGAACTGGCCGCGCGTGGCGGCGGAAGCCTGATCGGCCGTGGCATCCCCGGTCTTCGCACCTTCGTGCTGGACGCAGGGCTGCGCCCGGTGCCGGTCGGCGTGGCCGGTGAGTTGTACGTCGCGGGCGGCGGGCTCACCCGCGGCTATCTTGCCCGGCCCGGGCTTACGGCCGAGCGGTTCGTGGCCTGCCCGTTCGGTACCGGAGAGCGGATGTACCGCACCGGCGACCTCGCCCGTTGGCGGGAGGGCGGGGTCCTGGAGTACCTCGGCCGGGTCGACGAACAGGTGAAGGTCCGTGGTTTCCGTATCGAGTTGGGCGAGATCGAGGCCGTCCTCGCCACCCACCCGGACGTGGCCCAGGCCGCGGTGGTCGTGCGCGAGGACACCGGGGGCGAGAAGCGCCTGGTCGCCTACGCCGTCGCCAGGACCGCGACCACCGCCGCGGAGGACCTGCGCGCATACGTCGCCGACCGGCTGCCGTACTACATGGTGCCCTCCGCCGTGGTCCTCCTCGACGACCTGCCCCTGACCGTCAACGGCAAGCTCGACCGCAAGGCGCTGCCCGCATCCGACCACACCCACGCCACCGGCGCCCCCGGCCGGGCCCCCGCCAACGCGCGGGAGGAAGTGGTCTGCCAGGCCTTCACGGAGGTGCTCGGCATCGACGAGGCAGGAGCGGACGACGACTTCTTCGCCCTCGGCGGGCATTCGATGCTGGCGGTACGACTGGTGGAGCGACTTCGGGCGCGCGGACTGGACGTCTCGGTGAGGGCGCTGTTCCAGGCGCCGACTCCTGCCGCACTCGCCGCCGTCGCGGTGGCCACAGACGGCGGTTCCGGCGACACACCGGACGGAATCCCCGAAGGAACGACGCGGATCACCCCGGACATGGTCCCGCTGGCGGGGCTCTCGGCCGAGGAACTCCAGCAGGTGGCGTCGACCGTGCCCGGCGGCGCGGCGAACGTGGCGGACATCTATCCGCTGGCACCGCTGCAGGAAGGCCTCCTCTTCCACCACCTGCTGGCGGAAGGCGGAGCGGACGCCTATGTCACGGTGATGGTGCTGGAGTTCCACGACGACCAGCGCCTGGAGGCGTTCACCACCGCGCTGGGACATGTCATCGACCGCCACGACGTGTACCGGACCGGAGTGGTCTGGGAAGGTGTGTCCGAGCCGGTCCAGGTGGTCAGGCGCCATGCGGAGCTGCGGACCCTCTCCGTGGTGCTGGACGAGCGGGCGACGGCCGACCCCGTCACCGCGCTGGTGAACTCGGTGGGCCGGTCCATGGACCTGTCCCAGGCGCCGTTGATGGACCTGCACACCACCCGGACCGCCGACGGCCGGCTCCTGGCCCTGCTGCGGATGCACCACCTGATCCAGGACCACACCGGCATGGCACTGCTCCTGAAGGAGTTGCGCGCGTTCATGCTCGGCGAAGGCGACCAGCTGCAACGGCCCGTGCCGTTCCGGGACTTCGTCGCCCAGGCCCGCACCGAGGTCACCGACGCGGAACACGCCGCTTTCTTCGCCGAGTTGCTGGGTGACGTGACCGAACCCACCGCACCGTTCGGACTGCTGGACGTGCACGGTGACGGCGCCGAGGTGGTGCGCGCCCACCGTCCCGTGACGGCGGCGGTCGCCGACCGGGTCCGCCGCGTGGCCCGGAGCCTGGGGGTCAGCCCGGCGACGGTGTGGCACGTCGCCTGGGCGCGGGTGCTGTCCGCGGTTGCCGGTCGGGACGACGTGGTCTTCGGCACCGTACTGCTGGGACGCATGAGCGCGGGCGCCGGAGCCGATCGGGCGCTGGGCCTGTTCATGAACACCCTGCCCGCCCGTGTCCGGACCCTTGACACAGGAGTCCGGGCGGCCGTGGCCGCGATGCGCGCGCAACTGGCCGAACTGGTGGCGCACGAGCACACGCCACTGGCCGTGGCACAACAGGCCAGCGGCATCATGGGCGATGCACCGCTCTTCACCTCCCTCCTCAACTACCGCCACAACGACCGCGACATCGTCGGACTCCAGCCCTCGGACCCCCGCGACGCACAGCTGGGCGTCCGCTCCCTCTACACGCAGGAGAGCGGCAACTACCCGCTGATCGTCTCCGTGAACGACCACGGCGACCGCGGATACACCCTGAGCGTGGAGGCCACCAAGTCGGCGGACGCCCAACTCGTCGCCGACCTCCTGCACACCACGGCCGACAACCTCTCCACGGCCCTGACCGTCTCCCTGGACGGCGGGCCGGACCTCGAACTCGCCGCCGTGGAAGTCCTGGACGCCACCCAACGCGAGCAGGTACTCGACCACTGGAACGACAACGGGGTCGAGTTCACGGACGAGTCGGTGCTGGAGTTGTTCGAGGGGTGGGTGCGGCGGTCGCCGGGTGCGGTGGCGGTGGTGTGCGGGGATGTCGAGGTGTCGTATGCGGAGTTGGATGCGCGGGCGGATCGGCTGGCCCGGCATCTGGCGGGGTTGGGGGTTGGGCCGGAAGCGCGGGTGGGGTTGTGTCTGCCGCGTGGGGTGGACATGGTCGCCGCGGTGTTGGGGGTGTGGAAGGCGGGTGCTGCGTATGTGCCGGTGGATCCGGAGTATCCGGCGGAGCGGGTCGCGTTCATGCTGGCGGACAGTGGGGCGGCCTGTGTACTGGCGCACCGCGAGGCTGCCGGCCAGGTGCTGGCGGACGTGTCGGACGTCTTGTGGCTGGAGGACGTGGAGGCGGCTGCGGATGGTGAGGGATCGGGCTGCTCTTCGTTGGTGGGTGTCCGGCATGTGGATGGGCTTGCGTATGTGATCTATACGTCTGGTTCGACGGGGCGGGCGAAAGGCGTGGCTGTCGAGCATGGTGCGGTGCGTAATCTGGCGGGGGTTTTTGGGCCGTTGATGGGTGTGGGTCCTGGTGTGGGTGTGTTGCAGTTTGCGTCGTTCAGTTTTGATGCGTCGGTGTTGGATGTGGTGGTGGCGTTGTCGTCGGGTGGCATGTTGGTGGTGGCGAGTGGGGAGGAGCGGGCGGAGCCGGTCCGGTTGCGTGGGCGGGCCGGGTTGGATGTGGCGAGTGTGGTGCCGTCGCTTCTGGAGGTGTTGGAGCCGTCGGATCTGGGTGAGGTGCGGACGCTGCTGGTGGGGGCGTCGGCGATCAGCGTGCCCACCGCGCGGGCCTGGGCGGAGAACTTGTGTCTGGTGAATACGTATGGGCCGACGGAGTCGACGGTGATGGTGACGGCGGGTGTGGTGGATCCGGCTCGTCCGGGTCCGGTGCCGATGGGCTTGCCGATCGCGAACACCCGCTTGTATGTCCTGGACCGTTGGTTGCGGCCGGTCGCTCCTGGTGTGGTGGGGGAGTTGTACGTCGCGGGCGCGCAACTGGCCCGTGGTTATGTCGGTAACGCGCCGTTGACCGGGGAGCGTTTCGTGGCGTGTCCGTTCGGGTCGGGTGAGCGGATGTATCGGACGGGGGACCGGGCCCGCTGGACTGGTGATGGGCAGTTGGTGTTTGCCGGGCGGGTGGATGACCAGGTGAAGGTTCGTGGGTTCCGGATCGAGCCGGGTGAGGTGCAGGCGGTCGTCGCCGCACACCCCGCAGTTGCTCGTGCGGCTGTTGTAGCCCGCCCGGACACCCAGGGAGAACTCCGGCTGGTCGCCTACATCGCGCCGGACGACGACGAATCACGTAACGTGCCGGAACTCGTGGCCGCTGTGCAGGAGTTCGCTGCTTCGCGGTTGCCCGGGTACATGGTTCCGTCGGCTGTCGTGGTGCTGGATGAGCTGCCGTTGAATGCGAACGGCAAGGTGGACCGTGCGGCGCTGCCGGCTCCCGAGTTCGCGGCGGGTGGTGCGGGGCGTGCTCCGGCGGATGTCCGTGAGGAGTTGCTGTGTGTGGCCTTCGCGCAGGTCCTCGGTGTGGAGTCCGTCGGTGTGGACGACGACTTCTTCGCTCTCGGCGGGCATTCTCTTCTCGCGGTCCGGCTGGTGTCCCGTGTCCGGGTGCTGCTCGGCCAGGAGGTGGGGGTCCGTGCCCTGTTCCAGGCGCCGACGCCCGGGGCACTGGCGGCCTACCTCGGTGCGGCCCGTGCGGACGGCACCACCCGTCCCGCTCTGACCGCTACCGTCAAACGGCCTGACCGGCCCCCGCTGTCCTTTGCGCAGCAGCGCCTGTGGTTCCTGGCCCAGCTCGAAGGCCCCAGCCCGACCTACAACCTCCCCACCGTTCTACGGCTCTCGGCCGACGTGGACGCGACCGCACTCGCCGCCGCTCTGCGTGACGTACTCGGTCGGCACGAGGTACTGCGGACGAGGTTCCCCGCGGTCGACGGGGAGCCGTACCAGCACGTCGTACCGATCGCGGAGCTGGACTGGGACCTGGAGACCGTCGACCTCGCGGACGCGTCGCCCGCGGAGGTGTCGGAAGCCGTCATGCTGCGGGCGCGCCATGCCTTCGACCTGGAGGATGAGATACCCGTACGGGCATCGCTGCTCAGGATCGGCGACGCGGGGACCGCCCTGGTGCTGGTGGTGCATCACATCGCGGGTGACGGCTGGTCGATGGGGCCGTTGGCGCGGGACCTTTCGGCGGCGTATGCGGCGCGGTGTGAGGGGCGGGCGCCGGAGTGGACGCTGTTGCCGGTGCAGTACGCGGACTACACGCTGTGGCAGCGGGAGTTGCTCGGCGACGAAGACGATCCCGACAGTCTGATCTCCCGTCAGGTCGCCTACTGGCGCGAGGCGCTGGACGGTGTGCCCGAGGAACTCGACCTGCCCTTCGACCACCCCCGTCCACCGGCGGCAACGCATCGCGGCCACAGTGTTCCGCTGGTCATCCCGGCGGATGTGCACGCCAGGCTGGTCGAGTTGGCCAGGGCCGAGGGTGTGACGGTGTTCATGGTGTTGCAGGCCGCGTTGGCGGTGCTGTTGTCGCGGTTGGGTGCGGGGGAGGACATTCCGATCGGGTCGGCGGTGGCGGGGCGTACGGACGAGGGGCTTGACGATCTCGTCGGGTTCTTCGTGAACACGCTGGTCATCCGTACGGATCTCTCGGGTGATCCGGCGTTCCGGGACGTGCTGACGCGGGTGCGGGAGCGCAGCCTCGCTGCCCTGGAACACCAGGACGCCCCCTTCGAACGGCTCGTGGAGGAACTGGCCCCGGCCCGCTCACTCGCCCGACACCCGCTCTTCCAGGTCGTACTCGGCGTGGAGAACGTCGAGCACGCGGTCGCGGACCTGCCGCGCGCGCAGCCGGCGAAGCTCGGCAACTCGGCCGCCGAGCGGGAGGCCGCAGCGCCCACCGGCGCCAACTCCCTCACCGCGACCGCGAAATTCGACCTGGAGTTCACCGTCCGGGAGTCGCTGGACGGTGACGGCAGGCCCGCGGGACTTCGCGGCGCGGTCACCGCGGCGGCGGACGTCTTCGACCCGGCGACCGCCAGGCTCCTCACCGAGCGGTGGGTGCGGGTGGTGGGGCAGGTGGCCGCCGAGCCCGAACGGCACCTGCACGAGATCCAGGTGCTGGCCGACGCCGAACGCGAGCAGTTGCTGGCCGACTGGAACGACTCCACTGCCCCGGTGCCGGTCCGCACGGCGGTCGAGCTGTTCGAGGCACAGGTGCGGCGCACACCGGACGCGCCCGCCCTGCTCGGCGACGGTGTCGAGATCTCGTACGCCGGACTCGACGCCCGTGCCGACCGGCTCGCCCGGCATCTGACCGGACGGGAGGTGCGGGCCGAATCCGTCGTGGCGGTCCTGATGGAGCGGGGCGCCGGACTCGTCACGGCTCTCGTCGGAGTGCTGAAGGCGGGGGCGGCGTATCTGCCGATCGACCCGCAGCAGCCGGCCGAGCGGCTGGCCTACCTCCTGGCCGACAGCGGCGCCGCGCACGTACTCACCTCCCGCGCCTGCGCCCCGCTCCTGGACGAGGCCGCCCTGATCACCGACGTGCCGCGCACCGTACTGGACGACCTGAACCTGGACCTGGGCCCGGATCCGGAACCGGCCGCCCGCACCGCCGCCCCCGGTGGCGCCGGGTCCGCCGCCGAGCGGGACCCTGCCGGCATCACGCCCCAGCAGGCGGCATACGTGATCTACACCTCCGGTTCCACCGGGCGCCCCAAGGGGGTCGTCCTGTCCCATGCGGGCGCCGTGAACCTCGCCGAGGCACAGCGCCGGCGGCTCGGGGTACGGGCCGGAGACCGGGTCCTCCAGTTCGCCAGCGTGGGCTTCGACGCCGCGACCTGGGAACTGCTCATGGCGCTGGGCGCGGGCGCCGCGCTGGTGGTGGCACCCGCCGACGAGCTGTCGCCGGGCACTGGGCTCGCCGAGGTCGTGGACCGGTGGCGGGTCAGCCATGCGACGCTGCCGCCCGCCGTGCTGGCGGTGGAACGGCCCGCCGACTACACCGGCCTGCGCACCCTCGTGTCGGCGGGCTCCGCGCTCGACCCGCGGGTTGCCGAGCGCTGGGCCGAAGGGCGCGAGCTGATCAACGCCTACGGGCCGACCGAGACGACCGTCTGCGCCACCATGTCCGCGCCCCTGGACCCGGTACGGGTGGCGGGCGGAGCCGTGGACATCGGCGGACCGGTCGCCAACACCCGGCTGTACGTGCTCGACGAGTGGCTGCAGCCGGTACCGGCAGGGGTGACCGGTGAGCTGTACGTCGCCGGGGCGGGACTGGCCCGTGGCTACACGGGCAGGCCCGGCCTGACGACGGAACGGTTCGTGGCCTGCCCGTTCGCCGTCGGGGAGCGGATGTACCGCACCGGCGACCGGATGCGGTGGACCGCGGACGGCAACCTGGTCTTCGCGGGACGGGCCGACGACCAGGTCAAGATCCGCGGCTTCCGGATCGAGCCCGGTGAGATCCAGGCCGTGCTCGCCGCGCACCCGGGGCTCGCCCAGGCGGCTGTGCTCGCCCGCGAGGACACTCCGGGCGATCCCAGGCTGGTGGCCTACGTCGTCCCGGCCGACGGCTCCGACGGCTCCGACGGCTCCGACGGCTCCGACGGCTCCGACGGCTCCGACGATGCCGACGGTCCCGACGAGTTCGTGGCGCCCCGGCTGCTCGCCGAACTGCGGGCCTTCGCCCGGCAGCGACTGCCGGAGTACATGGTCCCGGCCGCGTTCGTCGTACTCGCCGCACTCCCGCTCACGGTGAACGGCAAACTCGACCGCGCCGCGCTGCCCGCACCCGACCCGACCGCGCCGGGACGGACCCGTGGCGCCCGCCGCGGTCCCGGCACGGTGCTGGAGGACCTGCTGTGCGAGACGTTCGCCGAGGTGCTCGGGCTCGCGGAGTTCGGACTCGACGACAACTTCTTCCAGTGCGGCGGCCATTCACTGCTGGCCGTCAAGCTCGTCGCCCGGCTGCGGGAGCGAGGTGTGTCGGTCTCCGTCGGCATGCTGCTCGCCGCCCCCACGGTGGCCGCGTTGCTGAACCGGATGAACCTGTCGTCGGTGGCCGACTCGCTGGACGTGCTCCTGCCGCTGAAGACCGACGGCGGCCACGCCCCGTTCTTCTGCGTCCACCCGGCCGGCGGCCTCAGCTGGTCGTACAGCCCGCTGGTCCGCCATGTGCCGCGCGAGATGCGACTGTACGGGCTCCAGGCCCGCGGCTTCGACGGCAGCAGCGCGTTCGCCGCCTCCGTCACGGAGATGGCGGCCGACTACATCCGGCAGATCCGCTCCGTCCAGGAGGCCGGCCCCTACCACGTGCTCGGCTTCTCGGCCGGTGGCATCCCGGCCCACGAGATCGCCGTCCAACTGGAGGCGGCCGGCGAGGAGGTCGTACTCGTCATCCTCGACGCCTATCCGGAACAACGGCCGGAACAGGCCGAACAGGCCGAACAGGCCGAAGAGTTCGAAGAGTCCGAGCAGCCGGAACAGTCCGGACGGCGAGGGCCCGACCTGGACCGGCTGGTGGCCAGGATGCAGGCGGAGGCCGGCGAGACGCTCGGCGGACTCTCCGACGCGGAGATCCAGATCTTCGCCCGCGTCTACCAGAACAACGCGTCCATCAACTCCGAGCACCGGTGCGGCCGTTTCGGCGGTGACGCGCTGCTCGTCGTCGCCGCCGCGGACAAGCCGGACGACGAACCCACCACCGAACGCTGGCGCCCCCACATCGCCGGCGACATCACCGAAGAACGCCTTGCGTGCCGGCACACGGACCTGCTGGCACCCGACCACCTCGGCGAGGCCTGGGCGCGTATCGCCGCCTGGCTCGGCCTGGAGAACTGACCCACCACGGCGGCACCGATCAGGGGGCGGTGCCGCAGCGCATCAATACGGCGAAAAATCAAGGAAATGGAGTGACAAAACGTGAATGCTCCTGTCAGTGATCAGTCCCGTTCGGCCGCCGTGGAGAACGTCGTCATCGTCGGCGGTGGTACGGCGGGATGGATGACCGCGGCGTACCTGACCGCCGCCTTCGGCGACCGGGTCAAGATCACGCTGGTGGAGTCGGCGGACGTCGGCACGATCGGCGTCGGCGAGGCCACGTTCAGCGACATCAGGCACTACTTCGAGTTCCTCGGCCTGGCCGAGCGGGACTGGATGCCCGCGTGCAACGCCACGTACAAGCTCGCGGTCCGGTTCGAGAACTGGCGTGAGCCGGGGCACCACTTCTACCACCCGTTCGAGCAGCTCGGGTCGGTCAAGGGCTTCCCGCTCACCGACTGGTGGCTGCGCTACCCGACCACCAGCCGGTTCGACGTCGACTGCTTCGTGATGGCCAACCTGTGCGACGCAGGCCGCAGTCCGCGCTACCTCGACGGGCGCCTGCTGGAGCAGGAGTTCGTGGAGAACGACGAACTGCCCACGACGATCGCCGACTACCAGGGCGCGCAGTTCCCCTACGCCTACCACTTCGAGGCGCACCTGCTGGCCAAGTTCCTCACCAGGTACGCCACCCAGCGCGGGGTGCGGCACATCGTCGACACCGTGCAGGACGTGGGCCTCGACGAGCGCGGCTGGATCTCGCACGTGCAGACCGCCGAGCACGGCCGCCTGGCGGGCGACCTGTTCGTCGACTGCACTGGATTCCGCGCGCTGCTCCTGAACAAGACACTGGACGAGCCGTTCGTGTCGTACCAGGACACCCTGCCCAACGACAGCGCGGTCGCGCTCCAGGTGCCGATGGACATGGACAAGGACCCGCTGCGGCCGTGCACCACCGCCACCGCCCAGGACGCGGGCTGGATCTGGACCATCCCGCTGATCAGCCGGATCGGCACCGGATACGTCTACTCCCGGGACTACCTGGAACCCGAGGAGGCCGAGCGGACGCTGCGCGAGTTCGTCGGCCCCGCCGCCGCGGACGTCCAGGCCAACCACATCAGGATGCGGATCGGCCGCAGCCGGCGGTCATGGGTCAACAACTGCGTGGCCATAGGCCTGTCCAGCGGGTTCGTCGAGCCGCTGGAGTCCACCGGCATCTTCTTCATCCACTACGCCATCGAGCAGCTGGTCAAGTACTACCCGGCCGCCGACTGGGACCTCTCGCTGCGCGAGCAGTACAACGGCGCGGTGATGAACGTCATGGACGGCGTCCGCGAGTTCCTCGTCCTGCACTACCGGGGTGCCAAGCGTGCCGACAACCAGTACTGGCGGGACACCAACACCCGGGTCATACCCGATGCGCTCGCCGAGCGGCTGGAGCAGTGGGAGAGCAAGGTCCCGGACACGGGCAGCGTCTATCCCCGCTACCACGGCCTGCCGCCGTACTCGTACAACTGCATCCTGCTCGGCACCGGCGGTATCGACGTACGGCCCTCGCCGGCGCTCGACCTGATCGACGAGAAGGAGGCGCTGGCCGGGTTCCAGCTCATCAAGGACAAGGCCCGTGCGCTGGTGGCGAGCCTGCCCACCCAGAACGAGTACTTCCGGAGGATGCGTGACGGCGCGTGAGCGCAGGACACACGGGCCGGCGCCGGGCGGCTCGGGTGAGGTGAGGGTGCCGATGCACGGCGAGTTCCGCGAGATGATGGCGGGCTTCCCCACCGGTGTGTCGGTGGTCACCGCCCGGCACGGTGCCGACCCGCCCTGGGGCATGACGTGTTCGTCCCTGTGCAGTCTGAGCACGGCCCCGCCGAGGCTGCTGGTCTGTCTGCGCGCCCAGAGCCCGACCCTGGACGCGGTGCTCGCCAGCGGCGCGTTCGCGGTGAACCTGCTGCACGGGGACGCGGAGCAGGTGGCGGCGCTCTTCGCCTCCGGCGCGGCGGACCGGTTCGAGCGGGTGGTGTGGAAACCGTCCGCCCGGACCGGCAGCCCCGCCCTGGTGGAGTCCGCGCACGCCATCGCGGACTGCACCGTCGCGCGCACCCACCCCGACGGCGACCACGTGATCGTCGTCGGGGTGGTGCGGTCCGTCGAGCGCTTCGACCGGGACAGCTCGCTGCTCTACGGCTTCCGGCAGTACGGGGAGCTGTCTCGTCCGTTGCCCGTGTCCCGGGGTGCGCGTGACTGACACCCTGGCGGCGGCGCCGGTCCCGCCGATCGGCGCGCACCCGATGCTGCTCTTCCTGCTCCAGGTGGGCGTGCTGCTGTCCCTGGCGATCGTGCTGGGCAGACTGGCCGTACGGCTCGGACTGCCCGCCATCGTCGGGGAGTTGACCGCGGGGGTGCTGCTCGGTCCCTCGCTGGCCGGCTGGGCCGCCCCCGGCGCGGCCGGCTGGCTGCTGCCCCGGCAGCCGGAGCAGATGCACCTGCTCGACGCGATCGGACAGGTCGCGGTGCTGCTGCTGGTCGGGCTGACGGGCATGGAGACGGACCTGCGGATGATCCGCCGCCGACGGTCCACCGCGCTGCGGGTCAGCCTCGCCGGGCTGCTCGTCCCGCTGGGCCTCGGCATCGCGCTCGGCTACCCGCTGGCCGGCCTGCTCGACCCGGACTCCGACACCACGGTGTTCGTGATGTTCATGGGCGTGGCCATGTGTGTGAGCGCCATACCGGTGATCGCCAAGACGCTGATGGACATGGGGCTGATCCACCGGGACGTCGGTCAGCTCACGCTCGCCGCGGGCATGATCGACGACGCGTTCGGCTGGATGATGCTGTCGGTGATCTCGGCGGCGGCGGTCGGCGGGCTGACCGCCGGGACGGTCGGCCACTCGGTCGGTGCGCTGGTGCTGGTGATCGTGCTGGCCGTGGTGGTCGGCAGACCGGTCGTCCGGCGCGTGCTGCGCCGGTGCGGCCCCTCCGCCGAGCGGACGGTGGCCGCGGTCGCGGCCCTGCTGCTGATGTCGGCCGCGGGTACGCAGGCGCTGGGGCTCGAGCCGGTGTTCGGGGCGTTCGTCTGTGGCATCCTGATCGGCTCCAGCCGGGAGTGGGTGCCGGCCAGGACGGCGTCCCTGCGCACGGTGGTGCCGGCCGCCCTGGCACCGGTGTTCTTCGCGACCGCCGGACTGCGGATCGATCTGCGCGCCCTGGCGAAGCCCCCGGTGCTGGCCGCGGCGCTGATCGTGCTCGCCGTGGCGGTGGTCGGCAAGTTCACCGGCGCGTTCGTGGGCGCGCGCCTGAGCCGCCTGAGCCGTTGGGAGGCGCTGGCGCTGGGCGCCGGGATGAACGCACGCGGTGTGGTCGAGGTGATCGTGGCGATGGTCGGGCTGCGCCTGGGCGTCCTGACGACCGACTCCTACACGATCATCGTGCTCGTCGCGGTGGCCACGTCCGTCATGGCACCCCCGATCCTGGCCTTCGCCATGAAACGCATCGACTGCACGAAGGAGGAGGAACTCCGGCTCCGGTCCTGGGGCGGATCGTCGGTACCCAGCGAGGAGGGGGTGGCCTAGCGGTGGGGTGGTCGGGCGGTGAGGCGGTGGGGTGGTCGGGCGGGAGGCGGGACGGCGGGACGGCGGGGCGGTGAGGCGGTGGGGCGGTGGGGCGGTCGGGGCCGCGAGGCGATGGGATGGCGGGAGGCGGGAGGCGGGAGGCGGGAGGCGGGAGGCGGGACGGCGGGACGGCGGGAGGCGGGACGGCGGTCCGGTGAGGTGGCGGCGAGGCGCGGAGGCGCCCGTGGCGTCCGCGGGCAGCTCGCTCACGGACGGTGTCACCTCCCCGAGGGTCGGCGGCATCGGTCGTCCGCGACCACCGTCCCCGGCGGCTGTCCCCGGCCCGCGCGGGTGATCCGGGCGCGTCTTCGAGCGGCACGCGGTCGGCCTATAGTTCGTCGCATGAGTCGCTGGGACGAGCTGACCGGTGGGACGTCCGGACGGGAGTACGCCGCCCGGTTCGCCGCCGTGGCCCGGAGCGGCAAGGACGTGCACGGTGAGGCGCGGTTCTGCGCGGCGCTCGTGCCCGCAGGGGCGCGCGTGCTGGACGCCGGGTGCGGTACCGGGCGGGTCATGATCCGGCTCGCGGAGCTCGGGTACGACTGCGTCGGGGTCGATCTCGACGCGTCGATGCTGGCAGTGGCGCGGGAGCAGGCGCCGGAACTGCCCTGGTTCCAGGCCGACCTGGCCGAATTCGAGCCCCGCGGACTCGGCATCGCGGCGGACTTCGATCTCGTCGTCGCCGCGGGCAACATCTTCCCGTTGCTCGCCGCCGGTACCGAGGCCGCCGTGGTCGGGCGCCTGGCCGCGGTCCTGCGCCCGGGCGGTCTGCTGGTCGCCGGCTTCGGCCTGGACGAGGCTCATCTGCCCGTACCGCCCGGCATCACCCTGCCCGAGTACGACGACTGCTGCGCCGCGGCCGGCCTTGCTCCCGTCGACCGCTTCGCCACCTGGGACGCAGAGCCGTACGACGGCGGCGGATACGCCGTCAGCGTCCACCGCCGCTGAACGCGTCTGCCGTCGCCGAACACGTCCACCGCCGTTGAAGTCGTCTTCCACGGCTGAACACGTCCACCACCGTTGAACGCGTCTTCCGCCGCTCAACCCGCTCACCGTCGCTGAACCCCCGTTCACCCCCGCCGAACCCGTCCGGGCCGCCTCTGAAACCCCGGTCGCCGCGCCCGTCACGCGGTCGGCGGGAGCGGTCTCCGTGGGCTCCCGGTGAAAACCCTGTGGAAACGATGTCGGTGGGGCCGCTTATGCTGCACCGGAATGATCACGCGGAACCTGGGGAGGGCGCGGCATGTTCGGCAAGCTGTTCGGTAGAGGCGGGGAGAAACCGGCGGCGGATCCGCATGCGCTTCCCGTGCCGCGCAGGCAGAACGGGGTGTACAAGCTGCAGTTCCTCGGGGACACCCGGGTCATGGCGCTGCTGGTGGCGGCGGAGTCGCGGGACTGGGACGCGGTCAGGATGGCGTCCGCCCACTTCGACCTCGGCCGCGACCACCAGGTGCTGGGTGAGTTGTCCGACGTCGACGGTCTGCAGGACTGGATCGGCCGGGCCGCCGAGGAGGACGAGCAGCACCGGGCGACGGCGCTGCTGATGTCCGGGGCGCGCCACATCAGCTGGGGCTGGGAGGCGCGCACCTCCGCGCGTGCCACGGACGTCTCGCGGGACCAGTGGCGCGTCTTCTACGAGCGGCTGGAGACAGCGGAGGAGCACCTGCTCGAAGCCGCCGAGCTGCGGCCGGAGTGGATCACGCCGTGGCGGCGCCTGCTCACCTCGGGCCGCGGCATGTCGGTGGGCACCGCCGTCAACGAGGCCCGGCTCGACGCCGCCCTGCGCCGCGACCCGCTGGACCTGGCGACCCACATCGAGTGGGTGTCACACCTGCAGCCCCGGTGGCACGGCGAGCCGGGCCAGGCCCTGGAGTTCGCGCGCAAGGCGTTCGCCGACGCTCCCGACGGCCATCGTCTCGGCTGTGTGGTCGCCATGGCCCATATCGAGGACTGGGTGGAGTCGGACGACAAGGACTGCCTCGACACCCCAGAGATCCAGAGGGAGTTGCGGGACGCGGCCGAGCGCAGCATCCTCCACCCCGGCTACCAGCGGCGGCCGGGCTGGCAGGAGGACTTCAACATCTTCGCCATGGCCCTGTCGCTGTCGGCCGAGAGCGTCGTGGCCCCACGGGTGTACCACGAGCTGGACGGCGCCTGGACCCGGTGGCCCTGGACCTACATGGCGCAGCCGGAGAAGACGTACGCCCGCTTCCGGCGCCGCGCCTGACCCGGCCGCCGTCACCGGTGCGTCCCGCGCCGCGCCTGAACCGGCCACCGTCACCGGTGCCTTCCGCGTCGCGGCTGAAACGGCCGCCGTTGCCGGTGCCTCCGGCGCAGCGCTCGCCGGTGTCTCCCGCGCCGCCCGGCGCACCTTCCGCCCGCCACTCCTCGATCACCCCACCCCGGACTCTGTGATGACTCTGCCCCACACCCCAGCGAGCCCGGCCGGCGCCGACCGCACCTTCCAGGTGGACCTGCGCGGCCTCGTCGACCTCCTCTCCCACCACCTCTACTCCAGCCCCCGCGTCTACCTGCGCGAACTCCTGCAGAACGCGGTGGACGCGCTGACCGCCCGGCACGGCCTCGAACCGGGCGCCGCCGCCGACGCGTTCGGCATCCGCCTGTACGCCGACGGTTCGGTGGTCCGGGTGGAGGACGACGGGGTCGGCCTCACCGAGGCCGACGTGCACACCTTCCTCGCCACCATCGGCCGCAGCAGCAAGCGTGCCGACCAGGTGGCCGAGCAACGCGCCGACTTCATAGGCCAGTTCGGCATCGGCCTGCTCTCCTGCTTCCTGGTCGCCGACGAGATCCACGTCGTCAGCCGGTCCGCCCGTACCCCCGACGCCCCCGCCGTGGAGTGGCGCGGTCGCGGCGACGGCAGCTACACCGTCCGCGCCCTGCCCGCCGCCGCCCGTCCCCGGCCCGGCACCACCGTCACGCTCACCCCCCGCGCCGACGCGGGGGAGTGGACCCGGCCGGTCCAAGTACAGGCGCTGGCCCGGCACTTCGGCTCGCTGCTGCGTCACCCGGTGACCTTCGAGGACGGCGCAGGCGGCCCTGCCGCACCCGTCAATCCCGAGCCCGCGCCCTGGGCGCGCAGCTACCCCACGCCGGGCGCGCGCTCCCGTGCGCTGGCCGGGTACGGCGAGGAGGTCTTCGGGTTCACGCCGCTGGACACCATCGACCTGGACCTGCCGGCCGTGGGCCTGAAGGGCATCGCGTGCGTGCTCCCCGAGGCGGTGCCGGCCGGGCGCCGCCACGGCCACCGCGTGCACGTCAAGGGCATGCTGCTGTCCGAGCAGGCCGAGGAGATCCTCCCCGAGTGGGCGTTCTTCGTCCGCTGCGTCCTCGACGCCGAGAGCCTGCGCCCGACCGCGTCCCGGGAGTCCCTCTACGAGGACGACACCCTCGCCGCGGTCCGCGACGCCCTCGCCGAGCGGCTGCGCGCCTGGATCGCCCGGACCGCCGCCAGCGACCCGGACCTCCTCGGCCGCTTCCTCCAGACCCACCACCTGGCCGTCAAGTCGCTCGCCGTGCACGACGACGAGATCCTGCGGATGCTGCTGCCGTGGCTGCCGTTCGAGACCACCGACGGACACGCCACCCTCGACGAGTTCGCGCGCGCCCACCGCACCGTGCTCGTGACCTCCAGCGTCGAGGAGTTCCGGCAGGTGGCGGCGATCGCCGCGGCGGCCGGACTCGGCGTCGTCAACGGCGGCTACACCTACGACCGCGAACTGGTCCACCGGCTGCCGGAGATCAGGCCCGAGGTCGCCGTCGCCGACCTCGACCCGGGCACCCTCACCGCCCACCTCGACACCGTCGACCGGGAGACGGAGCTCGCCGCCGCGGCCTACCTCGCGCAGGCCCGCGACGCCCTCGCCGTCTTCGACTGCGACGTCGCGCTGCGCACCTTCCAGCCCGCCTCCGCGCCCGCCCTCCTCCTCGACAGCCGCGAGGCCCGGCACGAGCGCAGCCGCTCCCAGCTCGCCCGCGAGCAGCAGGGCGGGGTGTGGGGCGACATCCTCGGCCACCTGCGCCAGGAGGCCCCGCGGGCCCAGCTGATCCTCAACCAGCTCAACCCGCTGGTCCGCACCGCGGTCACCATCGACGAGCCCGAACTGGCCCGCACCAGCGCCGAAGCCCTCTACGGGCAGGCCGCGATGCTGTCCCGGCGCCCGCTCAGGCCCGCCGAGTCGAGCCTCATCAACCGCTCTTTCCTCGACCTCCTCGCCCACGCCCTCCGCAAGGACAGCTGACGATGCCCTCCGCACCCCATCCCCAGAACACGGACGAGCTGTACCAGGCGCTCCAGGAGAACGACCGGCGCCCCTACGGCCGTACCCGCACCGTCACGGCCGAGGAACTGGCCGAGGCCGCCGAGCAGTTCGCGGAACCCCGGGCGCTCGTCCACGCGCTCCTGGAACTCCAGGAGGCCTACACCTACGGCTCCGAACCCCGTAAGTCGCCGGTCGTCTTCGCCCGCCTGCTCACCCTCTTCGACGAACAGCCCGACGTTTTCGACGAGCGGCTGCGGCACATGCTGTTCTGGCGGTTCAAGTGGGTGGCCAACGCCCTGATCGCGCTCCCCGAGATACCCCTCGCGAGTCTGCGCCAGTGGCTGACCGAGATGCGCGACCGGTACGAGAAGGCCGGCCTCGCGCTCCAGCCCTACTACGCGCAGGCCTACCGGCTCGCCGCCCACGCCGGCGAGGACACCGGCCTCGCCTACGAACTGTGGGCGGGACGTCCGCGGACCCGGCTCAGCGACTGCGAGGCCTGCGAGATCTGCGACCGCGCCCTGTACCACCTCGACGGGGACGACGACGAGCGGGCGCTGCGCACCTGGGAGCCCGTCCTGGCCGGGAAGGAGTCCTGCCAGGAGGAGCCCGCCCGGTCCGTGTCGTACGCGCTGCTTCCCCTGCTGCGCACCGGCGCCGCCGACCGGGCCCGCGCACTGCACCTCTCCGGTTACCGCGCCTGCCGCCGCAACCCCTCGATGTCCGGCGAGGTCGGCCGCCACCTGGAGTTCTGCGCGCTCACCGGCAACGAGGCCCGCGGCCTCGAACTCCTCGCGGAGAACCGGAACCTGTTCGACGAGGTCGACTCGCCGCTGGACCAGCTCGGCTTCCTCACCGGCGTGGAGGTCCTCCTCCAGCGCGTCGAACTCCTCGGCCACGGCGGGCTGCCCGCCGCCGGATACGCGGGCCGCACCTGGACGGTGGCCGGCCTGCGCGCCGAGGTGCGTGGCCGCGCCGACGACCTCGCCGCCCGCTTCGACGCCCGCAACGGCACCACGGCCCACACCGACCGGCGCCGGGCCCGCCTCGACCGCGCCCCCCTCCTGGACGCACTCGAACTGACCCTGCGCGCCCGTGGCCTGGACGACGTGGCCCCGGCGGCCGTACCCGCGCCCGCCGCCGCGCCCGCCGCCGTGCCCGAGTCGCTGCCCGAACTCATTGTCCGGGCACGGGAGCTGGACGACCAGGGGCATCCGGACGCGGTGGCCTGCTGGGCCCGGCTGCGCACCCTCGTCGCCGCCCCCGGCTACGTCCACCCCGACGACCCGGCCGTGGGACCGCTCGTACGGCTGCGCGCGGACCTGCTGGAGGACGAGGCGGGCCGGGCGGGCGACAAGGAGGAGTTCGACGAGGCGGCCGCCCGGTACGAGGAGGCCGCGGGCCTGTACGACGAAGCCGGCGCACCGGGCCACGCGGCGCTCGCCCGCGCCTGTGCGGTGCTGCCCGCGGGCGGTCTTCCCGGCGGGCACGGCGACGAGGCCGAGGCGCAGGCCGCGGCGCTGACTGCCGCCCACGCGGCCCTGGTCCGTCTGCACGAGGAGGCGTCGGACCTCGCCCCGTACCAGGAGGCCCGGCTGCTGCGGCTGCGGGCGACCGCGCTCGGCATGCGGCTGCAGACGTCGAGGAGCGACGAACACGTCGCGCCGGTTCTCGCCGAGGTGGACCTGCTGCTCGACTTCGCCACCCGGCACGACATCTCCGGACAGGTCTCCGGCGCCCATCTGCTGCGGGCCAGCACGTACGCCGTCTCCGGCGACCTGCCCACCGCGATCACGGAGATCGACGCCCTCCTCGACCGGCTGAAGGCGGACGGCCCCGCCTGGTACCTGCCCCGCACGTTCGCCCTGCGCGGCCGGATCCAGCTCGGCCTCAAGGACCCGGAGGCCGCGCACGCGGACCTGACCGAGGGCCTGCGGCTGGCGGCCGACTGGCCGTCCCACGCCGGCGGCGCCGCCCGCCTCCACGGTGACCTGGCCGAGGCGTCCATGCGGCTGGGCCGCCCCGACGAGGCGCTGCGGCACCTGACCCGCTCCGCGGAGCTGGAACTTCGCCGCGGCAGCCGCTTCGACGCGTTCTGCACCTACAGCAACGCGGCCCAGCTCACCCTCGACCTGGGCCGCGTCGAGGACTGCATCGCGCTGCTCGACTCCCTCCTGGCCGAACCGGACATCGCCGCCGGGGAGGTGGACTCCCGGCTCGTCGCCCAGCTGCGGCTGGCCCGCGCCCGCGCGCTGCACGCGGGGGAGGACCTCAAGGCCGCCACGGCGGAGTACGCCGCCCTCGCGGCCGAGTCGGCCGGCTGGGACGACGACCCCGGCAGCCACGCCATGATCGCCGCGGAGACGGCCATGCTCCTCGCCGAGTCCGGCGAGTTCGGCCCGGCCCGCGAGGCCGCCGACCAGGCCCTCGCCGCGCACGCCAAGGAACCGCGCTACGAGCAGCTCAGCAGCTGCCTGCGCGAACTCGCCCGCCTCCAGGCCCAGCAGCAGGGCGCGGAGGGCCTGGCCGACGCGCTCGCCCTGCTCGCCGACGCCGGCCGGGTCGCCGACGAGGCCCGCGCCGCGGGGTACCGGGCCCGGGGCCGCGACCTGGACAGCGCCCTCGCCTACGAGCACGGGCGGGTCAACGCCTACGCCAAGGAGTACGAGACCTCCCTGACCGCCCTGGACAAGGCGCTCACCCTCCTCGGTGAACCCGAACCCGACTCCCACGACCGGGACCACGTCGGCGAGTGGGCCGAGTGCGTCCGGCTCGCGGCTGTGGTGCAGGGCCTCTACCTGGAACGCCCCGAGCCCGCCCTCGTCCGCCTGGACGCGGCGGTCTCCCTGCTCACCGGCCTGGGCCACCCCGAGGAGACCGAGCCGCTGACCACCCTGGCGGCCCGGCTGCGCGACGAGGGGTGACCCGGCGGGCGCGGCGCGGGGGGGCCCGGGGGGGGGGGGCCGCCCCCCCCCCCCCCCCGGCGGGGGGGGCCCCCCCGGGGGGGCGCCCCCCCCCCCGCGCCCCCGGCCCCCCCCCCCGGGGGGGGGGGGGGGGGGGGGGGGGGGGGGGGGGGGGGGGGGGGGGGGGGGGCGGGGGGGGGCCCCCCCCCCCCCCCCCACGCCCCGGTCCGGGCGGTGCTCTCACCAGGTGACGGGCAGCTCGCTGACCCCGCCGGTGAGGGTGGTGCGCATCGTGAGGTCGTCGACGTCCTTGGCGAGCCGCAGACCGGGCAGGCGCTCGGCGAGGGCGGCGAAGACGATGCGGAGCTCCGTGCGGGCCAGGCTCGCCCCGATGCAGAAGTGCGGGCCGTGGCCGAATCCGAGGTGGTTGCGTTCCGGACGGTCGGGGTCGAACCTCTCGGCGTCGGTGTAGACGGACGCGTCGCGGTTGGCCGAGTTGATGGAGAGGATCACGGCGTCGCCGCTGCGGATGGTGACCCCGGCGACGTCGACGTCGGTGTGGGCGTAGCGCAGCAGACCGAGGTCGCCGGGTGCGCCCAGGCGCATGATCTCCTCGACGGTGGCGTTGACCCGGCCGGCCGGGTCGGCGGTCAGCGCCTGCCACTGGTCGGGGCGGGTGAGCAGGAAGAGCGTGCCCAGCCCGATGCGGTTCACGGTGGTCTCGTGGCCGGCGAAGAGCAGCCCGACGCAGAGCCTGATCATCTCGGAGTAGTCGAAGTCCGCGTCGGCGCTCTGGGCGCGGACCAGGTCGGAGATGACGTCCTCGCCCGGCCGGGGGCGTTTGGTCTCGGCGAGCGTCGTCATGTACTCGTTGAACTCCTCGCGGGCCCGTTCGGCTTCGCCGCCGATGGCGTAGTTCGCCATCCGCTCCGACAGCGAGGCGAAGTGCTCGCGGTCGCTCTCGGGCACGCCGAGCAGCCGGCAGATGACAGCGACGGGCACCGGGAAAGCGAGTCCGGCGTGCAGGTCGACCACGCCGTAGGGCGCGGCGGCCCGTTCGGCGAGCAGCCGGTCGATGCAGTCGTCCACCAGCTGCCGTACGTGGTCGGAGAGCATCACCATGCGCCGGGCGGAGAACGCCGGGGTCAGCAGCCGGCGCATCCGGGTGTGGTCGGCCTCCTCGGTGGCGTAGTCGCCCGAGGGGCCCTCCTGCACCGCGGCGCTCGTGATGCGGGACGCCCGTTCCGGCTCGGGATGGGAGCGGCCCAGCCGCTTGTCGCCGAGGAGGTCGCGGACCTCCTCGAAGCGGGTCACCAGCCAGGCCGGATCCCCGGCCGGGGTGGTGACCGGCGTGATCGGCGCCTCCCGGCGCAGCACCGCGTAGAGGGGTGCGAGATCGAGCACGTTCGGCCGTGCGAAGGGTAGTCGGGAAAGCTCGGCGGCACCGTTCATGGTCCTCCTCCTGGACCTCGGAACGCGATCTTCCGGCACTTCGACCGTAACACTTTATTGTCAGTCACTGCCAATAATGTTTTCGGCCAGTCGCCGCGCGGCCCCGGCGTGGTTGGATCGGCCGATGGAGGACGTGACGGTGGACAGTGGCCCGATGGCGCCCCGCCGGGGACGGCCCCCGGTGAGCGACCGGCAGCGGCAGCGGCAGCGCCTGGAGATCTCCCGGCACGCGGTCCGGCTGTTCGCCGCACACGGGGTGGCCGCCACCTCCGGCGAGCAGATCGCACGGGCGGCCGGCGTCTCGGAGCGCACCCTGTGGCGCTACTTCCCCACCAAGGAAAGCTGTGTCGAGCCGCTGCTCACCCAGTCGGTCGCGGCCTTCCGCACGGTCCTGCACGCCTGGCCGCCCGGCGTCGACCTCACCGAGCACCTGCGCGCCGCCTACCGGCCCGCACCCGACGCGTCGGCCGACGGGGACGCCGAGGCGGTCCTCACGGTGATCCGGCTGACCCACGACGAACCCGCGCTGCGCGCCGTCTACCTGGTGCTCAGGGAGCGCGCGGAGGACGCGTTCGTCGAAGTGCTCGCCGGACGCGCGGGCGGGGAGGCCGACCCGCTCGACGTCCGGATGCGGGCCGCCACCATGAGCGCCGTCCTCAAGGTGGCGACCGACGACCTCGCCCGGGCCGTGGCCGGGGAGGGCGTCACCCCCGAGGCGCTGCGCCGGCACCGCGAACAGCTCGCCGACGCGCTCAGCCTCGTCTCCCGGGGGCTGTAGGGGAGTTGCCCGGGAGCCGTAACTCCCGCAAGCGCCAACGGTATTGAGCCCGGCGTACGCCCCTTCGTGAACTTCGCGCCCAGAAAGTCTTGTTGGCCTCGTTGACACGCCGCAAGCGCAGGCGTTTCACTCGACTCTCGTGCATGGCAACGTTGTCAGGCCGTGGGAGCGACCGGATTCGTTGCCTGTCGCCGGCATTCCGGTGATTTTCGGCGCGCCGACACCTGATGTGCGAAGCACGAACTGCTGCGGAGGCAACCGATGGTGAGACCCCGACGTCCAGCCGCACCACGTTCCACCCGAGAGAGATTCCGCAGGCGCCTCGCCGTGGTCTGCGTCCTGGGCATGGCAGCCCTGCCGCTCACCGCGGCGGGCGGCGCCCATGCCGCGAGCGCCGGCACCCCGGCCCTCGTGACGGACCCCGCGTCCCTCGTCAACCCCCTGATCGGCACCTCCGGCGCCGTGGACACCTTCCCCGGCCCCGACATGCCGGCCGGCATGGTGCAGTGGGGTCCCGACACGACGCCGAACCGCCCCGACGGCGGCGGCTACGAGTACGCCGACAAGAAGATCTCCGGCTTCAGCCTCACCCACGTCTCGGGACCGGGCTGCCCGGTCGCGGGCGACCTGCCCGTGCTGCCGGTGACCGGCGCGCTCTCGGGCGACCTCGGCAGCACGTCGGTCGGTTTCGGCCACGCCGACGAGCAGGCGGCCATCGGGTCGTACAAGGTCACCGACGCCAACGGCGTGAAGACCGAGCTGACCGACACCACCCGGGCCGGTCTCGGCACCTTCACCTTCCCCGCCGGACAGCAGGCGAACCTGCTGTTCAAGCTGAGCGGGGGCGCCACCCAGGTCGACGGGACCCGCGTCCAGGTGGTGAACAGCAAGGAGATCAGCGGCGCGGTCGACAGCGGCCACTTCTGCGGCGCGAGCAACCGGTACACGCTGCACTTCGACATCAAGTTCGACCGGCCGTTCGCGGCGAGCGGCACCTGGGTCGGCGGCACCATCACCCCCGACGCGACGTCGCTGAAGGCGGGCAAGGTCAGCGCGGCCCCGCAGAAGTCCACGTCCAAGCCGCTGAAGGAGAAGCACTTCACCGTCCCGGCGAAGCCGGCCCCGACGGTCCACGGGAGCGCCGCCAAGGCCTCCGGCACGGCCTCCGCGGCACCGAGCGCCGGTGCGGCGTCCCGGCCGTCCAAGGCCGCCCAGGCCGCCCAGCCGCCCACGACCGGCGCCAACGGCATGTACCTCACCTTCGACACCTCCGCGAACACCACGGTCACCGCGAAGGTCGGCATCTCGTACACGAGCGACGCCAACGCGGCGGGCAACCTCGCCGCCGAGATCAAGAACTGGAACGCCGGCGCCGTCGAGAAGGCCAACCACGACGCCTGGAACGCGGTGCTGAAGAAGATCGAGGTGGGCGGCGGATCCGCCGACCAGCAGACGCAGTTCTACACCGCGCTCTACCACGCCCTGCTGCACCCGAACGTCTTCTCCGACGCCAACGGCCAGTACATGGGCATGGACAACCAGATCCACAAGCTGGCCAAGGGCCAGCAGGCGCAGTACGCCAACTACTCGGGCTGGGACACCTACCGCTCCCAGACCCAGCTGATGGCGTTGGCCGAGCCCAAGGTCGCCAGTGACGTCGTCACCTCGATGCTCAACGGCTACGACCAGACGGGCCTGCTGCCCAAGTGGGCCTCGAACAACGGCGAGAGCTACGTGATGGTCGGCGACCCGGCGGCCGGGATCATCGCCGACGCGTACGCCTTCGGCGCGACGGACTTCGACACCGCCAAGGCCCTCGCCGCCCTCCAGCACGAGGCCACCGTCCCCAACAACGACCGCCCCGGCGAGTCGGTACGGGACGCCAAGGGCTACCTCCCGCTGGACGAGAACGACTACAACTGCTGCAACTTCTACGGCCCCGTCTCCACCCAACTGGAGTACGACAGCGCCGACTACGCCCTCGCCGCCTTCGCCAAGTCGCTCGGAAAGACGGACGTCTACACGAAGTTCGCCACCCGCGCCCAGGACTGGATGAACGTCTTCAACCCGCAGACCGGCTACATGCAGGCGAAGAACAAGGACGGCCAGTTCGCGGGCGGCTTCACCCCCGGCACCTCCAACGGCTTCGTGGAGGGCACCTCCGCCCAGTACACCCCGATGGTCCCCTTCAACCTGCAACAGCTCATCCAGGCCCGCGGCGGCACCAAGGCGTACTCGGCCTACCTGGACAGCCTCCTCGACGACATCACCAGCCCCGGCGGCACCGACGCCGACCTGAGCAACGAGCCCAGCGTGGAGATCCCCTGGGAGTACAACTACACAGGTGAGCCCTGGAAGACCCAGGCGGCCGTCCGCACGGCCCAGCAGGGCCTGTACTTCAACGCCCCGGTCGGCTCGTTCGGCAACGACGACCTCGGCGCCATGAGCTCCTGGTACGTCTGGTCCGAGCTCGGCATGTACCCGGAGACCCCGGGCACGGACACCCTGGTCCTCGGCAGCCCGGCGTTCCCGACGGCCCAGGTGACCTTCGGCAACGGCAAGACGGTGCGGATCAACGCCCCGCAGGCCGCGCCCGACGCGCCCTACGTGCAGTCGCTCAACGTCAAGGGCAAGGCGTGGAACGCCTCCTGGCTGACGTACCAGCAGTTCAAGGGCGCGGGCACGCTCGACTACACGCTCGGCACCCAGCCGAACACCTCCTGGGCGTCCGGCCCTTCGGCGGTGCCGCCGTCGGACACCACGGGCGGCGGCCGGGTGCTGGCGGCGACCGGTCCCAGCAACGGCCTGGTCCTCCAGCCGGGCACGGGCGACGACGCCACCCTGAACCTGACCAACCTCGGCGGCAAGGCCGTCACGGTCGACTGGACGGCGACGGCGCCCTCCGGTGTCACCCTGGACACGGCCTCCGGCTCGCTGACGGTGCCCGCCTCGGGCAGCGCCGAGGCCAAGGTCCACGTGACGGCGGGGGCGACCGAGGGAACGTACCCGGTCACCTTCGCCCTGACCGACCACGGCACCGGTACGGCACTGTCCGGCGCGACCCTCCGGGTGGCCGTCGCCAAGGCGGGTGCGCTGTGGCCGTACGCCACCAACGAGGGCATCTACGCCGACGGCACCACCTACTCGGGCGGGTTCGACGGCGGCGGCTGGGCCTACTCGCAGAACGCGCTGTCGGCGGCCGGCGTCACGAGCGGCTCCACCCTCACGGTCGACGGCATCTCCTACACCTGGCCGACGGTGACCTCCGGTCAGCTCGACAACCTGGAGATGGCCGGCCAGACGATCCCGATGCCGGCCGGCACCTCCGGGTCGTCGCTCGGGCTGCTGGGCTCCGCGGTCAACGCACCGACCGACGGCAGCGGGGTCTCGGGCACGCTCACCGTCACCTACACGGACGGCACCAACTCCCAGGCGACGGTCGGCTTCTCGGACTGGACGCTCAACGGCGGCCCGAGCAAGCCGCTGCCGGGTGACACCACGGCCGTCACCACCGCATACCGGAACACCGGGAGCGGCGGCCGGGACGGCGTGAAGACCTACGTCTTCGCCACGAAGGTCGCGCTGGATCCGTCCAAGCAGGTGGCGTCGGTGACGCTGCCGGTGACCGGCCAGACCGGCACCGACCACCTGTTCGCCTACGGCTTCGGCCAGTAGGGCGTAGGGCGGCACGGACGAGAGGGGGGCCGGTTCCCCGGGCACGCGCCCGGGGAACCGGCCCCCCTCGTCGTCGGATCCGTGCTCAGCTCAGGGTGAAGTCGTCCGCGTCGACGGCGGACTGGCCGTACCAGCCGTGCACGAAGACGGTGACCGCCCCGCTGCTGCCGGTGGTGAAGCTGACCGTGAGCTGGTTCCAGCTGCCGCTGTTGGACCAGGTGCTCGCGGAGGCGCCGCCGCTCACCCCGATGTAGGCGTAC
Source organism: Streptomyces sp. NPDC048291 (assembly GCF_043201715.1). Lineage (NCBI taxonomy): Bacteria > Bacillati > Actinomycetota > Actinomycetes > Kitasatosporales > Streptomycetaceae > Streptomyces > Streptomyces sp. NPDC048291. Next base: position 27,796 of record NZ_JBICZC010000021.1, read on the forward strand.
GGGCCCTGCACCCAGGCGGTGAGGGTGTAGGTGTGGTTGGCGGACAGGGTGACGCTCTGGTCGCACTCGCCGGTGCTGCTGGAGCTCGGCGTGACCTGGAGGGCGTGGCTGCCGCTGTGGACCGGGCCGGCGACCACCGCGCTGCCGCTCGCGCAGGTCCAGGGGCTCAGACTGCCGGTCTCGAAGCCCGCGTTGGTCAGCGAGCCCCCGCCGCCCCCGCCGCCCGAGGAGAACGTGACCGTGAGCGAGTAGGTCGCGCTGTGGCTGCCGCTCGCGGCCGTGCCGGTGACGGTGATCGGGTAGGTGCCCGCGGCCACGGACGAGCCGACCGCCGCCGTCAGCGTCGAACTGCCCCCGGACGTCACGGAGGTGGGGGAGAAGGAGACGCTGACACCGGAGGGCGCGCCGGAGGCGGAGAGGCTGACCGACTCGGCGCTGCCGGAGGTGACGGCCGTACCGACGGTCGCGGTCGCCGAACCGCCCTGGGCGACCGAGGCGGAACCCGGCGACAGGGACAGCGAGAAGTCGGTGGTCGTGCCGCCGCCACCGCCCGTGCTGCCCTCGTAGGGCACGAACGCGTCGGTGAACGCGAGGGTGTTCTGGCTGATCTCACTGCACGTGGACAGCGAGTTGGCGCTGCCGCTGCACGGCTGGTCCCGGTTGGCCGACCAGAACGACAGCCGCCCGACGCCGTTCTGCGCGGCGAAGGACTCCACCGTCTGGGCGTCGGCGAGCGTGAAGGTGGACCCGTCGTCGTTCTTGCCGATCATCGGCGTGATGCCGAGGTCGGCGTAGGTGTAGCCGGAGTCGACGGACTGCATCTGGGCCAGCGTGGCCCTGGCCGCGGAGACCGCGCCCTGGCCCATCTCGGTGCCGGTGCCCGCGTAGTAGTCCATGGCCATGATGTTGACCACGTCGATCCTGATGCCCGCCGTCTTCGCGGCCTTGAGGATGTTGACGCCGTCGTTCGTCAGCCCGCTGGTCAGCACCGGCAGGGTCATGGAGAACTTCAGGTTCGGGTTGGACGCCTTGAGGTCCTTCATCGCCTGCATCTGGCGGGCCGCGGCGGCGGTGTCCGCGATGGCGGCGCCCTCGACGTCGAAGTCGAGCTGGGTGACGCCGTAGTCGTTGATGATGGCCTGGTAGCCGGCGTCGATGCTGCTCTGGGTCGAGCAGGTCCAGGCGAGCGGCTCACCGCTGGCCCCGCCGGAGGAGATGATGACGGAGGCGCCCTCGGACTTCGCCCTGGCGATCTCCGGGTCGGTGTAGGAGTCGTTGCCTATGGGGAGCGTGTCGCCCCAGATCTGGGTGCAGCCCTCGCCGAGTACGAAGGCCGCCGTGTAGGCCTTGAGCCCGTGTCCCGTGATGGCGGTGTCGAGCAGTCCTTCCTGACCGTTCGACATGTCGACGTAGGGAGCCACGGAGTAGACGCTGCTCCCCGCGGCGCTGCCGGCGGGGGCCAGCGCGACGGTGACGCCGGTGGCCGCGAGTGCGAGCGCACACGCGGAGGCCGCAAATCTTGCCAGGTGCATGACAGTGGCCCTTTCGGGATGCCCGTTCGAGGGCGGGGTGGTGGGGGGTGGGCCGAGATTTGGTACATACCAAACCGCCGTCAGGGCCTGCCAGTCAAGAGGACTAGACCAACTCCATACCTTCGGATGTCTCCCGCCTCCCGCCTCCCGCCTCCGGTCTCCCGCCTCCCGCCTCCCGCCTCCCGCCTCCCGCCTCCCGCCTCCCGTCTCCGGCGGCCGGGCCGGAGACGGGAGACCCGGCTCACCGCGCCGTGAGGAACTCGTCCGCGGCCAGGGGCCGGTTCACGATCCGGGTGTCACCGACGCTGCCGTGGAACACGATGTCGACGGCGCCCGCGTACTCGTGGCCGCCCACCAGCCACGGGAGTCCGAGCGAGGTGAGGCCGGCCGACAGCCGGTTCGGGTTGTCGACGACCGGGGCGCCCTCGACGTACAGCCTCGTGCGGCGGCCGTCGTTGACCACCGCCAGGTGCCACCACTTGAGCTCCACCAGGCCGTGCCCCCAGTTGGTGGTCGGCCAGGTGGCGTTCAGCGGGTAGTGGTTGAACTGCGGCTCGCGGCCGTTGTTCGAGATGGAGAGCTGGAGCACCGGCTCGCCCGGGTCGGTGTTCTTGCCGTGCTTGCCGGCGTCCCCGGCCGAGCCGCGGCGGCTGAGCACCGACGCCCAGCCGTTGTTCCCGGCGTCCCAGTCCAGTGGCAGCATCACGAACGTCTCGATGGTGTACCCGGACCTGAACGTCTCGCCGTTCAGGGGAGCCTGCGCCCCGGTGGTCAGGTACGAGCCGTGCAGCGGGTTGCGGCCGCCGCCGAACCTCAGGCTGGCGTGCGCCGGTTGGTCGGGGTGGTGGTCGGCCGACCAGGTGAGCGCGTCGGCAGCGGTGCCCGGCAGGGTCACCACCGTCAGGTCGTTGCCCTTCCCGGACAGGTCGCGGACGGTGTCGCCCGCGCCGAGCGCGGTGCCGGGCGCGCCCTGCCCGTCGAAGCGCCAGTACGCCAGGGTGCCCTTCACCAGCTCCCGGGCGGCGGGCCGGGCGGGCCGGGCCGGCACCGGGGCGAAGCCGGCGAAGCGCCGCTCGAAGTCGATCGGCACCGAGAAGTCGTCCACCGGACCGGTGATCCGGGCGTGCTCGGCCGCCAGCTCGGACCGGGACTCCGGCTCCTGGGCCAGGATCCACGGGTTGACCGTCTCCACGTCGATCGTGTTGCGGGCCAGGTCGAAGTGGTAGAGCCGGATCATGCCGCCACCGCCGAAGTAGCGGTTCTGGTAGTTGGTGATATGCAGGTGCACATCGTTGCCGGCGGCGTTCTTCGCGGTCGTCCGCGCGGACGGCCAGTAGTGGCCGTTGAGGGTGAGGAAGATCTGGTCGTTGCCGTCGATCAGCCGGTCCCAGACCGTCCGGCCGTAGGCGGAGAGGGCGGCGTTGTCCTCGGGGTCCCCGGACTCGTACGGGAAAACGTTGTCATCGTAGTCGGAGTAGACCAGGTCGTGCGTCGTGAGGATCACCGGCAGCTTCGGATGGGCCTTGACGACGCTCTCGGCCCACGCGAAACCCTGCTCGCTGGTCCGCCAGTCCAGGGCGAGCAGCAGCCAGGAGCGGCCGGCGGCCCGGAAGACGTGCGCGGTGTTGTAGCCGGTCGGATCGGCCCCGGCGAACGTCTTCGCGTGCGCGAACCGCTGCGGGCCCATGGTGCGCAGGTACGCCGTGTCACCGCGGCTGTCGTCACCGCTCACGTCGTGGTTGCCGGCCAGCACGCTGTACCCGGCACCGTGCCCGTCCAGCAGCGCGAAGGCCTTGTCGACCTGCTGGAAGGAGGACGGGTCCGCGTCCTGGGTCAGGTCGCCGAGGTGCGCCATGAACACGATGTTGTCGCCGTTCGCGTCCCCGCTGTTCTCCACGACGTAGCGGAACGACGCCTCCTGCGGGGTCCGGTTGACGCTGTCCTGGCTGCCCCAGTACAGGAACTGGGTGTCCGGCATGACCGCGAGGGTGAACCGGAGAGCCTCCGTGTCCGGTCTCCAGGTGCCGGTCCTGGCACCGCCGGTGGCCTCCGCGGCGGACGCGGGCGTCGCGCCGAGCACGGCCGCGCCGGTTCCCGCTGCCGCCGCGCCCGCGCCGGCCAGCGCCGTGCTGCGGAGAAAACCGCGCCGACTCTGCCCGGAGTTCTGCCCGTTGCTCTGCTCCGTGCTCTGCCCTGCGCTCTCCTGTGCCGGGGTGTCGTCTCGATGGGACATGGGGCCGCCTTTCCCGTGCCGATGGCTCAAACGCGACGACGCTACCCAGCGGCGCTCCCGGCCGGGCGGCCAAGAGGTGACAGCCGAAGACCGGGCTGCTGTCCGGGACTTGAAGGATCGAGACGGCCGGTCGAAAACCGGGTGCGGCGCCCCGCGCCCCCTGCCTACACTCGTCCACTGTCACGCACCGTAACCGTGACCCGCGGCCGCGCTGTTGTGCCGTGACGAGTCCGGACGAACGAGGGGAGAGGGCCATGCGTGAGCGCACCGCTGCCGCCCCCTCCCTCTCCCGCGCCCTGTCGCGCTACGACGTGATCCTGGTGTCCCCGTCCCTCCGGTGCCCGCCGCGCGGCCGGCACCGGACTCCGTGACGCGCGACCAGATCTGTCAACCACCGCCACATGCACGTGCTTTGACACGTCATCAGGCATGACCGGTGGAATACGCCGCACGGGAAAACGCGCCGCCCCTTCCGGGAGTGATTCCGGGAACCGCCGTCCGAAAGGTACCGGGCCATGCGCACCGAACCCCGCACGAACTCCGTCAACCCCCTTGTCGCCGTTCGCAACCTGGGCATCCTCGCCCACGTCGACGCCGGACCGCGCTGCGCGACCTCGCCCTGTCCGGTGACTGCGTCGTCGTCCTGTGCGGCTCCGCCTACCGCAACAGGGGTGTCGAACCGCTCCTCGACGCGGCGGTGGCCTATCTGCCCTCGCCGCTCGACGTCCCCGCCGTACGCGGCATCCACCAGGACGTCGAGGAGCGGCGGACCGCCGACCCCGAAGGGCCGTTCGCGTTCGCGGCGCTCGCGTTCAAGTTGACTGTTCCCCTCCCTGAAGGGAAGGGGATTCCTTCCTTCAGGGCTGAGCGGGGATTCCTGGCTCAGGCTGCCTCTGGGAGCAGCGCTCCCGGCGATCTTACGCCCTCGACGCCAGCCGGGTTCAGACCTGCCCGGACGAGCATCACGCGGGCGGAGTTCTTGTCTCTGGGCGAGACCGCTCCGCACGCGGTGCAGGTGTAGGTGCGCTCGGACAGCGGCAGTGCGTGCTTGGTTCTCGCTCCGCACGATGCGCAGTCCATGGTGGTGTGCGCGGGATGCACAAGACGGATGTCGCGTCCGTGCTTGCGGCCCATCTCGGTCAGGGCCCTCTTCGTGGCGCCGATCGCGGCGTCCGCCGCCTTACGCGCCATCGAGGACCTGGCGAGGAACTTCGGGCGGAAGTCCTCGACCGCGATGGCGTCGTGGTCGGTGACGGCCTTCTTCGCCCACTTGCGTGCGGTGTCCTGCCGCTGCCGGGCGATCTTCGCGTAGGCCTTCGCCCGCCACTTCTTCGCCTCGCGGTAGCCCTTCGAGGCGGCTTGCCCCTTCTTCGGCCGACGGCGGGCCATCATCCGGTCGTACCGGGTCAGCCTGGTCTGGGCCTTGCGGCCGTGCTGGGGGTGTGGGAGGTCGTGGGCGTCGGAGGTGGTGGTCGCGGTCTCCTTAACGCCCCAGTCCACGCCGAGCACCCGGCCGGTTCGAGGCAGCGGTCGTACCTCGGCGGTGACCACGAACGAGCAGTACCAGTGACCGACGCTGTCCCGGTACACGCGCGCCGAGGAGGGTTCGGCCGACAGGCCGCGCGACCACACCACGCTCAGCACGATCCCGCCCGCCAGATGCAGGCGGCCGTCCTTCAGCCGGAACCCGCGCCGGGTGTAGTTCAGCGTCGGCAAGGCGTCGCGTTTCTTCTTCCACCCTGGCATACCGGCCCGCTGCCGCTGAGGCAGGCGTTCTTGGATGTCCTTGTGCGCCTTGGCGCGGGACTTGCCGAAGTCCCGGATCAGCTGCTGCTGCGGCACCGAGCTGCCCTCGCGCAGCCACGGCGTACGCGCCCGCGCCTCGGTCAGTATCTTGTCGAGCTGCGCCGGGCCGCAGGTCCGCTTCTCCCCCTTCTCCTGCGTGGTCTTGTTGTGCACGTGGGTGGCCTTCGACTTGGCGACACACTCGTTCCAGATCCACCGGCACCGGTCCCATTCCGCCTCCAGCGCGGTACGGGCGGTCGATGACACACGCAGACGGTAGGTGTACCGGGCGCACCCGGCCCCGTCGGTCTCCATCAGCGTCGTCATGATGTCACCGTAGCGTCATGATTCGTTTCTCACTCCGGATCCCGGCCGACCTACACGAACGGGTGACCGCCCAAGCCGCCGCGGACCGGCGGTCCCTCAACTCCGAGATCTTCCACCTCCTGGAGGCCGCCCTCGCCGCTCCCCGGGCGGCCGCGGGATCGCCCGGCGGCGATCCGGCTTCTCCTGCCCCGCTCCGCGGGAAACCGGACTCCTCCCCGGCGTGAACGCCGGGGAATCCTCCGGGCATCCCGGTGACGGCCCGCTTGCCGCCGTGGGCGGCGGCCCCATGCCGCCGTTGGCGAGCGGGAGCGTGCCGCCGCCCCCTCCACCGCCGTAAGCGGCGCCCCGTCCCCAACGCCCCGTCGAAACACAACCGTTGTGGAACGGCATCCGGCCCCGCTCCGCGCAGGTCACCCGGCTTCGGCCCAGGTCACGCCGTCGGGGTGGGCGTACCATCGCCGCGGAACCGGCTGTTCCCCGGCCCGCCTGCACGGATACCCGTGCCGGATCCCTTGACGAGCTACTGTTCGGGGGATTAACTCACGTCCTAAATTAAGCCATGAGGGGCTTCGGAAGCCGAACGTCGGTCCAGGCGTCCGCACGCGCGGGCGCCGGCCTTCGCGAAGCCCTCTCGGGGTTCTCGACTCCCGGAAAGGCACAGCTGGAGCCATGCGCAGCATCCGAGCCGCGGCCGTAGGCGCCGTCACCATGTCTCTCGCCCTCGCGGCCACGGCCTGCGGTGGCGGTTCGTCCACCGGGGGCGGGTCCAACGACTCCCCGAAGACGCTGACCTACTGGGCCTCCAACCAGGGTGCCAGCATCGAGGTCGACAAGCAGGTCCTCCAGCCGGAGCTCGACAAGTTCCAGAAGCAGACCGGCATCAAGGTCAAGCTGGAGGTCGTGCCCTGGTCGGACCTGCTCAACCGGATCCTGACCGCGACCACCTCGGGCCAGGGCCCCGACGTGCTGAACATCGGCAACACCTGGAGCGCCTCGCTGCAGGCGACCGGCGCGCTGCTGCCCTGGGACGCCAAGAACTTCGGCAAGATCGGCGGCAAGGACCGCTTCGTCGACTCCGCGCTCGGCTCCACGGGCGCCGAGGGCAAGGACCCGGCGGCCGTGCCGCTGTACTCGATGGCGTACGCGCTCTACTACAACAAGAAGATCTTCGCCGACGCCGGCATCGCCAAGCCCCCGGCCACCTGGGACGAACTGGTCGCCGACGGCAAGAAGATATCGGCCAAGGGCAAGTCGGTGCTCGGCGCCGAGGGCGGCAACGTCTCGGAGAACATCCACCACGTCTTCGTCTTCGCCAAGCAGCACGGCGCCGACTTCTTCACCTCCGACGGCAAGCCGGACTTCACCAACGACAACATCGTCGCCGCGGTCAAGCAGTACGTCGACCTGATGGCCAAGGACAAGGCCATCCCGACCGGTGACGCCGAGTACGCGCAGAACCAGTCGGTCAGCGACTTCGCCAAGGGCAAGCAGGCCATGCTGCTGTGGCAGTCGGCCTCCTCCAACCTCAAGTCGCAGGGCATGAGCGACAGCGACTACGGCATCGCGCCCGTCCCCGTGCAGTCCGGCACCCCCGGCACCGGCACCCAGGTCAACTCGATGGTCGCCGGCATCAACCTGGCGGTCTTCAAGAACACCAAGAACCTCGACGGCGCCACCAAGTTCGTGAAGTTCATGACCAGCGACGACGAGCAGAAGATCCTCAACACCGCCTACAGCTCCATCCCGCCGGTCAAGACCGCCCAGGAGGACGCGGCCTTCAACACCCCGGCCAACGCGGTCCTGAAGAACACCCTCGCCACCAGCGCCTCGGCCCTGCCCCAGGTGGCCTCGGAGTCGCAGTTCGAGACCACCGTCGGTACGGCGGTGAAGAACCTGTTCGCCGACGCCGCCGCCGGCCGCGCCATCACCACCGACTCCGTCAAGGCCGAGCTGGAGAAGGCCCAGCAGCAGATGCCGGCGGCCTGAACACGATGACGACCACCACCACCGCCGTGCAAGAACCGGCGCGGGTGAACTCCCCCGGGGCGGCGGGCGGCTCGGGCCGCCGCCCCGGGCGGATCCGCCGCGTCGGACTGCCCTACCTGCTCCTGCTGCCCGCCCTGCTGCTCGAACTCCTCGTCCACCTCATCCCGATGGTCATCGGCGTCGTGATGAGCTTCAAGGAGCTCACCCAGTTCTACATCCGCGACTGGACCACCGCCCCGTGGGCCGGATTCGACAACTACAAGCTGTCGGTCGAGTTCAACGCCCCCATCGGCAAAGCCCTGTTGCACTCGTTCTTCGTCACCGTCGGCTTCACCCTGCTCTCCGTCGGCCTGTGCTGGCTGATCGGCACCGCCGCCGCGGTCTTCATGCAGGACACCTTCAGGGGCCGCGGCCTGCTGCGCGCCCTGTTCCTGGTGCCGTACGCGCTGCCGGTCTACGCGGCCGTCATCACCTGGGTGTTCATGTTCCAGCACGACAACGGCCTGGTGAACCACGTCCTGCACGACCAGCTGCACCTCACCGACAAGCCGTCCTTCTGGCTGATCGGCGACAACAGCTTCTACGCCCTGCTCACCGTGTCCGTGTGGAAGGGCTGGCCGTTCGCCTTCCTGATCGTGATGGCCGGCCTCCAGAACATCCCGAAGGAGCTGTACGAGGCCGCGGCCCTGGACGGCGCCGGCATGTGGCAGCACATCCGCCGGATCACCCTGCCGTCGCTGCGCCCGGTCAACCAGGTGCTGGTCCTGGTCCTGTTCCTGTGGACGTTCAACGACTTCAACACGCCGTTCGTGCTGTTCGGCAGGTCCGCCCCGGAGGCCGCCGACCTCATCTCGGTCCACATCTACCAGGCCTCCTTCGTCACCTGGAACTTCGGCACCGGCTCGGCCATGTCCGTGCTCCTGCTGCTCTTCCTGCTGGTGGTGACCGGCGTGTACCTGGTGTTCACCTCGCGCGGACGGAGGACCTCGGATGTCTAGCTCGCCCATGGCCCCGCCGCGGTCCTTCCTCTGGTCCCGGCGGATCTTCCTCACACTGCTCACCGGGTTCGTGCTGATCCCCGTGTACGTGATGATCTCCAGCTCGCTCAAGCCTCTCGCGGACGTCACCGGCAAGTTCCGCTGGCTGCCGAGCGGGCTGACCCTCCGCCCGTACATCGACATCTGGTCGACGATCCCGCTCGCCCGGTACTTCGTGAACTCGCTGATCGTGGCGGTCGCGGCGACCGTCTGTTCGGTCGTCGTCGCGGTGTTCGCCGCCTACGCCGTCAGCCGCTACGAGTTCCGCGGCAAGCGCGTCTTCACGGTCACCGTGCTCTCCACCCAGATGTTCCCGGGCATCCTCTTCCTGCTCCCGCTGTTCCTGCTGTACGTCAACATCGGCAACGCCACCGGCATCGCCCTGTTCGGCTCCCGCGGCGGCCTGATCCTCACCTACCTGACGTTCTCGCTGCCCTTCTCGATCTGGATGCTGATCGGGTACTTCGACTCGGTGCCGCGGGACCTGGACGAGGCGGCCCTGGTGGACGGCTGCGGACCGCTCGGCGCGCTGCTGCGGATCGTCGTACCCGCCGCGATCCCCGGGATCGTCGCGGTCGCCGTCTACGCCTTCATGACCGCCTGGGGCGAGGTGCTCTTCGCGTCGGTGATGACCAACGACACCACCCGCACCCTCGCCGTCGGCCTCCAGGGCTACTCCACGCTCAACAACGTGTACTGGAACCAGATCATGGCCGCCTCGCTCGTGGTGAGCGTGCCCGTCGTGGCCGGCTTCCTGCTCCTCCAGCGCTACCTCGTCGCCGGGCTGACCGCCGGCGCCGTCAAGTGAACCCACCCAGTTCCGAAGGGAATTTCGTGACCATCGACCTCGCCGCCCTCCCACACGACTTCCTGTGGGGCACGGCAACAGCGGCGTACCAGATCGAGGGAGCCGTCGCGGAGGACGGCCGTGCACCCTCCATCTGGGACACCTTCTCGCACACCCCGGGGAAGATCGCGGGCGACGACAACGGCGACGTCGCGTGCGACCACTACCACCGCTGGCGCGAGGACATCGACCTGATGCGGCAACTGGGCGCGAACGCCTACCGGTTGTCGGTCGCCTGGCCGCGCGTGCGGCCCGGCGGGGACGGCCCGGTCAACGCCAAGGGCCTCGACTTCTACGACGAGTTGATCGACGCCCTGCTGGCGGCCGGCATCACCCCGTCGGTCACCCTCTACCACTGGGACCTGCCGCAGGCCCTCCAGGACCGGGGCGGCTGGCCCGAGCGGGCGACCGCCGAGCACTTCGCCGCGTACGCCGCCGTCGTCGCCGAGCGGCTCGGGGACCGCGTCCACCACTGGACCACCCTCAACGAGCCCTCCTGCTCCGCCTGGATCGGCCACCTGGAGGGCAAGATGGCCCCCGGCTGGACCGACCTCACCGCCGCCGTCCGGGCCTCCTACCACCTGCTCCTCGGCCACGGCCTCGCCGCCCAGGCGATCCGTGCCGCCGCGCCCGGCGCCGAGGTCGGCATCGTCAACAACCTCTCCACCGTGTTCGCCGCCACCGACCGCCCCGAGGACGTGGCCGCCGTCCGCCGCCACGACGGGCACGTCAACCGCTGGTGGCTGGACCCGGTGCACGGCCGCGGCTTCCCGGCCGACATGGTCGAGACCTACGGCGTGGAACTCCCCGAGCGGCCGGGCGACCTGGCGACCATCGCCACCCCGCTCGACTGGCTGGGCCTGAACTACTACTTCCCGGCCTACATCGAGAACGACCCGGACGGCCCCGCGCCCTACGCCCGTTCCGTCTACCGCACGGACGTCCCGCGCACCGGCATGGACTGGGAGATCGACGCGAGCGGCATCGAGACCCTGCTGCTGCGCCTCACGAACGAGTACGGCGCCCGCAAGCTGTACGTCACCGAGAACGGCTCGGCCTACCCCGACGTGGTCCGCCCCGACGGCACCGTCGACGACCCCGAGCGCCAGGCGTACCTGGTCGGCCACCTCGCGGCGTGCGCCTCGGCCGCCCGCAAGGGGGCCCCGCTGGCCGGCTACTTCGCCTGGTCGCTGCTGGACAACTTCGAGTGGGCGTACGGCTACGACAAGCGCTTCGGCCTCGTCCACGTCGACTACGACACCCAGGTCCGCACGATCAAGGGCAGCGGCCACCGGTACGGGGACATCATCCGCGACCACCGGGGACAGGCCCGCAGGGCGGCCTGACCCCGCACGACCGCGGTGGGCGCGGACCAGGGGAGTACCGCGCCCACCGCACGTTCGACCGTCATACGCGTGAGCGACGACGACGCACCCTTCCGGGTGCGTGATGCGTACGCTGCGTCGGCGTACGAGGGCAAGACGTGGACCGTACGTGGATCTTGCCGTCACTCTGGGTGAGTTGAGCGTGGGGAGCGGAGCGCGCACGTGCCTGGAGGTGGCCGCGTATGACGAACGGTGTGGACGAGAGTGACGGCGACGACCTGACGGGCTGCGAGGTGGAGCGGGAGCCCGATCCCTCCGACAGCCTGCGGACCTTCGGGGCCGTCGTCCATGCGCTGCGGGAGCACGCCGGGTACAGCAGGTCCGAGTTCGCCGAGCTGGTGCGGTACTCCAAGCACACGGTCGCCTCTGTGGAGCTGGGAAGGCGGATGCCGGACCGGGCGTTGGTGGAGCGGGCCGAGGAAGTGCTGGGCAACACCGGGGCGTTACGGAAGGCGGCCCAGTTCCTGACGCGGGGCGACAAGGGGTTGGCGGTCTGGTTCCGGCAGTGGGCCCGGCTGGAGCGGATCGCGGTCAGCCTGTGCACGTACGAATGCCGCTTGGTGCCGGGGCTGTTGCAGTCGGACGGATACGCGCGGGCCGTGTTCGACGGCACGATTCCGGTGGTCACCGACGAGGGGCTGGAGAACCTGCTCGACGTGCGGATGAAGCGGCAGCGCATGCTGTTCGAGCGGCCGACGGTGCCGTTCAGCTTCATCGTCGAGGAGCACGTGTTCCTGCGGCGGTTCGGGGGCGCGGAGCTGATGCGCGAGATGTACGACCACGTGCTGGAGCGGGCCGCTCTGCGCAACGTGACACTGCAGATCGTGCCGTTGGCGGCGGGGTTGCACGCGTGTCTGGACGGACCGGTTCGACTTCTTGAGACGCCGGAGGGGCGGCGCTTCGCCTATTCGGAAGGGCAGCAGAACGGGCGGCTGATCGGTGACGTGAAAGAGGTGAGCCTCCTCCAGCAGCGCTATGACACACTGCGCTCGCAGGCCCTCAACCCCAAAGAATCGCAGGGCTTGTTGGAGCGACTGCGAGGAGAACTATGAGCACGACGGAACTCGCCTGGTTCAAGTCCAGCCACAGCGGCAGCCAGGGGGACGACTGCATCGAGGTCGCTGTCACCGAGCAGGCCGTCTGCGTACGGGACTCCAAGGATGTGTCCCGACCGCACTTCGCCGTGTGCCGTGACGGTTGGACGGAGTTCGTGGCGTTCGCGGCCGAGGCCTGATCCTCGCGCTACCCGTCCGAGCGTTCACGCGTTCGAGTGATGCATTCGTCGCGTCGGGGCGACGATCGCGGACCGCGCTCACAGCGGACCACGGCCCACGCACGGGAAACACCCAGCCATGAGTGAACGGGGCGTCCGTGTCTCCCGTATCCCCCCATCATGGGAGGATCGCTCACCATGAGTGCGTCACCGGCGGTACGGAGCCTGCGTGCCGCGGTGTTCGCCGCGGTGTGCGTGCTGCTGGCTGCCGCCGGGCACGGCCTCGCCATGGGTGATCTGCCGCCGCTGTGGGCCGACGCGGCTGGGTTCGTGACCGTGTTCGTCCTGGGGCGGGCCCTCGCGGGGCGCGAGCGCGGCCTGCCGGAGATCGGCGTGGGCATGCTGCTCACCCAGGCCGGTCTGCACTTCGGCTTCGACGCGGCCCGCGCGGTCACTCCGGCCGCTTCCGCGCCCGCCGTGACCATGGCCCACATGCGCATGCACGGTCAGGCCATGGCTGGTATGAGCGGCATGGGTGTTATGGGCGGAATGACTGGTGTGGCCGGTAGGGCGGGTGTGCGGGGAGCGGTGCAGTCGTACCCCCATGTCCATGTCCTGAGCGCGCACGCCACCCTCGCCCATGTCGTCGCCGCGCTCGTCGCCTCCTGGTGGCTGCGGCGCGGCGAGGCCGCGCTGTGGTCGCTGCTGCGGCGGACCGCCGCGCTCGTCCCCGGTCTGGCCGCCTGGTGGCACGACGCCCCGCTGCCCGCCCCGGCCGACGGCCCCCGCCTGGCCCCGGCCGCCCCGATACGGCCCCGTCCGCTGCTCGCACTGCGGCACGCGGTGAGCCGGCGCGGCCCACCGAACCCGATCCCGTACCCGGTCTAACACCCGCAAGAGCCTCTAACAGACTTCACTCGTACGGAGATCGACTCACTCATGTCCGCCATGTCTGCAACCCGCCGCACCCTGCGCCGCGCCGCCACCGTCACCGCGCTTACCTCCGCGTCGGTCCTGGCCGCCGCCGGTATCGCCGCCGCGCACGTCACCGTCCACCCCGAGAGCTACGCCAAGGGCGCCACCGACGGCGTGCTGACCTTCCGCGTGCCCAACGAGGAGGACACCGCCTCCACCACCAAGGTCCAGGTCTACCTGCCCACCGACCACCCGGTCCTGGGCGTCCTCGTCACCCCGCACGACGGCTGGACCGCCAAGGTGACCACCACCAAGCTCAAGACGCCGGTGAAGACCGACGACGGCACCATCACCGAGGCCGCCTCCGCGATCACCTGGACCGGTGGCAAGATCGGCGCCGGCCAGTTCGAGGACTTCGACGTCGCCTTCGGCCAACTGCCCGAGGACACCGACCAGCTGACCTTCAAGACCCTCCAGACCTACTCCGACGGCAAGGTCGTCCGCTGGATCGAGGAGGCGCAGAGCGGCGACGACGAGCCGGAGAACCCGGCGCCGACGCTCAAGCTGACCGCCGCGGGCGACGACTCCGCCACGGCGGCCGCACCGGCCGCCAAGAGCAGCGGCAAGGCGACCACCACGGCCGCCGACTCCAGCGACTCCACCGCCCGCGGCCTCGGCATCGCGGGCCTCGTCGTCGGAGCGCTGGGCCTGGCGGCGGCCGCGTTCGCCGTCGTCCGCACGCGGGGCGCACGGTCGTAGGTCAACACTGGTAGGTCAACACCGGTAGGCCAACACTGGTAGGCCAACACCGGTAGACCAACGCCCGCAGGCCAACACCCGTAGGCCAACATTCGCAGGCCTACGGGTGTTGGCAATCGCCCGTGGGCCAACACCCGTAGGCAAGACGAAGGGGCCCGGACCATCCCCCGGTCCGGGCCCCTCGCGCTGTCCTCGACCTACCGCACCGCGGCCAGCTCCCGTGCCCGGGCTCCGGCCCGGGCCCCGGCCCCGGCTCCAGCCCCGACCTCGATCGCGATCCCGGCTCCGATCTCGGCCTCCAGCTCGGCTTCGAGGTCGGCCTCCGTGCCGGTCCCCGCCATCGCCGCCACCGTCCCGGCCGCCGCGGCCGGCCGCGCGTTGTGCCACAGCCACAGCACGTCCCGGCCGAAGGACCACACCAGGGAGCCGAGCGCCAGCAGCACCACGGCCAGGTTGGCCAGGTACGGCAGCAGGTCCGCGCCGGCCAGCAGCAGGCAGATGCCCTGCATCGCGGCGACCGTCTTGCGGGCCATGGAGTGCGGCAGCGGGGCGTTCAGCCAGGGCGCGGCCTTCGCCGCCGCGACGAACGCGTAGCGCATCCCGCCGATCAGGAGGACCCAGGGCCCGAGCTGCGTCGAGACGTACACGCTCAGCACCAGGATCAGGAACGCGTCGACCTCCATGTCGAAGCGCGCGCCCAGCGCGGTCGAGGTGCCCGTCTTGCGGGCCACCTTGCCGTCGACGCCGTCGAGGATGAGGGCCACGGCCGTCAGGCCGACCAGCAGGGTGACCGGCGGGGAGCTCTCGAAGGAGTCGGCGACCAGGGCGGTCACGCCGCCGACCAGGATCGCGCGGCCCAGGGTCACCCGGTTGGCGGGGCCGAAGGACCGCGGCCGGGTGCGGTGCAGGGCCCGGGAGAGCACCGCCCAGGTGGCTATCGCGAACGCGAGCCCCGTCAGCCAGCCGGCCGGCCCCATGCCGATCGCCGTCCCCAGCAGGGCCAGCAACAGGATCTGTACGCCCGCTCCCACAGCGGTCTCCTGCTGGACCAGCCTGGCTTCGTAAGTGTTGTTCAGGGCCACCGCACGTCCTCCGGCCGAGTGACAGAGTCGATCAACGCCGCGTACTGTGCGCGGCCTGTGCACTTCATCGCTGTGCACATCTCCGTACGTGAACCACTTCCCGATCGTTCAGGAGGATTCCGATGAACTCCTCGGCCCGCGCGTTCTGGCTCCGCTCCCCGGGCCACGGAGAGCTGCGTGACGTCACCCTCGCGGAGCCCGGCGAGAGCGAGGTACTGGTGCGCGCGCTGTACTCCGGAGTCAGCAGGGGCACCGAGACACTGGTGTTCCGCGGCGGCGTGCCCGAGAGCCAACACGCGGTGATGCGGGCGCCGTTCCAGGAGGGCGACTTCCCCGGTCCGGTGAAGTACGGCTACCTCAGCGTCGGCGTGGTCGAGCAGGGCCCCGATGCGCTGATCGGGCGTACGGTCTTCTGTCTGTATCCGCATCAGACGCACTACGTCGTTCCGGTGAGCGCGGTGACGGTGGTACCGGAGCGGGTACCCCCGGCGCGTGCCGTACTCGCGGGCACCGTCGAGACCGCCGTGAACGCCCTCTGGGACGCGGCGCCGCTGCTCGGCGACCGGATCGCGGTCATCGGCGGCGGCATGGTCGGCTGCTCGGTCGCCGCCCTGCTCGCCCGCTTCCCCGGCGTACGGCTCCAGCTCGTGGACGCCGACCCGGCCCGCGCCAAGACCGCCGAGGCCCTCGGCGTGGACTTCGCGGCGCCCGAGGACGCCCTCGGGGAGTGCGACCTGGTCGTGCACGCCAGCGCCACCGAACAGGGCCTGGGCCGCGCGCTGGAGCTCCTCGCGCCGGAGGGCACGGTCCTCGACCTGAGCTGGTACGGCGACCGGCGCATCGCCCTCCCGCTCGGCGAGGCCTTCCACTCCCGCCGTCTTACCGTGCGCAGCAGTCAGGTCGGCACCGTCTCCCCGGCCGCCCGCGCCGGCCGCACCTACGCCGACCGGCTCGCCCTGGCCCTGGAGCTGCTGGCCGACCCGGCGCTGGACGCCCTCATCACCGGGGAAAGCGCGTTCGAAGAGCTGCCGGAGTTGCTGCCGAGACTCGCCTCCGGGGAGCTTCCGGCCCTCTGTCACCGGGTCCGCTACGGCGACAACGGCTGACGGAACGTCCAATAACGTCCACTGCGCGCCCCAAGAGGTCCTGACCTGAGAAAAGAGTGAGAGTGGACTGAACGCGGGGAAGCGAAGAGCCGTATTAAGGGCATCCCCCGGCAGGGATCAGCCGGGGGACCAGACGCGCCGCACCTGGAGGGTCGTCCGTTGTTCAGCATCACCGTCCGCGATCACATCATGATCGCCCACAGCTTCCGCGGCGAGGTGTTCGGGCCCGCGCAGCGACTGCACGGCGCCACGTTCCTGGTGGACGCCACCTTCCGCCGCGAACAGCTGGACGACGACAACATCGTCGTCGACATCGGTCTTGCCACCCAGGAGCTCGGCGCCGTGGTCAGCGAGCTGAACTACAGAAACCTGGACAACGAGCCCGACTTCGCCGGGATCAACACCTCCACGGAGTTCCTCGCGAAGGTCATCGCCGACCGGCTCGCCGAGCGCATCGAGAAGGGCGCGCTCGGCGAGGGCGCCCGGGGTCTCGCCGGACTGACCGTCACCCTCCACGAGTCGCACGTCGCCTGGGCGAGTTACGAGCGTGCCCTGTGACCGACATGGCCATCGGCCGCCCGTCGGCCCTCACCTACGTGCCCGCACAGCGCGCGGCCACCACCGACAGCAAGGCTCCGGCGAGCATCGGGATCCTCCCCATGTCCCTGCGC
Organism: Streptomyces sp. NPDC048291; assembly: GCF_043201715.1. NCBI lineage: Bacteria > Bacillati > Actinomycetota > Actinomycetes > Kitasatosporales > Streptomycetaceae > Streptomyces > Streptomyces sp. NPDC048291. The sequence goes on from NZ_JBICZC010000021.1 coordinate 44,674, forward strand.
AACGTGCACTTCGTCATGCCCGGCGGCGTGGACGACCCGGCCAGCCCGAGCGGCGGCAACGCCTACGACCGGCGGGTCTGCCTGGACCTGCCCGGCTTCGGCTGGCAGGTCACCAGGCACGCGGTGGCCGGCTCCTGGCCGCGCCCCGGCACCGCCGACCGCGACGCCCTCGCCCGCACCCTGCGGGAGCTGCCCGACGGCACGGTCGTCCTCCTCGACGGCCTGGTGGCCTGCGGGGTCCCGGAGATCGTCGTACCGGAGACGGAGCGGCTGCGGCTCGCCGTCCTCGTGCACCTGCCGCTCGGCGCCGAGACCGGACTCGACCCGGCCGTCGCCGCCGACCTGGACGCCCGCGAGCGCACGGTGCTGCGCGCCGTACCGGCCGTGATCGCGACCAGCGACTGGGCGGTACGACGGCTGGTCTCGCACCACGGCCTGGCCCCCGAACGGGTGCATGTGGCCGCCCCGGGCGCCGACATCGCCCCGCTGGCCGGCGGCACCGACGGCGTCTCGCACCTGGTGTGCGTCGCCGCCGTCACCCCGCGCAAGGGCCAGCACCGGCTGATCGAGGCCCTGGCGGCGGTCCGGGACCTGCCCTGGACCTGCACCTGCGTCGGCGGTCTCGACACGGCTCCCGAGTACGTCGCCCACCTGCGGTCGCTGATCGCGGAGCACGGGCTGACGGACCGGCTGCACCTGGCGGGCCCGCGCGCCGGCGCCGACCTGGACGCCAGCTACGCGGCCGCCGACCTGATGGTCCTCACCTCGTACGCCGAGACCTACGGCATGGCCGTCACCGAGGCCCTGGCCCGTGGCATCCCGGTGCTCGCGACCGACGTCGGCGGCCTGCCGGAAGCGGTCGGCCGCGCCCCCGACGGCGGGGTGCCCGGCATCCTCGTGCCGCCGGAGGACCCCGCCGCGCTCGCCGTCGAACTGCGCGGCTGGTTCGGCGAGGCGGACGTACGCCGTCGCCTCAAGGCCGCCGCGCGCGGCCGGCGGGCGGCGCTCGACGGCTGGGCGACCACCGCCCGCAGCCTCGCCGGAGTCCTGCTGCGGCTCCCTGACGAACCCCGGAGGGCGGCATGACCAGCGAGACCACGACCACTACTCCGGTCGGCGCGATACCCGCGCAGCCGGGGCCGACGGATGTTACGGATGCAGGCGTGGGACGAGAACACGAGCAGGCGCCCTCCGAGGTGATACCCGGGGCCGGTCCCGTCGTCCGTCCGGGCGAGCGGGCCACCGTACGGCTGCGCGAGGCCGGGCCGGAGGAGCCGCCGCGGTACGCCCCCGAGTGGCTGGAGCTGCGGGAGAGCGCGGACGCCGCCGCCCGGGCGCACGACCTGCTGGACCCGCTGCGGATCCGGCTGGCGAACATGCCCGGCAAGGCGGGGACCGTCGTGCACGACCTGGGCTGCGGCACCGGCTCGATGGGCCGCTGGCTGGCGCCCCGCCTCGACGGCTCCCAGCACTGGATCCTGCACGACCGCGACCCCTACCTGCTGCACTTCGCGGCCGTCGCCTCGCCCCGCGCCGCCGCCGACGGCAGCCGGGTCACCGTCGAGACCCGGCGCGGCGACGTCGCCCGGCTCACCCCCGACGCGCTGATCGGCGCCTCCCTGGTGACCGCGTCCGCGCTCCTGGACGTCCTCACCCGGGAGGAGGTCGACATCCTCGCCGAGGCCTGCACCGGGGCCGGCTGCCCCGCACTGCTCACCCTCTCGGTCGCCGGGCGGGTCGAACTGAGCCCCGCCCACCCGCTGGACGCGGAACTCACCGAGGCGTTCAACGCCCACCAGCGGCGCGGCGGCCTGCTCGGCCCGGACGCGGTCACCGCCGCCTGCGAGGCGTTCGCCGACCGGGGCGCCACCGTGAAGGTGCACCCCAGCGCGTGGCGGCTCGGCCCCGACCAGAAGGCGCTCACCGAGCAGTGGCTGCGCGGCTGGGTCGGCGCCGCCGTCGAGGAGCGCCCCGAACTGGCCGAACGGGCCGACGCCTACCTGGCCGAGCGGCTCGCCGCCAACGCGGCCGGCGAACTGCGGGTCGTCGTGCACCACAGTGACCTGCTCGCGCTCGCCCGGCCGACCGGAGGCACCTCATGAGCACCCCCACCCTGGTCCGGCAGACGGCTCCCGTCGCCGCGCCGGCCGTGCCCCGGCGCCTCAACCTCCGTGCTCTCCGCACCCACCTGGGCACCGTCGCCGGAGCCGCCATCATCGCCGTGCTGCTGTGGCGGCTCGGCACCGGCGTCTTCCTCGACGGGCTGCGCCGCATCGACACGCCGACGCTGGTCGCCGGCCTGGTGATCGGCGCGGTCACGACCGTACTGAGCGCCTGGCGCTGGCAGTTGGTGGCCCGCAGCCTCGGCCTCCGGCTGCCGCTCGGGCCCGCCGTCGGCGACTACTACCGGGCGCTGTTCCTGAACGCGGCCCTGCCCGGCGGAGTCCTCGGCGACGTGCACCGCGCGGTCCGGCACGGGCAGAGCGAGGGCGACATCGGGCGCGGGGTCCGCGCCGTCGTCCTCGAACGCACCGCGGGACAGATCGCGTTGACGGTGTTCGGCGCGGGCGCGCTGCTGATCCTGCCCTCGCCGGTCCGCGGCGATGTGCGCAGCTTCGCCCCGCTGGCCGCGGCCGGGCTGGCCGGCGCGTGCGCGATCGTGGTCGCCCTCCGCATGAACAAGGCCCCGGGCAAGCGCGCCGGCGCCCTGCGCGCCACCCTCGGCGAGGCCCGCCGCGCGCTGCTGTCGCGGCGGAACGCACCGGGCGTCGCGCTCTCCTCGGGAGCCATCCTCGCCGGGCACGTCGGGATGTTCGTGGTGGCCGCCCGGGTCGCCGGCTCGGCCGCCTCCGTCGCGGTCCTGGTGCCGATCTCCGTCCTCGCGCTGGTCGCCATGGGCCTGCCGCTGAACGTCGGCGGCTGGGGCCCCCGCGAGGGCGTCACCGCCTGGGCGTTCGCGGCGGCCGGCCTCGGCGCGGACAGCGGGCTCGCCACCGCCGTGGTCTACGGCGTCCTCAGCTTCGTGGCGGCCCTGCCGGGCCTGGTGGTCCTCGTCGTCCGCTGGTACGCCGGACTGCGCTACTCCCGCCCGGCGGTGAGCAGTTCGAAGAGCGCGCCGAAGGAATCCGCGAGGCTCGACAGGAGTTCCTTCCCCTTTTCCGCCGAACCCAGGGAGGGGCGGCCGATGACGCCCGATTCGGTATAGGCGGACATTCCCAGGGTGAGGAGATGGCGACGGTCGTCAGCGGTGAAATCAGCGGACTCGTATCCAGGGCGGACCAATTCGGGATGAGCGTGCAGCAGAATGGAGGTCTCGATTTCTCCGGCATGCATGTCGGTGAGCGCCGAGGTCTCCACGCCGGCCCGGCCGAGAGCCGACTCCCAGTCCTCCGCGGCGGGGTACAGCGCCAGCCGCTCGCCCCGCGCGGACGCCTCCTGCACGACGTTGCCCAGCACGTAGTTGCCGCCGTGGCCGTTGACCACGACCAGCGCCTCGACGCCCGAGCGGCGCAGCGAGCCGGCGATGTCGTTCACCACCGCGTGCAGCGTCACCGCGGAGATGCTGACGGTCCCCGGCCAGGCCGCGTGCTCGTGCGAGCAGGAGACCGTCACCGGCGGAAGGAGGTGCACCGGGTACGCGGCGGCGATCTCCCGGGCTACCGCACAGGCGACGAGGGTGTCCGTAGCGAGCGGAAGGTAGGGGCCGTGCTGTTCGAAGCTCCCCACGGGAAGGACGGCGACCTGTGTTGAAACGTCCGCCCCCCTGGTCCGTACCTCTTCCGTAGTGTCCGCCGGCAACAAGCCGTAAGCCGCCGTACGCGCGCCCGAACCACTCATCTTTTCACGGCCTTTCGTCTCTGCTTAGGAATCAGATCATGACAGAAAACATCGGCGTACTCGGCAAGAAGTCCCCACGGCGTTCGGGCGTGGAACGCGTCGTGAATGCACCGCTGCCCACCGTGTACGGCAAATTCCAGGCGATCGGCTACCTGGACCACGACCGCGGTGACGAGCAGGTCGCCCTGGTGTACGGGGACATAGACAGCGACCGGGTGCTGACCCGGCTGCACTCCGAGTGCCTGACCGGGGACGCGTTCGGCTCCCAGCACTGCGAGTGCGGCGACCAGCTGGCCGCCGCACTGCGCGCGGTCGTCACCGAAGGCAGCGGCATCGTCGTCTACCTGCGGGGACACGAGGGCCGCGGCATCGGCCTGCTCGCCAAGCTGCGCGCCATGGCCCTCCAGGCGGAGGGCCTGGACACGGTCGAGGCCAACCTCGCGCTCGGACTGCCCGTGGACGCCCGCGACTACGGCGTCGCCGCCGGCATCCTGAGCGACCTCGGGGTGCGTTCGGTGCGCCTGATGTCCAACAACCCGCGCAAACGCGAGTCGTTGGTACGGCACGGCATCGAGGTCGCCGAGACGGTCCCGCTGCTGATCGAGCCGTGCGAGAACAACATCACCTACCTGCGGACGAAGCGCGAGCGCCTCGACCACGTGCTGCCCCACCTGGACGCGGTGGCGCACTGGTCCTGAGGTACCGGGTGGCCTCCGGGGGAAGGATCGGGGGAGACCGACAGGAGGTACACGCGTGAATCTTCGGGCCCAGGCAGTGATCATCGGCGGCGGGGTGATGGGGACCAGCATCGCCTGCCACCTCGCGAGCGCCGGCGTCCGCGACGTCGTCCTCGTCGAACGCGACGAACTCGCCGCCGGATCCACCTCGAAGGCCGCGGGCGGGGTGCGCGCCCAGTTCTCCGACGAGCTCAACATCCAGCTGGGCGCGCGCAGCTTGGAGGCCTTCGCCCGGTTCGGCGAGGAGATCGGCTACGACATCGGGCTGCGCCGCGTCGGCTACCTCTTCCTCCTCTCCACCCCCGAGGAGGTCGCCTCCTTCGAGGCGGGCGTCAGGCTGCAGAACCACCTCGGCGTGCCCAGCCGGATGCTGACCCCGAAAGAGGCGGCCCGGCTCTCCCCGCTGATCGCCACCGACGGGGTGCTGGCCGCCGCGTACTCACCGGACGACGGCCACTGCACGCCCGAGTCCGTCGTGCACGGCTACGCGGCCGCCGCCCGCGCCCACGGCGCCCGCGTCCTGCGCCACACCGAGGTCACCGGCATCGAACGGGACGGCCCCTACATCACGGCCGTGCACACCACCCTCGGCCGGATCGCCACCGAGACGGTCATCTGCGCGGCCGGCGCCTGGTCGCGGGCGGTCGGCGCGATGGCCGGCGTCGACTTACCGGTGCAGCCGCTGCGCCGCCAGATCGCGGTCACCGAAGCGGTGCGGGGACTGCCGCCGACGCTCCCCATGACGATCGACTTCACCACCAGCCTGTACTTCCACGCCGAGGGCCCGGGCCTGCTGCTCGGCATGTCCGACCCCGACGAGCGGCCGGGCTTCGCCACCGACACCCACGACCGCTGGATCCCGCGCCTGTACGCGGCGATGGAACGCCGGGCCCCGGCCCTGCTCGACCTGCGCCGCACCGGCGGCTGGGCGGGCCTGTACGAGAACACCCCCGACCACAACGCCCTGATCGGCGAGGCGCCCTCGGTCTCCCGGTTCCTGTACGCCACCGGGTTCTCCGGTCACGGCTTCCTCCAGGCACCGGCGGTCGGCGAGGTGGTCCGCGACCTGTACCTGGGCCGCGCGCCCTTCCTGGACGTCGGCCCGCTCGGCGCCGGCCGGTTCGCGGCCGACGCTCCGCGCCCGGAGTCGAACCTGGTGTGACCCGGGTGGGCGGCGTTCAGTCCAGGATCGCCTCGTGGACCAGTCGGCGCAGGTCCGGGAAGATCTTCAGGGTCTTCGGCCGGAGCTGCGTGTGGAACTGCACGGTCAGGTCGTGGGTGGGGTCGACCCAGAACGCGGTGGTGGCCGCGCCGGTCCAGCCGTAGGCGCCGGGGCTGCTCGGGGAGAGGGTGCGCTCCGGGTCGATCACCACGGAGACGCCGAGGCCGAAGCCGAGCCCGTCGTTGCCGGGTTCCTGGTGGACCGGGGCGCCGTAGGCCCGCAGATCGGCCCCGCCGGGCAGGTGGTTGCCGGAGAGCAGCCCGACCGAGGCGGTGGACAGCAGCCGGACGCCGTCCAGTTCGCCGCCCCGGCGGAGCATCTCCATGAACCGGTGGTAGTCGTACGCCGTCGCCGCGAGGCCGCCGCTGCCGGACAGGAAGCGGGGGCGGCCCCGCAACGGCAGCCCGGGGATCGCCTCGATGCCGCCGCCCTCGGTCTCGCCGTACAGCTCCGAGAGCCGGTCGGCCTGTTCGGGCACGATGTGCAGGCCCGCGTCCGGCATGGCGAGCGGCCGGAAGATCCGGTCGGCGAAGAACTCGTCGAGCCGCTGTCCGGAGACCACCTCGACGACGCGGCTGAGCACGTTGAAGCCGACGGAGTAGTTCCACTGGGTGCCCGGCTCGAACTGGAGCGGCATCCGGGCGTACACCGCCATCGCCTCGGCGAGGTCCGCGCCCGAGGGCACCGAGAACTCCAGGCCCGCCTCGCGGTAGCAGGCGTCCACGGGGTGCGTGTGGTAGAAGGCGAAGGTCAACCCGGCGGTGTGGGTGAGCAGATGGCGGATCCGGATCGGGCCGTCGGCCGGCCGGGTCACCATGTCGTCGCCCGCACCGGAGACGTGGACCCGCGGGGCCGCGAACTCCGGCAGGAACCGGTCGACCGGGTCGTCCAGGGACAGCAGCCCGTCCTCCACCAGCAGCAGCACGGCGACCGCGGTGACCGGCTTGGTCATGGAGTAGATCCGCCAGATGGTGTCCGCCTCGACCGGCAGTCCGGCCGCGCGGTCGCGGTGGCCCTGGGCGGTGAGGTGGGCGACCCGGCCGCCGCGTGCCACGGCCACCAGGTAACCGGGCAGCCGCCCTTCGTCGACGTAGTGGGCGAAGTGCTGGTCGAGGCGGTCGAGCGCCTTCACGTCCAGCCCCACCTCACCGGGGTCGACTTCCTGTCGCAGCTGTGCCATCGCTCTCCTTGGGTCGTGTCGTCCGCGGTGCGGTCCGACCTCGGACCTCATCGTCGCGCAGGAAGAGGGGAACGGTCCCGCTCATCCACGTGTGGTGTGACGGACGCTATAGAAGAGACACCGAAATGCGGACGGCCGGGGGCCCGTGCCGAACGGCGGGTCATGATGGTTCATCAGTTCCTGTCTGCCCGCGATGTCCCGCCCCGACTCCGGGCACGACCGGGGCGGCGCGGCGACTTGTGCGCCCGGCGCGCCGTACTGTGGCCCGGCGGCCTCCGTGAGGCCCCGGCGTGCGACGGCCGGGACACGTTCGGGAACGGCGCGGAGGCGGTGACGGGAATGCACGACGGACGCGGAGGGGTTCCACCCGACATGACCCAGGACGCTCTTCTGAAGCTGCTCGGCGAAGGACACGACGGGGTGCTGGTCACCCTCAAGAGCGACGGCCGCCCCCAGCTGTCCAACGTCAACCACGCCTACTACCCCGACGAGCGCACCGTCCGCGTGTCGGTCACCGACGGCCGCGCCAAGACCCGCAACCTGCGCCGCGATCCCCGCGCCTCCTACCACGTCACCAGCCCCGACCGCTGGGCCTTCACGGTCGCCGAGGGCACCGCCGAACTCTCGCCGGTCGCCACGGACCCGTACGACGCGACCGTCGAGGAGCTCATCCGCCTCTACCGCGACGTCCGCGGCGAGCACCCCGACTGGGACGACTACCGCGCCGCGATGGTCCGCGACCGCCGGCTGGTGCTGCGGCTGCGGGTGGAGCGGGCGTACGGCATTCCGCGCCCCTGACGGGCGGCGAGGCCGGGCCTAGGGCCTGTCTGACCATTCCCGTCCGCCTCGCGACGCCATGCACGCTCCGCCAGCCTTCGGCCGGGGGGACCCCCACTCGCCGCACCGGGCGCAGACCCGAGTACGTCCGGTACGAGGGCCTGCGCCCGGCACGCCGGGAGCACGCACCCGACGCCGCGAGGCCGCCCTCCGGGCGACGACGGGAATGGCCGGACAGGCCCTAGGACCTGTGGTCCAGGGCGATCGGCCGATGGTCGCGCGAGCGCCGGACACCTAGGCTGCCGAGGAGGGAACGGCAGCTCAGGAAGAGGTCACGATGTCCGTCAACGGCCGTAGTCACATCCGGATCGCCCGGCCCTCCCGGGACCTGGCGGCGGCCGAGCGGTTCTGGGTGCGGGGGCTGGGCCTCGGCGTGGTGTGGCGGGCCGAGGGCGGTTCCGAACCGGGCGAGCACGACCTGCTGATGGTGGGCTGGCCGGACGCCGGCTGGCATCTGGAGCTGGTGCACGAGCCCGCCCGGCCCGTGGAGCCGCGGCCCACCGAGGAGGACCTGCTGGTGGTCTACGTCGACGGGCCGGTGCCGGAGGACCTGGTGGCCCGGCTGGAGGAGCACGGCGGCAAGCGGGTGACCTCGCCGAACCCGTACTGGAACCAGTGGGGGATCACCGTCGAGGACCCGGACGGATACCGGCTGGTGCTCTGCGCGCGGGGCTGGTCCAACACGTGACGGGCGGTGGTCCCACGCATGGCGGCGGGTGCTTGCCGCCCGGCCGTTCCGGGACTAGCCTCCGCGCGTGATCAATGGGGCACATGTGGTGATCTACACCCGCGACGCCGAGGCGGACCGGGCTTTCCTGCGGGACGTGCTGGAGTGGCCGCACGTCGACGTGGGGCACGGCTGGCTGATCTTCCGGCTGCCGCCGGCCGAGGTGGCATGCCATCCGGCCGACGGCGAACCGTCGCACGAACTGATGCTGATGTGCGACGACCTGGACGAGACGGTCGCCGAACTCACCACCAGGGGAGTCGAGTTCAGCCGACCCGTCCAGGTCGCCGCCTGGGGCCGGGTGACGGGCCTCCGGTTGCCGGGCGGCGGCGAGGTCGCCCTCTACGAGCCGCGTCACCCGCGCGCCTAGGACCGCCCTCCTCCCGCACCCAGGTCTCCAGCCACTGCGCGAACTCGGCCGCCTTGTCCGGCCAGTTGAAGTGCGTCAGGGCCGCCTCACGGCCGCGCTGGGCCGCGGTGTGGCGCAGGATCGCGTCGGTGCTGAGCCGGCGTATCGCCTCCGCCGCCGCCCGCGGATCCTCGTACGGGACGACGATTCCGCAGCCGTGCCGCTCCACCATGTCCGCGGCCAGCGGGGTCGGCGTGGTGATGACGGGCACGCCGTGGGCCATGTACTCGACGACCTTGGTGGGCCGGGAATGGCGGTAGTTGGGCTGGTCGTGCAGGAGGGAGAGGCCGGCCAGGGCGCCCGGGAACAGGGCGAGGGCGCGGTCGTTGGGCAGGAAGCCGTGCCAGCGCAGGACGCCGTCCCGGTCGGCGGCCGTGAGCGCGTCCCGGACGTCGGGGTCGGCCGCGCCGGCCACCTCGACGCGCGGGCCGGGGCCCAGGTGCCGGGCCGTCTCTATCAGGTCCAGTGCGCCGCGCGCCCGTGACAGGTGGCCCACGTAGACGACCCGTTCGGTGCCCGGCGGTTCGGGTGCCTCGGCCGGGGCGGTGGTGAAGTTCGGCACCACGGGGTGGGTGCGGCGGAACCGCTCCTGGTAGGCGTCCTCGGCGAGCAGCAGCCGCAGATGGCGTTCCGCCAGCCGTTCGGCCGCGCGGACGCCGAGCCGCAGCGGTGGCCGCAGCGCCCTCGGCACCCAGCGTTTCATGGCGAGCGCGGCGGCGGTGTCCTCGTGGACGTCCCAGACGACCACAGGCCCGGTGCCGGACCGCCGCCAGCGGCGCAGGGTGCCGGGCAGGGTCAGCAGCAGTTCCGGGTCGTGCAGCAGGATCACGTCCGCCTCCGGCCCGCGCCGGGCCAGCAGGGCCCGGGCCGCGCCCACGGCCGCGCGGCGGCTGCGGCCCGCGGCCCTGGGCAGGTCGATGCCTTCGAGGTCCGGGCGGGGTCTTGCCTCGCGGGCCGAGAACGGCGCCGCGTAGACGACGTGGTGCCCGCGGTCCCGCAGGGCGGTGATCTGCCGGTGCAGGATGCGCGCGTCCTCGGGGTGGTGGACGACGGTGACGACGAGTATCCGCATCTGAGCGCCTTTCGACTCCGTGGCCCGGAGCGCTTCGACTCCGGGCCACGGAAGGGGAGTTGCCACACAGGTCCGGCAGCGGCCGGCTACAGCACCTCGACGCCGGGCCGGAAGATCCGCCCCCGGGTGTCGAAGAGCAGGCGGGCCTCGTCGCCGAGGGCCGGGAGGTCGTACGCGGAGTGGTCCTGGAGCAGGATCGTCAGGTCGTGCGAGCGCACCGCGGCCATCACGTCGGTGACCCGCGGCACGGCCTCCCCGTCCACGAACCAGGCCTGCACGAACGGGTCGTGGAAGGCGATCTCGGCCTCCCGCTCCCGCAGCAGCCGGGCCACCGGCACCGCCGGCGCCTCGCGCTGGTCGGCGACGTCCGGCTTGTAGGTGACGCCGAGGAGCAGCACCCGGGAGCCGTGCAGCGCCAGGCCCTCGTGGTTGAGCAGGTCCTGGGCGCGCCGGACGACGTACTCCGGCATGTGCGCGTTGATCTCCCGGGCGAGTTCCACGAACCGGAACTCGTAGCCGATCGAACGCACCTTGTAGGAGAGGTAGTTGGGGTCGATCGGGATGCAGTGGCCGCCCACCCCGGCGCTCGGCCGGAAGGGCTGGAATCCGAACGGCTTGGTGCCCGCGCAGCGGATCGCGTCCCACACGTCGACGTGCAACTCGCGGCAGAGGATGGCCAGTTCGTTGACCAGGGCGATGTTGACGTGCCGGTAGGTGTTCTCGAGAAGCTTGGCCATCTCGGCTTCCCGGGTGCCCTTCGCCTGCACCACCGTGTCGACGAGCTTGCCGTAGAAGGCGGCTGCCTTCGCCGCGCACGAGGGGGTGCAGCCGCCGACCACCTTGGGGGTCTGGCGCAGCCCGTGGGTGGTGTTGCCGGGGTCGATGCGCTCCGGGGAGAAGGCGAGCGCGAAGTCGTCGCCGGCCCGCAGCCCCGACTCCTCCAGGAGCGGTCTGACGATCTCCTCGGTGGTGCCCGGATAGGTGGTCGACTCCAGGACGACGAGCCGGCCGCGGCGCAGCCGGCCAGCGACCGCCCGCGCGGCGGAGGTCACCGCGCCCAGATCTGGGCCGCCGTCCTCGCTGAGCGGGGTCGGCACGCAGATCACCACGGTCTGCGCCCGGGCCAGGCACTTGTCGTCGGTGTACGCGGTGAACCCGGCCGCCCGCATCCGGGCGACGTCCTCGTCCGAGACGTCGTCCACGTGGGAGTGCCCGGCGTTGAGGCCCTCCACGACCCGTGGGTCGAGGTCGAGCCCGGCCACTCTCAGGCCGACCAGCGACGCCTCCCGCGCCAGCGGGAGTCCGACGTAGCCGAGCCCGATGACGGCCAGTTCAAAACTGTCGGTCTCTTCCTCGTCCCCGAGCGATGCGCTCGATTCCCCGAGCGGTACGGCCTTTTCGACCTGCATAGGGATTCACTCCGCCCTCGACGGCAGCAACTGCGGACGCCGTATGGATCCGAAGGGCCCGGACGGTGAGCAGTGGTTCCGGGCGCGGGGTCTCAGACACATCCAAGAGCGCGGTACGCCTCTCGGGTCGTGGCAGCGACCCTTTTCCAGGTGCGTTCACGCGCCACCAGCGCGCGGGCGGACTCTCCCCATTCGTCCCGCCTTTTTCGACTGTAAAGCAATACTTCGAGAGCTTCTGCCCAAGCCTGTGGAGATCCGGGCGGGATCAGCCGCCCGTTCACCTCGTCCTGCACGAGTTCGCGCAGGGCCGTGAGATCACTGGCCGCCACGGGAAGACCGCTCGCCATCGCCTCGACCGGCTTGAGCGGGGTGACCAGACGGCAGACCCGCTCGTCGGTGCGCGGCACCGCGAAGACGTCGAGAACGGCGTGGTAGGCGCGTACTTCGCGGTGCGGCACGCGACCGGTGAACAGGGCGGCGCCGGCGGCAAGGCCGAGCCGCTCGGCGAGCGCCTGGAGCCGCCCGCGCTCGGGCCCGTCGCCGACGATCAGCAGCCGCAGCGGGACCCCCCGGCGGCGCAGCTCGGCACCCGCATGGAGCAATGTGCCGATTCCCTCGTGTGGAGTAAGGGTGCTCACGGTGCCCACCACGAAGTCGTCCGCCGCGATGCCGAGCCGGGCGCGCAGTTCCGCCCCGTCCGGCGGCGGCGCGAGGAACGCGTCGTCCACCGCGTTGGGCACGATCAGGACCCGTTCCGCGGGCACCCCGCGGCCCACGATCTCGGCCTTCATCGCCGTGCCCAGCGTCAGCACCAGGTCCGCCCCGCGCATGCAGTACGTCTCCAGGGCGCGCCGGGCCCGGTACGACGGGTCGTCCGTGCCGCGGCCGGGCGCCTGGGTCAGCCAGGTCTCCTCGAGGAAGCCCCGCACCTCGTACACCACCGGCAGCCCGTAGGTCTCCCGCAGGGCGAGCGCCACCCGCCCGTTGCCGTGGTCGGTGGCCGCGTGCAGCACGGCGGGCCGCAGCCGCTCCACCAGGCGCCCGGCCAGCTCGGCGTTGCGGGCCAGGACCGCCCCCTGGCCGTAGGGCAGCCCGTACGGCAGCAGCCGGTGCTGCGGCACCCCGTTCACGACCTGCCACGGACTGGCGTCAAGCACGCCCTGCGCCACCGGGAACCCGATCCGGGTCACCACGTGCGGATCGAGCCCGGCGGCCCGCTGGGCCTCGGCGAGCGCCTGGGTGCGCACGGTGTAGCCGGCGTGCCTGAACGGCAGCCCGTTGGTGACCAGATGGAGCACCCGGCCCGGCTCGGGCCGCACCGCCCGCCCGGCGGGCGCCGGTACCCGGGCGGCGGACGGGCCGGCGGTGGGCCCGGCCGTACGGGCCCGGGCGGCGAGCCGCTGCTCCACGGGCCGCAGCCCGCGCCGCACCCGCCCCGGCAGCAGCCGCACGCCGAGCAGCGCGGCCCGGGCGGGGTCCTGCCGCAACTCGCCCCAGGCGACGGATGCGGCCAAGCTGAGTGCACGGGGGATCCGGGAAACACGGCGCGGCAGGCGAAGAGACGGACGTCGGGCCATGTCGCCAAGGTAGGCCGACAGAGCGGAGAACGTACGACATGAACGGCCGCGTACTCCATGTCGTAGGGACCAGGCCGAACTTCGTGAAGGCCGCGCCCGTCGTCGCCGCCCTGCGCGCGACCGGGCACGACCAGGTCCTCGTGCACACCGGTCAGCACTACGACGAACGGATGTCGCACGTCTTCTTCCGGGAGCTGGGCCTGCCCGCCCCGGACACCGACCTCGGCGTCGGCTCCGGCAGCCACGCCCGGCAGACCGCGGACCTCCTGGTGGCCCTGGAGGGCGAGCTGCTGGCCCGCGCCCCGGCCCTGGTCGTCGTCTACGGCGACGTCAACTCCACCCTGGCCGCGGCCCTGGTCGCCGCCAAGCTCGGCATCCCGGTCGCCCATGTCGAGGCGGGGCTGCGCAGCTTCGACATGGCGATGCCGGAGGAGGTCAACCGGCGCCTGGTCGACCAGCTCGCCGAGCTGCTCTTCGTCACCAGCCCGGAAGCCGTCGGCCACCTCGCCCGCGAGGGCGTCGCCGCGGACCGGGTGCACTTCGTCGGCAACCCGATGATCGACACCCTGCTCACCCATCTGGAGCATTTCGACCCGGCCGCCGCCCGCGCCGCCCACGCGCTGCCCGAGCGGTACGGCGTGGTCACCCTGCACCGCCCGGCCAACGTCGACGACCCCGAGGCCGCCGAGGCCGCCGCCCGCGCCCTCACCGAGGCCGCGACCCACCTCGACCTCGCGGTGCCGCTGCACCCGCGCGGCCAGGCGGCGCTGCGCAGGGCGGGCCTCGCCGACGCGCCCGGCATCCACCTCCTCGAACCGCTCGGCTACGTCGAGTTCATGGGCCTGGTCCGCGGCGCCGCCGCCGTGATCACCGACTCGGGCGGCGTGCAGGAGGAGACCACCGTGCTCGGCGTGCCCTGCCTGACGCTGCGCACCACCACCGAACGCCCGGTCACCGTCACCCACGGCACCAACCGCCTGGTCCGGCACGGCGAACTGGTGCCCGCCCTGCGCAAGGTCCTGGACGGGCGGGCCGCGGCCGACCCGGAGGGACCACCGCTGTGGGACGGCAAGGCCGGCCCCCGGATCGCCCGCGTGCTCACCGAGTGGCTGGAGCGCCATGACTGACGCCACCCGTACCTACCCCGAAGCCCCCCTCACCTACTGGGACACCCGGCACCGCGAACGCGACGACCTCGCCTCCGGCGGCCACATCGGCCTGGACCGGCCAGGCAACGAGATCTTCTACGCGATCCGGCTCGGCCAGCTCCTCACCCTGATCGGCGACCTGTCCAGCCCCGCCGCCCCGCTCTTCGTCCTCGACGCGGGCTGCGGCAAGGGGCACTTCGCCCGCTCGCTGGCCCGCTGCGGCCACCACGTCGACGCCTTCGACGCCAGCGAGGCGGCCGTCACCCACGCCAGGACCGAGGGCGGCGGCCCCCGCTACGCCGTCGCCGGGCTCGACGAGTGGCGCAGCCCCTGGCTCTACGACGTGGTGATGTGCGTCGACGTCCTCTTCCACCTCCTGGACGACGCACAGTGGGCGGCGAGCCTGCGCAACCTCGCCTCGCTCGTCCGGATCACCGGCCGGCTGATCGTCACCGACGAGAACACCGACGCACCCGTCCCGCGCGGCGACTACATCCTGCACCGCCCGCTCGCCGCCTACCGCGAGGAACTCGATCCCCTGGGCCTGAGCCACACCCTCTTCCGGCCCTACGGCTTCCGCGAGAACCGGGTCGGCTTCCACGTCTTCACAAGGACCCGCTGATGCGCCTGACCGATCTGCTCCACCCGCACCTGGACGACGTGACCTCGGTCGTGGACGCGACGAGCGGCGGCCTGCGTCTGGACCCCTACCTGCACCTGCCGCCCGGCGTCGAACTGCGCCGGCACGGGGAACCCGTCGGCGAAGGGGAGCTGATGCTCCTCTGCTACGGCCCCGACCTCGCCCTGCACGGCGCGGAGGCGGACTGCCTGGCCGCGCTGGAGCGGATGCGGCCCGGCGGCCGGGGCCTGATCGTCTTCGGCCACCCCGGCACCGACCTGCCCTACCACCGGCTCCTGGACGCCCTGGTGGCACACCGCTGCCAGGTGCTGCACGCGGCCCCGGTCGGCTACACGCACCTGCACGCCGGCGCGGTGTTCGCCTGCACCGAGGAACTCCTGCCGCCGCACGACTGGTTCGGCCACCCGCTGCCGGCCGACGGCTTCGCCACCGCCCTCCGCATCGCCGACGAGTACGTCCTCGCCGACTTCGTCTCCCGCTCCCAGCGGGCCCGCCTGATCGACCTGGAGCGGGCCGCCGAGGAGACCGCCCGCGCCCTGGAGAGCGCCCGCGAGGACGGCCTCGCCGAACGGCTCGCCGCCGCCGTCCGGGACAAGGACCAGCTCTCCTCCGCGCTGCGCCGGGCCCGGGAACGGACCGGCGTACTGGAGGCGCGGGTGGCCATGCTGGAGGGCTCCACCTCGCTCCGGGTCGGCAAGGCACTGGTCTCCGCTGCCCGGTCGCCCAAGCGCCGCGCGGCCCGGCTGCCGGGCGAGCTGTACGGGCTGTGGCGGCAGCGGAAGGCCAAGGGCCGCCCCGCCGGCCTCCGGACCACCGCCTCCGCCTCCGCGGCCGCCTCCGCCTTCGCGCCGGAGGCGCAGGCCGACGACCGCTTCCACCTCGCCCACCGCGCCCTGTCCGTGGCCCCCCGCGACCGGCTGGTGATCACCGGCGTGCTCACCGACCGCACCGCCCGGGACTTCGCGGCGGACGCCGTGGTCAGCCGGGTGCTGCCGCACGACGGTCGGCTGCTCGTCGAGCGCACCGACCCGGACGTCCTCCTCGTCCAGCTGAGCGCCTGCGCCGCCCAGGACGGACCCTGGTCGCTCACCGGCACCGGACTCGCCCCCGACCTGGACCGGCGGCTCGCCGAACTGGTCTCCCAGGCCAGGGGGCTGGGCCGTACCGCCGTGCTGTGGCGGGACGGCCCGGCGTCGTCCGCCCCGGGCCTGTCCCTGCTGCCCTGGGACACCGTCCTCGACGGCGACACCGGCACGGCGCTCTTCCGCCTCGACCCGGTCACCGACGGCCGGGACCGGCTCCGGGACGTCTTCGTGCAGGACAGCCCCCGGGTCCGGCTGGCCCGGCTCGCGGCCCTCACCGGCGGCCCCGACCCCCTTGCGGAGCGCCGGATCGCCGTCCTCGCCGCGCCCCGGGACGCCACCGACGTGGCCCGGCTCGTCGCCCAGGCGCTCGGCCAGCTGCACCGGCCGGCCGAGGTGGTCGTCGCCGACCCGGCCGGCCTCGCCCTCGACGAACTCACCGCCGCCTCGGTCGCCGTGCACGCCGGGCCCCCCACCGCACCCTGGGTCGCCGACTGGACGGACCTGACCGAGGACCGCCCGGACACCCTCCTGCTCGACCTGCTCTGCGCCCAGGAGTTCTCGGGCGCCGACGCGGTGGGCCACACCCCCGCCGCCGACGACTACGCCTTCGTACCGGCCCTGAGACCGCTGCTCGTGCGCCGCTCGCTCCTGGACTCCGGCACCCCGCAGGACAGCTGGTCGCGGGCCGGGCACCGCCTGTTCGCCGTGCGTGGAAAGGAACCGTCATGACCCGCACCCTCAGGGCGCTCGTCTACGGCGACGTGGACCTCAACCTCATCGACGGCTCCGCGGTCTGGGCCCAGTCGACGGTCCAGGCACTCTCCCGCGCGGGCTGCCGGACCCGCCTCGTCCTCAAGGCCCCGGTCGAGACGGGCCGGTTGACCGACCCGCTCGCGGGCCTGCCCGGGGTCACCGTGGTGCGGCCCTACGAGGAACACCTGGTCCCCGGCCAGGGCGCGCACCCCCTCTCGCCGTTCCAGGCCTCGCAGTTGCTCGCCCGACTGGACGCGGAGGAGCCCTGCGACCTGCTGGTGCTGCGCGGCCGCCGGCTGGTCAAGCAGATCGTCGGGGACGGCGCCTTCGACGGCCGTATCTGGGCCTACCTCACCGACATCCCGCAGTCCCCGGCCGACATGACCGAGGAGGCCCGCGCCGACCTCGCCCGCATCGCCGCCGCCTCCCGGCAACTCCTCTGCCAGACCGAGGAGTTGCGCTGCTTCCTGGAGGCCTGGGTGCCGGAGGCCTGCGGCCGGTCCGTGCTCTGCCCGCCCGCGGTGCCCGAGCCCGGCTTCCCGGTCCCGGCCCGCAGCGGCCTGCACGATCCGGTACGCCTCGTCTATACCGGCAAGTTCGCGCCCCGCTGGAACACCCTGCCCATGACCCGGCTGCCCGCGATGCTCGCCGAACGCGGCATCCGCACCGAACTGCACGCCGTCGGCGACAAGATCCACAAGGATCCGGGCCACCCCGGCTTCGACACCGCCATGGCCGAGGCGCTGCGCACCACCCCCGAGGTCGTCCACCACGGCGGCGTGCCGCGCGAGGAGGCCATGCGCCTCGCCGCCGACTGCGACCTCGGCCTCGGCTGGCGCGACGCCTCCCTCGACGCCAGCCTCGAACTCTCCACCAAGGTGCTGGAGTTCGGCTCCCTCGGGCTGCCCGTCGTGCTGAACCGGACCCCCGCCCACGAGGCCCTGCTCGGCGCCGACTACCCCCTGTTCGTGCCGGGCACCGCCGGCCTCGCGGACGCGGCGGACGCCGTCGCTCTCGCCGTACGCGACACCGCGGCCCGGCAGCTCGCCGCCGACCGGTGCGCGGCGGCGGCCCGCGAGTACACCATGGAGGCCGCGGCCACCCGCTGGCGCGGCCACCTCGACCGCGCCTTCCCCGCCGCACCCGCCGCCGTCGCCACCCGGGCCCGCCCGCTGCGGGTCGGCGTCGCAGGGCACGACCTGAAGTTCCTCACCCGCCTCCTCGACCACCTCGGCGCGCTGCCCGACCTCGACGTCCGGATCGACGCCTGGCCCGCGCTCGCCCGGCACGACGCCGCCGCCAGCCGCGAACTCGCCGACTGGGCCGACGTGGTGGTCGTCGAATGGTGCGGCCCGGCGGCCATCTGGTACAGCCGCCACAAGCGGCGCGGCAGCCGGCTGATCGTGCGCCTGCACCGCTTCGAACTCGACGCCGGATACCCGCGCCAGGTCGACATCGACAACGTCGACCGGGTGGTGTGCGTCAGCCCCTACTACGCCCGCGCCACCCGGGACCGCACCGGCTGGCCCGCCGCGAAGATCACCACGATCGGCAACTGGGTCGACGTCGACCAGCTCGACCGGCCCAAGGCGCCCGGCGCCCGCCACCGCCTCGGCATGATCGGCATCGCGCCCAGCCGCAAACGCCTCGACCTCGGCCTCGACGTCCTCGAAGCGCTCCGCGCCCGCGACCGGCGCTGGCACCTCTCGGTCAAGTCCAAGCCGCCGTGGGAGTACTGGTGGATCTGGAACAAGCCCGAGGAACGCGAGCACTACGACGCGATCCTGCGCCGCATGCAGACCTCGCCGCTCCTCGAAGGGGCCGTCGTCTTCGACCAGTTCGGCCCAGACGTCCCCAACTGGCTGCGCCGCATCGGCCATGTGCTCTCCACCAGCGACGACGAGAGCTTCCACCTCTCCCCGGCCGAGGGCATGGCCTCCGGCGCCGTACCCGCGCTGCTGCCGTGGCCGGGCGCCGACGAGATCTACGACCGGCGCTGGATCCACGACACCCCCCAGGCGATGGCCGACGCCATCGCCGGGCTCGCCGAGCAGGAGGACTGGCGGTCCGCCGGGGCGACGGCCCGCGAACAGGTGCGGGAGGGGTTCTCGCTGGAGCGGGTGGCGGAGGACTGGACGGAGCTGCTGGTGTCCGGGTGAGTCCGCCTGAGTCCCGGCGAGACCGCCGGGCGCGTGCGGACCCCGTGCCCGGCGGTCTCGCCGGGCACGGGGTCTTCGTCGTCCTTCGCGCGGGTGACGCGTCGTCAGCGGTGGGTGACGCGCTGTCCGGGGAGCCGTCAGGCCGCCGACTCCTGGCGGCCGGCCGGCTCGGGGAGCAGGCGGGCGCCGAGGCGGTCCTGGCTCGGCCAGCGGACGTCGTGGGCCCAGCCCAGCTTCTCGAAGATCCGGATCAGGCGGGCCGACGGGTCGATCTGGCCCGGCAGGACACCGTGGCGCGCGCCCGTCGGGTCGGCGTGGTGCGAGTTGTGCCAGCTCTCGCCGAAGGACAGCAGAGCCAGCGGCCAGAAGTTGGTGGCCTTGTCCCGGCTGGCGAACGGACGCCTGCCCGCGACGTGGCAGACCGAGTTCACCGACCAGGTGACGTGGTGCAGCAGGGCCATCCGCATCACCCCGGCCCAGAAGAACCCGGTCAGCGCGCCGGCCCAGGTGCCGGTGACGAGCCCGCCGACCAGCGCGGGGGCGAGGAGGGAGACGACGGTCAGCGGCCCGAAGAGCCGGCCGATGAGCCGCAGGTCGCGGTCGGCGTCGATGTCGGGCGCGAACCTGGCCCGGTTGCTCAGCTCGCGCTTGAGCATCCAGCCGATGTGCGCGTGCAGCAGCCCCTTGAGCAGCGCGCGGGTGTCGGTGCCGAAGCGCCAGGGCGAGTGCGGGTCGCCCTCGCGGTCGGCGAAGGCGTGGTGGCGGCGGTGGTTGGCCACCCACTGCACCGGCGAGCCCTCGACCCCCAGCGAACCCGCGACCGCCAGCGCGATCCGCAGACCCCGCTTCGCCTTGAACGAGCGGTGCGTGAAGAGCCGGTGGTAGCCGACCGTGAGGCCGAAGCCGGACACGAGGTAGGCGACCACGGCCATGGTGACGTCCAGGGCCGACAGGCCCCGCCCCCACAGCAGCGGCACCGCGACGACCAGGCAGAGCAGCGGGCCGACCACGAAGATCCACATCGCGACGCCCGCCGCGGCGTTCTGTGGGGCGTCCAGGAGCGGCTTGACCCCGGCCGCGGTGCCGGCGTCGCCTTCGGTGACGGTCTGTTCAGAACGGTCAGCTGTGCTCGGGCTCATCGGTTCCCCGCCGTTGCTCAAGGATGTCGGACACGGTGCCGCCTACCGCCCACGATCGCACCGAACGGCATCGCCGCAGGTCATCGCTCATGTCCAGGGTGTGAACGGCGTGGGACCAAATCTCCTTCGAGCCGGACGGCGACGGTCCGCCCGGGCGCCGGCCCGGGCGGACGTGTGCCTGCATCGCACGGCGGACGAGGGTCAGGCCGTCACGGTCTCCGGCCGGGACGCCTCGCGGGGGGTGCGGGACCCGAGGTCCTCCGTGGCCACCGTGTGGGTCTCACGGGCGGACAGCGCGGCGATCACCGGCGGCACGCACAGCGCGGCCGTGAACAGCGCCACCGCCGACCAGTCGTCGCCGCCGGGACCCGCGATCTGCGCCGCGAAGGTCACCGCGAACCCGGCCACCGCGAAGCCGATCTGGGTGCCGATCGCCATGCCCGACAGCCGTACCCGGGTCGAGAACATCTCGCCGTAGAAGGACGGCCAGACACCGTTGGCCGCGCTGTAGACGACACCGAAGGCGACGATCCCGAGCAGCATGATCAGCGGGTACGAGCCGGTGGAGATCGCCCACAGGTAGCCGAACATCGCCACCGCGCTGCCCACCGCCCCGATCAGGTACACCGGCCGCCGGCCGATCCGGTCCGACAGCGTCGCCCACGCCGGGATCGCGCCCAGCGCCACCAGGTTCGCCAGCGCACCCACCCACAGCATCGACGTCTTCGACATCCCGACCGAGTCGCTCGTCGCGTAGGCCAGCGCCCACACCGTGAAGATCGTGCTCACCGAGGCGATCAGCGCGCCCCCGACCACCCGCAGCACGTCCGCCCAGTGGTAGCGCACCAGCGTCACCAGCGGCAGCCGTACGACACCCTCGCCCGCCGCCTGCTCGGCGAAGGCCGGGGTCTCCTCGAGCCTGCGCCGGATGAACCAGCCGGCCACGGCCACCGCGACACTCAGCCAGAACGGCACCCGCCAGCCCCAGGACATCAGCTGGTCCTCGGGCAGCTGGGAGACCGCGATGAAGACCAGGGTGGCGATCAGCTGACCGCCCTGCGTGCCGCCGAGCGTGAAGCTGGTGAAGAAGCCGCGCCGGCGCGGCGGCGCGTGTTCCAGAGTCATCGAGCTGGCGCTGGCCTGCTCGCCCGCCGCCGAGATGCCCTGCAGCACCCGGCAGAGCACCAGCAGCACCGGAGCCAGGCCGCCCACCTGGGCGCGGGTCGGCAGACAGCCGATCAGGAACGTCGACAGGCCCATCAGCAGCAGCGTGAAGACCATGATCTTCTTGCGGCCGATCCGGTCCCCGAAGTGCCCGAGGAACAGCGCGCCGACCGGGCGGGCCGCGTACGCCACCCCGAACGTGGCCAGCGAGAGCAGGGTCGCGTTGGCCGGGTCCGACTCGTCGAAGAAGACCTTCGGGAAGATCAGCGCGGCGGCGCTGCCGTAGATGAAGAAGTCGTAGTACTCCAGGGCGCTGCCGATCCAGGCGGCCAGAGCGGCCTTCTTCGGCTGGCCACCCGGTGGAACGGCGGTGGCGGCGGGCTGGGCGGGGACGGGCACGGCGGTGCTCCTTCGGGGAACTCCAACGTAGGCGGAGTGAGCGGCGGGGGAGAAGGCCGGTTCCCAGGGATGACGGGGTCGGCGGACCAGGGGCCGGGTGCTAATTAACCCACTGGGTAGTTAGTCGCGATGGGTACGGATGTTGCGCTCGCGTTTCCCCGGTGTCAAGAGGTCGTGCCGGACACTCCGGTGCGACGGTCAGTCCGCCGCCCGTTCCGCGGTGAGGTAGGCGATCACCATGTCGCCGAGCATCGTCCGGTAGTGCGCGCGCTGCGCGGGGTCCACCAGGTCGCGGCCGAAGAGGGCGCGGAAGGTGGCCCGGTTCGCCACCCGGAAGAAGCAGAACGAGCTGATCGTCGCGTGCAGGTCGACGGCGTCCACGTCGGCCGTGAACAGGCCGGACTCCTGCCCGGCGGCCAGGATCCGGCGGATCACCTCAAGGGCCGGCGAGCCCATCCTGCCGAGCTTCTCGGAGGCCGCGATGTGCTCGGCGCCGTGGATGTTCTCGATGCTGACCAGCCGGATGAAGTCCGGGTGCTGCTCGTGGTGGTCGAAGGTCAGCTCGGCCAGCCGGCGGATGGCCGCCACCGGGTCCAGATGCTCGACGTCCAGCTGCTGCTCGGCCTCGCGGATCACGCCGTACGCGCGCTCCAGGACCGCCGTGAACAGCTGCTCCTTGCCGCCGAAGTAGTAGTAGATCATCCGCTTCGTGGTGCGGGTGCGGGCCGCGATCTCGTCGACGCGGGCCCCGTCGTACCCGGCCCGGGCGAACTCCTGGGTGGCCACGTCGAGGATCTCGGCCTGGGTGCGGGCGGCGTCACGGAGCCGTCCGTTGGTCTGTGCCGGTTCGTCGACGCTGGTCATCGGGTTCCTATCGGGTGCCTTCGCAGGGGTGGCCGGTGCGGAGATTCTAGAAGCCCCCGCCGGAGGCGTTCGCGGAGAGGTCTTCCCCTGTCGCGGTCTCCGGTGTTATAGCTAACGTACTAGTTCGTACATTAGCTATGCCGCTCTGGAGGGCCACGTGGCCAAGGACTCGTATCTCGTCGGACTGATCGGTTCCGGTATCGGCCCCTCGCTCAGCCCGGCCCTGCACGAGCGCGAGGCCGACCGGCAGGGACTGCGGTACGTGTACCGGCTGATCGACATCGACGTGGTCGGCGTTCCGCCGGAGGCCGTGGGGGAGCTGCTGCGGGCGGCGCGTGACCTCGGCTTCGACGGGCTGAACATCACCCACCCCTGCAAGCAGCTGGTCATCGAGCACCTCGACGCCCTCTCCCCGCAGGCCGAGGCGCTCGGCGCGGTCAACACGGTGGTCTTCGAGGCCGACGGGAGGGCCGTCGGCCACAACACGGACGTGACCGGGTTCGCGGCGTCGTTCGCACGCGGGCTGCGGGACGCCTCGCTGGAGAGTGTCGTGCAGCTCGGCGCCGGGGGCGCGGGGGCCGCCGTCGCGCACGCGACGCTCACGCTGGGGGCCGAGCGGGTCACCGTCGTGGACGCGCTCGCCGACCGGGCCGTCGATCTCGCGGGCTCGCTGAACCGGCACTTCGGCGCGGGGCGCGCGGTCGCCGCGACGCCGGACCGGTTGCCGGAGCTGCTCGCGGGCGCCGACGGGCTGGTGCATGCGACGCCGACGGGGATGGCCGCGCATCCGGGGCTGCCGGTGCCCGCGGAGCTGCTGCGGGCCGGGTTGTGGGTGGCCGAGGTGGTGTACCGGCCGTTGGAGACGGAGCTGGTGCGGACCGCTCGGGCGTTGGGGTGTGCGGTGCTGGACGGGGGCGGGATGGCCGTGTTCCAGGCGGCGGATGCGTTTCGGTTGTTCACGGGGAGGGAGCCGGACGCTGCGCGGATGCTGGCCGACATCGCGGAGCTGGCAGAGAGTTCGGCGGGTCAGGTTGTGTGACGGGTGCGGGCCGGTGGGGGTTGATCGCGCAGTTCCCCGCGCCCCCAAAAAAAGCAGGGGGTTGCAGTGAACGTGAGGAAAAAGGTCATGCGGACTTCCATTGCCACCGTTTCGCTCAGTGGGTCGCTCACCGAGAAGCTGACCGCCGCCTCCCGGGCCGGGTTCGACGGGGTGGAGATCTTCGAGAACGATCTGCTGGCCAGTCCGCTCCCGCCCCGTGAGATACGGGCCCGGTGCGCCGATCTGGGGCTGACCGTCGACCTCTATCAGCCCATGCGGGACATCGAAGCCATCCCCGGCGACGAGTTCGCGCGCAATCTGCGGCGCGCGCGGCACAAGTTCGGGCTGATGCGGGAGCTGGGGGCCGACACCGTGCTCGTCTGTTCCTCCGTGTCGCCGCTCGCGATCGACGACGACGGTCTCGCGGCCGAGCAGCTCTCCCGACTGGCGACGCTCGCGCAGGACTTCGGCGTCCGGGTCGCCTACGAGGCGCTCGCCTGGGGGCGGCACGTCAGTACGTACGACCATGCCTGGCGGATCGTCGAGGCGGCAGGGCACCCCGCGCTCGGGACGTGCCTCGACAGCTTCCACATCCTCTCGCGGGGGTCCGATCCCAAGGGCATCGAGGACATCCCCGGGGAGAAGGTCTTCTTCCTGCAGCTGGCCGACGCCCCGCTGCTGGCCATGGACGTGCTCCAGTGGAGCCGGCACTACCGGTGCTTCCCGGGGCAGGGCGGGTTCGACGTCGCCGGGCTCGTGCGGCACGTGCTGCGCACGGGGTACGACGGGCCGCTCTCCCTTGAGGTCTTCAACGACGTCTTCCGGCAGGCCGAGGCCGGGCCGACCGCCGTCGACGCGCACCGTTCGCTGCTGGTGCTCCAGGAGGCCCTCGGGGTAGGGGAGTTGCCCGTGCCGGTCGTGCCGACTGGGGTCGCGTTCGCCGAACTGGTCACGCCGGACGCCGAACCGGTCTCGGCGCTGCTCGGCGCCCTCGGCTTCGCCAGGACCGCCCGGCACCGCAGCAAGCCCGTCGACCTGTGGGAGCGGGGCGCGGCCCGGATCCTCGTCAACACCGGTCCCGCCGCCCGCCGCGACGGCACCGGGCTCGCCGCGATCGGCCTGGAGTCACCGGACCCGCGGGCCGCCGCCCGCCGCGCCGAGGCCCTGCTCGCCCCCGTGCTGCCCCGCCGCCGCGCCCCCGAGGACGTCCCGCTCGACGCCGTCGCCGCCCCCGACGGCACCGAACTGTTCTTCTGCGCCACCGGTCGGGATCCGGAACTCCCCGACTGGCGGGCAGACTTCACCGACGTACCGCACATTCCGCCGGCCACCCCCGCGCACATCGACCACCTCGCGCTCACCCAGCCCTGGCACCAGTACGACGAGGCGGCCCTCTTCCACCGCAGCGTCCTCGGCCTGCACGCCCAGGAGAGCGTCGACGTCGCCGACCCCTACGGGCTGCTCCGCTCCCGCGCCGTCACCAATGCCGACGGCAGCGTCCGGATCGCCCTCGGGGTCGGCGCGGCCCCGGCCGACGACACCCTGCACGCCCAGCACATCGCCCTGGCCGTCCCGGACGTGGTCGCCGCGGCCCGTGCCTTCCGGGCGGCCGGCGGCGCTCTGCTGCCCATCCCCGCCAACTACCACGACGACCTCGCCGCCCGGTACGAGTTCGCCGACGGCGAGCTGGAGACGTACCGCGACCTCGACATCCTCTACGACCGGGAGGCGGGCGGGGTCTTCCGGCACTGCTACACGCGGACCGTCGGACGGGTGTTCTTCGAACTGGTCGAGCGGGACCCCGGATACCGCGGTTACGGCGCCCAGAACGCCCCGGTGCGCCTCGCGGCCCAGCACACCCGGCGGTGAGACACAGGCGGGGTTCAGGATTCTTACAGCTTCCATGGGCAATACTCACGAACATCCTGAATGTTCCTTGACAACCCGGACGTGACGTTCGCCGGAATCCCGTCGTCCTACAGGCCGTAGCACTCCGGGGCGCTTGGGAAGCCCCGGACACCGGGAGTCCTGGAGGCCGTCCGCGATGCCGAGCCCTGTCAGCGCCGAGCCGCTCGTCCGAGTCGAGGGGCCGCCGCCCCCGCCGGCCCCGGCGCGGAGCCGTACCCAGCGCTACGAGCGCCCGATCCTCGCCGGCATCGCCACCGTCGCCGCGCTGTTCTTCTTCTGGGGCATCTGGCACAGCGCGTACCACTCCTTCTACGCGAGCGCGGTCCGCAGCATGACCGACAACCCGGTCGCCTTCCTCTACGGCTCCTTCGACCCGGGCAACTCCATCACCCTGGACAAACTGCCCGGCTTCCTGTGGCCGCAGGCCCTGTCGGCGCTGGTCCTCGGCTTCCACCCGTGGTCCCTGGTGGTCCCGCAGGCCCTGGAGGGCGTGGCCTCGGTGGTCCTGCTGCACGTGGTCGTACGGCGCTGGGCCGGCGTACCGGCCGGGCTGCTGGCCGCCGCCTTCCTCACCCTCACCCCGGTGACCGTGGGCCTCGGCCGCTCGGTCACCGAGGACGCGCCGTTCGTCCTGCTGTTGCTGCTGGCCGCCGAGGCCACCCAACGGGCCACCGCCCGCGCCCGGCTGCGCACCCTCGTCCTCGCGGGCGTCTGGGTCGGGGTGGCGTTCCAGTGCAAGATGCTGGAGGCCTGGGCGGTGCTGCCCGCGCTGGCCGTGACCTACCTGGTGGCCGCGCCGACCACCCTGCGCCGCCGGATCCGGGACCTCGCCGTGTCCGGGGCGGCCACGCTCGCGGTGTCCCTGTCCTGGATGCTGGTCGCCGGCCTGACCCCGGCCGCCGCCCGCCCCTACCTGGACGGCACCACCGACAACGCGCCGGTCGCCCTCGTCGTCGGCTACAACTTCCTGACCCGCTTCCAGGCGCTGGGCGTCGACGCGGCCGGCACCGGGAGCATCGTCACCGACCGGACGCACGGCAGGGCCTCGACGGGCATGGGGGAGAGCGTCTGGAAGATGTTCAGCCCCGGGCTGGCCAGTCAGACGGGCTGGCTGTACCCGCTGGCGGCGCTGGGCCTGGCCGCAGGGCTGTACGGCCTGTGGCACCGCCGCCCGCAACGCACCGATCCCTTCCTGGCCGGGTACCTGCTGTGGGGCGTCTGGCTGGTGACGTTCTTCCTGGTCTTCAGCTTCGGCAGCGTGACCGGACACACCTACTACATGGGTGTGGTCGCGGTCGGCCTGTCCGCCCTGGCCGCGACGGCCGTGACCCGGGTGCGGCGCCGGGGCGTGCTGTGCGCGGTCCTCGCCGTCAACGTCGGCTGGTGCGCGGCCCTCACCCTGTACTACCCGCGCTTCTTCACCTGGTCGGTCGGTGTCGCCGCGGTCCTGGCCCTGCCGGCGCTGGTCCTCTTCGCCGTCGGCGGGCCACGTCCGCGCAGGACCGCCCTCGCCGTCGCCCTCGCGGCGGTCCTGGTCGTCCCCACCGTCTGGTCCGCTTCCGCCATGTCCCTGCGCTACAACCAGCCCGGCGGGTTCGGCCGGATCGGCCCGGGCAGCATCGCCACCCGCAACGGCGCCTCCGCCCTGACCCCGGACCAGCAGCGGGTCCTCGCCTACCTCACCGCCCACCGGGACGGCGCCCGCTACCTGGCCGCCGTGCCCCGCTGGCAGATGGCGGCGCCGTACATCCTCTCGGACAACGCCGCCATCCTCCCGCTCGGCGGCTTCACCGCCCACGTGCCGTACCCCGCGCCCGGCACCTTCCACCACCTGATCGACACTGGCCGGCTCCGCTACGTCCTGCTCTCCGCGGCCGACCTCACCCACCGCGCCCGGGGCGCGAAGACCCCGGGCCGGGCCCTGGTCCGCTGGGCCGTCGGGCACTGCGCGCCCGTGCAGGTCTCGCGGTACACGCTGTACCGCTGCGGACCGGGCCACGGCGGGTGACCGCGCCGAAGGGTCAGCCGATCTCCGTGAACACGAAGGAGAACTCGGCCGGTCCGGCGTGCAGTTGGTACTGCGGCAGGACACCCGGCCCGCAGGACTGCGAGCCGATGCCGTGCTGGCCGTGGTCCAGGTTGACCCACACGGTGTCACCGGGCGTCAGACCGGTGCGATGCGCGGCGGCGTCCAGCTGCTCGGTGGTCCAGCGGCGGGCCGTGAACCAGAACTCCGGGTCGCCCTCGATCCGCAGCCCGCCGAGCTCCGCCCAGCGGACGTCCGCGCGGGCGCCGTTCTCCTGCGGACGGAGGTACGGCGTCTGCAGGCCGTCCACCGTCGACTCCCAACGGCCCACCATCGAGGCCGACCTGGTGTCCGGGTACGCCTCGCCCGGTCCGCCGCCGAACCACCGCACACGGTCGGCCGCCGTCAGCCCGAGGCGGACGCCGAGCCGGGGCAGCGGCACCGTCCAGTCCCCGTCCGGGGCCACGGACACGGTGAGCCGGAGCCGGCTGCCGTCCGTGGTCCAGCGGTAGACCGTGACCAGCCCGAACTCCCAGGCGGCGGGCGCCACCCGGGTCCGCACGGTCAGCGCGTCACCGGTCTGCTCCACCGCGTCCAGGCGGTGGCGCATCCGGTGCAGGCCGAACTTCCGCCACAGCGCGCCGTAGCGGATGTCGCTCTGCCAGGCGGCACCGTCGTCGTTGTCGGTCGGAGCCCGCCACACGTCCAGCCGCGGTCCGGTCACCGCCACCGAGCCGATGCTCCGCAGCGCGCCGCTGCGCGCGTCGAAGACGGCCGGACCGAGGGTGATCGACCCGTCGCCGGACGCCACCGGTCCGGCGGAGGCGGCGAAGGCCGGCAACTGCCGCCCCGAGACGGGGAACTGACCCCACGCCACGACATGACCGCGCGGTCCCCAGCCCGCGTCGGCTCCCAGCACCGCCCGTACCGTCCACTGCGTCTCGCCGCTGCCGGCCGCGACCGGCGGCTCCGGCAGCTTCACCTCCGCCGACCCACCGGCCGCCAGGGCCGGTACGGCCAACGGGCCCGACTCGACGGTCTCGCCGCCGACCTGGTACGACCACTCGAAGTCCAGCGCGGACAGGTCGGCGAAGTCGTACCCGTTGGTGACGCGTACGGTCCCGTCCGCGCCGTCGCCGTCGATCCGGACGGGCTCGATCACCTTCTTGTACTCCACAAGCCCGGGGGAGGGCTCCCGGTCGGGGAAGACCAGCCCGTCGCAGACGAAGTTCCCGTCGTGCAGCTCCTCGCCGAAGTCGCCGCCGTACGCGTACCCGTACCGCTCGTCCTTGATGCCGTGGTCGATCCACTCCCAGATGAAGCCGCCCTGGAGCCGGTCGTACGACTCGAAGATCCGCTGGTAGTCGGCGAGGCCACCGGGGCCGTTGCCCATCGCGTGCCCGTACTCGCAGAGGATGAAGGGGAGTCGACGGCGCTTGTGGGTGCCGCCGTCCAGTTCCCGGCCGATCCGCTCGACCTCGGCGTTGTCGGCGTACATCCGGGAGTACACGTCCGTGTCACGGCAGTCGATGTCACCCTCGTAGTGCACGAGCCGCGACGCGTCCCGGCCGTGGATCCACTCGGCCATCGCGGTCAGGCCCCGCCCGGTGCCGGCCTCGTTGCCCAGGGACCAGATCACCACCGACGGGTGGTTCTTGTCGCGCTCGACCATCCGGGCGGCCCGGTCGAGCAGCGCCGGGGTCCAGCGGTCGTCGTCGACCGGGTTGTCCCGCCAGGCCTGCTCGGTGAAGCCGTGGGTCTCCAGGTCGCACTCGTCGATCACCCACAGGCCGTACTCGTCGCACAGGTCGAGGAAGGCCGGGTGCGGCGGGTAGTGCGAGGTGCGGACCGCGTTGACGTTGTGGCGCTTCATCAGCA
Organism: Streptomyces sp. NPDC048291; assembly: GCF_043201715.1. NCBI lineage: Bacteria > Bacillati > Actinomycetota > Actinomycetes > Kitasatosporales > Streptomycetaceae > Streptomyces > Streptomyces sp. NPDC048291. The sequence goes on from NZ_JBICZC010000021.1 coordinate 73,883, forward strand.
GCACGTCCGCGAGCATGGTCTCCGGGTCGAGGGCCCGGCCCTTCTCGTGGTGCCACTCGTGCCGGTTGACGCCCTTGAAGAGGACGGGCCGCCCGTTGACCTTGATCAGCCCGTCCTCCAGCACGACGGTCCGGAAGCCGATCCGCAGCGGCACCCGCTCGCCCTCGGTGGCCAGCACCCCGTCGTACAGCCGCGGGGTCTCCGCCGTCCACGCCTCCACCGGGACGGTGACCGGTTCGCCGGTGGCGACGTCGATCCCCAGCTCCGGCACGGTGACCCGGCCGGCCACGTCGGAGTCGACGCGCAGCGTGCCCGCGCCGTCGACGTGGTCGTAGGAGGCGTGCACGAAGAAGTCGAGGGCGCTGCCGGCCGGGCGGTGCAGCAGGGTCACGTCCCGGAAGATGCCGGGCAGCCACCACTGGTCCTGGTCCTCCAGGTAGGAGCCGGCCGACCACTGGTGGACGCGGACGGCAAGCACGTTCCCGGCCGGCTTCAGCAGCTGCCCGACCGCGAACTCGTGCGGCAGCCGGGAGCCCTTGAACTCGCCGATGTCCGTGCCGTTCAGCCACACCCGGGCGCAGGACTCGACCCCGTCGAAGCGCAGGACCGCCCCGCCGTCCGCCAGGTCCCAGCCCTCGGGCAGGTCGAAGAACCGCAGGTGGTCACCGGTGGGGTTCTCGGTCGGGACCCTGGGCGGATCGACCGGGAACGGGTAGAGGTGGTTCGTGTAGATCGGCGCGCCATGCCCCTGGAGCACCCAGTGCCCCGGGACCGAGACCTCCGCCCAGCCTCCGGCGTCGTACCCCGGCTCGGCGAACGCGTCGTCCTCGGCGTCGGCCGTGGGCGACAGGCGGAAGCGCCAGCCGCCGTTGAGGGAGAGGGACTCGGCGTCCGAGACGGGGTACCAGGCGCGGGGCGGCAGGGCCCCGGAGCCCGGTGAGACGTCCTCTACGTAGTCGACGGCCGTGGCAGAGCGGAAAGACATCGGTCTCCAGGTCTTTCGAGGTGTGTTCGCGGCGGGTCAGCCCTTGATGCCGGTCTGCGCGATCCCCTGGACCAGCCAGCGCTGGAGGAAGAGGAAGACGAACACCAGGGGCAGGATGGAGATGGCGGTGGCCATGAAGATCAGGTGGAAGTTGACGGTCTGGTTGGTCATGAAGGAGGAGAGCGCGATCTGCACGGTCCAGGAGCTCGGGTCCTGGCCGATGACGAGCGGCCACAGGAACGAGTTCCAGGCGCTGATGAAGGTGATCGTGGCGATCGCCGCGAAGAAGTTCAGCGAGTTGGGTACGACGATCCGCCAGTACGCGCCCCAGTAGCCGAGCCCGTCCACGCGTGCCGCCTCCTCCAGCTCCTTGGGGAATCCGAGGAAGTACTGCCGGAAAAGGAAGCAGGTGAAACCACTGAACAGGCCGGGGATGATGAGTCCGCGGTAGGTGTCCACCCAGCCGAGGGAGGAGACCAGCACGAAGCTGGGCACGAAGGTGACGGCGGTGGGGACCATCAGGGTCGCCAGGACCGCGTAGAAGACCTTGTTGGCGTGCCGGTACGGGATGCGGGCCAGGCCGTAACCGGCCAGGGAGCACACCAGGAGCGTGCCGCCCGTGGTCAGGACGGCGACGACCAGCGAGTTCACCATGGACTTGCCGAAGTCGACCGTGGGGTCGCTGAACAGCTCGCTGATGTTGCCCCACTGGAAGGAGGGCAGCACCTTCCAGTTCTCGCCGGTGATCTCCAGGTCCGTGGAGAGGGCGTTGCGGACGATCAGGTAGAAGGGGATCAGGAAGAGCAGGGCGGCGATGCCGACGGCGACGTACAGCCCCGTGCTGCCGAGGACGCCCCCGCCCTTCCTGCGTCGCTTGCCGACCTGGGGCGTGGTGGTGGTCACTTGGACTCCTCCCCCCTTCCGAATCCCATGAACTTGCCCTGGACCAGGGTGACCAGGCAGATGAGCAGCGACAGGATGACCGCGCCGGCGCTGCCCGCGCCGTAGTCCTGGCTGGTGCCGAGGGCCGTCTTGTAGAGCTCCATGAGCGGTGTCTGCGCCCAGGTCGCCTTCTGCCCCACGATGTTGAAGAACTCGTCGAACGCCTGGTACGCGGCGATGAGCAGGAGCAGGATCACCGCGGTGGACGTGGCGCGCAGCTGGGGCAGCGTGATGTACCGGAAGGTCTGCCAGCCCCGCTTGGCGCCGTCGATGGCGGCGGCCTCGTACAGCTCGCCGGGGATGTTCTGGAGCGCCGCCAGGAACAGGATCATGTAGAAGCCCGCTTGGATCCACAGCCGCAGGGTCACGATGACCAGCCAGTACCAGGGCGGAGTGGGGTCGGACATCCAGGCCACGGTGTCGGCGCCGAACCAGCCGATGACCGTGTTCGCGAGTCCGAAACGGACACCGCTGAAGATGGACATCTTCCAGATCAGGGCGGCCGCCACGTAGGAGACGGCGGTCGGCAGGAAGAACACCGACCGGAAGAACGCCCGCATGAACCGCAGCTGGTTCACGAGCAGCGCGAGCCCGAGCGACAGCGCCCAGGTGGTCGGCACGATGAACGCGGCGAACACGGTGAACGTCACCAGCGAGTCGGGGAACTCGCTGTTGGTCAGGATCTGCTTGTAGTTGTCGAAGCCGATGAAATGGCTCGGCGTGACGGTGTAGCGGGCGTCGAAGAAGCTGAGCCAGATGCTCCAGCCGATCGGCACGAAGACGAAGATCGCCAGGCCGATGAGGAAGGGCCCGGTGAAGAGCCAGAAGTTCACGGTCGGGTTGCCCCGCAGGCCCCGCCGCGGCCGGGCCGGGGAGGCCTTGGCCGGGGCGGGCTGGGCGACCCCGCGTGTGGTGGTGGTCGACATGTCGTGGTCTTCCCTGGGGCCTATCCGAACAGCTTCTTGAGCTCGACGTCGACCTTCTTGTCGCAGGTGTCGAGCGCCGCCTCGGGGTTGCCGTTCTTACGGACGGAGGAGGCGATCACCTCGGCGAAGGCGGTCTGCATGGTCTGGTCGTAGGCGATGTTGTCGAAGTGTCCGTAGTCGGTGAAGAGCTTCACGCCCTCGGCGGCCAGGCCGGACTTGAGCTTGGTCGCCCCGCTGGCGATCGAGGTGCGCGGCGGGATGTGGAAGCCGTACGAGGTGGCCCAGTCCTCCTGGTACTGCTTCTGGTCGATCCACAGCCACTTGACGTACTCCTTGGCCGCGTCGACGTTGTCGCCCTTGGCGTTGACGAAGATCGACCAGCCGCCGTTGTAGACGGACAGCTTGCCCGCGCTGCCGATCTTCGGGAACGGGAAGATGCCGAGGTCGTCGCCGAGGGCCTTCTGCATGGCCGGCATGGACCACATGCCGCCCCACTGGATGGCACACAGGCCCTGGTTGAGCGAGGACGGGTCCCAGAAGTCGGTCGGGGCGTCGAGCAGCACGTCGCCGCTGGTGAACAGCTTCCGGAGGGTCTTCAGTCCCTCGATGACGCCGTCCGTGTGGTAGGCGATCTGGTTCTTGTCGTCGATGGTGTCGGCGCCGGCGGACCAGATGATGGGGTTCTGGATCGCGCTGAAGTCGTTGCCGAGGAAGGCGCCCTTGACCTTGCTGGTGGTCAGCTTGGCGGCGGCCTCGACCAGCTCGTCGAGGGTGGTGGGCACCTCGACCTTGGCCTTCTCCAGCATCGACTTGCGGTAGTAGAAGAACTGCGGGTCGTCGATCATCCGGATCCCGTAGATCTTCCCGTCGACCGTGTGGGACTTGATGTCGTTCGGGTTGAAGTCGTCCTTGACCGGGTCGATGATGTCGCTCAGGTCCGCCACCTGGCCGCTCTTGACGAGCTGGAGCTGCGGGTGGAACTCGAAGACGTCGGGCGCCTTCTTGGTGAGCAGGGCCGCGAAGAGCGCGGACTCGAAGTTGTTGCCGGTGATCCAGTTGGTGCTCACGTCGGCCTTCTTGTACGCCGCCGCGTAGCGCTTGAGGGCCTGCTCGGTGCCCGCCTCGCCGTAGGCGTGGAAGTACTGGGTGAGCTGCGTGCCCGACCCGCTGCCCCCGCCTCTGCCGTTGTTGCTGCCGCACGCGGCCAGCGTGCCGGCGGCGGCCATGCCCGCTGCCGCCCGGAAGAGCGACCGGCGAGACCAGTTGTTGTTGCTGAGTGCCGACATTTTGACGTCCTTGTCTGTCGAGTGCGGCTGTGGCGCTGCGGCTGTGGAAGGCCCTGAAAACCTCGCGAGCCGGCTGGCTGAAAATGCGTCGCGGAGCGGGACGTTAACCTTCGGCTAATGCTTCGGCAAGAGGTTGGACGAAGTCTGCGCGAAACGTTGCACCCGGTTCGGGATGACGAACAGGTGCGAAAGCGGAGCGAGTTGAGGGCCGCCGGGTCAGGGGGTGGCCGGCGGCCCTCGGTCCGGGCGGAGCCGGTCGGTTACTGCCTGGTCCAGGCCTCGTTGGCGCCGCCGTTGCAGCTGTAGAGGATCACCTTGCTGCCGTCGGCGGTGGCCTGCCCGCTGACGTCGAGGCACTTGCCGGACGCCTCGCCGAGGATCTGCCCGTTGGCGTTGAGCAGCCAGCGTTGGCTCGCGTCACCGGTCGGCTCCGCGGTGGCCGTCAGACCGGAACCGGACGCCGTCAGATAGCCGTTCGGGCCCTTCAGGGTGCCGTCGGCCCGGTACGACCAGGACTGGTCCGCGGCGCCCGTGCAGGTGGCGAGCGCGGCCCCGGAGGCGTCCGCCGTCAGGCACTTGCCGGACTGCCTGCCGGCCAGCGCGCCGGTCACGGCTGAACTGCCGTGGCCCTTCTGGTCGAAGACGTACGTCGTGACCGAGCGGGCCGCGAGGGTGGCGGACACCGTCCCCGCGCTCACCGACGGTTTCGCGACGTCGGCCCAGTCCTCGGTGGCCGACGTGCGCACCGCCTGCCTGGCCTTCGCCGGTGCCGCGTTGTTGAAGTGCAGGCTCAGCGGGGTGTCGGTGGTGTTGTGGTTGTTGACCACGACCACCCACTTGCCGCCGCTGTCGTACGCGGACACCTCGACCCCGTCCGGCGCCCCGGTCACGTTGTGCGCGACCGAGCCGGGTCTGACGAACTTGCTGTACTGGCCGAGCGCGTAGTACCGCTTGGTGAAGTACAGCGTCTGGTTGCCGTTCGTCGCGTAGTCGGGGTCGTAGTAGACCAGGCCGTCGTTCCAGCCGACGTCGTTCTTCGCGTACGGGTCGGTGCCGTAGCCGCTGGCCAGCGCCACCCACCACTGGAAGGCCGAGTCGTGGGCGCTCGCGAAGTCCTTGTAGATGATCCGGGACATCAGCAGGGCGTTGTCGATGGACGGGTCGTACTCCTGGTTCCAGCCCGTGGAGCCCTTGCCGAAGCAGCAGATCTCGCTGGCCCAGGACTTCTGGCCGACCGTCCTCGACGTCTCGTAGACGTTGCCGAGCTGGCCGTCGCCCGGGTTGTTGTAGGTGTGGTGGGCCAGCGCGGACACGTACTGCGCGGTGCCGGGCTGCGAGATCCACTGCGGGAGTTCGGAGACGAACTGGGTGGTCTGGCTGGACTCGTCGGCGATGACCGAGGTCTTCTGCTGCCGGGCCCGCTGCTCGGCGCCCAACGCCCGCACGATGTCGTCGCGTTGGTCGACGGTGACCTGCATGCCCTCCTGGCCGCACGAACCGAAGTCGTTGTCCGGCTCGTTGAAGGGGCTGATGTAGTCCAGTTTCACGCCCTGGCGGGCGAAGTGGTCGGTGACGTCGGCGATGTAGTTCGCGTAGGCGCTCTCGTCCTCGGCCTTCAACTGCCCGCCGCAGCTCTGCCCGTTGGTGGTCCACCGGGCGGGCGCGCTGTTGACGAAGCCGATCAGGTCCTCGACGCCGTACTTCGCCGCGTACGTCAGGAACGTCCGGCCGCCTTTGTCCCTGGTCCAGTCGTACGAGCCGCCGGAGGTCAGGAAGTCCTCGGCGGCCCGGGCCGGGGTGGTGACCGCGGCCCCGCCACCGCCGATGTTGTAGCGGTACGAGCTGAGGTCCAGGCCCTGCTTGGAGAAGAGCAGTTTCGCCACCCTGGCCTGGACCTTGGGGGAGAAGTGCTGGAGGTCGTTGACCCACCAGGCGCCCGAGGCGCCGATGTCGTCGATGGTCTGGGCGGCGTGCGGGGAGACCTCGGCGGCGGATGCCGTGGCGGTGGCGGCCGAGGTGGGCGGGGCGGCTGTCAGGGGCCCGGCGACGGCCAGTGCGGCCGCGGCCGTCAGGAGGACCGATCTCCTGCGATGGGGGTGTGACACGTGCATCCCTTCCGTCGTCATGAAGGTGGTGCGGTACGGCTCCGGGCGGGGCCGGCGGTGCGTCTCGGGGTCCGCTGTCCCACCGACTGCAGGGCGCCCTCCAGCGCGAACGTGGCCGCGCCCAGGCAGACCGGGTCGGTGGGGACGGGGGAGAGGACGATCTCGGTGGCGGCGAACGGCCGCCGCAGCGCGTGCCGCCGGACGGCCTCGCGCACCTCGTCGAGCAGCGGTGCGCCCAGCCTCCTGGCGACCCAGCTGCTGAGCACGACCACTTCGGGGTTGTACAGGTTCACCAGGTCCGCGACGCCCGCGCCGAGATAACGGGCGGTGTCGCGGACCACCTTGACGGCCACCGGGTCCCCCGCGGCCACCCCGTCGGCCAGCGCGTCGATCGTGGCCGTCTGGTCCTCGGGGTGCATCAGCGTGGAGCGGGGGCTGAGTTCGCGCAGGTTGAGCATGATGCCCGGGGCGCCGACGTACGTCTCGACGCAGCCGTGGTTGCCGCAGTGGCAGAGCCGGCCGTCGAGCACGAGGGTCGTGTGCCCCCATTCGCCGGCGCTGTTGGTCACCCCGCGGTACAGCCCGCCGCCGAGGATCAGCCCGGCGCCGACCCCGGTCCCGAGGTTCACCACCACGGCGTCCTCACGCCCGCGCGCGGCCCCGAACCAGAGCTCGGCCACCGCGCTCGCCCGCAGCGGGTTGTCCAGGTGGAGGGGGTAGGCGATGTGTTCGGCGAGCAGGCCGAGGAGCGGCACGTCGTGCCAGTCCCAGTTGGGCGCGTACTCGGCGATGCCGGTGGCCCGGTCCACCTGGCCCGGCACGCTCACCCCGACACCCAGCACCCGGGCGCCTTCCACGCCGGCCTGGGCGACCACCGAGCCGACGGCCGTGGCCACCTGGCCGACCGCCCGCTCGGGCCGGCTCTCCCCGGGGCGCATGTCCTCCACCGCGCGGGCCAGCACGTTCAGCCCCAGGTCGAACAGCTCCACCCGGACGTACGTCTCCGCCATGTCGACACCGATCAGCGCGCCGCCCGCCGAGTTGACGGCGACGAGCCCCCGGGGACGGCCGCCCGCCGAGTCCTCGAAGCCGACCTCAGTGATCATCCGGAGGTCGAGCAGCTCCCCGACGAGGGTGGCGACCGTGGCGACGCTCAGTCCGGTGGCGGCGGCCAGCGTCTGCCGGGAGGTGGGGGACCGGGCGATGATCTGGCGCAGCACCTCGTAGCGGTTCGCGGTGCGGATGTCACGCGATGTGCGCTTCACGCGGCTGCCCCTCCCATCCCGTCACGGCCGGGCCGGGGCGTACGACGGCACCGGCGCGGCGTCAGGCTATGGGCTTCACAGGACTTTCGACAAGGGGTTAGGAAATGGGCCGTAGAAACATGCGCGGCGGCCACCGGGGGGCCACCCGTCGAGCCGCCGCGAGCCAACACGGCAAAACGGCCCGCCAGTTGTCACTGGCGGGCCGTCGCGACAGGCGTTACGGCTGCTTGTTCCACTCGGCGATCACGGGCCACCCGTGCTCGGTGGAGAGCCGGCTGACCGTCCCGGTCGCCAGCTGGAACAGCCGGCCCTCGGCGGGCGGCAGCCCCAGGCGGCGGGCGGTCAGCACGCGCAGGAAATGGGCGTGGGCCACCAGGATCACGTCACCCGTGCCGGTGTTCAGCGCCGTCTCGACCTTCCTGAGCACCCGGTCCGCCCGTGCGCCGATCTGCTCCGGCGACTCGCCCGGGTGGCCCTGCGGGCCCGGCGGGACGCCGTCGGTCCACAGGTACCAGTCGGGGCGGCTGCGGTGGATCTCCACCGTGGTGACGCCCTCGTAGCCGCCGTAGTCCCATTCGTGCAGGTCGGGGTCTGGTACGACCCCGGTCAGACCGGCCAGTTCGGCCGTGCGTATGGCGCGGTCCAGCGGGCTGGCCAGCGCCAGGGCGTAGGTCCGGCCGGTGAGCAGCGGGGCGAGGGACTTGGCCTGTTCCTCGCCGTGCTGGGTCAGGGGCAGGTCGGTCCAGCTGGTGTGCTGGCCCGACACGCTCCACTCCGTCTCACCGTGGCGGACCAGGAGGAGGTCCCCCACGGCACACCTACTTCGACTCGACGGCGTGGCCGCCGAACTGGTTGCGCAGCGCCGCGATCATCTTCATCTGCGGGGAGTCGTCCTGGCGGGACGCGAACCGGGCGAACAGGGAGGCCGTGATCGCCGGCAGCGGCACCGCGTTGTCGATGGCCGCCTCGACGGTCCAGCGGCCCTCGCCGGAGTCCTGCGCGAAGCCCTTCAGCTTGTCCAGGTGCTCGTCGTCGTCCAGCGCGTTGACCGCGAGGTCGAGCAGCCAGGAGCGGATGACGGTGCCCTCCTGCCAGGAGCGGAAGACCTCGCGGACGTTGTCCACGGACTTGACCTTCTCCAGGAGCTCCCAGCCCTCGGCGTAGGCCTGCATCATGGCGTACTCGATGCCGTTGTGGACCATCTTGGAGAAGTGCCCGGCGCCGACCTTGCCGGCGTGGACATAGCCGTACGGGCCCTCCGGCTTGAGCGCCTCGAAGATCGGGTGCAGCCGCTCGACGTGCTGCTTGTCGCCGCCGACCATCAGGGCGTAGCCGTTCTGCAGGCCCCAGACGCCGCCGGAGACGCCGGCGTCGACGAAGCCGATGCCCTTGATGCCGAGTTCGGCGGCGTGCTTCTCGTCGTCCGTCCAGCGGGAGTTGCCGCCGTCGACCACGGTGTCGCCCTCGGACAGCAGGTCCTTGAGCTCGTCGACGACGGACTGGGTGGCGTGGCCGGCCGGGACCATCACCCACACCACGCGCGGGGCGTCGAGCTTCTCGACCAGTTCTTCCAGGTTCTTGACGTCGGAGACGTCGGGGTTGCGGTCGTAGCCGATGACGGTGTGCCCTGCGCGGCGGATCCGCTCGCGCATGTTGCCGCCCATCTTGCCGAGGCCGATGAGTCCGAGCTGCATGTCAGTTCACTTCCTTGAGCGTGCGGTACGTCGAGACGAGGGCGGTGGTGGACGGGTCGAGGCCGGGCACGTCGGCGCCCTCCGTCAGGGCGGGCTCGATGCGCTTGGCGAGCACCTTGCCCAGCTCCACGCCCCACTGGTCGAAGGAGTCGATGTTCCAGACGGCGCCCTGGGTGAAGACCTTGTGCTCGTAGAGGGCGATCAGCTGGCCGAGGACGGACGGGGTCAGTTCCCTGGCGAGGATGGTCGTGGTGGGGTGGTTGCCCTTGAAGGTGCGGTGGGCCACCTGCTCCTCGGCCACGCCCTCCGCGCGGACCTCCTCGGCGGTCTTGCCGAAGGCCAGCGCCTGGGTCTGGGCGAAGAAGTTCGCCATCAGCAGGTCGTGCTGGGCCTTGAGTTCACCGCTCAGCTCGGCGACCGGCTCGGCGAAGCCGATGAAGTCCGCCGGGATCAGCTTGGTGCCCTGGTGGATCAACTGGTAGTACGCGTGCTGGCCGTTGGTGCCCGGCGTGCCCCAGACGACCGGGCCGGTCTGCCACTGCACCGGCCGGCCCTCCCGGTCCACCGACTTGCCGTTGGACTCCATGTCCAGTTGCTGGAGGTAGGCGGTGAACTTGGAGAGGTAGTGGCTGTACGGCAGGACCGCGTGCGACTGGGCGTCGAAGAAGTTGCCGTACCAGACGCCCAGCAGGCCCAGCAGCAGCGGCGCGTTGGCCTCGGCGGGGGCGGTGCGGAAGTGCTCGTCGACCAGGTGGAAGCCGTCCAGCATCTCGCGGAAGCGGTCCGGGCCGATGGCGATCATCAGGGAGAGGCCGATCGCCGAGTCGTAGGAGTACCGGCCGCCGACCCAGTCCCAGAACTCGAACATGTTGTCCGGGTCGATGCCGAACTCCGTGACCTTGCCGGCGTTCGTGGAGAGGGCCACGAAATGCTTGGCCACCGCCTTCTCGTCGCCACCCAGTCCGTCGAGCAGCCAGGTGCGGGCCGAGGTCGCGTTGGTGATCGTCTCGATCGTGGTGAACGTCTTCGACGCCACGATGAACAGCGTCTCCGCCGGGTCCAGGTCCCGGGTCGCCTCGTGCAGGTCGGCGCCGTCCACGTTGGACACGAAGCGGAAGGTCAACTCCCGTGCGGTGAAGGCGCGCAGGGCCTCGTAGGCCATCGCCGGACCGAGGTCGGAGCCGCCGATGCCGATGTTGACGACGTTCCTGATCCGCCTGCCGGTGTGGCCGGTCCACTCGCCCGAGCGGACCCGCTCGGCGAAGGCGCCCATCTTGTCGAGCACGGCGTGCACGCCGGGCACCACGTTCTCGCCGTCGACCTCGACCACCGCGTCGCGCGGGGCGCGCAGCGCGGTGTGCAGCACCGCACGCTGCTCGGTGATGTTGATCTTCTCGCCGCGGAACATGGCGTCCCGCAGCCCGAACACGCCGGTGGCGGTGGCCAGTTCCTGGAGCAGGGCGAGGGTCTCGTCCGTGATCAGGTGCTTGCTGTAGTCGATGTGCAGGTCGCCGACCCGTACGACGTACCGCTCGGCGCGCGCCGGGTCGGCCGCGAACAGCTCACGCAGGACGGGCTGTCCTTCGGCCCGGTGGTCCTCCAGGGCGGCCCACTCGGGCCGCCGGGTGAGCTCGGGGGTGTCAGGCATGGGAAGCGGTCTCCTCGGTTGCCTCGCCCCGAAGGGCGATGGCGTACATCTCGTCGGCGTCGAGGCGGCGCAGTTCCTCGGCGATGAGTTCGGAGGTGGGGCGGACCTTCAGGGCGAGGGTGCGCGGCGGCTGGCCCGGCAGGGTCAGGCTGGCCAGGGGGCCCTCGGGGCGGTCGATGACGATCTCGCCGGTCGCGGTGCCGAGCCGGACCTTCGTGACGACCGGGCCCGGGGAGACCACGCGGTCCACCTTGACCTTCAGGCGCGCCTCCAGCCAGCGGGCGAGGAGTTCGGCGCTGGGGTTGTCCGCCTCGGCCTCGACGGCCGCCGAGGTCACGTCGACCCGGGCCTGGTCGAGGGCGGCGGCCAGCATGGACCGCCACAGGGTGAGCCGGGTCCAGGCGAGGTCGGTGTCGCCGGGCGCGTAGTTCAGGGCGCGGGTCTCCAGGACCTGCATCGGCCGGTCGACCGCGTACAGGTCGGTGATCCGGCGCTGGGCGAGCGCGCCGAGCGGGTCCTTGGAGGGGGTGTCGGGGGCCTCCACCGGCCACCACACCACCACCGGGGCGTCCGGCAGCAGCAGCGGCAGCACCACCGAGTCGGCGTGGTCGGAGACGTCGCCGTAGGTGCGCAGCACGACCGTCTCGCCGGTGCCGGCCTCGGAGCCGACCCGGACCTCCGCGTCGAGGCGGGAGGCGGTGCGGTCGCGCAGGGTGCGGGCGTGCCGCTTGATGACGACCAGGGTGCGCGAGGGGTGCTCGTGCGAGGCCTCCTCGGCCGCCTTGATCGAGTCGTAGGCGTTCTCCTCGTCCGTGACGATCACCATCGTCAGGACCATGCCCACGGCGGGGGTGCCGATGGCGCGGCGCCCCTGCACCAGCGCCTTGTTGATCTTGCTTGCCGTGGTGTCGGTCAGGTCGATCTTCATGGCCTGCGCCAGCTCCGTCCGTCTCGTGCGAGCATCTCGTCGGCTTCCTGCGGTCCCCAGCTGCCGGACTCGTACTGTGCGGGCTTACCATGCTTTGCCCAGTACGTCTCGATCGGGTCGAGGATCTTCCAGGACTCTTCCACTTCCTGGTGACGAGGGAACAAATTGGCGTCGCCGAGGAGCACATCCAGGATGAGCCGCTCGTACGCCTCCGGGCTGGACTCCGTGAACGACTCGCCGTACGCGAAGTCCATCGTCACGTCCCGGATCTCCATCGAGGTGCCCGGCACCTTGGAGCCGAACCGGACCGTCATGCCCTCGTCGGGCTGGACGCGGATGACGATCGCGTTCGCGCCGAGCTCCTCGGTGGCCGTGGAGTCGAAGGGGGAGTGCGGGGCCCGCTTGAAGACCACCGCGATCTCGGTGACCCGGCGGCCCAGCCGCTTGCCGGTGCGCAGGTAGAAGGGGACGCCCGCCCAACGGCGGTTGTCGATGCCGAGCTTGACGGCCGCGAAGGTGTCGGTCTTCGACTTCGGGTCGATCCCGTCCTCTTCGAGGTAGCCGATGACCTTCTCGCCGCCCTGCCAGCCCTCGGCGTACTGCCCGCGCACGGTGTGCCGGCCCAGGTCGTCCGGCAGTCGCACCGACTTCAGGACCTTCAGCTTCTCGGTGAGCAGCGCGTCCGCGTCGAACGCGATCGGCTCCTCCATCGCGGTGAGGGCCATCAGCTGGAGCAGGTGGTTCTGGATGACGTCACGGGCCGAGCCGATGCCGTCGTAGTACCCCGCCCGGCCGCCGATGCCGATGTCCTCGGCCATGGTGATCTGCACGTGGTCGACGTACGACCGGTTCCAGATCGGCTCGTACATCTGGTTGGCGAAGCGCAGCGCCAGGATGTTCTGGACGGTCTCCTTGCCCAGGTAGTGGTCGATGCGGAACACCTGGTCAGGATCGAACACGTCGTGCACGACCGCGTTCAGGTCCCGCGCCGACTTGAGGTCGTGGCCGAACGGCTTCTCGATGACCGCCCGTCGCCAGGCCCCGGCCGGCGGGGTGGCCAGGCCGACCTTCTTCAGCTGCCGCACCACCTTCGGGAAGAACTTCGGCGGCACGGAGAGGTAGAACGCGAAGTTGCCGCCGGTGCCCCGGGAGCCGTCCAGCTCGTCGACGGCCGCCTTCAGCTGCTTGAACGCGGTGTCGTCGTCGAAGTCGCCGGGGATGAACCGCATGCCCTCGGCGAGCTGCTGCCAGACCTCCTCCTGGAACGGGGTCCGGGCGTGCTCGCGCACCGCGTCGTGGACGACCTGCGCGAAGTCCTGGTCCTCCCAGTCCCGGCGGGCGAAGCCGACGAGAGAGAAGCCCGGCGGCAGCAGGCCGCGGTTGGCCAGGTCGTAGATCGCCGGCATCAGCTTCTTGCGGGACAGGTCACCGGTCACGCCGAAGATGACCAGGCCCGACGGGCCCGCGACCCTCGGCAGTCGCCGGTCGCGCGCGTCGCGCAACGGGTTGTCCCAGTCGGCGGCGGGCACCGCCGGTACCCGCACCTCCTTGGCGGTCTCGCTCATTACGCCTCAACTCCCTTGCTGTCCAGGGACTTCGCGACGGCGTCCAGCAGGTCCTGCCAGGCCACCTCGAACTTGGCGACGCCCTCGTCCTCCAGCTTGCCCACGACCTCGTCGTAGGAGATGCCGAGCTTCTCGACGGCCGCCAGGTCGGCGCGGGCCTGCGCGTAGCCGCCGGTCACCGTGTCGCCGTGGATGTCACCGTGGTCGGCGGTCGCGTTGAGCGTCGCCTCCGGCATGGTGTTGACGGTGCCGGGGGCCACCAGCTCGTCGACGTAGAGGGTGTCCTTGTACGCCGGGTCCTTGACGCCGGTGGAGGCCCACAGCGGGCGCTGCTTGTTCGCCTTCGCGGCGGCCGGCGCGGTCCAGCGGTCGGACGAGAAGACCTCCTCGTACGCCTCGTAGGCCAGCCGGGCGTTGGCCAGCGCCGCCTTACCCTTCAGTGCGAGCGCCTCGTCCGTGCCGAGGACCGTCAGCCGCTTGTCGATCTCGGAGTCGACGCGGGAGACGAAGAAGGAGGCCACGGAGTGGATGGTGGAGAGGTCCAGGCCCTTGGCCGCGGCCTGCTCCAGGCCGGCCAGGTAGGCGGCCATGACCTCGCGGTAGCGCTCCAGCGAGAAGATCAGCGTGACGTTGACGCTGATGCCCTCGGCGACGACCGCGGTGATCGCGGGGAGGCCGGCCTTCGTCGCCGGGATCTTGATCATCACGTTGGGGCGGTCGACCAGCCAGAAGAGCTGCTTGGCCTCGGCGACGGTGGCGGCGGTGTGGTGGGCGAGGCGGGGGTCGACCTCGATGGAGACCCGGCCGTCCGTGCCATGTGACGCATCGTATACAGAATGCAGGATATCGGCGGCGGCCCGCACGTCCTGCGTCGTCATCATCCGCACGGCCTCCTCGACCGTGACGCCCCGCACGGCGAGGTCGGCGAGCTGCTCCTCGTAGCCCTCGCCGGAGCCGATGGCGGCCTGGAAGATCGACGGGTTCGTGGTCACGCCCACGACGTTGCGGTCCGCGACGAGCTCGGCGAGGTTGCCGGTGCTGATCCGCTTGCGCGACAGGTCGTCCAGCCAGATCGAGACGCCCTCGTCGGAGAGGCGCTTGAGTGCTCCCGCGGTGGCGGTTGCTTCGGTCACAGTGATCATCTTCCTCTACTGAACTGATTCTGGCTGGTGGATCAGGCGGTGCGGGCGGCCGTGCGGGACTCGCGGGCCGCCGCCGCCACGTTCTCGGGGGTGAAGCCGAACTCGGCGAACAGGGTTCCGGCGTCGGCGGAGGCGCCGAAGTGCTCAAGGGAGACGATCCGGCCGGCGTCGCCCACGAAGCGGTACCAGGTCAGGCCGATCCCGGCCTCGACGGCGACCCGCGCCTTCACGGCCGGCGGCAGGACGCTCTCGCGGTACTCGCGGGACTGCTCCTCGAACCACTCCACGGACGGCATCGACACCACGCGGGTGCCGACCCCCTCGGCCTCCAGGAGGTCACGGGCCTCGACGGCGAGGTGCACCTCGGAACCGGTGGCGATCAGGACCACCTCCGGGGTCTCGGTCGACGACTCGCGCAGCACATAGCCGCCCTTGGCCGCGTCCGGGTTCGGCGCGTACGTCGGCACGCCCTGTCGGGTCAGCGCGAGCCCGTGCGGGGCGGGGTGCGTGGCATGCCTCTTCAGGATCTCGGCCCAGGCCGCCGCGGTCTCGTTGGCGTCGGCCGGGCGGACGACGTTCAGGCCCGGGATGGCGCGCAGCGCGGCGAGGTGCTCGACCGGCTGGTGGGTCGGGCCGTCCTCGCCGAGACCGACGGAGTCGTGCGTCCAGACGTAGGTCACGGGGAGCTGCATGAGCGCCGACATGCGGACGGCGTTGCGCATGTAGTCGGAGAACACCAGGAAGGTGCCGCCGTAGATGCGGGTGTTGCCGTGCAGGGCGATGCCGTTCATCTCGGCGGCCATCGAGAACTCGCGGATCCCGAAGTGGACGGTGCGGCCGTACGGGTTCGCCTCGGGCAGCGGGTTGCCCTTCGGCAGGAAGGAGGAGGTCTTGTCGATGGTGGTGTTGTTGGAGCCGGCGAGGTCGGCGGAGCCGCCCCACAGCTCGGGCAGGACCGGGCCGAGCGCCTGGAGGACCTTGCCGGAGGCGGCGCGGGTGGCGACCGACGTGCCCTCCTCGAAGACGGGCAGCGCGTCCTCCCAGCCCTCGGGAAGCTGACCGGCGACCACCCGGTCGAAGAGCCGCGCGTGCTCCTCGTTGCCCGTCCGCCACTCGGCGACGCGCTTGTCCCAGGCCGCGTGGGCCTCGGCGCCCCGGTCCAGGGCCCGGTGGGTGTGGGCCAGGACGTCGGCGTCGACCTGGAAGCTCCGCTCCGGGTCGAAGCCGAGGACGCGCTTGGTGGCGGCGACCTCGTCGGCGCCGAGCGCGGAGCCGTGGGAGGCCTCGGTGTTCCGCGCGTTCGGGGCGGGCCAGGCGATGATCGTGCGCATCGCGATGACGGACGGCCGGTCGGTCTCGGCCTGTGCCGACTTCAGGGCCGCGTACAGGGCGTGAACGTCGACGTCACCCTCGGCGGTCGGCTCGATGCGCTGGGTGTGCCAGCCGTAGGCCTCGTACCGCTTGAGGACGTCCTCGGAGAAGGCGGTCGCGGTGTCGCCCTCGATGGAGATGTGGTTGTCGTCGTAGACGAAGACCAGGTTGCCGAGCTTCTGGTGGCCGGCCAGCGAGGAGGCCTCGGCGGAGACGCCCTCCTCCAGGTCGCCGTCGGAGACGATCGCCCAGATCGTGTGGTCGAAGGGGGAGGCTCCCTCGGCGGCCTCCGGGTCGAAGAGGCCGCGCTCGTAGCGGGCGGCCATGGCCATCCCGACGGCGTTGGCGACGCCCTGGCCGAGCGGCCCGGTGGTGGTCTCGACGCCGGCCGTGTGGCCGTACTCGGGGTGGCCGGGCGTCTTGGACCCGTGGGTGCGGAAGGCCTTCAGGTCGTCCAGCTCCAGCTCGTACCCGGCGAGGAACAGCTGGGTGTAGAGGGTGAGCGAGGTGTGCCCGGGGGAGAGGACGAAACGGTCCCGGCCGGTCCACTCGGGGTCCGCCGGGTCGTGACGCATCACCTTCTGAAAGATCGTGTACGCGGCCGGGGCCAGGCTCATCGCGGTGCCGGGGTGCCCGTTGCCGACCTGCTGCACGGCGTCGGCCGCCAGAAGGCGCGCGGTGTCCACGGCACGCCGGTCGAGGTCGGTCCACTCGAAGCCGTCGTCGGAGCCGTCGCCGAAGCCGGCTGCTGTCTGCGTGCTCATCTTCAAGAAGTCCTCGTTCGAAGCGTTCTGGCTGGCCTGACGCGTTCAAAAGTAAAAGTCTGACTTTTGAGAGGGAAGGTCGGAGTGTGTCAGCCTGTGGTGAAAGTGGGACACGGATCTTCGACAGGGACGGCACGAGAAGGACATGGCGGACAGAACGCCCAACGGGGCAGGCGACGGTGACGGAATCAGAACCTTCCCCTTCCCGGTGGATCTGAGCGTCGGCGGCGTCGGCATCCAGGTCGGCCCGATGGGGACCGAGCGCCTGTGGCACGCCGACGCCCCCCTCGAACGCGTCCACCGCATCGACTTCCACGTGGTCATGCTCTTCACCGGGGGCCCGGTCCGCCACATGATCGACTTCGCCGAGTACGAGGCACACGCCGGCGACCTGCTCTGGATCCGCCCCGGCCAGGTGCACCGCTTCTCGCGGACCTGCGAGTACCGCGGAACCGTCCTGACCATGCAGCCCGGCTTCCTGCCCCGGGCCACCGTCGAGGCGACCGGCCTCTACCGCTACGACCTGCCGCCCCTGCTCCGCCCCGACGCCCCGCAGCTCGCCGCGCTCCAGGCGTCGCTCGCCCACCTGCAACGCGAGTACGAGGACACGGCGACCCTCCCCCTGAGCCTGCACACGGCCGTGCTGCGGCACTCCCTGACGGCGTCCCTCCTGCGCCTCGCCCATCTCGCGGCCAGCTCGGCGGAGGCGGCCCGCCGCCAGGCCGACACGACCTTCACCCTCTTCCGGGACGCGGTGGAGAAGGACTTCGCCGCCAACCACAGCGTCAGTGCCTACGCCGACGCCCTCGGCTACTCCCGCCGCACCCTGGTCCGCGCGGTCCGCGCCGCCACGGGGGAGACCCCCAAGGGCTTCATCGACAAGCGGGTCGTCCTGGAGGCCAAACGCCTCCTCGCCCACACCGACCTCCCGATCGGCCGGGTCGGCGCGGCGATCGGCTTCCCGGACGCGGCGAACTTCTCCAAGTTCTTCCACCTGCACACCGGGCAGACCCCGGTGGCGTTCCGGGCGGAGCTGCGCTGACCCGGCCGGGCCGGGTCAGCGCGACGGCGCCGGAGGGGATCCCCCCGGCGCCGTCCGCCCGGTTCCTGCGTACTCCGGTGTCAGTGACCGAAGTCGAACCAGTTCACGTTCACGAAGTCCGCCGACTGGCCGCTGCTGAAGGTCAGGTAGACGTCGTGGGTGCCCGTCACCGAGCTGATGTTGGCCGGGACCGTCGTCCAGGTCTGCCAGCCGCCGGTGTTGGCCACCGAGAAGCTGCCGACGGGGGAGTTGGAGGGGCTGTCGAGCCGGACCTGGACCAGGCCGCTCACCCCGGAGGCCGCGCCGCTCGCCACTCTCGCGTAGAACTGGGTGGCCGCCGTGGAGCCGAAGTTCACGCCCTTGTAGAGCGCCCAGTCGCCGTTGGAGACGTACCCGATGTCCTGGCCGCCGCCGGTGTCGGTGGTGGTCTCGGCGGTGACGCCGGACTGGCTGTCGTAGGACTCGGCCTGGATGGCGCTGTAGGCGTCCCGGTTGCCGGTCGGCGGGGTGGTGGTACCGCTCCCACTGGCCGACAGCACCTGGACGTAGTCCACGACCATCGGGTGGCCGGACTCGGTGGCGCTGGTCGGGCCGCCGCCGAACGCGGCCGGGAAGCCGCCGCCCATCGCCACGTTGAGGATCACGAAGAAGCCGTGGTTGGTGGCGTTCGCCCAGGTGGTGGCGTCGACCTGGCTGGCCGTCACCGTCTGGTAGTTGACGCCGTCGACGTAGAAGCGGATCGCCTCGGGGCTCACCGAACGGTCCCACTCCATCGTGTAGGTGTGGAAGCCGGACTGGCAGGTGGTGTTGGGGCAGGCGGTCGAATTGCCCAGGCCCGTCGTCTCGTTGCAGGGGCCGCCCGGGTTGGTGCCGCAGTGCATGGTCGCCCAGACCTTGTTCAGGCCCTGGACGTTCTCCATGATGTCCAGCTCGCCGACGCCGGGCCAGTTCTGGTAGTTGCCCCGGTAGGGCGCGCCCAGCATCCAGAACGCCGGCCAGTAGCCGAGGGCGGCGTCGCCGGTGACGTTCGGCATCTGGATGCGGGCCTCGACGCGCAGCTTGCCGCCGGCCGGGGGCTGGAAGTCGGTGCGGGTGGTCTCGATCCGGCCCGAGGTCCAGTTGCCGGACGCGTCCCGGACCGGCGTGATCTTCAGGTTGCCGCTGCCGTCCAGGGCGACGTTGGTGGTGGACGAGGTCATCGTCTCGACCTCGCCGGTGCCCCAGTTGGCGGCGCCTCCGGGATACGAGGTCCCGGTGTCGTACTGCCAGTCGGACGTGTTGACGCCGGTGCCGGCGGTGCCGTTGAAGTCGTCGAGGAAGACCTGGCTCCAGCCGGACGGGACGGAGGGAGCCGAGGCGCTGGCGGGCAGGGTGGCGGTCGTGGCGGCCGCGACCGCCAGGCCCATGGTGGCGAGCGCGGCGAGGAGGGCGCGACGCAGCGAGCGTCCCCGTCTGTGGTCCGCGGGGGGTATACCGGAGGTTTCACTCATGGGGGTGCCTCTCGGGTACGGAGGGGGTGCGCGGGTGGGCCTCCGAGAGCGCCAGGAGTGGCCGAGACCGATTGAGAGCGCTCTCAAAGTGGGCCCAATGTGCTCTCCGTGCCTGTGACCGTCAAGAGTTAAAACAAAGAATCTCCTTGTTTCACAGGGGAGTTCACGCAGTGAAGGCGATCCGGTCCGTGGCGGGTCCGGCTGTGGGGGAGCCCTGCATACGAGTTGTGTGACAGTCGTGGACATTGTGTCCACGCTTCCGGTGGCGGACCGGAATTGATGTGAGCATGGCTAGGGCGCACGGCTGAGCGGCTTCGTGGGGCGTATCGAGCGCCTGCACTCCGGAGGCGAGGGCGTGGCATCGACCGGGCCCGAGAGAATGCTGGTGGTCGCCGCACTGCTGATGGCGGGTGCCGAACCGCGCGGGCGGCCCCTGGTGAGCGTGCCCGTCGTGTTCGGACGGTCTGCCCCGCCCGGCGAGGCCGCCCTGGAGCAGGGGGTCACCGGCGTTCTGGAACTGCGTGAACTTCCCGCCGGGCCGGCCGGGTTGTATCCCGATCCGCGGGCGATGGCGGGAGCGGACAGCCCGAACGGGCAGTTCGCCGCCTCCGTGGGCCATGCATGGAACGCGGCCGGGCCCAGGCGTGCGGGCCGCTGCGTGCTGTGGCGCATCGTCGTGTCCGACGAACCCCTGCCTCCCGCACGGATCGAGGGCCCGTCGCTCGGCGCCGCCTTCGCACTGGTCCTGCGCGAACTTGGTGGTGCAGCACCAGGACTCCGTGGCCAAGCAACAGCTGACGACCGCCCATCAACTCGCCGACGTGGCACGAAGCCTGCTCCAGAGCGATACCGGCCTTGCGGAACTGTTCGCGGTCCGGGCATACCGGTACCACCCCGACTCGCTGACCCGTCAGGCGCTCTTCCGGGCGGTCACCGCCAGCCCTCACCTGGCCGGCAGTGCGCAGGCGAGCGGGCCGGTCTCCGCGCTGTCGGACTCGGCGGACGGTCGGGTCGCTCTGGCCGGTACCCGGGACGGTGCGGTGGAGCAATGGCCGGTCGACGGGACCGCGATCGGCAGGGGGCGTCGGCTCGGCCGCCTGCCCGGACCCGTCACCGCGGTAGCGGCCGACTGGGACGGCGGCACCGTCGCCGCCATCGACCACAGCACGATCCGTCTCTGGGCGGCCGGGCAGCCGGCCACGGCTCCGCTCATCCCCCGCGGACAACAGCCCACGGCGGTCGGGGTGTCCCCTCCGGACGCTTCGTCACCGTGGCGACGAAGGCCCCGGCGTTCGGCGTTCCCCCCGTGCTGTGGGTGCTCGACCGGACCACGGGGGCACGACGCACCTCACCCTCAAGGACATGACCGGGGGGCCGACCGCCATCGCCTACCCGAGCGACTACCACGTGGTGGCCTTCGCGGACGACTACGGCATCTGGGAGCGGGTCGCCCTGCCCGGTACGACCCGGACAGGGGGAAGCCACGTGGGCTTCGGCAACCGGAATTCGGGCTCCGCGCTCGCCCCCGACGGCAGCTACTTCACCTACAGCAACGCCACGTCCCCCCTCCCGATCTGGCCGTCCGAAGGCTCGCCCGACATCGACAAGCCGTCTCTGCGGGCGACGACCCAGCCAGGTCACCCCGAGGCGCTGGCCCTCAGTGCCGGAGGTTCGTGGGCCGCCGCGGCCGTCGGCAGCAGCGTCTACGTGTCACGGACCGCTGCCGC
Organism: Streptomyces sp. NPDC048291; assembly: GCF_043201715.1. Classification (NCBI taxonomy): domain Bacteria; kingdom Bacillati; phylum Actinomycetota; class Actinomycetes; order Kitasatosporales; family Streptomycetaceae; genus Streptomyces; species Streptomyces sp. NPDC048291. The sequence continues at coordinate 94,763 of NZ_JBICZC010000021.1, forward strand.
GGGCACGACGCCGTCCGATCCCGTCGTCCTGTCCGGGGCGGGGAAGGTCTCTCCCGGCGCGCTCGCCTTCCTCGGCAACAGCGGCAGCAGACTCGTCTCGGCCTCGGGAGACGTGCTGAGCCTGTGGGACCTGGCGCAGTACTCCCGGATCGCGACGCAGGCACGGGCCGACATCCCGGTCTCCTGCTTCGGGTGCCGGGGGCCGAGTGTCTCCGTGTCCGCGAACGGCCGCTCCGCGGCGGTCGTCGACGGCAACGGCGGGACGCTCGACGTCCAGGGGCTCGACCCGCCCGGCGCCGGCCTCCGTACGGTGCAGGAACCGCCGCCGAGCCCGTACGGGGCGACGCCGTGGCAGCACGACGGATCGGGAGTCGTCGTGGTGTCCGAGGACGGCAGCGCCCGGATTCTCGCTCCGGGACAGCGCCACCCTGAAGAAGACCGTGACCCTCAGCGGACCCACCGCGGTGGGCCTCGACGTACTCAGAGATCTGGCGTTCAGCCCGGACGGCACGATCCTGGCCACCGCCGAGGGCACGTCCACGACACTGTGGGACGTCGCCACCCGTACGAAGGCAGCCACCCTCACCGACACCGAGATCGACCCCGTGGGCGTGGTCTCCCTGGCCTTCAGCCCCGACGGCACGATCCTCGCCTGCGGCAACCTGCACGCGACGATCTCGCTGTGGGACACCGTCACGCACTCCGGGATCGCCACTCTGGTCGATCCCGTCGGCTACACCACGACCCCGCGGAAGGGAGTGGACTCCATTGCCTTCAGCCCGGACGGCAGAGCCCTGGCCGGCAGCACGGGAGACGGACTGATCCTGCTGTGGGGCCTCACCACCCGAAAGCTCACCACCCGCTTCGACGGGCAGACCGAAGTCTCGGGAACCGTGGCGTACAGCCCGGACGGCATGATGCTGGCCGCCACCCTCGACCACCGGCTGGGCCTGTGGAGGCTGGGCTGACCTACGCCGGGCAGCCGGCCTCCGGAAGGCGCGGGGCTAGACCGCGCTGCCGGCCTTCCAGTCCGCCCAGGACAGGTTCCAGCCGTTGAGGCCGTTGGAGGCCTCGACGGTCTTCTCGCCGGAGTTCCTGACGATCACCACGTCGCCGAGCATCGAGCTCTCGTAGAACTTGTAGCCCGCCACGGAGGAGTCGTTCGCGCCCTTGGCGTCGTGCAGGCCGACGCAGCCGTGGCTGGTGTTCTGGCTGCCGAAGACCGAGGTGGACGCCCAGTAGTTGCCGTGCACGAAGGTGCCGGAGGTGGTCAGCCGCTGGGCGTGCGGGACGTCGGAGATGTCGTACTCGTCGCCGAGGCCGACCGTGGAGGACTCCATCCGGGTCTGCTTGAACCGCTCGCTGATCACCATGATCCCGGACCAGGTGGTGTGCTGGGCGTTGCCGCCCGAGACGGGGTAGGTGGCCAGGGTGGCGCCGTCCCGCTTCACGACCATCTCCTTGGCCGACAGGTCGACGGTGGAGATCTGCTCGCGGCCGATGTGGAAGGTGACGTCCTTCGACTGCACGCCGTAGACGCCGTCCGAGCCCTCCACGTCCTTCAGGTCGAGGCTCAGGGTGATCTTGGTGCCGGACGCCCAGTACGTCTCCGGGCGGAAGTCGAGCCGGGTGTCGCTGAACCAGTGCCCGACGATCTCGACCTCCGGCTCGGCGGTCACGGTGATCGCCTTCTGCACCGCCGCCCGGTCCGCGACCGCGTGCGTGAAGTTGATCGACACCGGCATGCCGACGCCGGACGTGGAGTCCGCCTCGGGGGTGAAGTAGCCGATGAACGTCTCGCCGGGGGACTTGGTGGTGAAGGTGGCCACCGTCTCGCCGGTCGCGCCCTGCGCCTTCGCCGTCACCGTGTACTTCGTGCCGGAGTACGGGTTCTTCGCCGACGTCCACTTCGTCTTCGCGTCGTCGAAGGTCCCCGCCAGCGTCGACCCGTCGTTGCCCGCGACGGTCACCGAGGCCAGCGTGCCGTCGGCCACCGTGACCTCGACCGGGGCGGTGAAGTCGGCCTTCGTGGTGCCGGAGACGGGTGTGACCGTGATCGTCGCCTTCTTGGTGGCGGACTTCGCGGAGGCCGTGGCACCCTTGCCGCCGGTGGTGGCCGAGGCGTCCGCGGAGGAACTGCATCCGGCCAGCGCCGCCCCCGCGGGCACCGCGCCGAGAACCGCGAGGATCCCGCGCCGGGACCACTTCCCCGGCTGCCGTCCGGACCCGTTCGATATGTGCTGGACGCCCACGACACGCCTTCCTGACTTGTCCACCTGTGTCAGGGCATCCTGCGCCGGTTGTATGGGTGGCTCCTTTGAATCACGGGGGTGCCCGCTGAGATTCCGATGAGGAGCCGGAAGGCCACCCCGCGCGGTCACGGTCAATCCGGCGCGGACCGGGGCGAGTCGGCCGGAACCCGGGTTGCCCCGCCCGCCGATCGTGAACAGAGTATGAACGCCCGGCCGGCGGCCTGAGTTTCCGGTGAGATCACCTGCCCGGCCTGGCTTCCCCACCTACCCGATCGGAATAGTTCGGAACAGTTCGGAACAGAGCAGAAGCAGTAAGCCGACCCGCCGGAGGTATTCCGTGACCGACGTCCGCAAGCGGCACAACGTGGCCATCGTGGGAGCGGGGGCGGCGGGCACCCTCACCGCCGTCCAGCTCTGCGAGACGGCGCACCGCCGCCGGACTCCGCTCGACCTCGTCCTGATCGACCCGGCCCCGGAGGCGGGCCGCGGCACCGCCTACGCCACCCGCGACCCCCGGCACCGGCTCAACGTGCCCGCGGGCAACATGAGCGCCTACCCGGACGACCCCGGGCACTTCGTCCGCTGGCTCTGCCGCCACGGCGAACCCGCCGTCACCGGCGCCGACTTCGCCACCCGCTACCGCTACGGCGCCTACCTCGCCGACACCCTCGGCCAGGCCGTCGTCCGCGCCCACGGCACGGTCGCCGTACGCCGGCTGCGCACCCTCGCGGAGAGCTGTACCGGCACCCCCGACGGCCGGGTGGCACTCCACCTCGCCGACGGGGGACCCCTCGCGGTGGACAGCGCGGTCCTGGCCACCGGACCCGCCGCGGCGAGTGCCGGCTGGGCCCCGCCCGCCCTGCGCACCTCGCCCCGCTTCGTCGCCGCCCCGTGGGCGCCGGAAGCCCTGGACCCCGTCCGGGACAGCCCCGACGACGTCCTCCTGGTGGGCACCGGCCTGACCGCCGTCGACCTCGCCCTCACCCTCGACCGCCCCGGCCGCACCGTGCACGCGCTCTCCCGCAGCGGGCTGCTGCCCCAGCCGCACGCCCTCGGCCCGGCCGGCACCATGCCCGCCCCCGACGGCCTCGACGACACCTCGCTCGGCCGGCTCCGGCGCGCCGTCTACCGCCACGTGAGCCGCTCGGTCCGCACCCACGGCGACTGGCGCCCCGGCCTGGACAGCCTCCGCCCGCACACCGCCCGGCTGTGGCGCAGCCTCACCCCCGAGGAGCGCGAGGAGTTCCTGGCCCGCGAGGGCGCCCTGTGGAACACCCACCGCCACCGCATGGCCCCTGCCACCGCCGAACACGTCTCCCGCGCCCGCACCGCACGGCGCCTGCACGTCCGCACCGGCACCGTCGCCCGCGTCTCGGCCGCCGAAGACGGCACCCTCGCCGTCGAGTTGTCCGACGGGCAGGTGCTGCACGTCGGCTGGGTGATCGACTGCACCGGACCCGGCCGCCGCCCCGACACCCCGCTGTGGCAGGCCCTGTTCGCCGCCGGTCTGGCCGCCCCCGGCCCGCTGGGCATGGGCGTGGCCACCCGCGAAGGACAGCTCGCCGACGCCCAAGGCCGCCTCACCGGAGCCCTGTTCACGCTCGGTGCCCCGCGCCGGGGCGAGTTGTGGGAGACCACGGCGATCCCCGAGATCCGCGTCCAGGCCGCCGAACTGGCCCAGCGGCTGCTGCCGCTCCCGGAGCGCCGGCGCGGCGCGCGAAGGCCGGTCGACGGACAGGGGCTGCCCCTGTCCACGCACGCCGAGGCCGCCGCCGCCTACCGCAGCGGCCTCGACCGGGTGCTCAAGGTGCGCTCGGGCGCCGAGGACGCCTTCGCCCGCGCGGTCGCCCTTGACCCCGGCTTCGCCCTCGGCCACGCGGCCCTCGCCCTGCTGGGCCACGAGTGCGCCGCCGCCGTCGACGTGCCGCGGGCCCTCGCCGACGCCCAGCGCAGCGCCCGCGAACGCGCGGACGACCGCGAGCGGTCCTTCGTGGACGTGATCACCCGCCGGGTGACCGGCGACGACGGCGACGAGGCGCTCGTACGGCACCTGCGCGGGCACCGGGGCGACGCACTGGCGCTCGCGGCGGCCGTGCCGACCATCGCGTTCTCCGGGGTCAGTGACCTCCAGGACGACGACGCGCTCAGGCTGCTCGACCTGACCTCGCCCGCGTACGACGGGCACTGGTTCCACACCTCGCTGCTGGCCTTCCTGCGCCAGGAACAGGGCCGGCTGCACGAGGCGGGCGAGCTGGCCCACCGCGCGCTGGCCGCCGAGCCGGCCTCCGGGCACGCGGTGCACGCCCTGGCGCACGTCCACTACGAGTCCGGGGCGCACGAGGCGGGCCGGGACTGGCTCGACGGCTGGGTGTCCGGACGCGGCCGGGGCGCGGTGCACCGGGCGCACTTCTCCTGGCACATCGCCCTGCACGAACTCGCCCTGGACGACCCGGCCGCCGTCCGCCGGCGGTGGTTCGCGCAGCTCGCGCCGGGCCGGGTGGTGAGCGGGGTGCGGGCCCTGGTCGACTCCGGGTCGCTGCTGTGGCGGGCCCGGGTGAGCGACAGCTGGCCGGGCGACCTCCCGGTCGCGGGGGTGCTGGAGGCAGTGGAACGCGACGTACTGGAGCGCCCGCAGACCGCGTTCACCGCGCTGCACGCGGCCGTCGCCCTCACCGCCGCCGGGGACCTGGCCGCGCTGCGCCGGCTGCGCGACCACGCGGCCGGCGCCGACGAGGTGCAGCGCGAGGTGGTCGCCCCGCTGTGCGAGGCGTTCGCCGCGCTCGTCGAGGAGCGGTTCCACGAGGCGGCCCGGGGCCTCGACGCGCTGCTGCCGGTGCTGCGCCGGGTCGGCGGCAGCGCGGCCCAGCGGGAGGTGGTGGAGGAGACCCTGCTGTACGCCCTGGTGTCGGACGGGCGGTGCGAGGCTGCCCGGCGACTGCTCGACGCCCGCCTCGACCGCACCCGGGCCCCGCGCGACCGGCGGCTGCGTGCGGGGCTGGCCTCCTGAGCGGACGGGACCGGGGGTGGCTGCCACCCCGGCCGCGGGCCGTCCCCGCCGGTCGGCGGGGACGGCCCGGACCCTGCTCGGCGCCGCGTGCCGGCTCAGCGCTCCGCGCCCTGCCTCTCCTGCGGCCGGGCGTCGATCGTCCGGGTGCCCTGGGCGGCGTCGAGGGCCTCGGGGGTGCTCTGCGGCCGGTCGGCGAGCTTGAGCCACACCACGCCGACGATGATGACGCCCAGCCACAGGGCCTGGACCGGGGTGAGCGACTCGTCGAAGAAGACGGGGCTCAGCAGCGCCGCACCGGCCGAGCCGATGCCGGCCCAGACGGCGTAGCCGATCCCGACGTCGATGGTGCGCAGCGAGACGCTCAGCGCCCAGAGCGTCAGCAGGAAGAACACGACGGCGACCAGCGACCACGTCAGGCGGGTGAAGCCGTGGCTGCCGCCGACGGAGAGCGCGTAGCCGACCTCGAACCCTCCGGCGAGGAGAAGTACGAGCCAGGCGTTGGCCGAGGAGCGGCCGGTGTCGGTCATGGGAGTGCGTCCTTTCACAGGGAATGGGGGGTCCGGCGACGGCGGGGGTTCCTCAGGCGGCACCGCTGAGCTGCAGGCCGACGACCCCGGTGATGATCACGGCGATGCCGAGGGCCTTGCGCCAGTCCAGACGCTGGCCGAAGACCGCCGCTCCGAGCAGGGTGATGCCGACGCCGGCGACGGACGTCCAGATGGCGTAGCCGACACCGACGTTGAAGGTCAGCAGGGCCTTGCTGAGGAAGTAGGTCCCGATCGCACCGCTGAGCAGGGTCACCACGGTCCACTTGCGGTTCTTGAAGCCTTCGGCCTTGCCGGCCGCGATGGCCACGGTGATCTCGAAGATGTCCGCGATGGCGAGGTAGAGCCACTGCATGGGCTTTCCTTTCGTTCGATGGGCACGGCGCGACCGAGCGGTGGTCCGCCGGGACGTGCGGTGGTGGCGTGCCGGGACGTGAGGGGGTGGTGCGGCGGCCCGGTGCCGGGAATCCCGCCGCGGGGACAGCGGCCGTTCACAGCCGTCGGCAGCCGTCGGTGGTCGTCAGCAGCCGTCGATGCCGCAGGCGGCACCGCGGGCGACGGCCTGTTCGGCCTGGGTGTCGAGCACCGCCTTGCGGATCTGCGCCGCGGTGGGGACGCCCTCGATGCGGTGGCGCTCGCCGACGACGAGCGTGGGGACGACGGAGACGCGGTACGCCGCCGCGGTCCGCAGCGCCTCCTGGTGGGCCTCGGTGTAGGTGCCGTCCGTCAGGGCCGAGGTGAAAGCGGTTTCGTCCAGGCCCAGTTCGGCGGCGATGGCGGCGAGCACGTCGAGCCGGCCGATGTCCCGGTTCTCCTGGAAGAAGGCCCGCAGCACCCGCGGGGTGTACTCCGCGCCCCTGCCGTGCTCGGCCGCGTACCGGTAACCCTCGAACGCCAGCCGGGTGTAGGGCTGCGGCGAGACGGTGGGCAGGGTGATGTCCACGTTCATCCGGCGGGCCGTCGGATAGACCGAACGCGCCCAGATCGCGGGCAGGTACTCGTCCTCCGGCCGCAGCGTCGGGGTGGGGTGGGGCCGCAGTTCGAACGGCATCCACTCGATCTCGACGTCGAGGTCGTGGGTGGCCTCGTGCAGCGGGCCCTCGGCCAGCATGCAGAACGGGCAGACGAAGTCCGACCAGACCCTGATGCCGACCCCGCTGGTTTCCGTGCCGGTCACGGCCGCCTCCGGTTCAGGGTGAGGAAGTCTTCGAACGGCTGCGTCCCTTCCGGGAGTTGCAGCGAGGTGACCTTGATCTGCCAGGCCGCCGGATCCTCGGCGAAGATCGAGTACGACCCCGAGTAGTCGAAGCCGTACCGGGCGGCCGTCCTGCGGTCGGCCACGTGGACGATGTGGCCGACCCTGAAGTACAGCGAGGCCATGTAGCACAGGGCGCAGGGCTCGCCGGAGGCGATCAGCGTGGCCCCGGCGGTGGCGTGCAGCCCGTGTTTCGCGGCGGCCTCCCGCAGCGCGACCACCTCCGCGTGGGCCGTGGGGTCGTCGTCCTCGTGCACCCGGTTGAAGCCGGTGCCGAGAACCTGGCCGCCGTCGACCACCAGACCCGAGAACGGGATGCCGCCCCGGGCGACGTGTTCGCGGCTGATCCGTACCGCCTCACGGGCGTACTCGGTCAGCTCGCTCTCCGGGATCTCTGAAGGGGACATGATCGCTCCTCGACTCGGACCGTGGACATGCGGAGCCGGAGCGCAACGGGCGGGCGGAGCCCTTGGACGCGTTGGTGCCGGGCATGAGACCCTCGATAGTTGTTTGTACGTGCATATTCTTGGAGTGCACAAGATCCACTGGATGGATTGAGTGGACGACTAAAGCTTGCATGAACATGTATCTTGTTGTCAACGCGCCGCCTGAGAGGGAGCTGCCCATGACGACCACGATCACCTACGCGTCGGCCGCCTCGTCCGACCAGGCCATGTGGGGGAGGGTCCTCGCCCTGCACGCGCACGTGGAGCGTCAGCTGACCCAGGCCCTGCAGCGCCGGCACGGCATAGGCCTCTCCGAGTTCCGGGCCCTGGAGTGTCTCGTCCAGGCCGAGGACGGCGAGCTGCGCATGCAGGAGCTCGCCGACAAGGTCGGGCTCGGGCAGAGCTCGGTGACGCGCCTGGTGGGGCGGCTCTTCGCGGCCGGCTTCGCGCTGCGGGACCTGTGTCCCGACGACAAGCGCGGCGTCTACGCCGTCATCACCGACGACGGCAGGCGGCGCTACGCCGACGCGCGCGGCACCTACTCCGAGGTGCTCAGCGCGGCGCTGAACACCGCCGGCGGCACCGCCGAGCTGGCCGGTACCGTCCAGGCGCTGCGCAGCGCCCTCTGAGCGCCGCCGTCGCACCCGTCCGGCCGCGCCCGCCCGGAACCCGCTGAAACCCCCTGCCGAAAGCCGTCCTCCGGGACGGCTTTCGGCGTTTCGGCTCCCGTCCGCTCCTGGTGGCCCGTGTCCGGGTGAACGCCCGGCTCCGCGCGGAGCCCTCTTCCTTAAGCGCTGCGACACCTTGGCGAAAGCCGTTTCAACGGCCCGAAACACATAGTTCATCAAGCAAACTTGACGCTCTCATATGCCTGATGGCCGGTGATGTGCATCACTGATTGCAGGAACATTTACATGCTTGACTCTGCATGCATCGCCTGTACGGTTAGTCGCGGATCGATCACGGGGGAGTGATGCGGAGCCGGCCGAGCTGATGGCTGCCGGGCTCCGCGGATTCCACGGCGCGGCTCTGGCGCCGTCACCCTCCTTGGCATGCCGCTTTCACATGGACAGGTGCATGAACTGGGGGAAAATATGCCATCACCAGGCCTTTTTGACGTGCTCACCGCCCACGCCCGCCGCCGGCCCGACCAGGTGGCCCTGATCCGGGGCGAGCGGCAGGTGACGTACCGCGAACTGGTCGGCCTCGCCGAGGAACTGGCCGCCGCCCTGGACGGGCTCGGGCTCGACCGGCGGCAGCCGCTGTGCGTGCCCGCGCACAAGACGCCCGAGACGATCGCCCTGCTCATCGGCGCCTTCCGGGCCGGTTACGCGGTCCTGGCACCGTCACCCGAACTGGGCTCGGCCGCCCGTGCGACGCTCGCCGCGCAGGCCCGGTGCTCCCGGACGCTGACCGTCGGCGCCCAGGGGGTGCTCGACACCGCCCCGGTCACGCCGGACGAACAGGCCGCCGGGGACTTCGACTTCGCGGACCCCGCCGCCACGCCCCTGCTGCTCACCACCTCCGGCTCCACCGGCACGCCGAAGATCGTGCCGATCCCCGGCGACGGCTTCGACCGGTTCGCCGACTGGGCGGCCGGCCGGTTCGGCCTCACCGGGCAGGACACGCTGCTCAGTTACGCACCGCTCAACTTCGACCTCTCCCTGCTCGACGTGTGGACCGCGCTGCGGCTGGGCGCCCGCACGGTCCTCGTCGAGCAGGAGTCCAGCGCGGACGCCCGTCACCTCCAGGACCTCACCGACCGGCACGGGGTCACCTTCGTCCAGGGCGTGCCGATGCTGCACCGGCTGCTCGTCCAGGACGGTGCCGTGCATCCCGCCGTCCGCACGGTCGTCTTCACCGGCGACGCGCTGCCCGAGGCACTGCTGCGACAGCTCGGCACGGCCTTTCCCGGCGCCGGCTTCCACAACGTCTTCGGGTGCACCGAGACCAACGACAGCTTCATCCACGACGCAGACCCCGCGGCGGCCGGCGAGCAGACCCCCATCGGCCGGCCGCTGCCCGGGGTGCGGGCCCTGCTCCTTGACGGCGAGGGACGGGTCCTCGACGGTCCCGGCACCGGTGAACTCCTCGTGACCACGCCGTTCCAGACCGCCGGCTACCTGCAACGCTCCCGCAACGAAGGGGTGTTCGTGCCCGCCCCCGACGGCGGGGCCGAGGTCTTCTACCGCACCGGCGACCTCGTCACCCGGGACGCCGAGGGCCTGCACCGGCTGCGGGGGCGCACCGACTTCCAGGTCAAGGTCCGCGGGGTGCGGACCAACGTGCAGGAGGTCGAGAACGTCCTCGCGGCCCACCCCGACGTCGCCGAGGCCGCCGTCGTCGCGATCCCCGACCAGGAGGCCGGCTACCGGCTGCACGCCCAGGTGACCCGGCGGCCCGGCACCTCCCTCACCTCGCTGAGGCTCCGCTCGCACAGCGCCGAGCGCCTGCCCCGCCACGCCATCCCGTCCTCGGTGCACGTGGGCGACGCCCCACTGCCGCGCACGTCCACCGGAAAACCCGACCGCAACCTCATCAAGGCAGCACGACAGAAGGGAAATCCCGCAGGACCTCCCTGGCGGACGAAATTCGCGGCTATGTGGTCGCCGAGTTCCTCGACGGAGAGGACACGGCCGATCTGACCGCCGAGTTCGACCTCATCGACAACGGAGTGGTCGACAGCCTGGGCGTGGTCCGGATCGTCTCGCACCTCTCCCGGACCTATTCGATCCCGATCGACGACATTCCGCTGACCCCGGACAACTTCCGCAGCATCGGCGCCATTTCGGCATTCGTCGAGACCGCGGCGAAGACCGCCGCCTGAGCCGGTCCCCGGATTACCGCGGAAAGCCCGGAACCACCTCCGGAGCGCTTTCGAAAGATCCTCCGGAAGCACCCCTCACACACAAGGAGACAGGAATGATCGTCCGCAGCACCAGCGAGCTCGCCGCCGTCGAGTGGGGCAACGGCACCAGCCACCGCCTGCTCACCGAGGCCGACGGAATGGGCTTCACCGTGTGCGAGACGGTGGTCCGCAAGGGCACCACGAGCGCCCTGCAGTACCGCCGCCACCTGGAGGCCTGCTACTGCACGGGCGGTTCCGGCGAGGTCGTCACCGCGTCCGGCGAGCGCTACAAGATCACCGAGGGCACCATCTACGCCCTCGACGAGAACGACGCGCACTACCTCGTGGCCTCCGACTACGAGGACCTGAGACTCATATCCGTGTTCAGCCCGGCCCTGCGCGGCGACGAGAAGCACACGCTGTCTCCCGACGGCTTCTCCCAGTACTGAGTTCCGCGACCCGGGGCCCGCCCCGCAGGCGGCGGCGCGGGCCCCGGCCCCGACCAGCGACGTACCGGAAGGCAGCACACGCATGACACCCGCACCGTCCGCACCGCGGACCACCGGCACCGGCACCGAACCGGGCACCGGCCCGGACCCGTACACCCTCGTCGCCCCCTGGGCGGACGAACTCAACCACGACGTCGAAGAATGGGACGCCCGGGCGGAGTTCCCCTGGGAGAAGTGGAAGACGATCCGGCGCTCCGGACTGCTCGCCGTACCGTTCGAGACACGGTACGGCGGCCGTGGCGGCACCCTGACCGACACCATGCGCGCCCTCGAAGGGCTCGGGCACACCTGCCGGGACGCCGGCCTCGGCTTCTCCGCCTCCACGCAGATCGTCAGCGTCGGCGTCCCGCTGCAGGCGTTCGGCTCCGAGGAGCTCAAGGACCGCTTCCTGCCCAGGATCGTGGCGGGCGACCTGGTCACCGCGCACGCCATCACCGAGCCGGCCAACGGCTCCGACGCCCTGAACATCGCCACCACCGCGACCAGGGACGGCGACGACTACGTCATCGACGGCGGCAAGACGCTCATCACCAACGCCCCGATCGCCGACCTCTTCCTGCTCTACGTACGCACCGGCAGCCCCGGCCCGTTCGGCCTGAGCGTTCTCCTCGTCGAGCGGGACACCCCCGGCCTCCGGGTCGGCGAGCCGCTCGGCAAGATGGGGCTGCGCACCTCGCCGCTGAGCGAGGTGACCTTCGGGGGGCTGCGGGTGCCCGCCACCCGGCGCATCGGCCAGGAGGGCGCCGGCTTCCTGGTCCTCGACCACGTGATGAAGCGGGAGATCCTCTTCTCCTTCTCCCTCACGCTCGGCGAGATGGAACACCGGCTGGAACGCGTCGTCAGGTACGCCAGGTCCCGCCGCCAGTTCGGGGAGCCGATCGGCGCCTTCCAGGGCGTCGCGCACAAGATCGCGGACATGAAGATCGCGGTGGAGACCGCCCGCAAGTGGCTCACCGACACCGGCGCCAAGGTGGAGTCCGGCCAGGACGCCGCGATCGACGTCGCCGCCACCAAGACCGTGGTCAGCGAGGCCAACAAGCGCACCGCGCTCGACGCCGTCCAGATCTTCGGCGGCCAGGGCTACCTCACCGCCACCGGCATCGAGCGGGACGTGCGCAACGCGGTCGGCGGCACCATCTACTCCGGCACCAGCGAGATCCAGCGCAACCGCATCGCCTCCCTGCTGGGCCTGTGAGCCGGGAGCTGACGAAAGGGCCACCATGAACGCACTCACCCCGGACGACCTGCGCCGGCTCACCGCACCCACCGAGTTCCTCGACTACGAGAGCGAGGCCGTCCAGAGCTTCGTCGACGAGGCGGTCCCCGACCGCGCCGCCGACAAGCGCCGGCTTGCCGTCGAGCTCTACCACGCCGTCCGCGACGACGTCTTCTACGAGGTGTACGGCGCCGACCTGTCCGAACGGGGTTTGCGGGCCAGCCACACCGCGGCCACCCGCAAGGGCTTCTGCCTGCACAAGTCGGCGCTGTACGCGGCGTCCTGCCGGGCCGTGGGCATCCCCGCCCGCGTCCACTACGGCGACGTGCGCAACCACCTCGCCTCCGACCGGCTGCGCGCCCACATAGGCGGGGACGTCTTCTTCCACGGTCTCAACTCGGTCCACCTGGACGGCAGGTGGGTCAAGGCCACCCCGGTCTTCAACAAGATCCTGTGCCGGCTGTACGGGATGAAGCCGCTGGAGTTCGACGGCACCGCCGACAGCCTGCACCACCCCTTCGACGACCAGGGCCGTCAGAGCATGGAGTTCCTGACCGACCACGGCGGCTTCGACGACGTTCCCTACGACTTCGTGATGGCGAACATGCGGCGCAAGCACCCCGGCTTCCTGAACGCCGACGGCACCGGCACGGTCCGCGGCGGCTCGCTGGCCGCCGAGGCGTCCGCCTGATGCGACCCGACGGCGGCCCCTGCTGCACCGAGGGCGACCCCGACGACTTCCCCGACGACGAGGAGGAGACACGGAGATGAGCACCATCCGAGCCCAGAAGGACGGCTGGGAGGCGCGGGCCCGCATCGGTGTGGTCGTGCCGCACGCGGACGTCGGCCCGGAGTCGGAGTTCCGGGCGATCGCGCCCGAGGACGTGTTCGTGCACGGCTCGCGCGTCCACTTCGGCGCGATGCGGGCCGGCGGCGAGATGGACCCGAAGATCCCGCACGACCCGGTGCGGGCCTTCGTGGAGCCGCCGCACATCGACGACGCGGTGGAACTGCTGGCCGCCGCCCCGCTCGACGTGATCGCGCTGGGCTTCACCAGCTCCGCCTACGTTCTCGGCGCGGCCGGCGAGAAGGACCTGTTCGCCCGGCTCGCCCGGGTCACCCGCGGACTGCCGCTCACCGGCACCACCACGGCGGCCGTGGCCGGCTTCACCGCGCTCGGCACCGGCCGGATCGCCCTCGTCAACCCGCCGTGGTTCGACGACCGGCTCTCCGGTCTCGGCGCCGACTACTTCACCGAACAGGGCTTCGACGTCGTCCACCACGGCCCGTGCGGACTGCCCAGCAACCAGAAGCTGATCACCCCCGGGGCGCTCTCCGAGTGGATCCGCACCACGGTCGCCGGGCACCAGCCCGACGCCGTCCTGGTGGCCGGCAACGGCATCCGCGCGGTGGGCGTCGTCGACGCCCTGGAACAGGAGCTGGGGTTCGCGGTCCTGACCGCCAACCAGGTCCTGTTCTGGCATGCCCTGCACCTGGCCGGAGCGGCCGGGGAGGCTCACGGGATCACCGGGTACGGCCGGCTGTTCGCAGCCGAGCCGCCGGCCGGCACGGTGTGAGCCTGCCGGCGGCCGACGGGCACGCGGCCCTGTTCGTCACCGACGAGGGGGACGCCCGCCGGATCCCCCTCGTCCGCCGGCGCGACGACGGCACCTCCGTGCACGGCATGGTCCGCTACCGGGACGCCCGAACCGGTACCCAGGTGACCGCGCCGCGCACCCGTCTGTGATCATTCTGACGTCGTGGAGCGGGAACCTCCGAGCCCGGAATTCCCTCTCACGAGTCGAGCCACGAGTCGAGCCACGACTCGAATCACGACTCGAAACAGAGCGTTCACAGCGTGTGCATGGTCCTGGACGGACGGCCGTGACCACCATCTGTCCAGGACCACGCGCAGTCGTCACACCGGGGGACCCGTATGCCCAGTCGCCGCCGCTTCCTCACCGGGGCCGCCGCCGCGCCCGCCGCGCTCGCGGCGGTCGCGGGGTGCGAGGACGGGGACGCGGCGCGGCCGGCCGCCGAGCGGCCCCGGCCCACCGTCAAGCCCGCCGTGGCGGCACCGGCCGCGCAGCATCCCTCGGACCGGCTCAACTTCGTCGTGATCCTCGCCGACGACCTCGGCTACGGCGAACTCGGCTCCTACGGCCAGCAGTTGATGCACACCCCGCGCCTGGACACCCTCGCCGCCGAGGGCCTGCGCTTCACCCAGGCCTACGCGCCCGCCCCGGTCTGCGCGCCCTCGCGCTGCTCGCTGCTCACCGGCCTGCACGGCGGGCACTCGACCGTGCGCACCAACCCCTGGGGACCCGGCGGCCAGGGCGCCCTCACCGAGAAGGACTTCACGTTCGCGGAGGCGCTCAGGGCGCTCGGCTACCGCACCGGCCTGATCGGCAAGTGGGGCTTCGGACCCAACGCCCCGGACCAGCCGAGCCACCCCAACGCCCGTGGTTTCGAGGAGTTCTACGGCTACCTCACCCACCACCACGCCCACGACTACTTCCCCGACTACCTGTGGCACAACGGCACCCGCGAGGAGATCCCGGCCAACAGGGGCGGCGCCCAGCAGGTCTACGCCCCCGACCTCATCTCCGAGCGGGCCCTCGGCTTCCTGCACACCCACCAGGGCGAGCCGTTCCTGCTGTACCTCGCCCCGACCGTGCCGCACGCCCCCAGCAAGGACCCGCACGTCGGGGCGTACGCCGACCGCCCCTGGACCGGGCCCAACAAGCGGCACGCGGCCCAGGTCACCACCTTCGACACCCTGGTCGGCGACGTCACCGACAAGCTCACCGCGCTCGGCCTCGCCGAGAACACCGTCGTCCTGGTCACCAGCGACAACGGGCCGCACGAGGAGGCGGGCACCGACCCCGACCTCTTCGACGGCAACGGCCCGCTGCGCGGCTACAAGCGGAACCTGTACGAGGGCGGCATCCGCGTCCCGTTCATCGCCTGGTCGCCGCGGCACGTCAAGGCCGGCACCACCGACCGGCCCACCCCGCTCACCGACCTGCTGCCCACCCTCGCCGAGCTCGCGGGCGCGCCCGCCCCCGCGGACGTGGACGGCCTCTCCGTCGCCCCGCTGCTGCGCGGCTCCACCGACGCCCCCCGCCACGACAGCCTCTACTTCTACCGCAACCACAACGGCGTCACCGCCCGCCAGAACGCGGCGGACCACGGCCGCGGCGACCGGCTCGCCGAAGCCCTGCGGCACGGCGACCTCAAGGCGGTCCGGTTCGCGCCCGGCCAGAGCCGCCGCGCCCCGGACGACCAGTGGGACGTGGAGCTCTACGACCTCGCCCGGGACCCCGGCGAGGAGCACGACCTGGCCGCCGCCCGGCCGGCCCGGGCGGACGCGCTGGTGAAGCTGATGCACGCGTCCTGGGCGCCGGTGTACCCGCGCAGGCCCTTCGGTGTGACCCTCGAAGCCGGCGGCCGGGGCACGGAGTTCACGGTCACCGCCACACTCGCCAACGGCTCGGCGCGCCCCTGGAACGCCGCCCGGCTCGCCCTCGACATCCCGAGCGGCTGGACCGCCCACGCCCGGGACACGGCCACCGCACCCCGCCTGGACCCCGGCGAACGCCTCACGGTCCGCTGGCGCCTCACCCGCCCCCAGGTCTCCACCGCCACGACCCTCACCTGCCGGGGCACGGCCCACCACGGGGACGACGAGGTGACCTACACGGCCACGGCGCCGCTCAGCTGACCAGCCCCGCCCGCGCACCGCGCAGCCGCGCCGGCACCGCCCACCACTGGTCCGGGCGGTCCACGACCGGGGCGTCCGGGCCGGTGTCCAGGTACCGGGCGAGGCGCAGCAGGTAGGCCGCGACACCGGCCGCGCCCTGCATCCAGGACGTGCCGGGCGGCAGCAACGGGGTCTCGATGCGGTACTCCACGAAGCGCCAGCGGGCCCCGTCCCCGTCCCTGATCGCCCGTTCGACCAGCGCGTCGCCCATCCGGAGCGCGGCGTCCGCCAGCCGGTCCACCCCGGGGGTCCCCGCGAGGTCCTGCGCCGCGTCCAGCAGGACGTCCCCGACGCCCGCCGTCCCGCAGCAGCGGCCGTCGTTGTCCCAGAACCCGGGGCGCAGCCGCTCCGGGACTCCCGAGGTGAGGACCGAGGTCAGGCAGCGCTGCCGCAGCTCCCCGACGCCGTGCCCGGCCACCTCGGTGACGCCCGCGTGCGCCAGCGCCGTGAACAGGTGCGAGGTGCCTGCCGGTCCGTGGCACCAGGTGTACGTCACCGGTTCCACCTCCCGCGTCGACGGCGGGATGGTGTGCGGGACGACGAAGCCGCCGTCCGCGAGCGAGCCCATGGACAGCACATGGCGGGCCGCGTCCGCGGCGGCGGTGACGAAGTCCTCGCGGCGCAGGGCCACGCCCGCCACCGCCAGCGCGGCGCCCACCCCGGCGGCGCCGTGCGAGTAGTTCGGGGACCGCGACTGCGAGGTCGGTGAGATCCCCCAGTCAAGGCCCGCCCCCGTGCGGTCCGCCATCCGCAGCAGGGCCTCGCCGCCGGTCGTCGCGATCCGTTCCGCGTGCTCGCCGCCCGCCCAGACCGCCGTCATCACCACGCCCGCGACACCCATGATGACGTCGGTCAGGGGCGCGTCGGAGTCCGGCACGAACGAGGTCGTGGTCCGCCAGCCCTCGGGCGTCGCCAGCTCCGCGAGCCGGCGCAGCACCACCGCCTCGCTGCCCGGCGCGAGGAGCCGCAGCGCCGTGGCGTGGCCCGCAAGACCGACGTAGAGCGAGGGTTCGGCCACGAGGGGTGCCCGCGCCGACAGGCGGCTCACGATCCCGGCCGCCAGGGCCTGTTCCGGTCCGCTGAGGCTCCGGTACCGGGCGATCTCCGCCAGCACCGGGGCCAGGCCCGCGATCCCCGAGTACAGCGAGTCCCGGTCCTCGTCGGGCGGGAGCTCCCCGGGGCCCTCCTCCGGCACCGACTCCGGCAGCCAGGGACCGTCGTCCTCCCGCACCTGCCGCAGCACCCACGTCCAGGCGGCCTCGCCCAGTTCCCGGTACACCTCGCTCGCCGTCACCCGGACACGTTACAGGGGCCGGGCCGCCGTAGGGTCCGGCTGCCAGCCCAGCGCCCGGGAGATCCCGCGGGCCGCCAGCCGTACCGCCGGGACCAGTACCGGCACCTGGGCGTCGGCCTCCGGTACCACCACGGAGACGGCCGCGACCACCTGTCCGGCCGCCCCGCGCACCGGCGCCGCCACCGACAGCGCGTCGTCGGTCACCTGACGGCTGCTCACCGCGGCACCGGTCCGCCGGACCTCGGCCAGGGAGCGGCGCAACCGGGCCGGATCGGTGACGGTGTACGGCGTGAAGGACGCCAGCCGGCCCGCGCAGTACTCCTGCTGGAAGTGGGGCGTCTCGTGCGCGAGCAGCGCGAGCCCCACCCCGGTCGCGTGCAGGGGCCAGCGGGCGCCCACCCGGATGTGCACGCCCACCGCCGAACGCCCGGACAGCCACTCGATGTAGACGACGTCCGACCCGTCCCGCACCGCCAGCTGCACGT
Organism: Streptomyces sp. NPDC048291; assembly: GCF_043201715.1. Taxonomy (NCBI): domain Bacteria; kingdom Bacillati; phylum Actinomycetota; class Actinomycetes; order Kitasatosporales; family Streptomycetaceae; genus Streptomyces; species Streptomyces sp. NPDC048291. The sequence goes on from NZ_JBICZC010000021.1 coordinate 112,383, forward strand.
TCTCGTGCGTCGCCTCGTACAGGTCCTCCAGGCAGGGCAGCGCGATCTGCCGCAGCGCCAGACCGCGCGGGGCCAGCGCGGCCAGCTCCCAGAGCCGCAGTCCCACGTGGTAGAACCCGTCCGCGTCCCGTTCCAGCGCGCCCCAGGCGGTCAGCGCGCCGACCAGGCGGTGCGCGGTGGTGAGGGTGAGCCCGGCCCGGCGGCCGATGTCCGTCAGGCTCAGCGCCGGATGCCCGTGGTCGAACGCGGCCAGGACCGCGAGCAGCCGGTCGGGCGCGGAGCGGGCGGCGGTGGTCATGGCCGGTCGGCGACGCGCAGCAGCAGGGCGTGGAGTGTCGCCCGCTCGGCGGGGTCGAGCGGGTCGAGGAGCTCGTTGGTCACGCGGCGGCCCGCCTCGTCGGTGTCCCGCAGGAACGCCCGGCCGGCCTCGGTCAGGACGACGATCCGGCTGCGGCGGTCGTCGGGGGCGGGGCGCCGCTCGGCGAAGCCCAGCTTCTCCAGGTCGTCGACCAGGCCGACGATCGCGCTCGGGTCGTAGCCGAGCCGGGTGCTCAGCTCCCGCTGGAGCGAGCCCGCCGAACCGGCGAGGAAGCGCAGCACCGCGTAGTGGCGCAGCCGCAGCCCCGACTCCTGGAGGAAGGTGTTGAAGACCTGCCCCGAGCGCAGCCCCAGGCGGTACAGCAGGTAGCCGGTGTCCGCGTGCAGCCCGCGCATCCACGGCTCGTCCGCGTCGATCGAGGTCGGGTTCTCGGTGTGCTGGCGGGTGATGGCGGTCTCCCTGGTCCGGGCCCCGGCGGCGGGGCGGTCTGTGCGACAGATTCCAGCATGAGGCACCCGTGGGTCGACAACAACTATTGACGACAACAATTATTGCTCTTAGCTTCGATCTCGAAAGCCGCAGGTGGCCCCACGGGCCGCCGCCGTCGTCTGTGAAGGGACCGACCGTGCCCACCATCGATCTCACCGGCAAGGCCGCCGTCGTCACCGGCAGTGGCCGGGGCCTCGGCCTCGCCTACGCCCACGCCCTCGCCGCCCACGGCGCCTCGGTGGTCGTCAACGACGTGGACGAGACCGTCGCCGAGCAGGCCGTGAAGTCCATCGCGGAGGCCGGCGGCACCGCCGTCGCCGAGGTGGTCCCGGTCGGCACCGCCGAGGCCGCGGACCGGCTCGTGAACCGGGCCGTCGAGGAGTTCGGCCGCCTCGACATCCTGGTCACCAACGCGGGCATCCTGCGCGACAAGGTGCTCTGGAAGATGACCGACGACGACTTCGACGCCGTGCTCACCACCCACCTCAAGGGCACCTTCACCTGCGCCCGCGCCGCCGCCGTCCGGATGCGCGAACAGGGCGGGGGCGGCACCCTGATCCTGGTCGGCTCCCCGGCCGGCCAGCGCGGCAACTTCGGCCAGACCAACTACTCCGCCGCCAAGGCCGGCATCGCCGCCATGGCCCGCACCTGGTCGATGGAGCTGGGCCGGGCCGGCATCACCGTCAACGCGATCGTCCCGGTGGCCGCCACCGCCATGACCGAGACCATCCCCGCCTTCGCGCCGTACATCGAGGCCATGCGCAACGGCGAGCCGCTCCCCGGCTTCCTGCGCAAGGGCGAGGGCTTCGGCACCCCCGAGGACTGCGCGGCCCTCGTCCCCTTCCTCGCCTCCGAGGCCGCCCGCGGCATCACCGGCCAGGCCATCGGCATCGGCGGCGACAAGGTGGCACTCTGGTCGCATCCGCAGGAGATCAGGGCGGCCTACGCCGACGGCGGCTGGACCCCGGAAACCCTGGCCGACGCCTTCCCCACCTCGGTCGGCGCCGAACTCCAGACGGTCGGCATCCCGGCGCCGAAGCTCCCGGAGGCGTGATGGACATCGAGACACTGACCGCGATCGACGTCCACACGCACGCCGAGGTCTCCTCCCGCGGGCACTCCTCCCTCGACGACGACCTGCACGACGCCTCCGCCGCCTACTTCAAGATCGAGGGGAAGCGGAAGCCGACGATCGAGGAGACGGCCGCCTACTACCGGGAGCGGAACATGGCCGCCGTGATCTTCACGGTGGACGCCGAGTCCGCGACCGGCACCGCGCCCGTCCCCAACGAGGAGGTCGCCGAGGCCGCCGCCGCCAACGCCGACGTCCTGATCCCCTTCGCCTCCATCGACCCCTTCCGGGGCAAGGCCGGCATCCGGCAGGCCCGCCGCCTGGTCGAGGAGTACGGGGTGAAGGGCTTCAAGTTCCACCCCAGCATCCAGGGCTTCTTCCCGAACGACCGCGCGGTGGCCTACGGCCTCTACGAGGTGATCGAGGAGACCGGCGCCATCGCCCTCTTCCACACCGGCCAGACCGGCATCGGCGCCGGCGTCCCGGGCGGCGGCGGCATCCGCCTCAAGTACTCGAACCCCCTGCACGTGGACGACGTGGCCGCCGACTTCCCGCACCTGAAGATCATCCTCGCGCACCCGTCCTTCCCCTGGCAGGACGAGGCCCTCGCGGTCGCCACCCACAAGCCGGGCGTGCACATCGACCTGTCCGGCTGGTCGCCCAAGTACTTCCCGCCGCAGCTGGTGCAGTACGCCAACACGCTGCTCAAGGACAAGGTCCTGTTCGGCTCCGACTTCCCCGTCCTCACCCCCGACCGGTGGCTCGCGGACTTCGAGAAGCTGCCGATCAAGGACGAGGTCCGGCCGAGGATCCTCAAGGAGAACGCCGCCCGCCTGCTCGGGCTGACCACGCCGTAAGGGGCCGCAGATGCGCAACGAGGGACTGGGGTCGTGGCCCGCACGCCGGGCCCGCAAGACCCCGCACCGCACGGCACTGATCTCCGGCGGGCAGGCGACCGACTACGGCACCCTGCACGCCCGCACCACCCGCCTGGCCCACGCCCTGCGCGCCCTGGGCATCCGCCGCGGCGACCGCGTCGCCTACCTCGGCCCCAACCACCCCGCCTACCTGGAGACCCTGTTCGCGGCCGGCGTCCTCGGCGCGGTCTTCGTCCCCCTCAACACCCGCCTGGCCGGCCCCGAGATCGCCTACCAGCTCGGCGACTCCGGTGCCAGGGCCCTCCTCTACGGCCCCTCGCACGCCGGACTCGTCGCGGGCCTGCCCGGCACCACCGACGTCCGGACGTACGCCGAGGTCGGCCCGGAGTACGAGGAGCTGCTGTCGGCCGCGCCCGACGACCCGATCGACGAACCGGTCGCCCCCGACGACACCTGCATCATCATGTACACCTCGGGGACGACCGGCCGCCCCAAGGGCGCGATGCTCACGCACGCCAACCTGACCTGGAACGCGTTCAACGTCCTGGTCGACACCGACCTGATCGCCGACGAACGCGCCCTCGTCTCGGCCCCGCTGTTCCACACGGCGGGCCTGAACATGCTCACCCTGCCGGTCCTCCTGAAGGGCGGCACCTGCGTCCTGGTCGAGGCCTTCGACCCGGGGGCGACCCTCGACCTGATCGAACGGCACCGGATCACCTTCATGTTCGGCGTCCCGACGATGTTCGAGCAGGTGGCCAGACACCCGCGCTGGGCCGACGCGGACCTCTCCTCCCTCCGCATCCTGACCTGCGGCGGCTCCCCGGTCCCGACGCCCCTGATCGCCGCCTACCAGGAGCGCGGCCTGACCTTCCTCCAGGGCTACGGCATGACGGAGGCGTCCCCCGGCACGCTGTTCCTCGACGCCGAGCACGCGATCAGCAAGGCGGGCTCGGCCGGCGTGCCGCACTTCTTCAGCGACGTACGGGTCGTGCGGCCCGACCTGACCCCGGTCGAGGTCGGCGAGCCCGGCGAGATCACGGTCCGCGGACCCCATGTCATGCCCGGCTACTGGGGCCTGCCGGAGGAGACCGCGGCCTCCTTCGCGGACGGCTGGTTCCGCAGCGGGGACGCGGCCACGGTCGACGAGGACGGTTACGTCTTCGTCGTCGACCGCCTCAAGGACATGATCATCTCAGGGGGCGAGAACGTCTACCCCGCCGAGATCGAGGATCTGCTCCTCGCCCACCCCGACATCGTGGAGTGCGCGGTCATCGGCGTACCGGACGACAGGTGGGGCGAGGTGCCGCGCGCGGTGGTCGTGCCCCGCGAGGGCACCGTCCTCGACCTCGACGAGGTGCTCGCCTCGCTGACCGGGCGGCTCGCCAGGTACAAGCTCCCCAAATCGGTGGTGCTCGCCGACGAACTCCCGCGCACCGCCTCCGGAAAGCTCCTCAAGGCCCGCGTGCGCAAGCGCTACGGCTCTCCCGACTCCCAGCCAAGGAACCCCACATGACCGTCACCGTCAACGGCCTCGCCGAACTGAAGAAGATCGCGGGCAGCGACCTGGGCAGCAGCGACTGGATCGAGGTCACCCAGGACCGCATCGACACCTTCGCCGACGCCACCGGCGACCACCAGTGGATCCACGTCGACCCGGAGCGGGCGGCCGCGGGACCCTTCGGCGCCCCGATCGCCCACGGCTACCTCACCCTGTCGCTGTTCATCCCTCTGTTCACCGAGCTGCTGGACGTCCAGGGCGTCACCACGAAGGTCAACTACGGCCTGAACAAGGTCCGTTTCCCGTCCCCGGTGAAGGCCGGTTCCCGGATCCGGCTGGCCGCCCGGCTCGCGGAGGTCGAGGACGTGCCGGGCGGCGTGCAGATCGCCGTCGACGGGACGATCGAGATCGAGGGCGGCGCGAAGCCCGCGGCTGTACTCCAGAGCCTGTCGCGGTTCTACGCGTAGTGGGGAACTGCGGGCCGGTGGGGGCCGGTCGCGCAGTTCCCGGCGCCCCTGACGGGGCGCTTCACTCAGCTCAGTTCACCACGTCCACGAAGACCGGGTTCGAGTAGAACCAGGTGTCCGCCCACGGGTCGCCGCTGCCCGGCTCGTGCGGGATCGGGCCGTGCGGGTCGATGGACGCGCCCAGGTAGCCCGCGCCGTTGCGCTTGCCGTCACTGCCGCGCAGCCGGACGTAGAACGACTCGTCGCCCGCGGTGACCGGGAAGCGCAGCGTGTACGTGCCCTTGCGGCCGGAGACGTCCTTCGTCTGGACGACCCTGGTGTCGGGCGCCTGCCAGGTGTCGCGGTCGGCGACCGGGCCGCGCACCGCGCCCCGGATGACGTCGACGTGCGCCAACTGGGGCAGAATGCCGTGGGTGTTGGCCCTGGACGCGCTCGTCACCGTCACCTCGAGGGTGATCCGCTCGCCCTTGCGGACGCGCAGCCGCCCGCCGAGGGTGACGCCCCGGCCGTGGTCGCAGTCCCGCTTCAGCCGGACGTCGAGGCCGTCGAGCAGGTGGCCGTGGTCCAGCCAGACCCGGCCCGCGCGCAGGCCCGCCATCACCGCGCGGTAGCCGTACCCGGTGACGCCGACGTGGGTCCGGCTGAACTCGCCGGGCCAGAAGTCGGAGCCGGGCTGCGTGGTGTCGGTGTTGACCGGGTCGGGCAGCTTGCCGGTGTTGTCGAAGTTCTGCCCGGCCGGCCAGTCGCCGTTCTTCCAGGTGTCGAAGACCGTGCGGTGGTTGTCGGAGTTGGTGGTGATCGTGAAGAGCCTGCCCTCGGAGAGCATCGCGTCCCACAGGCCGCCGACGGTCGCGGTCGCCCAGTCGAAACCGCCGTACGTGACGTAGGCGCCCGTGGGGAAGCCCGCCCAGGACTGGGCCGACTGGCTGTTCTGGTACTCGCCGCGGATCGCGTTCGTACCGCCCCAGCCCGGGATCGCGGCACCCTGGGCGCCGGGTGCGCCCTCCATGCCGATCATGATCTCGGAGGCCGCGTCCCGCCAGTTGCGCATCTCGTGCGGGGAGTCGATGCCGAGCCGCAGCGGGTGGTTGGCGAGGACGAGGACGTCGTCCACGTAGCCGGTACGGCGCTGCTCGGCCAGCCACTGGATGGCCTTGACGGCGTGCGCCTCGTTGCGGGCGGTGTCCGTGGCGCCGGCCGAGCCCTCGGTGTAGCCGAGGAGCTTGCCGTCGTAGGCCAGCTCGAACTGCGTGAGCAGGTCGGTCTCGTGCGGTCCTGGCGCGGCGAACACCGTGCAGTGCTCGGCGGCCGGGATGTACCACTCCAGGCCCTGGAAGATCAGCTGGCGCGGGTTCTCGGCACGCGCCTTGAGGATCTCCGCGTGCTCCATCTTCGCGCCGTAGTAGGCGTGCCCGAAGTTGGAGTGCTCGTTGAACACCATCCAGTCCAGGCCGTACTTGGCGGCGGCCCGGGCCTGCTGGGAGAACGTGTACTTGGCGTCGTGGCTGTACACGGAGTGCACGTGGTGGTCGCCGACCAGGTAGGCGAGGCGCGGGTCCTCGCCGCCCAGGCCCTGGCGGGCGGGGGAGGCGGCGAACGCCGGGGTGGCCGCCGAGCCGAGCGCGAACGCGGCGCCGAACAGGCCCGCGCGGCGCAGGAGTCCACGCCTCGACATGCCCTGGGCGTCCAGGTCGGCGGGGGAGACGGCAGGGTCGGCCCAGGAGGGCAGCTGCTGCTCGGTCATGAAGATGATCCTCGTAACGGGGGTCAGTGGGTCATGAAGGAGGAGACGGGCAGGGCCCGCGCGACGATCCGGACGTCGCCGAGGCGGCCGTGCAGGATCTGGTCGATCTTGTCGGCGTACTCGTAGCCGCCGAGCAGCCAGGGCTTCCCGGAGGAGGCGATGCCGACCGCGGCGGCGTGCGGGTTGCGGGCCACCGGGCAGCCCTGCACGTACATCGTGGTGTGCTTGCCGTCGTTGACGACGGCGACGTGCCACCAGATCTCCGGGTCGGTCTCGTCGCCCCAGTTGGTGGCCAGCTGCCGCTGGTTGAGCGGGTGGACGGCCCACTGCGGGCCCGGACCGTCGGAGAGGGAGAGCGTGGCCAGCGGCTCGTCCGGGTCGTCGGTGACCGTGCCCACCGAGCCGTTGCGGCCCGTGCGGCTCACCAGCCCGGACCAGGCGTTGTGCGAGGCGTCCCAGTCGGCCGGCAGCCGGTAGAACGCCTCGATGGTGTAACCGTCCTTGAAGGTCGCCGAGTTGAGCGGGGCGCCGTCGACCGTCTTCAGGTAGGCGCCCTTCAGGGGCGACTTGTAACCGGTGAACTCCAGGCTGCCGTGGCCCGGCTGGTCCGGGTGGTGGTCCGCCGACCAGCCGAGGGTGCCGCCGCCCACCGAGACCACGGTGAGGTCGTTGCCGTTGCCGGACAGGTCACGGACCGTGCCGGAGACCGCCGAGTCGAACCGCCAGTAGGCGGCCGTGCCCCGGACCAGCAGCTGCGCGGCGGGCCGCGCCGGGCGGACCGGCACCGGGTCGAAGCCCTCGAAGCGGGCCGCGAAGTCGATGTCGACGGAGAAGCGGTCGCCGTCGCCGCTCAGCTCCATCTCCTGCCGCTCCAGCTCGTTCAGGCCCTTCTTGGCCCGGCCGAGGATCCACGGCGAGACCGTCTCCACGTCGATGACGTCGCGGTCCAGGTCGAAGTGGTAGAGACGGATCATCGCCGCGCCGCCGAAGTACCGGTTCTGGTAGTTCGTCAGGTGCAGGTGCACGTCGTTGCCGGCCGCGTTCTTGCGGGTCGCGCGACCGGCCGGCCAGTAGTGGCCGTTGAGGGTGAGGAAGATCTGGTCGTGCTCGTTGACCAGCTGGTCCCACAGCTGCTGCCCGTACGACGACAACTCGTCGTCGTCCACGACCAGTTCGTGCGTGGTGAGGATGACCGGCGTCTTCGGGTGCGCCGCGATGACGTCCTTCGCCCAGGCGTACCCCTTGGCCGACAGCCGCCAGTCCAGCGCCAGCACGAGCCACTCCCGCCCGGCCGCCCGGAACAGGTGGTAGGTGTTGTAGCCGTCCGCGGAGGCCCCGCCGAAGGTCGCCATGTCCTTGAAGCGCTGCGGCCCGAAGACGTCCAGGTACGGGGTGTCGCCGCGCTGGTCGTCCGTGGACGACCTGATGTCGTGGTTGCCGGCCAGCACGCTGTAGCCGACCCCGCGCCGGTCGAGGATCTCGAACGCCTTGCCGATCGCGGCGAACTCCTCCGTCGCCCCGTTCTGGGTGAGGTCGCCGAGGTGGGACAGGAAGACGATGTTGTCGTCGGACTCGCCGCCGTGCTCCAGGAGGTAGCGCAGCGACGCCTCGATGGGCGCCGGGTTGATGCTCGGCCCGTCGAAGAGGTACTGGGTGTCCGGCATCACCGCGAGGGTGAAGCGCCGGCTCTCCGGGTCGGGCCGCCGGCCGGAACCGGAGGACGACGCCTCGGCGACGGAAGGCAGCGCGACCCCGGCGGTGGCGGCGGCGCCCAGCAGCGCGGTCGCCCTGAGGAAGTTGCGTCGCCCGGCTCCGGCCTGCGCGGCCTCGCCCTGCGGGTGGTCATGCGAAGTACACACGTGTGCTCCGTGGGTATGCGGAAGTGACGGCGAAGGGCGTGGGGGGATCTCGGCAGACGGATCTCGGCAGACGGTTCTCAGAGCACGCGCAGGGTCCAGCTCCAGCGGTGGAGGCCCGGTGCGACGAGGTAGGACGGGAAGGTGTCGGGACCGCACGATGCCGTGCCGAGGCCCCGGTGCGCGGCGTCGACGTGGACCACGCAGCCGGCCCGCGGCACGAGTTCGTCGTGGTGGGTGACGGCGGTGAGGTCCTCGGCGCGGTAGCGGCTGACGGAGACCTGGCGGGGTTCGTCCAGCTCGACCGCGAGTCCGGTGGCGTCCGGCGCCGACAGCGTGAACCGCCGTACGCCGTGCCGGCCGCCGCTCTCCTGGGGCCGCAGATACGGGGTGAACAACGCGTCCACCGGCAGGGAGTGATGGCCGACCGGGGCTCCGGCGGCACGGTCGGGGTACGACTCCCAGGGACCCTGACCGAACCACTCCAGCAGATCGAGCCCGGCCACCGTCTCGAAGACCGAGCCGACCCGGGCCACGTCCGCGAACTCCTTGGGCAGCTCGGCCGACTCGTCGATCCGGACCCCGCCCTCGACCGGCGTGAACTCCTGCCGGTGCCGTACCACCCCGACCGTGCCGGCGTACTCCGCGAGCACGCTCACCCGGGCGCCGTCGCGGCGTACCGAGACCACCTTGCGGACCAGCTGGTCCAGGCCCCAGGCGCGCCAGCGCAGCGCCATCCCGCCCAGTTCGTCGTTGTCGGTGGGCGCCCGCCACAGCGACAGCGCCGGCGCGGCGGCCAGCAGCGGATGCAGCAGCAGCCCCTCGCCGTCCACCTCGACGGCCGGGCCCGCCGGCACCGGCGGCCCGAGCGGGTCCGCCGCCCGGAGCCGGATCTGCGGCGTGCAGACCTCCGTACCGGCCGGCGCCCACGCCTGGTCCTCGGCGACCGTCACCCGCAGCGTCAGCCACGCCTCGCCGCCGTCCGCCGGCACCTCGAACGGCAGCGGTACGGCCGCCGTCTCGCCGGGGCACAGCTCGGGCAGCTCGGCCGGGCCGGTCAGGGTACGGCCGTCGGCAAGCGCCAGCTCCCAGGTACCGGCGAGCCAGTCGAAGCCCCGGAAGTGCTGGTGGTTGGCGAGCACGATGCCCTCGTGCCGGAAGCACCGGATGCGGACCGGCGCCGCGATCTCCCGGTGCTCGTACATCGCGGGCTTCGGGGTGCGGTCGGGGAAGACGATGCCGTCCGCGACGAACGCCCCGTCGTGCAGGGCCTCGCCGAAGTCGCCGCCGTACGCCCAGCGGTGGCCGGGCGCGGCGACACCGTTGTCGTACAGTCCGGCGCCCGTGCGCCCGGCCGGTCTTCCGTCGCTCACCCGCTGGAGAATTCCGTGGTCCCAGAACTCCCAGATGAACCCGCCCTGAAGACCCGGAGTGGACTCGATGGCGGCCCAGTGGTCGGCCAGCGTGCCGTTGCTGTTGCCCATCGCGTGGGAGTACTCGCACTGGATCAGCGGTTTCGTCTGCTCCCCGGACAGGGCGTGGGCGACACAGTCCTCCAGCGCCGCGTACATCGGGCAGGCGATGTCGGAGGCCACGTCCGGATCCGCCCAGCCGAGTTTGGCGGCCCCCTCGTACTGGATCGGCCGGGTCGGGTCGTGCCGCCGCACCCAGCCCGCCGCCGCGTCGTGGTTCGCCCCGTAGTCGGACTCGTTGCCCAGCGACCAGATGATGATCGAGGGGTGGTTCTTGTCGCGCAGCACCATGCGCGAGACCCGGTCCACGAAGGCGTTCAGGTAGCGCGGGTCGTCGGCGATCTCGTGGGCGTGGTCGTGGGACTCGATGTCCGCCTCGTCGACGACGTAGAAGCCCAGTTCGTCGGCGAGGTCGTACAGCGCCGGGTCGTTCGGGTAGTGCGAGGTGCGGATCGCGTTGAACCCGAACCGCTTCAGCACCGCCAGGTCGGCGCGCATGTCGTCGTACGACACCGTCCGCCCGGTCAGCGGGTGGAAGTCGTGCCGGTTGACGCCCCGGATGAACACCCGCTCGCCGTTGACGAGCAGGTCCCGGCCGGTGATCTCGACGTCCCGGAAGCCGACGCGGTGGTACGACGTGTCGGCGACCGTGCCGTCGGCGCGGTGCAGCCGGACGGTCAGCCCGTACAGCTCGGGCTGCTCCGCGTTCCAGGTGCGCACCTCGGGCACGGTGGCGCGGATGCGGGCCTCGCCGAGGAAGTCGGAGACCCGGTCGTCCTCGGTGTTGAGCCGGTCGAACTCGGCGTCCTGCGCGAGGGGTTCGCCGTCGAGGTCCCCGGTGACGTACCAGCCCTCGGGCAGCGCCCGGTCGCCCGCCGCGTTCCGCACCTGGCAGTCCACCCGCAGCTCGCCGTCCCGTCGCGCCCGCACGGTCACGTCCGCGAGCCGGAACGGGTCGGTCGCGTACAGCAGCACCGACCGGGTGATCCCGCCGTGCCACCAGTGGTCCTGGTCCTCGACGTGCGTGGCGTCCGACCACTTGACGACGGTGAGCCTGAGGACCGACCGCGCGCCGGGGCGGACCGCGTCGGTCAGGTCGAACTCGGCCGCCAGGTGCGAGTCCTTGGAGACGCCGACGGGCCGTCCGTCGACGTGCACCAGGAGCACGCTCTCGGCCGCGCCGACCTGGAGCACGATCCGGCGCCCGGCCCACTCCGCGGGGACGTCCAGCTCACGCTCGTAGACCCCGGTCGGGTTGGCGGCGGGGGAGGCCGGCGGGAACTCGCGGAACGGCATGGTGACGTTCGTGTACTGCGGCAGGTCGTCGGTGTCCTGCACGGTCCAGGCGCCGGGGACGTGCGCCGTGGCCCAGGAGCCGCCGACCGGCGCGTCCGGAGCCGGCAGCAACTGGAAACGCCAGTCGCCGTCCAGGGGGAGCGCTCCGGTGCGCCGGTCGACGGCGTTCATGGGGAGCCGGCCCCAGGAGGTCAGCTCGGGTGCCTCCCAGGGGCGGAGGGCGAACAGCGGGTCGGTGGGAAGTTCGTCGGTCATGACCATTCCGAAGTCGGTGGGGTGGGGCTGGGCAGGACCCGCCCGGCCAGGCCCCAGTCCGGGTCGACGGGGATGCCGAGCCGGTCCAGGACGGTGGGGGCGATGTCGACGAGCCGGGGCGAGTCGAGCCGGGTGCCGGCGGGCGTGCCGGGCTCGGCGAGGACGACGAAGACCTCGCGCTCGGCGCGGGTGTCGCCGCCGTGGCCGCCGGTGTCGAGGTGCCCGTGGTCGGTGGTGACCAGCACGGTCCACCGCTCGCCGGAGCCGCGGGCGTCGACCGCCGTGAGCAGCCGCCCGAGGTGGGCGTCCTGGGCGAGCAGGGCGGCGTCGTAGGCGGCGGAGAGCGGGCCGGTGGCGTGGGCGGCCTCGTCGGTGCCGCCGAAGTACACGAAGAGCAGGTCCGGGTCGTGTTCGGTGAGCCAGCGGACGGCGGTGCGCGCGACGAGGTCGTCCGCGGTCGCGTAGCCGTCGGTCTCGCCGTCGTGATGCACCCGCCGGCCGACGGCGGGGCCGAGGGTGCCGCGGTGGACCAGCTCCGGCCAGGAGACCACGGCGGCGGTGCGCAGACCGGGGCGGGCGGCGCCGGCCCGGCTGAGGAAGTCGGGGTAGCGGGTGTAGTCGGCGCCCGCGAAGTCGTTGCCGGTGACCCCGTGCCGGTCGGGCCACACCCCGGTCAGCACGCTGGACCAGCCGGGCCCGGAGTCGGTGTAGGCCATGCTCGTCCACGGCCCGCCCTCGGCCTGGCCGTCGGCCTCGCCGTACGGCAGCAGGCTGGTGCCGTGGGCGCCCCGGGCCAGCAGGCCGTGCAGGACGGGGGCGTGGGCCGCGGAGCGGACCAGCCGGTCGTTCCGCAGCCCGTCCATGCCGACCACGAGCACCTTGTCCCGGGGGGTGCCGTCCCGGCCGCCTGGCACGGCACGGCGCCGGGCGAACGGCAGGCGGGCGGAGGGCCCCTTGCCCTCCGCTGCCCGCGTCCGCTCGGCGTCGGTGTCCGTCACCGGATCCCTCCTCTGTCCTGCGCGTGCCGCGCGGGCCGGTCCGTCCCGCGCGGGTCAGGTGCCCTGTACCGCGCCCTCGGTGGCGCCCGCGATGAAGCCGCGGGCGAAGACGGCGAAGACCAGCACCAGCGGGAGCGACGCCATCAGGACCCCGGCCATGACCATGCTGTAGTCGGTGGTGTGGCCGACGTTGAGCTGGGCCAGCTCCACCTGGAGCGTCACGTGGTCGGGGTTGGTGAGCACGATGAGCGGCCAGACGTAGTCGTTCCAGGCCCCGACGAAGGCGTAGATGGCGAGGAAGGACAGCGCGGGCCGGATCATCGGCAGCGCGATGTTCCAGTACTGGCGGAAGAACCCGGCGCCGTCGATGCGCGCGGCGTCGAGGAGTTCGTCGGGCACGCCGTTCTCGATGTACTGGCGCAGCCAGAAGATGCCGAAGGCGTTGGCCAGGGCGGGCGGGACCAGCGCCTTGAGCATGCCGACCCAGCCGATGTTCGACATGAGGATGAACTGCGGCAGGATCGCCAGCTGCAGCGGCAGCATCATGAACAGCAGCAGCGTGCCGAAGAGCACCTTGCGGCCGGGGAAGTCGAACTTGGCGAAGGTGAAGGCCGCCAGCGAGTCGATGAAGAGCACCAGGACGGTGGTGACGGTCGCGACGATGACCGTGTTGAGCATCGACCCGAAGAAATCGATGGTGTTCAGCACATGCCGGATGTTCTCCAGCAGGTGGGAGCCGAAGGTGAACTTCGGCGGGCTCTTGTAGATGTCCTGGGTGGTGTTGGTCGCCATGACGATCGTCCACACGAACGGGAAGACCGAGAGCAGGACGGCCGCCATGAGGATGATGTGCGCGGTCAGGCCCTTGGGGCGGCGCAGCCGCCGCGGGCGCGGGGCCGGCCGCGCCGGGTCGGCTTTCGTGACGGCCGTGGTGTCGGCTGTGGTCACGGCTTCCTCCCTCGTTGGGTGATGCGCCAGTTGACGGCGACGAGGACGATGATCAGCAGGAAGAAGGCCCACACGATGGCGGCGCCGTAGCCGTAGTCGTTGTTGAGGAAGGCCGACTGGTAGAAGTACAGCAGCGTGGTCAGACCGGCCTGTCCCGGGCCGCCGAGGTTCGCGTTGGCGGCGTTGCTGGCGAACAGGACCTGGGGCTCGCTGAAGCTCTGCAGACCGTTGATCGTCGAGATGATGACGGTGAACAGGATGATCGGCCGCATGATCGGGACGGTGATCTGGAAGAACGTGCGGACCGGGCCGGCGCCGTCCATCTTCGCCGCCTCGTAGATCGAGGTCGGGATCGCCTGGAGACCGGCCAGGTAGATGATCATGTTGTAGCCGGTCCACATCCAGGTCATCAGCAGCGAGATGACCACCTTGATCAGCCACGGGTTGCTCAGCCACGGCACCGGCGAGATGCCGACCGTGCCCAGAATCGCGTTGACCAGGCCGAAGTTGTTGCTGAACACCGCGCCGAAGAAGATCGCCACAGCCACGATCGAGGTGACGTTCGGCACGTAGAGGGCGATCCGGTAGAAGCCCTTGAAGCGGCGCACCGAGTGCAGCAGCGTGGCCAGCACCAGGGCGCCCAGCAGGGTGGGCACGGTGGACAGCACCCAGATCACCAGGGTGTTGCGGATCGACAGCCAGAAGACCGGGTCCGACCACAGGAACCTGAACTGCTGCAGGCCCACGAACTGCATGTCGCCGAGGCCGTCCCAGCGCTGGAAGGCCAGGTACAGCGAGTAGAAGACCGGGAAGAACGAGAACGCGGCGAAGATCAGGTAGAACGGCGAGATCGCCAGGTACTGGCGCCAGTACGCCAGCGGGCCGCGCCGCTTGGGCCGTGCGGTGGTGCCCGCGGGCGTGGCGCGCCGTGGGCGGAACCGGGCCGGGCCCGGCCCGCCGCGGTGTTCGGGCACCGCGGCGGGACCGGTCACCGGAGGGGATGTCACCTCAGTTCACCCCCTGCCGCCGGGCGATCTGCTTGGCCTGGCTGACCGCGTCGTTCCAGGCGTCGTCGGGCTTCTTGCCCTTGGCCTCGATGTTGGTCAGCTCCGTCATGTACGGGGCCATGACGGCCGCGTCGGCCGGCGCCTCGTAGCTGTTCGGGACGGCCTTGGCGGCCGGGCCGAAGACCTCGATGATCTTCTGCCCGCCGAAGAAGGCGTCCGGGCCCGTCATGGCCGGCATGGCGTACGCGGCCGGGGCGGCCGGGAAGATGGCGGCGTCGGTGAAACCGCGGGCGTCGTTGGCGGGGCTGAGGATCCAGCTGATGATCTTGAAGGCTTCCTCGGGGTTCCGGCACTGCCTGGGCAGCGCCAGGTAGGAGCCGCCCTGGTTGGACGGTCCGACCGGGTTCGCGCAGACCCGCCACTTGCCCTTGGTCTGCGGCGCGGCCTGCTCGATGTCCAGCGCGTGCCAGGCCGCGCCGAGCTCGGTGAGCAGGTTCTTGCCGACGGCTGCGTTCCAGCTGTTGTCGTTGATCTTGGCGTCGATGCCCAGGGTGTACGGGCGGACGGCCGTGGTCCACGCGCTGCGGATGTGGTCCTTGTCACCGATGAAGTGGTTGTTCTTGTCGATGAACCGCTGGGTGCCCTGGCCGACCACGATGTTGAAGACGGAGCCGATGTTGTTGACCAGGAAGGTGCCGGGGTTCTTCTTCTGCAGCTCGGTGCCGAGCGTGAAGTAGTCCTCCCAGGTCGTGACCAGGGCGGCGACCTTGTCGGGGTCGGTGGCCACGCCGGCCTTGGCGAACAGGTCCTCGCGGTAGAAGAGCGCGGTGGGGCCGATGTCGATCGGGAAGCCGATCTGCTTGCCGTCGGAGGTCTGGGCGAGCTTGGTCTTCCAGCCCAGGTACTGCGAGGAGAGCTTCTTGAAGCCCAGGTCGTTCAGGTCGAGGAAGCGGGAGGCGTTGGGCAGGAAGGAGGCTATGTCCTCGCCCTTGATGCCGGTGATGTCGGGCACGGAGGAGCCGCCCGCGGCGAGGGTGGTGGTGAGCTTCTGCTTGAAGTCGCCGCCGATGGACGAGGCGGTCAGCTTGACCGAACCGCTGAAGTGGGTCTTCGCCTCCGCGACCACCTTGTCGCTGAGCGCACCGCCCCAGTACCACAGGGTGAGGTTCTTGCCGTTCTTGGTACCGCCCGATCCGGAGCCGCCGCATGCGACGGTCAGGCCGGACGCGGCCGCGGTGAGTGCGGCGGCCTGGAGGAAGCCTCTACGTGAAAGGTCCACGGGTCACTCCTGTTGTTCCTGTTCGTGGTACTGAGGGGCGTTGGTGCTGTGGATCGTGGGGGCTGTGGGGCTGTGGGGCTGTGGGGCTGTGGGGCGTTGGGTGTCGTGCTGTGGGGCTTTGGGGCCGCGAGGCCGTCGGACTGCGGGCGGGTGCGGGTCAGGTGTGCCGGGCGGGCGGGGTGACCGGGGCGTGCCGCACCGGGGGGCCCACGTCCGCCGGCAGGCGGTCGGCGAGGAAGCCGTAGGTCTTCTTCAGTTCGGGATCGGTCAGTGAGCGCCACCAGCGGTCGACGCCGTACCAGCCGGGGGCCGCGAGGGCGCCGCCGTGGTGCTGTACGGAGAGCCCGGCCGCGAGGACCGCGAACCGCAGCCGCTCGGCCAGCGGCCAGCCGCCCAGGGAGGCGGTGACGAAGCTCGCCCCGAACACGTCCCCGGCGCCCGTGGCGTCCAGGACGCCGACGTCGAGGGCCGGGACCTCGGCGTACTCGCCGGTGGTCTGGTCGACGGCGACCGCGCCGTCCCCGCCCCGGGTGACGACCGCCACCGGCACCAGCTCGGCGAGCGTACCGAGGGCCGCGACCGCGCTGTCGGTGCGGGTGTAGGCCATCGCCTCGGTCTCGTTCGGGAGGAAGGCGTGGCACAGGGCGAGCTGGTCGAGGAGGTCGCGGGACCACTCCTGGGTGGGGTCCCAGCCGACGTCTGCGTAGACGTGGGTGCCGTTGGCGGCCGCCTTGGCGATCCACTCGCGGGGCTCGGCCTCGATGTGCACGAGCGCGGTGCGCGCCTCGGGCGGGTCGCCCATCAGCGTGTCCTGCGAGTACGGGGGTTCCTGGCCGTGCGTGACGAGGGCCCGGTCGTGGCCTGCGGCGAGCGAGACGGTGACGGGGGTGGGCCAGCCGTCCGCGGTGCGGGAGAGCGAGAGGTCGATGTCCTCCTGGTCGCACAGGACGTCCCGGCAGTACTCGCCGTAGAAGTCGTCACCGAAGACCGTGGCCAGCGAGGTGCGCAGGCCGAAGCGGGACGCGGCCACCGCGAGGTTCGCGATGCCGCCGGGGCCGCAGCCCATGCCGGCCGTCCAGATCTCCTCGCCCGGCGTCGGCGGCTTGCCGAGCCCCGTGAGGACGAGGTCGTAGAAGAGCAGCCCGGTCAGCAGCACATCGGGCCTGTCGTCGTCCACGTGCGCAGCCTCTCGTCAAAACTCGTCATTTTCGATGACGGGAATCGTGCGCTGCTCGGAGAGATTGGTCAATACCCGAGCAGAACTGAGCATGGATTTGATTGAAGATGACGAGTAGTGTTCGCCGCGTGCTGGCAGAACGACGACACCAACTCATCCTGCGGGCCCTGCGCGCCGGTGGCCCCGCCTCTGTGACCGACCTCTCCGAGCAGTTGAGCGTGAGTCCGGCCACCATCCGGCGCGACCTGGTCAAGCTGGAGGAGGACGGGCTGCTCACACGTGTCCACGGCGGCGCCGTCGTCGAGGAGGGCGACCAGCCCTTCGCCGAGGTCGCCGAGGTGCGGGTGGCCGAGAAGGACGCGATAGCCGCGTGCGCGGCGGCGCTGGTCAAGGACGGCCAGTCGGTGCTGCTCGACATCGGCACCACGGCCTTCCGGCTCGCCCGCCAGCTGCACGGCCGCCGCCTCACCGTGATCACCAGCAACCTGGTGGTCTACGAGGAGCTCGCCGACGACGAGGGCATCGAACTGGTGCTGCTCGGCGGCATGCTCAGGCGCGAGTACCGCTCCCTGGTCGGGTTCCTCACCGAGGACAACCTGCGCCAGCTGCACGCCGACTGGCTGTTCCTCGGCACCAGCGGGGTGCGGCCCGGCGGGCAGGTGATGGACACGACGGTCGTGGAGGTGCCGGTCAAGCGCGCCATGATCGGGGCGAGCGACAAGGTCGTGCTGCTCGCCGATACCGCCAAGTTCCCGGGCACGGGCATGGCGAAGGTCTGCGGTCCCGGGGACCTGGACATGGTGGTGACCAACGCGCCGGTGGACCCGGCGACCCGAGCCGCCCTGGAGGAGGCCGGTGTCGAGGTGGTCCTGGCAGGAAAGGCTCAAACGTGAAACTGACGATTCTGGGCGGCGGCGGGTTCCGCGTGCCGCTCGTGTACGGCGCACTGATGACGGACCGGGCCGAGGGGCGGGTCACCGAGGTCGTGCTGCACGATCTCGACGCCGGCCGGCTGTCCGCGGTCGCCCGGGTCCTGGCCGAACAGGCGGCGGGCGTCCCGGACGCCCCCGCCGTGACCGCCACGACCGACCTGGACGAGGCCATCACCGGCGCCGACTTCGTCTTCTCGGCGATCCGGGTCGGCGGCCTGGAGGGCAGGGCGAACGACGAGCGGGTGGCCCTCGCCGAGGGCGTCCTCGGCCAGGAGACGGTCGGCGCGGGCGGCATCGCCTACGGCCTGCGGACCGTGCCCGTCGCCGTCGACATCGCCCGGCGGGTGGCCCGGCTCGCCCCCGACGCCTGGGTCATCAACTTCACCAACCCCGCGGGCCTGGTCACCGAGGCCATGTCCCGGCACCTCGGCGACCGGGTCATCGGCATCTGCGACTCCCCGGTGGGGCTCGGCCGCCGGATCGCCCGGGTGCTCGGCGGGAACCCGAAGGAGGCCTGGATCGACTACGTCGGTCTCAACCACCTCGGCTGGGTCCGCGGCCTGCACATCGAGGGCCGCGACGAGCTCCCGCGCCTGCTCGCCGACCCCGACCTGCTCGGCTCCTTCGAGGAGGGCAAGCTCTTCGGCGTCGACTGGCTCCAGTCCCTGGGCGCGATCCCGAACGAGTACCTGCACTACTACTACTTCAACCGCGAGGCCGTCCGCGCCTACCAGCAGGCCGAGAAGACCCGCGGCGCGTTCCTGCGCGACCAGCAGGCGCACTTCTACGAGGCGGTCGCCGCCCCGGGTTCGAAGGCCCTGGACGTCTGGGACCGCACCCGCGCCGAGCGCGAGGCCACCTACATGGCCGAGAACCGGGAGACGGCCGGCGCCGGCGAACGCGACGCCGACGACCTCTCCGGCGGCTACGAGAAGGTCGCCCTCGCCCTGATGCGGGCCATCGCCCGCGACGAGCGCACCACCCTGATCCTCAACGTCCGCAACCGCTCCACCCTCTCGGTGCTCGACGGCGAGGCCGTCATCGAGGTGCCCTGCCTGGTCGACGCCAACGGCGCCCACCCCGTCGCCGTCGCCCCGCTGCCCGACCACGCCACCGGCCTGGTCTGCGCGGTCAAGGCGGTCGAGCGCGAGGTGCTCGCCGCGGCCGAGTCCGGCTCCCGTACGACGGCCGTGAAGGCGTTCGCGCTGCACCCGCTGGTCGACTCGGTGAACGTGGCCCGCCGGCTGGTCGAGGGGTACGCCGAGGTCCACCCGGGCCTCGCGTATCTTAAGTAGTCAGCCGCTCGGAAAGCGCTTTCCATCCTTCTTCTGGAGACTTCCATGCACGACGAACGCCGCCGGATCGAGGAGCGCGTAGAGCGCCTCCAGAACCAGCGCATCAAGCCCGCGGTCTACGCGGCCACCGTCCCCTTCGAGGTGTCCGCCTGGCAGGCCCCCGGGGAGCCGGTGCCCTTCGAGGAGGCCGCGGCCGCCGCCTACGAGCCGTTCGCGATGGACACCCCGTGGGGCCCGCCCTGGGGCACCACCTGGTTCCGGATGCACGGCCGGGTCCCCGAGGAGTTCGCGGGCCGCCGCGTCGAGGCCGTCATCGACCTCGGCTTCGTCGGCGACTGGCCGGGCAACCAGGCCGAGGCCCTGGTCCACCTCGCCGACGGGACCCCGCTGAAGGCGGTCAACCCGCTCAACCAGTACGTGCGGATCGCGAACCCGGCGACCGGCGGCGAGGTGATCGACTACCTGGTCGAGGCCGCCTCCAACCCCGACATCCTGGCCAACAACTTCGAGGCCCCGACGCCGCTCGGCGACGTCCTGACGGCGGGCGACAAGCCGCTCTACACCTTCAAGCGCGCCGACATCGCCGTCCTCGACGAGGACGTCTGGCACCTCGACCTGGACATCCAGGTGCTGCGCGAGCTGATGCTGGAGCTCGGCGAGCACGACCCGCGCCGGCACGAGATCGCGCACGCCCTCGACCGCGCGATGGACCTGCTCGACCTGGACGACGTCTCCGGCTCGGCCGCCGCGGTCCGCGAGGCCCTGAAGCCGGCGCTCTCCAAGCCCGCGCACGCCAGCGCGCACATCATCTCCGGCGTCGGCCACGCGCACATCGACTCGGCCTGGCTCTGGCCGATCCGCGAGACCAAGCGCAAGACCTCCCGCACCTTCTCCAACGTCACCTCGCTCGCCGAGGAGTACGACGAGTTCGTCTTCGCCTGCTCGCAGGCCCAGCAGTACGAGTGGGTGCGCGACAACTACCCGCAGGTCTGGGCCCGGATCCAGGAGTCGGTCAAGAAGGGCCAGTGGGCGCCGGTCGGCGGCATGTGGGTGGAGTCCGACGGCAACCTGCCCGGCGGCGAGGCGGTCGCCCGCCAGTTCGTGCACGGCAAGCGGTTCTTCATGGAGCACTTCGGGGTCGAGACCAAGGGCGTGTGGCTGCCGGACTCCTTCGGCTACAACGCGGCCTACCCGCAGATCGCCAAGCTCGCCGGCAACGACTGGTTCCTCACCCAGAAGATCTCCTGGAACCAGACCAACAAGTTCCCCCACCACACCTTCTGGTGGGAGGGCATCGACGGCACCCGTATCTTCACGCACTTCCCGCCCGTCGACACCTACAACGCCCGCTTCAGCGGCGAGGAGATGTCCCGCGCGGTCCGCAACTACGCCGAGAAGGGCGGCGCCACCCGCTCGCTGGCCCCGTTCGGCTGGGGCGACGGCGGTGGCGGTCCCACCCGCGAGATCATGGAGCGGGCCCGCCGCCTGAAGGACCTGGAGGGCTCCGCGAAGGTCGAGGTCGAGCACCCGGACGCGTTCTTCGCCAAGGCCCGCGCCGAGTACGAGGACGCCCCGGTCTGGGTCGGCGAGCTCTACCTGGAGCTGCACCGCGCCACCTACACCTCGCAGGCCCGCACCAAGCAGGGCAACCGGCGCAGCGAGCACAAGCTCCGCGAGGCCGAGCTGTGGGCGACCACGGCCGCCCTGCACGCGCCCGGCTACCGCTACCCGCACGAGAAGCTCGACCGTCTCTGGAAGACGGTCCTGCTCCACCAGTTCCACGACATCCTGCCGGGCTCCTCGATCGCCTGGGTGCACCGCGAGGCCGAGGCCGAGTACGCCCGCGTCGCCGAGGAACTGGAGGCGCTCACCGGCGAGGCGGTCACCGCCCTGGGCGGCGGCACCGCCCGCGTCTTCAACACCAGCCCCTACGGCCGCGCCGAGGTCGTCCGGGACGCCGCGGGCACCCCTGTGTACGTCGAGGTCCCCGCGAGCGGCAGCGCCCCGCTGACGGCCGCCGCCGAGGCCCCGCGGCCGGTGACCGTCGAGGGCCGCGTCCTCGACAACGGACTCGTCCGGGTGGAGATCGCCGAGGACGGCACCCTGTCGTCGGTGTACGACCACCGAGCCGGGCGCGAGGTCCTCGCGGGCCAGGGCAACCTGCTCCGCCTGCACACCGACCTCCCGAACTACTGGGACGCCTGGGACGTCGACAAGCACTACAAGAACCGCTACACCGACCTCCTGGACCCCTCGGAGATCACGGTCGCCGACGCGGACCCGCTGCTCGGCTCGGTCCGGATCACCCGCCCGTTCGGCAACGGCTCGACGATCACCCAGACGGTCACCGTCCGGGCCGGCAGCCCCCGGATCGACTTCGAGACCGACATCGACTGGCACGAGGCCGAGAAGTTCCTCAAGGCCGGCTTCCCGGTGGACATCCGCGCCGCGCACTCCTCCGCCGAGATCCAGTTCGGCCACGTCCAGCGGCCCACGCACACCAACACCAGCTGGGAGGCGGCCCGCTTCGAGGTCTCCGGCCACCGCTGGGTGCACGTCGGGGAGCCCGGCTACGGCGTCGCCGTCATCAACGACTCGACGTACGGCCACGACGTCTCCCGCACGGTCCGCGAGGACGGCGGTACGACCACCACGGTCCGGCTCTCCCTGGTGCGCGCCCCGCGCATCCCGGACCCGGGCGCCGACCAGGGCCGCCACCGCATCACGTACTCGCTGCTGCCGGGCGCCACCATCGGGGACGCCGTCGCCGAGGGCTACGCGCTCAACCTCCCGCTGCGGGTGGCCGACGCGGCAGGCGAGCCGCAGCCGGTCGTCTCGGTGGACGGCGACGGCGTCACCGTCGAGGCCGTCAAGCTCGCGGACGACGGCTCCGGCGATGTCGTGGTCCGGCTCTACGAGTCCCGGGGCGGCCGTGCCCAGGGCGTCCTGCGCACCGGCTTCCCGCTGGCCGGCGCCCGGGTCACCGACCTCCTGGAGCGTCCCCTGGAGGACGCCTCCACCGACGGTGACACCGTCTCCGTGGCGCTGCGCCCCTTCCAGATCCTCACCCTCCGCCTGCGCAGGAGCTGACCGGATGGCCATGCAACCCTGGTTCACCGACGCCAAGCTGGGGATCTTCGTGCACTGGGGCATCTACGCCGTGGACGGGGTCCAGGAGTCCTGGTCCTTCTACGACGACATCGTGCCGCACGAGCGGTACATGTCCCAGCTGGACCGCTTCACCGGCGCCGAGTACGACCCGAAGGCGTGGGCGGACCTGTTCGCCCGCGCCGGCGCGAAGTACGCCGTGCTCACCAGCCGTCACCACGACGGTGTCGCCCTCTGGGACACGGCGTACGGCGACCTCAACCTGGGCAAGGACTACCTCGGCCCGTACGCCGGGGCCCTGCGCGAGAAGGGGCTGAAGGTCGGCCTCTACTACTCGCACTCCGACTGGAACCACCCCGACTACGCCTCCACGCGCAAGCCGGGCCGCCCGCCGGAGCTGGAGGACAACCGCTACTCGGAGGTGGCCGCCGAGCACGAGGACCTGGCCGCCTGGGAACGCTTCATCGCCTACCGGGACGGCCAGATGACGGAGCTGGCCTCCCGCTTCCGGCCGGACCTGATGTGGTTCGACGGGGAGTGGGACCGCAGCGAGGAGCAGTGGCGGATCCCCGAACTCGCCGCGCTGATCCGGTCGTACGTCCCGCACGTCGTCTTCAACGCGCGGATGCTGAGCGAGGGCGACTACGCGACGCCCGAGCAGGGCGCCCCCGTCGTGCCGCCGGACGGGCCGTGGGAGCTGTGCCTGACGATCAACGACTCGTGGGGGTACCAGCACCACGACCACAACCACAAGTCCCTCTCCCAGCTGATCCGCTACTTCACCGAGACCATCGGGGGCGGCGGCAACCTGCTCCTCGACGTCGGTCCCATGGAGGACGGCACCATCCCGCAGCCGCAGGTGGAGCGCCTGGAGGGGCTGGGGGAGTGGATCCGCAGGCACGCGGAGGCGGTGTACGGGACCGGGCGCGGCCTGCCGGCCGGGCACCACTACGGCCCGAGCACCCTCTCCGCCGACCGGCGCACCCTCTACCTCACCCTGTTCGACGTCCCGCGCGCCGAGATCGGCGTCCGGGGCCTGGCGGCCAAGGTGAACAGGGTCACCGTGCTCGGCACCGGCACCGAGCTCGGCCACCGGGTGGTCGGCGGGCTGCACGAGGCGGTCGGCGTGCTGTGGATCGACCCGCCGGCCGCGGCCGACCTCGACCCGTACGCCACCGTCCTCGCCGTCGAGCTGGACGGGGAGCTGGAGCTGTACCGGGGATCCGGCCGCTTCTGACCCGGTTCGGGTCCGAAGTCCGGATTTCTCATATGAAGAATTAAGAGAACGGTAAACCAGCAGGTCACGGCGGCTTTTCGGGCCGCCGTGACCCTGTTGGTTTCCCTCTTGGACACCTTGAGTTCGCCTGACACCCCTGGGATGCGGGACGGCAGGGACGACAGAAAGGCATCACCGTGCGAGACCCGCGAATGTCAGCGATCGCCAAGGGGCTCAAGCGCCGGGGCCGGCTCATGGCACAGGCGGTGAGCCCGCCGCGCAAGACCCTGGACGCCATCCCGACCCAGCGCCCCGCCGAGCGGCCGCAGCAGGCCGCTCCCGACTTCACGGCGCCGCTCGCCCCGCGCCTGGTGGAGTCCCCGGCCTTCGTGCTCTCCTCGGTGCGCTCCGGCTCCACGCTGCTGCGGGTCCTGCTGAACAGCCACAGCCGCATCCGCGCCCCGCACGAGATGCACCTGCGCACGGTCCACGTCCGCATGTCCCGGGAGTTCACCGCGGACGCCATGAAGGAGCTCGCCCTCGACCGCGAGGAGCTGGAGCACGTGCTGTGGGACCGGGTGCTGCACCTGGAGCTCAGCCGCAGCGGCAAGGACGTCATCGTCGACAAGACGCCGCCGAACACCCTCATCTGGCCCCGGCTGCACCGATGTTGGCCCGAGGCCCGGTTCATCCTGCTGCTGCGCCACCCGGGCGCCGTCATCCAGTCCCTGACCAGCCGCCGCGCCGACCCCGACCACGAGGCGATCCGCGCCGAGGTGCTGAGCTACGCGGAGAAGCTCGAAGAGGCCCGCCAGAACCTCACCGGCGCCCACGTCATCACGTACGAGGACCTCACCGCCGACCCGGAGCGGGTCACCCGCGACCTGTGCGCGTACCTGGGCGTCCCGTGGGAGAGCGGCATGCTCGACTACGGCAAGCAGGACCACGGCACGTTCCGGCCGAAGCTCGGCGACTGGAGCAAGGAGATCAAGTCCGGCAGGATCCAGGCCGCCCGCCAGGCCGACCCGGCCGCCGAGCTCCCGCCCCGCCTCGCCGAGATAGCGAAGGCGTGGGGATACCCGGTCTAGGCATCCCCACGCCTCGGTAGCGGCCGGTCCCGATGCTCAGCCGGTGAAGCCGGCCGTGATCGAGGTGAACTGCCAGTCGCTCTGGCTGATGCCGGAGCAGTTGCTCACCACGCCGCCGCCCGCGCAGCCGCGGTCCCGGTTCGCCGCCCAGAACGCGAGCCGGGCGATGTGGTGCGAGTTCCCCCAGTCACGGATCTGCGTCCAGATCGCCGGAGTGGTGTTCTCCTGCTGGTCGGACAGGCCGTTCATGCCGGAGATCCCGATGTGGGCGTAGGCCGTCGCGTCGTCCCAGCCGAACGTGGACTTCAGCTTGGTCTTCAGCCCCTCGGCCGCGGCCACGGTGTTGCCGTACATGTCGGAGCCGCCGCCGAAGTCGAACGGCATGATCGTGAAGACGTCGATGTCGGCGCCGATCGACTGGGCCTGCTCGATCAGCCGGTTGCCGTAGTACGTCGGCCCGGTGGTGGACGTGCCGAACGTGACGATCGTCTTCAGGCCGGGGTTGTTTGCCTTGACCGTCTTCAGGGCCGTCAGGATCCTCGCCTGCACGGCCTCGTTCTCGAACTCGTCGGTGTTCTCGATGTCCATGTCGACGGATTTGAGACCGTAGGCGCTGATCACCTTCTGGATCGCCCCGGCCAGCGCGCTCGCCGAGGAGCAGTTGGCGCCGAGCTTGCTGCCCTGCCAGCCGCCGAAGGACGGGGTGACGTCACCGCCGGCCGCCCGGATCTGGTTGATCGCGGTCTGGTCGACGCCCCCGGTCAGCGCCCGGCTGCCGTCCCAGGCCGGGTTGCAGCCGCCCGAGTCCAGCACGAAGGCCATGGTGAAGTTCTTGATACCGGTCGCGTTCATCACGGTCGACGGGTTCGGCGGGTCGCCCCAGCCCTCGTAGAGGTAGGGCGCGGCCTGCTTGAAGCCGGTCCCGCCGCCGCTGCCCGCGCTCGTCGTCACGGAGACGGAGTTGGAGGCCGCCGACACGTTCCCGGCCGCGTCCCGCGCCTTCACCGTGAACGTGTACGCCGTACTGGCCGACAGCCCGCTCACCGTGGCGGAGGTCCCGGAGACGCTCGTCGCCAGGGTCGACCCGCGGTAGACGTCGTACGCCGCCACCCCGACGTTGTCCGTCGCGGCCGACCACGACAGGGACACGCTCGACGAGGTCTTCCCGGTGGAGGTCAGGTTCGCCGGCGCGGTGGGCGCCTGGGTGTCGGAGCCGCCGCCGGGCCCGTCGAGGCTGATGTCGTCGGCGTAGTACGTCCCCTGGGCGTACCACCCGTGCAGGTAGATCTGGGCGCTGGTCTGCGAGGCCCCGGTGGTGAAGGAGACCGTCAGCTGGCTGTACTGGGACGCCGAGGTCGTCCAGGTGGACGCGCCCCCGGTCACCCCGAGGTAGACGTACGAGCCGCGCACCCAGCCGCTGAGCGAGTAGGTGGTGTTGGGCTGCACCGCGACGGTCTGCGTGCACTGGGCGGTGTCACTGGCGCTCGCGGCCCCCGCGAGCGCCTTCGAGCCGCCGTGCACGGGGGAGGACACGACCGAGCCGAGGTTCCCGGAGCAGGACCACGGCGAGAGGCTCCCCGACTCGAAGCCGGGGTTGGACAGGATGTTGGCCGCCTGCGCGGTACCGGGCAGCGCGATAGCCCCGGCGAGCGCGAGAGCGGCGGACCCGAGCAGGGCGAATATCCGACGTCTGGAACGTCTGAGCGAGTTGCGCACGCGATCTCCCTGAAGGAATGGGGGTGTTCGGGAGTTGCACGAAGGTGCAAGGATGTGCGCAACAAATTTGGTCTGGACCAATCCCCCTGTCAAGAAGACGAACGTGAATTGGTCCATACCGGCGAGACGAGACGCGCCCCGAAAGGGGCGCGGGGCTGTGTTTGATATACGGCTCCGCCGCGTGGGCGCGAGCAACCACGACGGCGCCGCACCCGCCGACAACCTAGAGCGGCAGCACCGCAGCCGCGGCGTCGACCGACTCCACTTCCACGGGCAACGCCGGCGCCAACACCACGTCGGCATCCTCCCGCTGCACGGGAACTGACGGAAGCACGGGCTTCGGCCCGGACACCACCGCGTAGTCCTGCCCCAGGAACGGCGGCTCGATCACCCCGGGGTCCTCGCCCAGCGCCAACTGCACAGCCGCCCAAGGCGCGTTGACCCCGCACAGCGACAGCTGGTGCAGCCCGCCCGCCGGCCGCGTGTTCACGTCGAGCAGCACCGGCTGGTCGCCGTACATCCGGAACTGGATGTTGGACAGGTAGTGCAGCCCGAACCCCTCGGCGATGATCCGCGCAGGCTTCAGCCACTGGTCGTCGAGGGTGAACCCGCGTCGACGCCCTTTCTTGGTGCGGCCCACGGCCATCCGGAGCCGGTTGTCCGGCCCGGTGAGGCAGTCGACGGAGACCTCCGGCTCCTCCAGACGGGGCATCACCAGCCAGTCCACCGGCTGGTCGGCGCGGCGCAGCGCGTCCACGACCAGGTCGAGCTGGACGTACGGGCCGGGGAACCCGCTGAGGTGAAAGAGCGAGAAGGGGGCGCGCGTGATCACCCGGAAACCCACGCCACCCGCACCGGCGGCCGGCTTGAAGCAGGCCTTGTGCCCGTCGGCCTCCAACTCCTCGACCGCGGCGACCAGTTCGTCCGCCGTGCGGACCCGCGACCACGGCGGCACGGCCACGCCCACCGAGCTCACCGCCTCGTACGCGGTCGCCTTGTCCTCGAAGACGGCGGTCGCCTCCGGCGTCGGCGCCAGCAGGGCCGTGCCGATCGCCTCGAAGTCGGCCCGGTGCGCCACGATCGCCGACTGGTGCAGCCGGGGCACGAAGACATCGATGCCACGGCGCTGGCACTGGTCGAGGGCGTACTCGACGTACGCGGCCGGGGACAGGCCCTCCGGCTCCAGGTCGGCGGTGTCGGCGGCGGCCAGCACGGGGGAGTCGGCGTCACCGTGCGTCGCATGGATCTCGACCGCCCGGTCGCTGGGATTTCTCCGCAGCTGATCCATGAAGAACACGTTCTCCGCGTACGTGCGGTTGAGCCAGACGCGTACGCGAGAGCGCATTAAAGCCGCCTTTCGGGGTTTTCGGGCAGGGCTCAGCGGGCCCGTGCCCGGGCAGGGTGGTTGGAGGGACACCAAACCGCCCTGGGCGAAGGGGCGTTCGTGGCGGTGGTGTTGGGGGGATCATACGGCTTTCAAGGGGCCCCGCGTGCAACGCGAGTGTTACGGATTTCCCCGTACTGTCCACGCGCGTTTTCCTGCATCGTCCGCGCCGGTTTCCTTGACGGCCCCGACCCTCGCTCCGAACCCCGCCCCGATCCCGGTGCGGCGCCCGGCGGGGTGCCCTTGTTCCCGGCCCCCGAAGTGTGTTGTGGTGGGGTCCGACGACATGATCGGAAGGGGTGCGCGGTGGAGTCCACGGCCGGTGCCGGGCAGTTGCTGGCCATCAGCGACCTGCACATCTCGTACCCGGAGAACCGCGAGCTCGTCGAGAAGATGCGTCCGGAGACGGACGAGGACTGGCTGATCGTCGCCGGTGACGTCGCGGAGACCGTCGCGGACATCCGCTGGGTGCTGGAGACCCTGGCCGGCCGCTTCCGCAAGGTCCTGTGGGCGCCCGGCAACCACGACCTGTGGACCCACCCCAAGGACCCGGTCACCCTGCGCGGAGTCGCCCGCTACGAGCACCTCGTCGGCCTCTGCCGCGAACTGGGCGTGCTCACCCCCGAGGACCCCTACCCGGTCTGGGAGGGCCCGGGCGGCCCGGCCGTCGTGGCACCGCTGTTCCTGCTGTACGACTACTCCTTCCTGCCGGCCGGCTGCGCCACCAAGGAGGAGGGCCTCGCCTACGCGCACGGCACCGGCATCGTCTGCAACGACGAGTTCCTGCTGCACCCCGACCCCTACCCGACCCGCGAGGACTGGTGCCGGGCCCGGGTGGAGGAGACCGAGCGCAGGCTCGCCGAACTGCCCGGGGAACTGCCCACCGTGCTGGCCGGGCACTACCCGCTGGACCGGCACCCCATGGACGTGCTCTGGTACCCGGAGTTCGCCATGTGGTGCGGCACCACCCGGACCGCGGACTGGCACCGCCGGTTCCGCGTCGCCACCATGGTCTACGGCCATCTGCACATCCCCCGGACCACCTGGCTCGACGGGGTCCGCTTCGAAGAGGTCTCCGTGGGATACCCCCGCGAATGGCGCAAGCGGTCCGGGGACCCGGGCAGGCTGCGCCGCATTCTGCCGATGGAGGTCGGAACCGGTGATCGAGGAGCTGCTCCCGGAGTCGGTGGTGGCCGTGGAGATGCTCGGTGACGAGTCGATCCGCGAGGCCCCGCTCTACCCCGAGGAGGCGGCGCTGGTCGCCCGCGCCGTGCCCAAGCGCCGCCGCGAGTTCGCCGCCGTCCGCGCCTGCGCCCGCAGCGCCATGGAGAAGCTCGGGGTCCCGCCGCAGCCCGTCGTGAGCGGCGCGCGCGGCGCCCCGCAATGGCCGGACGGGCTGGTCGGCAGCATGACCCACTGCGAGGGCTACTGCGCCGCCGCGCTGGTCCGCGCCACCGACCTGGCCTCCCTCGGCATCGACGCGGAACCGCACGCCGCGCTCCCCGAGGGCGTCGCCGAGGCCGTGCTGCTGCCCGCCGAGCGGGAGCGGCTCGGTCTGCTCGCGGCCGAACGGCCCGGCGTGCACTGGGACCGGCTGCTGTTCAGCGCCAAGGAATCCGTCTACAAGGCGTGGTTCCCCCTCACCGGGAAGTGGCTGGACTTCATGGAGGCCGACATAGAGCTCGTCCCGGAGCCCGGTGAGCGGCCGCACGGCCTCCTGCGCGCCCGCCTGCTGGTCCCGGGACCGGTGCTCGGCGGGCGGCGCCTGGAGGTCTTCGAGGGCCGCTGGAGCGTGGGGCACGGCATGCTCACCTCGGCCGTGGTCGTGCCGCACCCCTGACGCGCCGCCGGAGTCAGGTGGGTGGGCACCAGTCGTGCAGCAGCCGGAAGAACGCCTCCTCGTTGCCCGTCAGTCCGGCGCCGGCCAGGGCCTGCTCGGCCTCGGCGAGCACGGCGGGCGGCACCACGAAGGGGCGCGGGGCGTCGGGCGGCCCGTCGAAGGCCGCGCGCACGGTGTGCAGCAGCCGCAGATAGGCCTGGACGGCGGCGCGTTCACGGTCGGTCAGTACGGCGGTGTGCATCGGTCGGCTCTCCCCGTCGGTCGTCGTGGTCACGCGCCCGGACGGCGCGGGCACACCGGGTGTGCGGTGCGCACCCCCCAGCTTGCCGGTCGCCACTGACAACGCCCCCGTACCGGGCTCCGGTTCGCTCGCTTAGCCGAGGCGAAACCTCACCGAAACGCCCTGGGGGAAAGGCCTCCTACCCTGGAAGCAGGGGATTCCGGCCGGGCCGGGACAGGTCCGGGACAGCGGGGAGGCCGAGCCGTGGCAGAAGCGGTGCCCAGCCGTCCGCAGCGCGCAGCGCACCTGCGCCCGGTGGGCGACGGCGAACTGGAGGCGCGCCACCGGGTCGTGCACGGCTACCGGCGCGCCTACCGCGTCGCCGGTGACGGACCCGCCCTCGTCCTCATCCACGGCATCGGGGACTCCTCGGCGACCTGGGCACGCCTCATCCCCGACCTCGCCCGCACCCACACCGTGATCGCCCCCGACCTGCTGGGCCACGGCGAGTCGGACAAACCGCGGGCCGACTACTCGGTCGCCGCCTACGCCAACGGGGTGCGGGACCTGCTGACCACCCTGGGCATCGAGTCCGCGACCCTCGTCGGGCACTCGCTCGGCGGCGGCGTCGCGATGCAGTTCGCCTACCAGTTCCCCGAGCGCACCGAGCGGCTCATCCTGGTCAGCGCGGGCGGGGTGGGCCGCGAGGTCAACCCGGTGCTCCGGCTCGTCTCGCTCCCCGGCGCCCATCTGCTGCTGTCCGCGCTGCGGCTGCCCGGCATGCGGCTCCAAGTGGGGCTGGCCGTACGCCTGCTGAGGCTGCTGGACACCGGCCTCGGCCAGGACGCCCCGGAACTGCTCACCCTGGTCGACGCGCTCCCCGACGAGACCTCCCGCAACGCCTTCGTCCGCACCCTGCGCGCGGTCGTCGACTGGCGCGGCCAGGTCGTCACCATGCTGGACCGCTGCTATCTCACCGAGGGCATGCCGACCATGCTCCTGTGGGGCGACCGCGACAGCGTGGTCCCGGTCCGGCACGCCCACCGCGCCCTGGAGGCGATGCCCGGCGCCCGGCTGGAGATCTTCGAGGGCGCCGGGCACTTCCCGTTCCACGCCGACCCGGCCCGCTTCGTCGCCCTGGTCCAGGAGTTCACGGCCGGCACCGCCCCCGCGGACTGGAGCCGTGAGCACTGGCGCGCCCTGCTCCTCGACGGCCGCCCCGGCACCGGCCACGGCCCGGCCGGGCAGCAGGACCTGCGCGAGGCGAGCGAACGCAGCGCCACCTGAGCCGGCACCCACCCCGAATCTCTCCCGCCCGACCCGCGACCCGGGCGTGTCACCTGCCCAGGTACCCCAGCGACGCCTCGATGCGGCCCGCCACGTCGTGCCGCCGCACCGGCCCGCGCAGCGCCGAACCCGCCAGCCGGGTACGGCACTTGCTGGCCAGCAGCAGCCCGAAGGTCTCCGCGTCCCGCTCCTCGGCCCGGTCGAAGCGGGTGCGGGCGGCCACCCGCTGGACGGCGGCCTGGAGCGCGGCCCGGTCGGCCTCGGCGCCCGCGTCGGAACCGGTGCCGGTGGCCGCGTCGAGGAGCCGCGCGGCCACCCCGACCCCGTCGATGTCATGACCGCAGTGCTCGGCGTGCATGTGCCACAGCTCGTGGCCGAGGATCACCAGCTGATGGTCGGGCACGGTGCGTTCCTCGACGACGACCAGGTCGCGGTCGGCCAGGTCGAGCCAGAGCCCGCTGGCCGTGCCGGGCGGGAAGACGGCCGTACGGAACTGGACGGGGCGGCCGCGGCGGCGGCCCAGCGCGTCGCACAGCGCCCGGTACAGCTCCTGCGGCGGGGCGGGGGTGGACAGGGTCAGTTCCCCGACCAGCTCACCGCTCAGCCGGCGCATGTCCCTGCCGATGCCCACTGTCCTCCCTCGGCTCACGACTGTCGGCTCACGACTCTCGGCTCACAACCGTCGGCCTACGACTCCCGGCTCACGACGCGGGCCGTTTGACGCTCTCCAGGAGCATGTCGAGCCATTCCGCGACCTTGTCCCGGTGCTGGTCGGTGGGGAGTTGGGCGGCCCGCCAGGCGATACCGCGCACCCCGTGGTCCTGTAGCAGCCGCTCCAGCGGGTCCTCGGCCGCCTCCGCCGCGGCCCGCTCCCGGTCGGCCAGCTTCTGCAGCAGCTCCTGCTCGACGTGCTGGAGGGCACCGGCGAGCGCCTCGGGGTCCTCGGCGGTGAGGAACCCCGCGTGCACCCGGAAGTAGCGCTGGAGGGCGTCGCAGTGCTCCATGGTCGGCCGCCGGTCACCGTTGATGAGGGCGCCGGCCTGCTGCCGGGACATGCCCGCGCCGTCGGCGATCTCCTGCTGGGTGTGCTTGCGGCCGTTCGGCTTGAGCCGGCTGCGGCGCAGCAGGTCGAGGCGTTGCAGGAAGCGGGCCTGGACGTCGGGCTCGCCCGCCGGGCGGCCGGTCAGCAGGGCCCGGACCACGGGCTCGGGAACGCCTGAGGCGTGGGAGAGCCGTCCGACGTGGAGGACCTCGGCGTGCGGGACGCCGAGCCGGTCGGCGAGCGCGGTGACGCGGGCGACGGCGGCCGGCAGCTGGGCGGTCGCCGTGGCGTCCGGATCCTCGTAGCCATCCGTCACCGACAGAACTCCTACGTCTCTCAGGGGAATCACGGGCTTCTCACAAGGTGTGCCGGAAATCTCCGTCACTCGCGCGAACCCCCCGGAGATTAGCGGGTCGTTCGAACTCACATCCAGGTCTCGCCACAACTGTGGCCAATTTCGGACGTCAACAGGCATGAAATGCCACGATAGTTGACATGACTCAGGGTGGGGCAGCAGGATCACATCGCCGCGAGAAGGCCGCATAGGCAAGAGGGGTGACCTCCCGATGGCATATCAGGCAGGTGGGCGGCGGCCGGCGCCGCGGCCCGTCCCCGAAAGCCTTGAGGCCCAGGCGTACCTCCAGGACTACGCGCTGCTGCTGGACGCCGTCCCCTTCCCGTCCCTGGTGGTGGACCACCGCTGGGACGTGGTGCTGGCCAACGACGCGTTCGAGACACTTTTCCGGGCGGTCGCCCCGCATCCCACCGCGATGCCCGGCGACAACTTCCTGCGCTTCGTCCTGTTCCATCCGGACGCCGGCGCGGTCCTCGGCGGCCACGAGGCGGGCTGGTGCCTGCCGCTCCTGGCGCAGTTCAAGACCACCCTGGAGCGGTACGGCCACGACCACGAACTCCAGGCGATCCGCCGGGAGATCGCCCAGGACCCGATCATGGAGGCCGCCTTCCGGCAGGGGCTGCCGCACTGGCTGCGCGCGGTCGGCGAGGACGGCGCGCAGCTCGACGGAGCGGTCCGGGCGCTGCTGCATCCGGACCCGCGGCTGGGCGCCACCGAGTGCCGGGTCGTCGGCGAGACCCCCAAGACCCTTCAGGACATGGGCTACGCGCGTTACACCCTGGTGCTGCGCGCCGTCCCCCGCCCCGCCGCCCCGCGCCGCTCCCGGCGGCCCGGCGGCCTGGGTGCCCATCTGACCGTCGTCCCGGCCCCCGAAGGCTGACCCGGCACCGTCGGCGTTCAGGTCGCCGACGGCGCCGGGCCGGACGCCCGCGTCGACTCAGCCCCTGCTCGTCCCCGCCTCAGCCGCCCGCCACGACCAGGACCAGCGGCACGCCCCGGCACGGCACGAGCCGCAGCCCGCCGAACGCGCCCGGCCGGCCGCTCTCCAGCACCGCCGCGAAGTCCGGCCCCCGGTCCAGCGAACCTGCCAGCCGGGCCGGGTCCGCCGACGCCGCCACCCGGCCGCGGGCGTTGACCAGCCGCGCGGGTCCGGGCAGCTCGCGCAGCAGCGGCAGCGCGGCAGCCTCGAAGTGCCGCAGGTACACGTCGGCGGCGGCCACGCCCAGGAACCGGCCGCCCACCTCCACCGGCGCCGACAGCGTGAGGCTGTACTCGTCCGAGCAGAGGTAGTCCACGTACGGCCCGGCCACCGCCCGCCGCCCGGTGTCCCGGGGCAGCGCGAACCAGTCCCAGTGCGTGTAGTCGGAGTAGGCCGAGGTGCGCGGGTCCAGGTCGAGGAGGAGCGGCCGTACGTCCCCGGACGCGTCGCTCTGCCACCACTCCAGCCAGGCCGGGACGTCGGCCAGCACCCCGGGCGCGGCCACGAACCCGACGCCCGAGACCAACTCCTGCCGGGTCAGGCGCAGATGAAGCCCGGGACGGAGCGCGGCGAGGTCGGCTGTCACCGGCCGGCGGTCCTCGGCGGCCACCCGGGCGAGCAGCGCGGCCGTGTCGGCGCGGGTGGCCGCCACGGCGTCGAACACCGCCTCCAGGGCGTGCCCGACCCGCGCGGCGACGTACTCCTCGGCGGCGTCGAGCGTGGCCGCCGCCGGACCGGAGGGGACGGTGCTGCGGCTCATGGTGCCCTCCGGCGGACGGGGGAGCGAGTACGGCGCGGCTACAGGGCCAGCCGCAGGGCGATGAGCCGTGCCGCCGAGTCCCGTACGCACCGCTCGGCCAGCTCCCTGGCCGATGTGTGCGCCCCATCCTGCACGGCCGAGATTACGGACCGGTGACGGTCCGCCACCTCTTCACGATATTCGTCGTCGCCCAGCACAAGGCAGAGCAGCGCCCCGATCTCGGCCTGCAGCGCGACCTGTTCCCGGGTGAGCCGGGCCGACTGCGCGGCGGCGGCCAGCTCGACGTGGAAGCGCCCGTACACCCGGCTGCGCGCCGCCGCGTCCGGTGCCCCGCGCAGCTCCTCGGTGGTCCGGCGGAGCTGGTCGAGGTCGTGGTCCTCGGTGCGCTGCGCGGCGAGGTCGGCGGCGGTGCCCGACAGGGCCGCCCAGTGGTCGCCGAGGTCGCGCAGCTCCTCGGGGCTCCAGCCGCGCAGCCGCGCCGTGAGCCGCTCCCGGTCGGGCACCTCGGGGGAGGCGACGAAGCTGCCGCCGCCCCGGCCCCGGCGGGTGACCACCAGGCCCCGCTGGCGCAGGGCCATCAGCGCCTCCCGCAGGGTCACCGTGGAGACCCCGAGCCGTCCGGCCAGTTCGGTCTCGCCCGGCAGCTGCTCCCCGTCGGAGAGCAGGCCGAGCTCGATGGCGTCGCCGATCCGGCGGACCACGGCGTCGACCCGGGCCCCGCCGTCCACCGGGGCGAAGACGGCCTTTCGGGCGCCGCCCACCGTCTGGTGCTGTCTCACGGCCCACCACCCTATGCGTTGACCCAACCTTTACCTCGGAAGGGTCTTGAGCTTTGAACTATGACTTCATATCTTTCCGGTCACCAGGTGCAACGCACGAGAACGGCAGAGAGGTTCCCGCCCATGGAGGCCAGCGCGATCCGGTTGCGGGATCTGCGGAAGTCGTTCGGCGACACGAGCGCCGTGGCCGGGGTCGACCTGGACATCCGCGACGGCGAGTTCTTCTCGATGCTCGGCCCCTCAGGCTCCGGCAAGACCACCGTGCTCCGCCTGATCGCCGGCTTCGAGACCCCCACCTCGGGCACGATCGAACTCGCCGGGCAGGACGTCACCCGCCGCGCCCCCTTCGAACGGGACGTCCACACCGTCTTCCAGGACTACGCCCTGTTCCCGCACATGACCGTCGAGCAGAACGTCGCCTACTCCCTCAGGGTCCGCGGCGTCCCCAAGGCCGAACGCCTGGTCCGCGCCCGCAAGGCCCTCGCCGAGGTCCGCCTGGACGGCTACGGCACCCGCCGCCCGTCCCAGCTCTCCGGCGGCCAGCGCCAGCGCGTCGCCCTCGCCCGCGCCCTCGTCGGACGCCCCCGCGTCCTGCTCCTCGACGAACCCCTCGGGGCCCTCGACCTCAAGCTGCGCGAGCAGATGCAGATCGAACTCAAGGCCCTGCAACGCGAGGTCGGCATCACCTTCGTCTTGGTCACCCACGACCAGGAGGAGGCCCTGACCATGAGCGACCGCGTCGCCGTCTTCCACCAGGGCCGCATCGAACAGGTCGGCACCCCCGCCGAGATCTACGAACGCCCCCGAAGCCCGTTCGTCGCCTCCTTCGTCGGCACCTCCAACCTGCTCACCGGCGAGGCCGCCCTGCGCGTCCTCGGCGAGAGCGGCACCCACAGCGTCCGCCCGGAGAAGATCCGGGTCCTCGGCGAGACCGCCGAACCCGACCCGGAAGGGCACGTCAGTGCCCTCGGCACGGTCGCCGAGGTGGTCTACCTCGGCGACGCCACCCGCTTCCTCGTCGACCTGGACGGCGGCGGCCGGCTCACCGCGCTCCAGCAGAACCTCGACACCTCCGCCGAGGACGTCGCCGCCTACCGCGGCACCCGCGTCCGGCTGCGCTGGCAGCGCCGGCACACCGTCCACGTCCCCGACTGACCCGCCGCCCCCCAGGTCCGGATCCGCCGTCCCTCACGTATGGAGAACGCCGTGCGCCTCACCCGACCCCTCACCGCGACCGCGGTCGCCGCGCTGCTGCTGGCCGCCTCCGCCTGCGGCTCCTCCGGCTCCGGCTCCTCGACCGGCCTCAACCCGCCCGACCTCAAACCCCTCGCGAAACTGGGCAAGTCCGAGGGCGAGGTAAACCTGATCGCCTGGGCCGGCTACGTCGAGGACGGCTCCGACGACCCCAAGGTCGACTGGGTCACCGACTTCGAGAAGCAGACCGGCTGCCAGGTCAACTCCAAGGTCGCCGCCAGCTCCGACGAGATGGTGAAACTGATGAAGACCGGCCAGTACGACGCCGTCTCCGCCTCCGGCGACGCCTCCCTGCGCCTGATCGCCTCCGGCGACGCGGCCCCGGTCAACACCAAGCTCGTACCGAACTACAAGGACGTCTTCAGCGGCCTGAAGAACGGCGCCTGGAACTCGGTCAAGGGCCAGATGTACGGCATCCCGCACGGCCGCGGCGCCAACCTGCTGATGTACAACACCCGGAAGGTCAGCCCCGCGCCCACCTCCTGGTCGGCCGTCTTCGACGACGCCGGGAAGTACAAGGGCCACGTCACCGCGTACGACTCGCCGATCTACATCGCCGACGCGGCGCTCTACCTCAAGGCCACCAAGCCCGAGTTGAAGATCAAGGACCCCTACGCGCTCGACCAGAAGCAGTTCGACGCGGCCGTCGCCCTGCTCAAGCAGCAGAACGCGGACATCGGCGAGTACTGGAGCGACTACCTCAAGGAGATCTCCGCCTTCAAGAGCGGCGACTCCGTCATCGGCACCAGCTGGCAGGTCATCGCCAACCTGGCCGCCGACGAGGGCGCCGAGGTGAAGGCCTTCGTGCCGAAGGAGGGTTCCACCGGCTGGTCCGACACCTGGATGGTGTCCGCCAAGGCCAAGCACCCCAACTGCGCGTACCAGTGGCTGAACTGGATCGTCTCCCCGAAGGTCAACGCCGAGGTCGCCGAGTACTTCGGCGAGGCCCCCGCCAACGCCAAGGCCTGCGCCCTGACCGCCGACAAGAACTTCTGCACGACCTACCACGCGGCCGACGAGAGCTACTGGAAGAACATCGCCTTCTGGAACACGCCGATCGAGCAGTGCCTGGACGGCCGCACCGACGTCACGTGCGTGCCGTACGCCAAGTGGGTGCAGGCCTGGACCGAGATCAAGGGCTGACCCATGGCCCTGCTCACCCGGACCGCGGGGGCGCTGCACCGGCGCCCCCGGCTCCGCCTCGCCCTGCTGCTGACCGCCCCGCTGCTGTGGCTCGCCGTGCTCTACCTGGGCTCGCTGGCCGTGCTGTTCGTCTCCGCGTTCTGGACGACGGACTCGTTCACCTCCGAGGTCGTCAAGGTCTGGTCGACCGACAACTTCCACGAGCTGTTCACGACCCCGGTGTTCCGGCAGGTGATCCTGCGCAGCGTCGGCGTGGCCCTCGCGGTGACCGCCCTCTGCGCGGTGCTCGCCTTCCCGGTCGCCTTCTACACCGCCCGGATCGCCAGGCCCGGCCGGCGCCCGCTGCTCGTCGTCGCCATCCTCACGCCGCTGTGGGCGAGTTACCTGGTCAAGGTGTACGCCTGGCGGCTGATCCTGTCGGAGGGCGGGCTCGCCGACTGGCTGCTCAAGCCCTTCGGGCTCAGCGGGCCCGGCTTCGGCCTCCCGGCCACCGTGCTGACCCTGACCTACCTGTGGCTGCCGTACATGATCCTGCCGATCCACACCGCGCTGGGGCAGCTGCCCGACAACCTCCTCGACGCGTCGGCGGACCTGGGCGCCCGCGCCGGGCGGACCTTCCGGTCCGTGGTGCTGCCGATGGTGCTGCCGTCGGTCGCCGCCGGGTCGGTGTTCACGTTCTCGCTCAGCCTCGGCGACTACATCACCGTGCAGATCGTCGGCGGCAAGACCCAGCTCATCGGCAACCTCGTCTACGCCAACATCGAACTCAACCTGCCCATGGCCGCAGCCCTCGCCACCGTCCCGGTCGTCGTCATCGTGCTGTATCTGCTCGCGATGCGCCGCACGGGCGCGCTGAGCAGCCTGTAGAGGAGCCCGCCGTGCAACTCTCCCGTTCCGCGCGGATCGCGGTGCGTGCCGCCGCCGCCCTCGGCTTCGCCGTCATCTACGTCCCGCTCCTCCTCGTCCTCGTCAACTCCCTCAACCCCGACCGCAGCGCGAGCTGGCCGCCGCCCGGCCTGACCACCCGCTGGTGGTCGGCCGCCTGGCGCAGCTCCGGCGCCCGCGACGCCCTGTGGACCTCGGTGAAGGCCGGGCTCGGCGCCACCGCGATCGCGCTGGTGCTCGGCACGCTGATCGCCTTCGCGGTCGCCCGGTACCGCTTCTTCGGCCGGGACGCCCTGTCCTTCGTGGTCGTCCTGCCGATCGCGCTGCCCGGCATCGTCACCGGCATCGCCCTCAACTCGGCCTTCAGTACGGTCCTGGAGCCGCTCGGCGTCGGACTCGGCCTGTTCACCGTGGTCGTCGGACACGCCACGTTCTGCGTGGTGATCGTCTTCAACAACGTCGTCGCCCGGCTGCGCCGCACCTCCGGCAGCTACGAGGAGGCGGCGGCCGACCTGGGAGCCGACACCTTCCGGGCCTTCGCCGACGTCACCTTCCCGCTGGTGCGCTCGGCGCTGCTCGCGGGCGGTCTGCTCGCCTTCGCCCTCTCCTTCGACGAGATCGTCGTCACCACCTTCACCGCGGGACCGGGCGTCCAGACCCTGCCCCTGTGGATCTTCGACAACATGACCCGCCCGCAGCAGGCGCCGGTGGTCAACGTGGTGGCGGCCGTACTCGTACTGCTCTCCGTCGTCCCCATCTACATCGCGCAACGGCTTTCGGCGGACACGGCGACCGGCAGCCGCGTCTGATCCGGTCCATCGAGACGTTACGCAAAAGGCTTGCGTAAATTGCGCTACCCTTGCGTGCATGACGCGACGACTTGCGGAAGTAGCCAAGAAGGTCGGGGTCAGCGAGGCCACGGTCAGCCGGGTGCTCAACGGCAAGCCAGGGGTCTCCGAGGCCACCCGGCAGGCGGTGCTCTCGGCCCTGGACGTGCTCGGCTACGAGCGCCCCACCCAACTGCGCGGTGAACGCGCCCGGCTCGTCGGTCTGGTCCTGCCCGAGCTGCAGAACCCCATCTTCCCGGCGTTCGCCGAGGTCATCGGCGGCGCCCTGGCCCAGCTCGGGCTCACCCCGGTGCTGTGCACGCAGACCAAGGGCGGGGTCTCCGAGGCGGACTACGTGGAGCTGCTGCTGCAACAGCAGGTCTCCGGCGTGGTGTTCGCCGGCGGGCTCTACGCCCAGGCCGAGGCGCCGCACGACCACTACCGGCTGCTCGCCGACCGGAACATCCCGGTGGTGCTGGTCAACGCGGCCATCGAACACCTCGGCTTCCCGAGCGTGTCCTGCGACGACGCGGTGGCGGTGGAGCAGGCCTGGCGACACCTCGCCTCGCTGGGGCACGAGCGCATCGGCCTGGTCCTCGGCCCCGGCGACCACGTGCCCTCGGCCCGGAAGCTGGCGGCGGCGCGGGCGATCGGCGACGTGCCGGACGAGTCCGTGGCGCGGGCGATCTTCTCCATCGAGGGCGGCCACGCGGCCGCGTCCCGGCTGATCGACCGGGGCGTCACCGGCATCATCTGCGCCAGCGACCCCCTTGCGCTGGGCGCCGTCCGGGCGGCCCGCCGCAAGGGGTACGAGGTGCCCTCCCGGGTCTCGGTCGTCGGCTATGACGACTCGGCTTTCATGAACTGCACCGAGCCCCCGCTCACCACCGTCCGGCAGCCCATCGAGGCCATGGGCCGGGCCGCCGTCGAACTCCTCAACGCGCAGATCGGCGGCACGGTCGTGCCGGCGGAGGAGCTGCTGTTCGAGCCCGAGCTGGTCGTCAGGGGGTCGACCGCGCAAGCGCCGAAAGCCTGAGGCTCAGGAGATCCCATTCTCTGTCGAATAATTACATATTCTGCGTGACATCTTGCGCGACGGTGCTGCCGGTGCTTGAGTGTGCGGCGCCCACCGGTCCCGGTGCGGCGCCCAACTGCTCCTGTTCTGGGGGGTCCACCGATGTCCAGCACCGGGTTCCGCCGTGCTCTCGTCGCGTTCGGCGTCTGTTCCTCACTCGCGCTCTCCGCCACGGCCTGCGGGTCGGGCGACGACGACGCGGGCAGCGGCAAGACGCGCATCACCGTCAACTGCGAGCCGCCGAAGAGCGCCAAGGTCGACCGGTCGTTCTTCGACCAGGACATCGCCGACTTCGAGAAGAAGAACCCGGACATCGACGTCGTCGCGCACGACGCGTTCCCCTGCCAGGACCCGAAGACCTTCGACGCCAAGCTCGCCGGCGGCCAGATGGAGGACGTGTTCTACACGTACTTCACCGACGCCAAGCACGTCGTGGACATCAACCAGGCGGCCGACCTCACGCCGTACCTCAAGGAACTGAAGAGCTACGACACCATCCAGCAGCAGCTGCGGGACATCTACACCGTCGACGGCAAGGTCTACGGCATCCCGCGCACCGGCTACTCGATGGGCCTGATCTACAACCGCAAGCTCTTCCAGCAGGCCGGTCTCGACCCCGACCAGCCGCCGACGACCTGGGACGAGGTCCGCGCCGACGCCAGGAAGATCGCCGCGCTCGGCAACGGCACCGTCGGGTACGCCGACTACAGCGCGCAGAACCAGGGCGGCTGGCACTTCACCGCGGAGATGTACGCGCAGGGCGGTGACGTGGTGTCGGCCGACGGCAAGTCGGCGACCGTCGACACCCCCGAGGGCCACGCGGTGCTCCAGAACCTGCACGACATGCGCTGGACCGACGACTCGATGGGCAGCAAGCAGCTCCTCATCATCAACGACGTCCAGCAGATGATGGGTTCGGGCAAGCTCGGCATGTACCTCTCGGCGCCGGACAACATCCCGATCCTGGTGAAGGAGAAGGGCGGCAACTACAAGGACCTCGCCCTCGGCCCGATGCCCGGCGGCAAGGGCACGCTCATCGGCGGCGACGGCTACATGTTCAACAGGAAGGACACCCCCGCCCAGATCCGCGCCGGCCTCAAGTGGCTCGACTCCATGTTCCTCACCCCCGGTGACGGCTTCCTCGGTGACTACGCCCGCGCCAAGAAGAACAACGCGCCCGTCGGCCTGCCCGAGCCGCGCCTGTTCACCGGCGCCGCCGACGCCAAGGACCAGGCGGTCAAGAAGGCCAACGCCAACGTGCCGGTGGAGAACTACCAGGCGTTCCTGGACGGCAACCAGTCGCTGCAGATGAAGATCGAGCCGCCGGACGCCCAGCAGATCTACTCCGTCCTCGACGGCACCGTCTCCGCGGTCCTCACCAAGAAGGACGCCGACATCGACCAGCTTCTCAAGGACGCCAACGACAAGATCGACGGCATCCTGGCCCGGGGCTGACCACCATGACCAAGACGGCCGCACGACGACCCGCCGCCCCGGCGGCGGTCGCCGTAGGACAGGCCCCGGCGCCGCCCCCGGCAGGGGACCGGAGGCGGCGCCGGATCACCGACCAGGCCCGTGCCTACGGGTTCCTGCTCGGCGGACTGATCTGCTTCGCCCTGTTCTCCTGGTACCCGGCGATCCGCGCGGTCGTGATCTCCTTCCAGAAGTACACGCCGGGCTCGTCCGCCGAGTGGGTCGGCACCGCCAACTTCACCCGGGTCCTGCACGACCCCGAGTTCTCGGCGGCCTGGCGCAACACCCTCACCTTCACGCTGCTGGCCCTGCTGATCGGCTTCGCGATCCCGTTCGTGCTCGCCCTGGTCCTGAACGAACTCCGGCACGCGAAGGCGTTCTTCCGGGTCGTGGTCTACCTCCCGGTGATGATCCCGCCGGTGGTCAGCGCCCTGCTGTGGAAGTGGTTCTACGACCCCGGGGCCGGCCTCGCCAACGAGACGCTGCGCTTCCTGCACCTGCCCACCTCGAACTGGACCAACGGCACAGGCACCGCGCTGGTCTCCCTGGTGATCGTGGCCACCTGGGCCAACATGGGCGGGACCGTCCTGATCTACCTGGCCGCCCTCCAGTCCATCCCCGGCGAACTGTACGAGGCCGCCGAACTCGACGGCGCGAACCTCCTCCAGCGCGTCCGGCACGTGACGATCCCCCAGACCCGGTTCGTCATCCTGATGCTGATGCTCCTTCAGATCATCGCCACCATGCAGGTGTTCACCGAACCGTTCGTCATCACGGGGGGCGGCCCGGAGAACGCCACGGTCACCGTGCTCTACCTGATCTACAAGTACGCCTTCCTCTACAACGACTTCGGCGGCGCCTGCGCGCTCAGCGTGATGCTCCTGGTGCTGCTCGGCATCTTCTCCGCCGTGTACCTGCGGCTGACCCGGTCCGGGGAGGACGGATGAGCAGCGCCACCCGCACCCTGATCTCCCCGGCGACGCTGGCCCGGCCGCGCGGGAAGGCGGTCTACTGGACGGTCTTCACCGGGGTCGTCTTCCTCTTCGCCCTCGCCTTCCTGTTCCCCGTGTACTGGATGGTGACCGGGGCGATGAAGTCACCGGACGAGATCGCGCAGACCCCGCCCACCGTCATCCCCGAGCACTGGCACCTGTCCGGCTACACCGACGCCTGGGACCTGATGCAGCTTCCGGAGCACCTGTGGAACACGGTCGTGCAGGCGGCCGGCGCCTGGGCCTTCCAGCTGGTGTTCTGCACGGCCGCCGCCTACGCCCTGTCGAAGCTGAAGCCGGCCTTCGGCAACGTGGTCCTCGGCGGCATCCTGGCCACCCTGATGGTGCCGGCCCAGGCCCTGGTCGTACCCAAGTACCTGACCGTCGCCGACCTGCCGTTCCTCCACACCAGCCTGCTCAACGACCCGCTCGGCATCTGGCTGCCTGCCGTCGCCAACGCCTTCAACCTCTACCTGCTCAAGCGGTTCTTCGACCAGTTGCCCCGCGACGTGCTGGAGGCCGCCGAGATCGACGGCGCCGGGAAGCTGCGCATCCTGTGGTCCGTGGTCCTGCCCATGTCCCGCCCGGTCCTCGGCGTCGTCTCGATCTTCGCCCTGGTCGCGGTCTGGCAGGACTTCCTGTGGCCGCTGATGGTCTTCTCCGACACCGACAAGCAGCCCATCAGCGTGGCCCTGGTCCAGCTGTCGCAGAACATCCAGCTCACCGTGCTCATCGCCGCGATGGTGATCGCCAGCATCCCGATGGTCGCGCTGTTCCTCGTCTTCCAGCGGCACATCATCGCCGGGATCAGCGCGGGCAGCACCAAGGGCTGACGGCCCTTCCTCCGACAGAAAGGTTCGCCCAGTGGGACAGCCCAGCCATGCCCCGAAGGACCACGACTGGTGGCGTTCGGCCGTCATCTACCAGGTGTACGTCCGCAGCTTCGCCGACAACGACGGCGACGGCACCGGCGACCTCGCGGGCGTCCGCGCCAGACTGCCGTACCTCGCCGAACTCGGCGTGGACGCACTGTGGTTCAGCCCCTGGTACCCGTCACCCATGAAGGACGGCGGCTACGACGTCGCCGACTACCGGGCCATCGACCCGGCCTTCGGCACCCTCGCCGAGGCCGAGAAACTCATCGCGGAGGCGCGCGAGCTGGGCATCCGGACGATCGTCGACATCGTCCCCAACCACGTCTCCGACCAGCACCCCTGGTTCCAGGCGGCCCTGGCCGCCGGACCGGGCAGCCCGGAGCGCGAGCTGTTCCACTTCCGCCCCGGCCGCGGCCCGAACGGCGACCTGCCGCCCAACGACTGGCCCTCGCAGTTCGTCGGCTCCACCGAACCGGTCTGGACCCGGCTGCCCGACGGCGAGTGGTACCTCCACCTCTTCACGCCCGAACAGCCCGACCTCAACTGGGCCCACCCGGCCGTCCACCAGGAGCACGAGGACATCCTGCGCTTCTGGTTCGAGCGGGGCGTCGCGGGCGTCCGCATCGACTCGGCCGCCCTGCTCGCCAAGGACCCGGACCTGCCCGACCTGGCCTCGCACCCGCACCCCCACCCCTTCGTGGACCGCGACGAACTGCACGACGTCTACCGTGCCTGGCGCGCGGTCGCCGACGCCTACGACGGTGTCTTCGTCGGCGAGGTCTGGCTGCCCGACGCCGAGCGCTTCGCCCGCTACCTGCGCCCCGACGAACTCCACACCGCCTTCAACTTCTCCTTCCTGTCCTGCCCCTGGGACGCGGCCCGGCTGCGGACCTCGATCGACACCACCCTCGCCGAGCACGCCCCGGTCGGCGCCCCCGCCACCTGGGTACTGTGCAACCACGACGTGACGCGTACGGCCACCCGATACGGCCGCGAGGACACCGCCTTCGACTTCGCGGCCAAGGCGTTCGGCGTCCCGACCGACCTGGAACTGGGGAGCCGCCGGGCCCGCGCCGCCGCCCTGCTCTCCCTGGCCCTGCCCGGCGCGGTCTACCTCTACCAGGGCGAGGAGCTGGGCCTGCCCGAGGCCGACATCCCGGCCGACCGCATCCAGGACCCGATGTACTTCCGGTCCGGCGGCACCGACCCCGGCCGGGACGGCTGCCGGGTGCCGCTGCCCTG
Source organism: Streptomyces sp. NPDC048291 (assembly GCF_043201715.1). Classification (NCBI taxonomy): domain Bacteria; kingdom Bacillati; phylum Actinomycetota; class Actinomycetes; order Kitasatosporales; family Streptomycetaceae; genus Streptomyces; species Streptomyces sp. NPDC048291. The sequence continues at coordinate 156,908 of NZ_JBICZC010000021.1, forward strand.
GGCGGCCGGGGCGCCGTACGCGGGCTTCGGCTCGCGGGAGGAGCCGTGGCTGCCGCAGCCGGCCGGCTGGGCGTCGTACGCCGTCGACCGGCAGCAGGACGACCCGGGTTCCATGCTCGCGCTCTACCGGCGCGCCGTCGCGCTGCGCCCGCGCTTCGGCGACGGCCCGCTGACCTGGCTGCCCGCCCCCGTGGGGGTGCTCGCCTTCACCCGCGCCGACGGTGTGACGTGCGTGGTCAACCTGGGCGCCGCCCCCGCCGAACTCCCAGCCCACTCCGAACTCCTGCTCAGCAGCGGCCCGTTGGACGACGAGGGCCGGCTGCCGCAGGACACGGCGGCCTGGCTGACGGACTGAGCCGCCGGTACCGCTCGCGCTGTCCCCGCCCCCACCTCCGAAGGGATCAGCACATCCAGCGCAGTACAGGCAGAACTGTCAGGAGCATGCCAGCCGCGGTGGCCGCGGTGGCGCTCGCCGACGGTGGCGGCAACTCCGGCTGGTCGAGCGCCTGGTCGGACTGCTCCACCTGGCCGACGCCCGGGCAGGGCAACCCCGACCCGGACCCGGGCCGCAACCTCGCCAAGGGCCGCCCGGCGAGCGCCACCGGCTCGGTGGACGTCTACACCCCCGGCAAGGCGGTCGACGGGGACGCCAACAGCTACTGGGAGTCCACCAACAACGCGTTCCCGCAGTCGCCGACCGTCGACCTCGGCGCCTCCTGCGCGGCCCGCCGCCTGGTGCTGAAACTGCCCCCGTCCTCGGCCTGGGCCGCCCGGACCCAGACCGTCACCGTCCTCGGCAGCACCGACGGGTCGAACCACTCGACCGTGGTGGGCTCCACGGGCTACCGCTTCGACCCGGCCACCGGCAACACCGTCACCGTGGCCCTGCCCGGCTCCACGAACCTGCGCTACCTGCGGCTCACCGTCACCGCCAACAACGGCTGGCCGGCCGGCCAGTTCAGTGACGTGGAGGCGTATCTGACTCCGTGACCGGGTCCTCCCCCCGGGGAACCCCGCGCTTCGCCGCCTGGATCTGCTCGTAGACGTGGGTCCGCAGTTCGGCGAAGCGCGGGGCGACCCGGGTGTGCAACTGGTCGCGCTCGTCCGGCAGATCGACCTTCAGCTGGTCCCGGACGACGGTCGGGGAGGCGGACAGGACGATCACCCGCTGGCCCAGGTAGACGGCCTCGTCGATGTCGTGGGTGACGAACAGGACGGTGATCCCGCGCTCCCGCCACAGCCCCCGGACCAGGTCCTCCAGATCCGCCCGGGTCTGGGCGTCGACGGCGGCGAACGGCTCGTCCATCAGCAGCACCCGGGGCTCGTAGGCGAGGGCGCGCGCGATCGCCACCCGCTGCTGCATACCGCCGGACAGCTGCCACGGGTAGGCGCCGGCGGCGTCCGCGAGACCGACCGAGCCGAGCGCGTCGGCGACCAGCTCCCTGCGTCGCTCGCGCGGCAGGTGCTTCTGCTTCAGCGGGAGTTCGACGTTCTCGGCGACCCGCATCCAGGGGAACAGGCTGCGGCCGTACTCCTGGAAGACGAACGCCATCCCGGGCGGCGGCCCGGTCACCTTCCGCCCCTCCAGGAGGACTTCGCCGCCGGACGGGGTGAGCAGGCCGCCCATGCACTTCAGCAGGGTCGTCTTGCCGCAGCCCGACGGCCCGACCAGACAGACGAGTTCACCCGCCGCCACGGTGAAGGTGAGGTCCCGCACCGCCTCCACACGGCGGCCGGATCCGTCGTAGACCTTCTGCAGGCCGCGTACGTCGAGCATGGACCACCCCTTCGCGAGGTTCATTCAGGACCGCCGGGTTGTCGCGCGCAGCCCGTGGTACCAGCCGAGCACCCGCCGCTCGACCACCTGGAAGACCACCGACAGCACGAAGCCGAGCAGCCCCAGCAGCAGGATCCCGGTCCACATGCCGGGGATCGCGAACTCGCGCTGGAACTGCACGATGGCGAAACCGAGCCCGTTGCTGGCCGCGAACATCTCGCTGATGACCATCAGGATGATCCCGATCGACAGCGCCTGCCGCAGGCCCGCGAAGATCTGCGGACTCGCCGAACGCAGTACCAGCGTACGCAGCCTCGCCGCGCCCGTGATGCCGTAGGAACGGGCCGTCTCCGCCATCACCGGGTCGACCGCCCGCACCCCCTCGACGGTGTTGAGCAGGATCGGCCAGACGCAGCCACTGGCGATCACGATGACCTTCATGCCGTCGCCGATGCCCGCGAACAGCATGATGACCGGCACGAGCACCGGCGGCGGCACCGCCCGCAGGAACTCCAGGACCGGTTCGCACACCGCCCGCACCCGCCGGTACGAGCCGATGACCGTGCCCAGGGCCACGCCCACGACGGCCGCCGACGCGTACCCGGCGAGCAGCCGCAGCACACTGCGCAGCAGGTCGTCGCGGAGCCGCTGACCGGTCCAGACGTCCGGGAAGGTCTTGAGGATCGTGCGCAGCGGCGGCCAGTAGATGTTCGTGCTGCCGGCGGAGGCCAGCCACCACAGCGCGACCAGGACGGCGGGCAGGGCGAGGAGGTACCCGGCCTTCAGCAGGACGGCCCTCACACCGCCACCTCCCCGCGCACCGACTGGTGCCAGGCCAGCGCCCGCCGCTCCACCGACCGGGCACCCACGTTGACGAGCAGCCCCAGCAGTCCGGTCACCACGATCAGGGCGTACATGTCCGGCACCGCCTGAGAGGCCTGCGCGACCGCGATCCGCTGCCCCAACCCCGGCGCCCCGATGACCAGTTCGGCGGTGATGGTGAGGATCAGCGCGACCGCGGCGGCCAGCCGGACGCCGGTCATCACGTACGGGAGCGCGGTCGGCCACAGCACGTGTCGGACCCGGGCCCAGGTGCCCAGGCCGTACGACCGCGCCGTCTCCTCGGCGACCGGGTCGACGTCCTGGACGCCGTACATCACCTGGATCAGCACCTGCCAGAACGAGGCGTAGACGACGAGCAGGAGGACCGAGCGGAGTTCGGTGCCGTAGAGGAGGATCGCGAGGGGGATCAGGGCGACCGAGGGGATCGGGCGGAGGAACTCGATCGTGGAGGCGGTGGCCGCGCGCAGGTGCGGGACGACCGAGAGGACGACCCCGGCCGCGATGCCGGCGCCGACCGCCACGGCCAGGCCCACCGCCCAGCCGGTGAGGGTGTCGCCGAGCGCCGACCAGAAGGCGCCGTCGGCGAGTTCGGTGCCCAGCGCGCGGGCGATCCGGCTGGTCGGCGGGAAGTAGTCCGCCTTGACCAGGCCGAGCCGCGGCACCGCCTCGCCGAGGACGAGGAAGGCCGCGAGCCCGGCCGCACCCAACAGGGCGTTCAGCCCCTTCACGGGTTCGGTCACGGCAGCAGCTTGTCCAGGTCGGGGGCCGTCTTGAAGAGGCCGTCCTGCTCGCTGAGCTTCTCCAACGTCTCGATCGACGAACGGTTCGCCTCGGCGGGCCACTTGGGCAGCGTCACCTTGGCCAGCACGTCGGCCGGGGTCTTGGTGTAGGTGGTGACGATCTGCCGGACCTCGTCCGGGTGCGCGTCGGCGTACGACAGAGACTCCGCGACGGCCTCCTGGAACTTCTTCACGACGGCCGGGTTCTTCTGTGCGTACGACGTCGACGTGAAGTACATGGCGACGGTGAGGTTCGGCGCCACGTCGACCAGCGGCGAGGCGATCTCGGTGGCGCCCTGGAGCTTCATGGTGGCGAGGGCGGGTTCGACGGCCATCGCCGCGTCGATCTGGCCCTTGTCGAGCGCGGCCGGCATCTGGTCGAAGGCGAGCTCGACGAAGTTCACCTTGTCCGGGTCGCCGCCCGCCTTGCGCACGGACTCGCGGACCGCGGTCTCGTTGATGTTCTTCAGCGTGTTGACGGCGACCTTCCTGCCCTCCAGCTGCTTCGGCGACGTGATGCTGCTGCCCTTCTTCACGACCAGCCCGCCGAAGTCCTTGCCGGCCACGCCGGTCGAGGCCACGCCGTTGGCGATCGCCTGCACCGGCACGCCGTTGGACTGCGCGATCATCAGCGAGGTCATGTTGCTGAAGCCGAACTGGAACTGACCGCTCGTCACCCCGGGCACGATGGCCGCGCCGCCCTGCGCGAGGGTCGTCGACAGCTTCAGGCCGCGCTTGCCGAAGAAGCCCTCCTTCTGGCCGAGATAGAGGGGGGCCACGTCGACGATGGGGATGATCCCCACCTTGACCGTGGTGGTGCCGCCCGACGAGGTGGCGGTGGACGACGAGCCCCCGGAGGAGCCGCAGGCCGCCGTGGCGAGCAGGAAGGTGCCGGTCGCGAGACCGGCGAGCAGACGACGCATGGCTCCTCCTGTGCAGACATCGGTGTTCCGACAGGCTGTGCGCAGTGCGCACAGTGGTGCTCGTTCAGGGGGTGCTGAGCGGGACGGTAGAACCGGCCGGAGGACCGGGTCAATGGGCTTGGCTGACAAAATTGTTGACAGTTACCGAACCGCGCTCTCACCGTGTTCCCGGTAGCGGCCATGCCGGACCGGGGAGGCGATGAGGCCCGTGAACGCCCGCGCACCGCACTTCGTGAGGTCCTTCGAACGCGGCCTCGCCGTCATCCGCGCCTTCGACGCCGAGCATCCGGCGCGCACGCTCAGCGAGGTGGCCGGCGCCTGCGACCTGCCCCGCGCCGCCGCCCGCCGCCTGCTGCTCACCCTCGCCGACCTCGGATACGTCCACTCGGACGGCCGCCTGTTCCGCCTCACCCCGCGCGTCCTGGAACTCGGCTACGCCTACCTCGCCGGCCTCGACCTGCCCCGCCTCGCCGCCCCGCACCTGGAGCAACTCACCTCGGCGGTGGGGGAGTCGGCGGCACTGTGGGTCCTGGACGGGGACCAGGTCGTCTGCGTCGCCCAGGTCCCCGCCCGGCGGGTCATGGCGGCGGCCGTCGCCGTGGGGGCGCGCTTCCCGGCGCGCGGTACGGCGGCGGGCCGCGCGATGCCGGCCTCCTCGCCGCAGGCCGAAGGCGCCGAGGACCATGTGCTGCTCGACGGCGACCCCGAGGACGGCGTGACGACACTGGCCGCCCCGGTCCGGGACCGGAGCGGCCAGGTGGTGGCCGGGGTGAGCCTCGCGGTGCACTCCGGGCGGTTGTCCGCCCCGAGGGTCCGCCGCGATCTGCTGCCGGGTCTTCGAGCGGCCGCGGCGGCGATCGAGGCGGACCTGCGGATCACAGATCCAGTACCAGCCGCGCCCCTCGGCACCGCGACACACAGATGAGCATGGTCTCCCCGGCCGCCCGCTCCTCCTCGGTGAGCACCGAGTCCCGGTGGTCCGGATCGCCTTCGAGGACATCCGTCTCGCACGTCCCGCAGGTCCCCTCGGTGCACGAGTAGAGCACCTCGACCCCGGCGGCCCGGACGGTGTCGAGCACGGAGACGCCGCGCGCCACGGTGAGGGTACGACCGCTCTGCGCGAGGACCACCTCGAACTCCCGCTCCTCGCCCGCCGGTTGCTCCTTCGGCCGGAACCGCTCCATGCGCAGCACCTCCGCCGGGCAGCGCGCCTCCACCGCGTCCAGCAGCGGCCCCGGACCGCAGCAGTACACCAGGGTGCCCGCCGGGACGTCGTCCAGCACCGCGCCGAGCTCCAGCAGCCCCGACTCGTCCTGCGGGGCGACGGTGACCCGCTCCCCGCCGTACCGCGCCAACTCGCCGGTGAACGCCATGGACCGCCGGGTCCGGCCGCCGTACAGCAGCGTCCACTCGGCGCCCGCGGCCTCGGCGGCGGCGAGCATCGGCAGGATCGGGGTGATGCCGATACCGCCCGCGACGAACCGGTAGCGGGGTGTCGGTTCGAGCCGGAAGTGGTTCCGCGGCCCGCGCACCCGCACCTTTTCGCCGACGCCCAACTGCTCGTGCACATGGGCGGATCCGCCCCGCCCGTCGGGTTCCCTGAGGACCGCGACCCGCCAGCGGGACCGGTCCCCGGGATCGCCGCAGAGCGAGAACTGCCGCTCCAGCCCGGGCCCGAGCAGCACATCGACATGCGCCCCCGGCTCCCAGTCGGGCAGTTCCTCGCCGAGGGGATGCCGAAGGGTGAGGGCGACCACGCCGTCGGCCACCGACTCCCGCTCGTTCACGACCAGTTCGGCTTCGTAGAGGCTCATGCGGTGCGCTCCGGGGACTGGTGGCCCTCGGGGTGGCCGAGCATCCACTCCCACATCTCGACCGGGTCCTGGGCGGTGTGCTCGGCGCCGCAGTGACAGGTGCCGTGCAGGACGTCGGTGCCCGGCAGCCAGTCGATGCGGTAGATCTCCCCGGTCCGGCCGGTGGGTGCGCTCACAGGACCTTCTCCACGGGCTTGTCGCCCTCCTCGACCAGCCGGCCCAGGATGCGGCGGGCGGCGAGACCGCCGGTGTCGATGTTGATGCTCAGCTCCTGGTAGCCGGCCCGCTCCGAACCCAGCGTCCGCTGGAGGAGGTTGAGGGCGTCCACGTCCTGCATGACCACCGTGTGGTTGTTGCTCCGCAGGAACTCGGTGACCTCCGCGTCGTCGGTCGCCCAGTCCCGGGAGACCATCCAGAAGTCGTACACCTTGCCGTCCGAGGACGGGGTGATCGCATAGGTGATCTCGGTGTGGAAGCCGTTCGGGTCGCTGCCGTCGGCCTCCGGCACCACACCGGTCGGCGCGATCCGGCTGTGCAGCAGATACAGGCACGGCGCGTGGTACTCGATGTCCTGCCAGCGCGTGATCCGGCCCTCGATGCCGGTCGAACGGGCGTAGAACGGCGGGCACTCGGCGTCGTCCATGTGCCGGCTCACCCGCACGATCCCCGCGCCCTCGTCGACCTCGGTGGTGATGGGCGTCTCGGCGACCTCGGGGGTGCCTATGTAGCCGCCGTGCAGATAGGTCTCGTGGGAGAGGTCGAGGAGGTTGTCGACGAGGAGACCGTAGTCGGCGTCGATCGGCTCCATGCCCCGGACGGTCGTCCAGCCGGGGGCGTCGAGATGACGTGCCCGCGGTATGGACCCCGCGTCGGCGAGGGCCGGGTCGCCGACCCACACCCACACCAGCGAGTCCTGCTCGACCACCGGGTAGGAGGCGACCCGGGCGGTGCGCGGGATGCGTTTCTGCCCCGGCACGTACACGCAGGCGCCGGTCCGGTCGTAGGTGAACCCGTGGTACCCGCACACGATCCGGTCGCCGTCCAGCCCGCTCTCCGACAGCGGGTAACGGCGGTGCACACAGCGGTCGCTGAGGGCGACGGGCGTGCCGTCCTCCTCCGACCGGTAGAACACGAGGGGTTCCCCGAGGATCGTCCGCCCGAGCAACTCACGCCCGACCTCGTGGCTGTAGGCGGCGACGTACCACTGGTTCCTGGCGAAGGCGGTGATGTGAGGCATGGCGTTCCCGTCCCTGAGAGAGCGGGGCGCCGTCGCCCCGCGTGCCGTGGTTGGACTCAGGGTCGTGACGGTCGCTGGGGCTCGGCAAGGCGGCTTCTGCCAGGCGGAAGGGCTTCTGTAAAGAGGCTGATCAGAGTCTTGTTCTGTCAACCCCTGGTCGCCAGAGTGGAGTGCCGCGTGGTGCGGCCATTCGGTTCGCGCTCGGGGGAGCCGGAGGCGGCGACGGCGAGTGCGACTACTCACAGCGTGGCGTCAATCGCCCAGTAATGTCCACTTAGTCTCATCTGTGATACTCCTCTCTCGGCGGATGCTCGGTACAGCGGCAAGAATCAGCATCACTGCAGGTCAACTACTGTCCGTTTTGGAGTCGGGGGCCCTCGGGGCGAATCCGGGTCGAATCCGCGCCCTTTCAGGCCGTTGAGCGTGTTGCCGCTGGTCAGGGTGGTGTGAGGTCGCGCGCTGGTTCGCCTTGCGGATGGGGGTGGCGCGGCGAGCAGTCGGGCCGATGAGCCGCTGAAGAGGCACTGAGTGGCGGTGGTCGGTTGCCAGGGGTGTGGGCTGACCAGCGGATTCTTCGCTGCTGGTGGCGGTCGCCTTTCGTGATCACGTCCTGCGGAAATGTCTTCAGGCGGGCCGGCTGATGCCTGATGGCCCGGGATTGATGGTTCCTGGCCGAAACCGACCTGCCGAGCGTTTCAGGGGCCGTCCAGGAGCCGCGCGGTGGTCGGGCCATGTGGCAGAGGCCCCGCTGCCTCGCGCGGCAGCCGGCGCTCTCGCAACATCCGGTACACCACCGGAACTGCCATTCCGCGGCGCCGACATCAGCACAGCCATGGTCGGCTCGCCGTCACCGACGCCGAACTGGAAAATCTTGGTACCTCGACGAGTTCATGGGTCCGCGAGGCCCCTTGAGTGGCTCTCATGTAAGTCCTGCTCCTGGCTGGGCAGGTGGGGGCACATCTTTCGGCGGCCAGTAGAGACTCCCCACGTACGGCCGGCTCGATTACCCAACCGGCAGTCACACTCAGTAGCCTCGGCGCTGGCTACGGGGGCCTGGCGCATGAAGGGCTGACCGTGCTCGCCGACCACGCCCCGGACCTGTCCACCGCGCTGGAACGCGCGGCGGCGGCCGGGTACACCCACCTCAACCTGGACGGCACCGTGATCCGCACCGACCGCGTGGCCGCCGCCGGCCCCAACGGGGCGGGCCTGTGGTGGTCCGGGAAACACAAGCATCATGGCGGGAACGTGCAGGTCATCGCTGCCCCGGACGGCTGGCCGCTGTGGGTCTCGCCGGTCCGCCCGGGCCGCGAGCACGACACCACCTGCGCCCGGGTTCACGGCCTGGTCGACGCTCCGAACCGGCTCGCCGTCACCCTGGGCATCCCCACCCTGACCGACCTCGGCTACGAGAACACCGGGCCCGGCTTCCGCCACCCGGTCAAGAGGCCCAAGGGCGGCGAACTCGCCGAGCCAGACAAGGCGTTCAACGCCGTGATCCGAGGTGTCCACGCCGTTGCCGAGCGCGCCAACGCCCTGCTGAAGGTCACCTTCAAGGCCCTGCGCCGAGTCAGCCTCGACCGCGCGGCCATCACCCGGATCGCCCGCGCCGCCCTCGTCCTGCTCCAGCTCGAACACGACCGCACCATCTGGTCAATCACAGAACGTCGTGATCCAACGGGCACCGACCTGTCGCGCTGGCAGGCCGACGAACTCCGGGCCGTTGTGCTGGCACTCGACAACAGGTCCCGCAAGAGCCACGGTTGGAAAGGCGCGGCGGTCTGCACCTGGGCGTGGACTACTGCCACGCCACCGGCGGCCCGGTCACGTTCGAGCGGCTGGCGGGCACCTCCGTCCTCATCATCGACGCGGTGGGCGCCAAGCTCGACGTCGACGCCTACCTCTCCCTCCTGGCCCGTGGGCATTCGTACGCCGCTCGCGGGTCTGTACCGCAAAGGCGCCGAGGGGAAGAAACACGTCCAGGCCGTGCTCGCCCTCGCCCGCCGACGCGTCAACGTCCTGTGGGCGCTGATCCATGACCGACGGTGCTACGAAGCGACTCCCCCAGCGGCCACGACCGCTTGACAACAGCATCAGGAAGCCAGGGCACATTGGTTTCGACGAGGGCACTGATGTGCCCTGGGCTTCCTCGGAGCCCTGGGCCTCCGTTTCCGCGAAGGCGTCGTCGATCGCCTTACGGATGAGATGCGCAGGATCGGGTCGGCACCGGGATCGAGGCCGGCATGAGCACGGCGGTCACGGTGACCTGTTCACCGATGATGCGGTGCTCGCCGACACGGATCCATGGCTCGCGGAGACATGCCGAGATGCCCGGACTCTCCGGGCCGATGGCGAGGGTCACCACGGCGTAGACGGCCGCCGCGGGCACGGTGTCGAGCCATTCCTGGGCGTGCGACGCCGGTTCCTCCCGTACGTGTCCGGGCCTGCTGCGGGGGTGGGTACAACGCTGATCCCGCGTTCCGACGAAGTGCCCCACCCGTACTCATGTCGGGTGGGGCACTTCGTCGGTAGCGAGGTCCGGGCCTTGCCCGGCTCAGACGCCCACCGGCTCTGCGCCGCCGACGTCCTGCAGGACGCGACGTTCCTGGAAGGACGCGGTGATGCCCCCGATGCCGTAGACGATGCTGAACAGCCCGAAGACGGTGGCCAGCGAGACCGCACCGATGTCCGGCCGGACGAACAGCACGAAGGCCAGCGCGACCGACACCAGGCCGGTCAGGATGAACAGGGCCCGCTCACCCGGCTTCTCTCCGCGCTGGAAGGCCAGGCCGATCTCCAGGCCACCCGTCAGCAGGGCATACGCGGCGATCCAGATCGTGAGGGCCATCGCGGTGATGCCGGGCCAGGCCAGGGCGACCACGCCGGCGACGACATCCAGCAGGGCAAGGAGCAGCCAGCCGAAGACCGGACCCACCCGGTCGCTGCTGAAGGCGCGCATGGTGTCCGTCGCCGCGCCCATGAACGCGTAGACGGCGAACAGGATGACGAAGGCGCCGATGGTGATGCTGGGCCACACTACGGCGACCACTCCGACGGCAACCGCCAGCAGACCGCGCCAGAGCAGTGCGTTGGGCGAACTGAGCATGATGATCTCCCACTCGATGAAAGTCTCGCCTGGGTCCGGACGCGAAGCGAGGGATGCCGGTGGTGCCGTCCGGCTCTGCTCGAGTCGTGTCGTCCACCCTGAACGCTAGGGCGGCCGGCCTTGCTGCTGATCCGTCATCCGACTGCGTTCCCTACTTCATCCCACGGGGCGGACCGAGCCCTGTCCGGGCCTGCTGCGGACATGCAGGATGCTGTGCAGTCATGTGACAGAAGCCCGGGCCCGCGCCCCGGCGAGAGCATCGGTGCTGTCCGCACAGCAAGGAGTCCACATGGTCACAACAGCGCCAGTTCGTCCGGGTGTCGAGGACCGATGGCGCCGCTCGGCATCGCCGCTGCGGTCGCGGCACTCTGCCCCGGGCCGAGGGGAGAGCCTTCGCTCTGCGGACATGGGTGAGCGCATGGGTGATCCGACCGGCGGCCGACCGTGATCGAAGGCCGACGCATCCACCTCGCCACGGACGTCGTCAGCCACCCCGCTCCGGGCGCCGCGGGCGCCTCGCAGGGCCCGCGGGATCCGGTGATCGACGCCCCGCAGCCGCAACCGGTCCGCCGGGCGGCCGACCTGTGGCGGCTGCTGCTGTCCCTCGCCGCGCTCACGGCGACGGTGCTGCTCGCGGTCGTGACGCGGGATTTCGCCCGGTCCGTGCAGGAAGGGCTGCTCAGCGCGGCGACCGCACTGCCACCCGGGCTGCGCGACGGTCTGGTGGGACTCGTGCAGGGGTTCGCCCTGCTCGCGCCGACCTCCGCACTGGCACTGTGGGGTACGCGGCGGCGGATCGACCCGGTTCAGCGGGTGGTACCCGCGGCGCTGCTGGGCGCGCTGACCGCATGGTCCCTCACGCACCTCGCGCTGGCGCGCGGCAGGCCGGATCTGTGGCCGGCGGTACTGGCCGGCCGGGCCGGTCTGGTGCACGCGGGCTGGCCCTCGGCGGTCTACCTGGCCGCCTGCGCGGCGGCGGTCGTCGGGGCGGGTCCGTGGCTGGGGCCCCGGGCCCGGCCGGCGTTGTGGTCGCTGACCGCCGTGTGTGCGGTGTTGAGCGTCGCCGCCGCCGCGATCGTGCCCTTGGACGCCGTCGCGGCGCTCGCCGTGGGTGGCGCGGCGGGATCGGCCGTGCTGTTGCTGGGCGGGGCGCCGACGGACCGCCCGGCGGCACAGGCGGTCGCCGACGCGCTGGTCGCCAGCGGAATCCCGGTCTCCACCCTGCGTGAGCTGCCCTCGGACGACCAGCGTCCCGGTGCGGGGATCGTCTACCACGCCGAGACCGCCTCCGGTTCCCGGCTGGCAATACGAGTGCTCGCCGCCGAGGACCACAACCGCGATCTGTTCCACCGGCTCGCCCGTCGGACGCTCCTGCGCCACCCGGCCGACGCGACAGCCCGGTCACCGCTCGGGGCGGCCGAGCACGAACTGCTCATGCTCGTCTTCGCGGCCCGGACCGGCGCCCGGGTGGACGAGCCCGTGATGGCGTATCCGGTGGCCGGGGGCGGCGCGCTCGTGGCGACCGTCGGGAAGGGCTCCCGTGCGCTGTCCTCGCTGCCGGACGAGGAGCTGACCGACGACGTGCTGGAAGGCGTGTGGACGTCCGTGGCCCGACTCCAGGAGCATCGGCTCGGTCACCGGGCACTGCGCCCGGAGCACGTCCTCGTCGAACCGGGCGGCGAGTCCCGGCTCTTCGCGTTCGCGCGCGCCCAGCTCAACGCTCCCCCCGAGGTGCTCGGCAGCGACATCGCCGAACTGCTGGCGACGACCGCGATACGGGTCGGCCCCCAGCGCGCCACCGTGTGTGCGCTCGCCGGCCTCGGACCGGACCTGCTGGCGACCGCCCTGCCCTACTTGCAGCCGCTCGCCCTGATCGGCCCGGCGCGGCACGACGTCGCCCGGTACGACCAGGCCCGCGCACGCGCCGCCAGGGAGGGTGCCCGCCGACGGCGGACGCTGCGTGCCGGCGGCCGTCCGAGTCTGCTGCGTGATCTCGCCGCCGAGGTCGAAACAGCCAGTGGTGCTCCGGCGGCCGCGCCGGCGCATCTCGCGCGCTTCACCTGGAAGAGCGTTCTGGGCCTGCTGGGCGCGTTCCTGGTCCTCCACCTGGTGCTGCCCCAGTTCGCGAACGCTCCGGCGGCCCTCGACGCGCTGCGCGACGCCAACTGGTGGTGGGTGCTCGCGGTGCTGCCCGTGACCTTCGTCTCGCAGGCGTTCTCGACGTGTCTGCAACTGGGCACCATCCCCGACCGGCTGCAGTTCCTGCCCACGTACTGGGTGCAGTTCGCCAGTTCCTTCCTGAACCGGATCACCCCGGGCAACGTGGGCGGCATGGCGCTCAACCTGCGCTATCTGCAGAAGACGGGGATCGAGACCGGTGCCGCCACGGCCTCCGTCGGGCTGCAGAGCCTGGCCGGTGCGGTCTCCAACGCGGTTGTCGCCGCGGTCTTCTTCGCCTTGGCGGGGCAGCGCCATGGCGGAGTGCGTCCGGACCTGCCCTCCGGCCAGAAGGTGCTGTGGGCCATCGCCCTGACGCTCGCCGCCGGGAGCCTGCTCGCGCTCACCCGGCCCGGCCGGCGCTTCCTGGGCGAGAAGGTGTGGCCGTTCCTGCGCGCGGCCGGGTCGACCATTGCCGGGATCGCTTCCCAGCCGGCCAGACTCGCGGTGGGCGTCACCGGTGCGCTCGGCCTGCCTCTGGTCCAGGTCGTCGGTATGGCGCTGAGCGTCCACGCGTTCGGCGGCGGGCTTGCCTTCCTCCAGGTCGGCGCCGCGTACATGGCGGCCCGCCTGATCGCCGGCGCGGCTCCCGTGCCGGGCGGTCTGGGCGCCCTGGAGGCCGGTCTCATCGCCGGTCTGACCACGCTGGGCATGGCGGCCGGGGCAGCCACGTCGGCCGTCCTCGTCTACCGGCTCCTCACGTTCTGGCTCAACGTCCCCATCGGCGCGGTGGCGCTCGGGGACGTGCAACGCCGGAACTACGTCTGAAAGAAGACTCGAGTACGCAGAACGAGCAGCCGATACCGTCGCCCACGCTGCTGTTCAGGACGCGGGCCCTTCGTGCCCACCGGACCGGAGCGGCTCCCGCGAGGATGTCGCTCGTAGGAGGGATGAACATGGCTGGGCTGATCGGTCGTGACTCCGAGACGGCTCAGCTGGAGTCGCTGTTGGACGGCGCGTCGGCCGCCTCCCCGGCCGGCGGGGCACTGCTGGTGCGCGGCGAACCCGGGATCGGGAAGTCCGCGCTGCTGGAAGAGGCGGCCGGCCGGGGACGGGACCGCGGGATGCTCGTGCTGAACTGCTCGGGCGTGAGCGGTGAGGCGCATCTCGCGTTCGCCGGTCTGCACCAGATGCTGTGGCCGGTGCGTGCCGATGCGGACGTGCTTCCCGCCGTTCAGCGAAACGCGCTGTTCGCCGCACTCGGGCTCGTCGACGCGCCCGTCCCCGGCATCCACCTCGTGGGGCTGGCCACGCTCGAGTTGCTGACCGAGTGTGCCCGGCGGGCTCCGGTGCTGATGGTGGTCGACGACGTTCATTGGCTGGACCGGCCGACGTCCGAGGTGCTGGCGTTCCTCGCCCTCCGGCTGCACGCGGATCCCGTCGTCCTGGCGGCCGCGTGCCGCGACGGCGAGGGGGACGCCGGTCCGCTCGACACGGCAGCCCTGCGGGAGCTGCGACTCGGGCCGCTCGACCCCGCGGCGGCAGCCGCCCTGCTGGACTCCTACGGCAGGCTCGACCCTCGCACGCGCCGGCGCGTACTGGAGGTGGCGGTCGGCAACCCGCTGGCGCTGGTGGAGCTGCCGACGGCGCTGCGCGGCAGGCCCGATGACACCGACCCGCCCACGTGGCTGCCACTGACGGCTCGGCTGGAGCGGGCGTACGCCGCCCGGCTGGCCGGGTTGCCGGAGGCGAGTCGGACCGCGTTGCTGGCCGCCGCTCTCGGCGGCGACGCGCCGGCCGAGGTGCTCGACGCGGCAAGCCGGGTGGCGGGCACGGAGGTGTCCGCGGCGGATCTGGCCCCCGCCGTGACGGCGGGGCTGGTCGAGATCGACGCGACTCGGGTGCGCTTCCGGCACCCGCTGGTCCGCTCGGCGGTCCACGAGGCGGCGAGCGCGGCACGGCGCGGGCAGATGCACGCCGTGCTCGCCGAGGTGCTCGCCGACGCGCCCGACCGCGCGGTCTGGCACCGGGCGGCGGCCACGGTGGGTCCGCACGAGGAGGTGGCCGCCGATCTGGAACGGTCCGCGGCGAGGGCGCAGCTCCGCGGCGCGACGTCCGTGGTGGCAGCGGCCCTCGCGGAAGCGGCCCGGCTCACCGCGCAGCCGGCGCGGCGTGGGCATCTGCTGCTCCGCGCCGCCGAGCAGAGCCATGAACTCGGCCAGTGGCAGACCACGCTGAGGCTGCTCGACCAGGCGGAAACACTGGAGCTGGACCTGGGGGATCAGATCCAGCTGCGCTGGTTTCGCGAGGTCCTCAGCCCGGCCAGCAGCACCGGCACGCCGCCGCTCGCGGATTTCGCCGACATGGCCGACCGGATGCGTCGGGCCGGGGACACCGAGTTGGTGCTGGACGCGCTGCTTCGCATCGTCATGCGCAGTTGGTGGTCCAGCCCGGAACCGGAGTCCTACCGGCGGCTGGCCGTGGTGGCCGAGGCGAGTGCCGCGTACGACGCCGATCCGCGCCTGTTGAACATCATGGCGCTGGCGGATCCCCTCGGGCGCGCCGCGGAGGTGCGCAGCCGACTGAGTGACTGCCCGCCCGCCGTCGTCTCCGCCGCCGGCTACCTCCTCGGTCTCGCCGCCCAGGCCGCCGGGGCCACCGACCAGGCTCTCGCGTTCCACACCGCCGCGAGCGCGACGCTCCGGGAGCAGGGTCAGCTCGGGCTGCTCGGCGAGTGCCTGCTCGCCAAGTCGTGGGTGGCCCTCCTGCTCGGCCGGCTCGACCTCGCCTTGGCGGCGGCGGACGAGGGCGGCCGGCTTCTCGCCGAGACCCGCATCCCGTTCTGGGCGACCGGCACGCAACTCGTGACGGCGATCGTGGCCGGCCGGCGGGGCGATGCCACGACCGCCGCCGACCTGACCGGCCGGGCCGAGCGGGTGCTCGCGACCGCCGGCATACCGTCCATGCTGACCCAGGTCCACATGGCCCGCGGCGCCGCGGCTCTCGACGCGGGCCGCTTCACCGAGGCCTACGAGCAGCTGGCGCGTGTCTTCGACCCCGACGACATCACCTACCATCCGCAGATGCGGGCCTGGGCGCTGGCCGAATACGTCGTCGCGGCGAGCCGCAGCGGCCACCAGGACGCCGCTCGCGCGCGCTGCGCCGAACTCACCGAGGTCGCGGCCGCCACCGGCTCCCCGCTGCTGCGCGCAGGCCTCACCATCGCCGCGCCGATGCTGGCCGATGACGACGCCGCCGGGGCGCTGTTCGACGAAGCGCTGCGCGCCGACCTGAGGGCGTGGCCGCTGCATCGCGCCCGCCTCCAGCTGGCGTACGGCGCCTGGCTGCGCCGCCACCGCAACGTGGTCGAGTCCCGTACGCCGCTGCGCGCGGCCCGTGACATGTTCGACGCACTCGGTGCCACCGTCGAAGGAGAGCGCGCCCGCCAGGAGTTGCGCGCCTCGGGCGAGGAGAGCGGCGGGCGCGTGCCCGGCGTGCTGGACCGGCTGACGCCGCAGGAGTGGCACATCGCCCGGCTCGCGGCGCAGGGTCTGTCCAACCGGGAGATCGGCCAACAGCTTTACCTGTCGCACCGGACGATCAGCAGCCACCTGTACCGGATCTTCCCGAAGCTCGGCATCACGTCGCGTGCGGAACTGGCCGCCGTCCTGGCGACGGCCCCGGACGCGGAATCATGACGTCGGATCACGACGTCGGATCATGACGTCGGCCTCGGCCACGACCGCTGGGACGCGCTCACAGACCGGGGTCGTCCGCCGCCAACGCTTCGCGGAGCTGTGCGCGTGAGGTGATGCCGAGCTTGGGAAAGATGTTGTACAGGTGTGAGCTGATGGTCCGGTGCGACAGGTACAGCTGCTGGGCGATCTCCCGGTTGGAGAGCCCCTGCGCCGCGAGCCGGGCGATCTGCCATTCCTGTGACGAGAGTTGCGGCGTGCCCTGCGCCCGGACGCGCTTCGTCTTCAGACCGGTGGCCCGCAGCTCACGGCCGGCCCGAGCCGACCAGGCCGCGGCGCCCAGTGTGTCGAACACGCTGAGCGCGGAACGCAGCGTGGTGCGCGCCTGAACCATGCGCTGCCCCCGGCGAAGCCACGCACCGTAGGCGAGGTCGAGCCGGGCCCGGTACCACGGGGAGGCCGCCGCGCTGATCTCGAACGCTTCCCCGAACAACTGCTCGGCGTCGCCGTCGTCGGCGAGCGCCACCCGCGCGTAGTACATCGCGCGCATCACGCCCCCGGCGGGTGTGCTGTCCAGCACCGGCTCCAGTCCCGCCAGGATCGTCCGGCCCTCCGCCACGTTCTCGCTCGCGGCGGCCGCCTCGGCGAGGTAGTCGATCGCCCAGACCTGCTGCACCGGGTGGTAGGCGTGGTCGCCCTCGTCCATCATGCGCCGGAGCTGGTGGAAGGCGTTCCCGGGCTGCTGACGGCCGAGCTCGATGAGTCCGTGGGAGAGCTGGGCGCCGTTGATGACCGCCTCGTTGCCGCTGAGGAGGGCGACCCGCTCCGCTTTCGCCAGCAGCCTCTCGGCCTCCTCGGTCTGGCCGCGGAGCCCGGCGAGATTGGCCCGGCCGAGCGCCGCGCACGCCTCCCACACCGGCTGCCGGGTCTCGGCGGCCAGCCGCTCGGCCTCCTCCGCCGCCGGACCGGTGAGATCCCAGCGGCCGAGGTACATGGCGGCGAACGTCTGCAGGACGAGGACCTGGGCCAGCAGCCCCAGCCGTCCCTGCAGGCGCAGACCGTCCAGGGCGGGGCGGGTGAAGCGCAGGGCCCGGCTGAACTCGCCGCTGACGAACGCCGCGCGTGCGAGCAGCCCGGTGGCCGCGGGGTCGACGTCGTCGCGCTCGGCCCACTCGGCAAGGCTGTGGACGACATGGCGGTGGCGGGCGAACCCGCCGCCCACCGCCCATGAGGCCAGCAGCCGGGGGTCCGCGTCGCCCAGCGGCAGGCTGCCGGTCAGGCTGTCGGCCGTGGTCACCACGTCCGTGCGGATGGCTTGTCCCGGCTCGGACCACCAGCAGCGGATGGTGGCACCGACCAGCAGATCGGCGGCCAGGTCGAACTCACCGTCGCCCCGTGCGCGGACGGCCGAGGCCAGCAGCCGCCGGACGCCGGCCACGTCACCGGGGGTGCCGTCGTCGAAGGCGCTGTCCAGCCAGTTGAGGCGAGCCTTCGCGGCGGGGTCCAGCCTGAGGGCACGGGCCCGGTCGATGAGCTGCTGAACGCTGTCGGGGCGACCGCGTTCGAACGCGATCTCCGCTGCCCGCAGCAGCCTTCCGCCGCGGTGGCCGTCGTCCGCGGACAGTTCGGAGGCCCGCTCGAGCCACGTCTCGGCCGAGGACGGCGCGCCGCGTTCCAACGCGCGCTCCGCGGCGGCGTCCAGCGCCTCCGCGACCTCCTCGTCGACTCCCGTCGTGGCCGCCGCCAGGTGCCAGGCGCGGCGGTCCGGATCTGCGCCGAGAGCCTTCGCCAGGGCCCGGTGAGCGGCGCTCCGCTCCTGCGGAGTCGCGGACTGCCAGACGGCCGAGCGGACCAGCGGGTGCCGGAACTCCACCCGCGGGCCGTCGACCTTCAACAGGTCCGGCCTGATGTCGAGTACAGCCTTGTCCGACGCGGCCCCAGGCCCCGCGAGGATCTTCGCCGCGGCGTCGAGATCCCTGACCCGGTCGCCGTCGTTCACGGCCGCGAGCAGGAGCAGCCGCCGGGCTTCGGGACCGAGTTCCGTCAGCCGGGCGGCGAACGCCCGCTCCAACTGCGTGGTGAGCGGCAGTACGTCGAACGCGCCCGTGGGGTGTCCCTTGAGGGCGAGCGGCAGTTCGACGAGTGCCAGCGGGTTGCCCTTCGCCTCGTCCAGGATGCGCCGTTCGACCACCGGCGACAGGCTCGGGGCATGCAGCGCGAGCAGCCTGCGTGACGCCTCCGGGTCCAGCCCTTGCAGGACGCTGAGGCCGACAGCGGGATCGCCCAAGGTGCGGTCCTGGTCCTCGGGCACCGGTCGCGACGCGATCAGGAGGACGACGGGTTCCGAGTCCAGCCGCCGGGCCAGGAACTCGATGGTGTCCCGGCTCGCGGCGTCCACCCACTGCATGTCGTCCACGATCAGCAGCAGCGGTTGCGCCGAGGCGGCGTCGGCGATGAGTTCGAGGGCGGCAAGAGCCACGAAGAACCGCTCCGGCGCCTGTTTGGAAACACTCATGCCGAAGGCGCCCAGCAGTGCTTCCCGGTGACCTTCGGGCAGCGCGTTTGCCTTCGGCAGAACTTTCCGCAGGAGATCGTGCAGGGCCGCGTAGGGAAGATGGCGTTCGGACTCCGCACCCCGGGCGGTCAGCACGGTCATGTCGCGGCGCCGCGCCTGAGTGGCCGCGGCCGCCAGCAGTGAGGTCTTGCCGATGCCCGCCTCACCCCTGATCACATGGGTGCGACCCCGGTCGGAGACGGTGTCCAGCAGGCCCGTCACCATGCCGAGATCGGCGTCGCGGCCCACCAGGTTCCGGCTGCGTGAGCTCTCGGTCATCGCGCGCGTCGCCGCCCTTCGCCGGGGCCCGCAAGGCGCCCACCGCACATCTTCAGTATTTCTTCAGTCACCTTACTGAGGACAGGACGTACTGATCTTCATATCTTCACCACAGGTCGGATCGGGAAGTTGGGGGCTCGTATGGTCGACTTTGATCTCGCTGGCCGGACCACCGAGCTCACGACATTGCGGGACCGGATCCACCGACTTCCCTCCCAGGGCGGCGCACTTGTGGTTCGCGGCGAGCCGGGGATCGGCAAGTCCTCTCTGCTGGATGCGGCGGCGCGGCTGGCCGAGACGGTGGGGCACCGCGCGCTTCAGGCCACCGGGTTCGAGTCGGAGGCCAGGATTCCGTTCGCCGGGCTGCACCAGTTCCTGAGGCCGGTGATCCATGCGGCGGATCGGTTGCCCGCGACCCAGCGGCAGGCGCTGCTGTCGGCGCTGGGTGTCGACGACGGACCGTCTCCGGAGCTGTTCAAGGTCGCTCTCGCGGTGCTGAACCTGCTCGCGGAGCTGGCCACCGAGCGTCCGGTCGTGGTGGTCGTCGACGACGTCCACTGGCTCGACCAGTCCAGCCAGGACGTGCTGACGTTCGTCGCCCGTCGGGTCGACCGCGACGCCGTTCTGGTCGTAGGGGCGATCCGCAACGGTCACGCGAGCCCGTTCGCCGGGGCCGGACTGCCCGAGTTCGAGGTGGCCGCGCTGGACGACGCGGCCGCGCGCGAGGTGCTGGCCACGCGGGCCGCCGATCTGAGTGCCGCGGACCGGGACCGCATTCTGCTGGAGGCGCGGGGCAACCCGCTGGCACTCGTGGAACTGCCGGAAGCCTGGCGGACGTTGGGGACCGCGGGCAGGCGAGCGCCCCTGTCGACGGTGCCGTTGACCGCGCGACTGGAGCGGGCGTTCGCGGGCCGGGTCGGCGACCTGCCCGGCGATGCTCGTGACGCCGTCCTGGTTGCCGCCGTCGACTATGACAACGATCTTTCCGAGATTCTGGCGGCGACCTCGGTCCTGTCCGGGCGGGCAGCGGACGTCGGCGTGTTCCACGCCCCGATCCAGGCCCGGCTCCTGACGGTCGACGGAACACAGGTGCGGTTCCGCCACCCGCTGGTCAGGTCCGCCATTCTGCAGGAGGAACCTCTGGCGCGTCGGCTCGCGGCCAACGCGGCTCTCGCGAAGGCGCTGGACGCCGACCCCTACCGGCGCACCATGCACCGGGCCCAGTCGATCCTCGGCCCCGACGACGAGGTCGCCGACGAGCTCGAGGCCACGCACACCATCTCCCTCAGGCGCGGTTCGGTCACCTCCGCGGTCTGGGCGCTGGAGCGTTCGGCGCAGCTCACCACCGACTCGGCGACGCAAGGCAGGCGACTGCTGCTGGCGGGGGAGCACGCGTTCGGGCTCGGACGGGCGGACATGGTCGACCGGCTGATCACGGCCGCCGCGCGCACCGAACTCTCGGAGTTGGACCGGGCCAGGATGGAATGGCTCAGGGAGATCTTCAGCGACGGTGTCCCGGGCGACGCCGGGCGCGTGCTCGAACTGTGCGAGATCGCCGAGCGATCGGCGGCCGCAGGCGACTTCGACCTGGTTCTCAACCTGCTGCTCGGCGCCGCACTGCGATGCTGGTGGGCCGATACGGGTCCGCAGGCACGGGCGCGGGTGGCCGCCGTCACCGAGGCCCTTCCCGTACCCGCGACCACCCCGCGCCGCCTTGCGGCCCTCTCGGTCGCAGAACCGGTTCTGCGCGGTGCCGTGGTTCACGACGTGCTCTCCCGGATGTCACCGGCGGGCGACTACGACGCCGACGCCCTGCGGCTGCTCGGCATGGCCGCACATGCGATGGGCGACGCCGTCCGCGCTGTCGACCTGCTGAGCAGATCAGCACAGAAGCTTCGGGAGGAAGGCCGGCTCGGCCTGCTGTCGCACGTGTTGACCATGCAGATCAACAACTATCTGTGGATGGGCGACTGGGACCGCGCGCTCGTGGTCTCGGAGGAGGGCCACCGGATCGCGGCGGACACCGGGCAGCCGGTGTGGACCACCGGGTCGATGAGCCAGGAGGCGATCCGCTTCGGGCTGCGCGGCGAGACCGAGCGGGCGCTGAAGATGGCGGCACAGGTGGAGGCGGAGGCCGGTCGTGACCGGCTCAACGACCTGCTCTGCTGTGTGCAGCTCGCGCGTGGCCTGGCGTGGCTCAGCTCCGGGCAGTACGAGTTGTCGTACGAGGCGCTGCGCAGGCTCTACGATCCTGCCAGCCCCTCCTACCACCCGCGGGAGTCCTTCGACGGAGTGATGTTCTTCGCCGAGGCCGCCGCGCACAGCGGCAACCGGCAGGACGCCGCACCGGTCCTGGCCGAACTGGAGCGCGTCGCCCGGATCACGCCCTCACCGCTCCTGCACATCCATCTGCTGTACGCCCGTGCGGTACTCGCGGAGGACGCCGATGCCGAAGAGTTGTATGCCACCGCGCTCGGCCACGATCTGAGTCGCTGGCCGCTCGTCCGCGCCAAGCTCGAACTGGCCTACGGCGAGTGGCTCCGCCGGCACCGAAGGGTGGCCGATTCCAGGACCCCACTGCGCTCGGCCCTGACCACCCTCAAGCTCATCGGCGCCACCGCCTGGGCGGAGCGGGCCCGCGCGGAGCTGAGGGCATCCGGCGAGCGCATGTCCGAGCGCCAGGCCTCGGCCCTCGACGAGCTCTCGCCGCAGCAGCTCGAGATCGCCAGGCTCGCGGCCGACGGCCTGTCCAACAAGGAGATCGGAGAACGGCTCTACCTCTCCCCCCGGACCGTCGGCTCCCATCTGTACCGGATCTTTCCCATCCTCAACATCACCACCAGGGCACAGCTCGCGGCCAGGCTGGAGGAGGGGTGATCGGGCGAGAGGAAGAGCCGCCCTCCCCGGGCAGCGTTCCTTGAGAAGCTGCCCGGGGAGCACTTTGCGTCGGGCGCCGGTGCCGCCATGCCGCCCCAGGTCTTGCCGAACACGCCGTTCATCAGCAGCATCGCCATGTCGCAGCGCACGCCGTCGGCCTGGTCGCCGATCGGCACCAGCGTGTCCACCGCCACCGTCCACAGCTCGTCGCTGACGGCGTTCAGCTGGACCACGTCCGGCCAGGGCGGGGAGTAAGGGGCCCGGCCGCGGGCGCTGGCCGCCGGCCTCGATTGATCCGCCGATACGACGCCTTACCGAAGCGGCGTATGCGGGCAGTGGGTGCGCCACTTCCGTCAACCGACTGCGGACGCCACGGCCGCATACGTAGGCGGATGCGGCCGCGGGCTGCAGACGCCGCCCCAGTCGTTTGACCGAAGCCGTGCGCCCGTACCCCCGGCAGGGTGAAGGCAGTTCGATCCCCGCGCGCACCGCCGGAGCCGGGCCCGGGATTCGCCCTGCTCACCCCGCACGTCGTGCCGGCGAACGGCACACGTCCGTCAACGAAGGGACGCACCATGGCCGACCAGGCGCCTCAGACGCAGCCCGCACAACCCGCTCCCGAGAAGACCCCGGGCGGCGCCACGGGCCGCCTCGCCGAACTCTCCCAGAAGGCCCAGGAAGCGCAGCGGACGGTGGAGGCGAGCGTCGCCGAGGACCGGCAGAAGCTGTCCGCGGCCGTGTCCGCCGCGAAGGACAAGGCCGAGCAGGGCGCCCAGAAGCTGCAGGCCGGCGGCAAACAGGCCGAGGAGAACGTCGTCGGCAGCTGGAACCAGGTGCAGACGTCGTGGCACGAGCATGTCGCCTCGACCCGCAAGAAGATCGAGGAGCGCAAGGAGGAGCGGGATGTGAAGCGCCTGCAGCGGGCCGCCGACGACGCCGAGGACTACGCCGTCGACGCGATCACCTTCGCGATCGTGGCCGTCCAGGAGGCCGAGTACGCCGCCCTGGACGCCGCTTTGGCCAGGGCGGACGCGGACGACGCGGCCGACGGCTCGCAGTGAGCCGCTGACCGGCCCCGAACGCCGGCGGACAGCGAAGACGCCCAACCCCGAGGAGGTCCGGCGAACATGTCTGCAATTCCGGTCGGCGGCCTGGTCCCCCAGGCCGCCGACGATCCCGCGGAACTCGTCGTCCGCAACGCGAAAGTCCACACGGGGGACCGGGGCCGCCCGCAGGCCGAGGCCCTGGCCGTCCGCGGCGGCGTCATCACGGTCGTCGGTGACGACACGGACGTCGCCGCGCACATCGGGCCGGCCACCAAGGTCGTGGACGCCCTCGGCCGGCGGATGGTCCCGGGCCTCAACGACGCGCATCTGCACGTGATCCGCGGCGGGCTCAACTACGTGCTGGAGCTGCGCTGGGACGGGGTGCGTACGCTGGCCCAGGGCCTGGCGATGCTGCGGGAACAGGCCGCACGCACCCCGAAGGGCCAGTGGGTGCGGGTGGTGGGTGGCTGGTCGGCCGAGCAGTTCGCCGAACAACGGCTGCCGACCGTCGCGGAGCTGAACGCCGCCGCCCCCGACACACCGGTGTTCGTCCTGCACCTGTACCAGTCGGCGATCCTCAACCGGGCGGCGCTGAAGGCGGCCGGATTCGGCAAGGACACGCCCGACCCGAAGGGCGGACAGATCGTACGCGGCCGGGACGGGGCACCGACGGGCATGCTGCTGGCCGCGCCCAGCGCCCTCATCCTCTACTCGACCCTGGCCAAGGCGCCGGTGCTGGAGGGCGACGACCGGAAGACCTCGACCCGCCACTTCCTGCGCGAACTCAACCGGTTCGGACTGACGTCGGCGATCGACGCCGCCGGCGGCTTCCAGAACTTCCCCGACAACTACGCCACCGTCATCGAACTCGCCGAGGCCGGGCAGCTGTCGCTGCGCATCGCCTACCACCTGTTCCCGCAGACCGCGGGCCAGGAGATCGACGACCTCACCCGCTGGATCTCCATGGTCCGCCCCGAGGACGGCGACGCGTGGCTGAGGCTGAACGGGGCGGGCGAGAACCTCACCTGGGCGGCCGCCGACTTCGAGAACTTCACCGAGCCGCGTCCGGAGCTCGCCTCCGGCTACGAGGCCGAGTTCGAGAAGGCGGTGCGCCTGCTCATGGAGAACGGGTGGGGGTTCCGGCTGCACGCCACGTACGACGAGACCATCCGCCGCGATCTCGCTGTCTTCGAGAAGCTCGCCGCGGAAGGACTCTTCCCGGCCGGGAACCGGTGGCTGTTCGACCACGCGGAGACCGTCTCCGCCGACAGCCTGGACCGCATCGCCTCCCTCGGCGGCGCGATGTCCGTCCAGAACCGCCTGTCGTTCCAGGGCCGGGCGTTCCTGCGCCGCTACGGACCCGGTGCCGCCGCCGACGCCCCTCCCGTCCGGGCCATGCTCGACCGTGGCCTGACCGTCGGCGGCGGCACCGACGCCACCCGGGTCTCGTCCTACAACCCGTGGGTCGCGCTGCACTGGCTGGTCAGCGGCCGGAACGCCGGCGATCTGGTCCTGCGCCCGCCGGCGAACCGCGTCGACCGGCAGACCGCGCTGGCGATGTTCACCCGCGCGGGCGCCGCACTGACCGGAGAGGAGCAGGTCAAGGGCGTCCTGCGGCCGGGATGCCACGCAGACCTCGCGGTCCTGTCCGACGACTTCTTCACCGTGCCCGAGCCTGCGATCGCGCACATCGAGTCGCTGCTCACGGTCACCGGCGGCCGGATCGTCTACGCCGCCGGTGAGTACGAAGGCCTCGACGAGGAGCTGCCGTCGGTCAGCCCCGCCTGGAGCCCGGTGGCGCACTTCGGCGGCTACCAGGCGGCCCACCCGGCCGCCGTCGCCGGCGCCCGCCAGGCGGAGCTGCTCGGGCAGGCCGCGGCCGAGTCGGAGCAGCATCGCCGGTGGCGCGTGGCGCGCGGTCTCGCCCCGGACGGCCCGAGTTCGGTCTTCGACCCCTGCTTCGTCGTCTGAACTCCCCGGGAAGGGGCCGGCGTTCGAGCCGCCCTCTCCCGGGAGACCGATCACCGGCTCCCCACCCAGAAAGGTCCACCCTCATGGTAGATATCGCCGAGGTCGCCGCGGCTCCCAGCCCCGACCTGCTCACCCCCGACAACTGCGCGGTGCTGTTCGTGGACCACCAGCCGCAGATGTTCTTCGGCACCGGAAGCGGCGACCGCACCGCCATCATCAACGCCACGGTGGGGCTGGCCAAGTCCGCCAAGGCGTTCGACGTGCCGGTCGTGCTGAGCACGGTGGCCGCCGAGTCCTTCTCCGGCCCGATCATGCCGCAGCTGCCGGCGGTCTTCCCCGACCAGAAGATCATCGACCGCACCACGATGAACGCCTGGGAGGACGTCTCCTTCGTCGCGGCCGTCAAGGCGACCGGCCGCAAGAAGCTCGTCATGGCCGGGCTGTGGACCGAGGTCTGCGTCGTCCTGCCGGTGCTCTCCGCACTCGCCCAGGGCTACGAGGCCTACGTGGTCACCGACGCGTCCGGCGGTGTCAGCCCGCAGGCCCACGAGCACGCGATCCAGCGCATGGTGCGCGCCGGGGCCGTCCCGGTCACCTGGCTGCAGGTGCTGCTGGAGCTGCAGCGCGACTGGGCCCGCACCGAGACGTACGGCGCGGTGACGGACGTGGTGAAGGAGAACGGCGGTGCGTACGGCCTCGGCATCGTCTACGCGCAGGCCGTCTTCGGCGCCCACGCCGCCGGCTGACCGGGACACGCGGACGTCAGGGACGGGCAGGGCGCGATGGACGCCGGACTGTTGGTGCTCCGGCTGGTGGTGGGGCTGCTCATCGCCGGCCACGGGGTACAGAAGGTGAGCTTCCGGCTCGGGGGCAACGGCTTGGCGGGCGGGACCGAGGAGTTCCGCCGCGACGGGTTCCGCGGCGGCCGGCTGACCGCGCTCGTCGCGGGCGTCAGCCAGCTCGGCTCCGGCCTGTTCCTGGCGGCGGGCCTGCTCACACCGCCGGCCGCGATGGCCGCCATGGGCGTGATGACGGTCGCGGCCACCGTCAAACGGCCCCATGGCCTGTGGGTGCAGCACGACGGCTACGAGTACCCGCTGGTCCTCGTCGCCGCCTGTGCGGCGCTGGCCCTCACCGGGCCCGGTCGCTGGTCCCTCGACCACGCGCTGGGCCTCACCCCGTGGCCGGTGTGGGTCGCCCTCACGGCGATCGTGACCGGCCCCGCGAGCGGACTGCTGACCCGCCTGGTACTGCACCAGGAAGCCACCGCACCGGAGGGGGTGTCCCATGCGCAGGCTGCTGACTGACGCCGCCCGCACGCTCGCGCCGCCGACGGGGGACCGCCACGGCCCGCTGCCTCCGCTCCTGCTGACGCTGACCGTGGTCACCGGGCTGGTCGACGCGGTGAGCTATCTGGGGCTGGGGCACGTCTTCGTCGCCAACATGACCGGAAACGTGGTGTTCCTCGGTTTCGCGCTGGCGGGCGCCCCCAGCCTGTCCGCGCTCGCCTCCGTCGTCGCGCTGGCTGCGTTCCTCCTCGGCGCGCTGGCCGGCGGCAGGCTGGCAGGCCGGTACGCCGCGAACCGCGGACGCCTGCTGACGGCGGCCACCGGCGCGCAGACGCTCCTGGTCGCCGTCACCGTCGCCGTCACGGCGGCCACGGACGGCGAGGTCACCACCGCCGTCAAGTACACGCTGATCATGGCCCTCGGGCTCGCCATGGGACTGCAGAACGCGGTGGCGCGCCGCCTCGCCGTCCCCGACCTCACCACGACCGTGCTGACGCTGACGCTGACGGGGCTGGCCGCGGACTCGGCCCCGGGGCCCGACGCGGCGCCGCGCCAGGGCCGGCGGATCCTGTCCGTGCTGGCCATGCTGGTCGGCGCCCTGGTCGGCGCGGCGCTCCTGCTGCACGGACATCTCGTGCTCGTCCTGGGCCTTGCCCTGCTGCTCCTGGCGCTCACCACGGTGGTGACCCGGCGTCTGTCCGCCACCGGCGCCGCATGGACCCGGCCGCCGTCCTGAGGCTCACGCAGTCTTGACCCCGTTCGGACAGAGGCGCCGTCCTCCCCGACGGGCTGGACCTGTCCCTCACCCGCCAGGAGCTCGTGATGCCAGCGCCCGCCCCCACCCGTACGAATCGACTTCACGCATGGCTCCTGGAAGGCCTGTCGGACATGGCCAGGCACCAGACGGGGCCGCAGGCGGAGAAGCGCAGCGCCCACCAGGGGCAGCCCTGGTGGCGGGTGATGTGCCTCACCGGCGTCGACTACTTCTCAACCCTCGGCTATCAGCCCGGCATCGCCGCCCTCGCCGCGGGGCTGCTGTCGCCCGTGGCGACCATCGTGCTGGTCCTGGTCACCCTGACCGGCGCGCTTCCCGTCTACCGCCGGGTGGCCGAGGAGAGCCCGCACGGTCAGGGCTCGATCGCCATGCTGGAGCGGCTGCTGCCCTTCTGGAAGGGCAAGCTGTTCGTCCTGACGCTGCTCGGTTTCGCCGCGACCGACTTCCTCATCACGATCACCCTGTCCGCGGCGGACTCCTCCGTCCATCTGCTGGAGAACCCGCATGCGCCGCACTGGCTGCACGGCCGGCAGATGCTCGTCACGCTGCTGCTCATCGCGCTGCTCGGGGCGGTGTTCCTCAAGGGGTTCCTGGAGGCGATCGGTGTCGCCGCCGCCCTGGTCGGCGTCTATCTGACGCTGAACGCGGTCATCATGGTCACCGGCCTGTGGCAGCTGGCGACCGAAGAGCACGTGATCACCGACTGGACCACGGCGCTCACGGCGGAACACGGCAACGTCCCGGCCATGATCGGCGTGGCGCTGATCGTCTTCCCCAAGCTCGCACTCGGCCTGTCCGGGTTCGAGACCGGCGTCGCGGTCATGCCGCACGTCGAGGGCGACCCCGGCGACACCGAGGAGCGGCCGAGCGGCAGGATCCGCGGCACCAAGAAGCTCCTCACCACGGCCGCGCTCATCATGAGCGGGTTCCTGATCGCCTCCAGCCTCATCACCACCCTGCTCATCCCGGCCGAGGAGTTCCAGCCCGGCGGCGCCGCCAACGGACGGGCGCTGGCGTATATGGCGCACGACCATCTCGGCAGCGCCTTCGGCACCGTCTACGACGTCGCCACCATCGCGATCCTCTGGTTCGCCGGCGCCTCCGCCCTGGCGGGACTGCTCAACCTGATGCCGCAGTACCTCCCCCGCTACGGAATGGCTCCGCACTGGGCCCGCGCGGTGCGGCCCATGGTCATCGTCTTCATCCTGGTGGCGTTCCTGGTCACCTGGATCTTCGACGCCGACGTCGACGCCCAGGGCGGCGCCTACGCCACCGGCGTGCTCGTGCTCATCTGCTCCGCGGCCGTCGCGGTGACCATCGCGGCCCACCGGGCCGGACAGCGCAACCGGACCGTCGCGTTCGCCGTGATCTCGGTGGTGTTCGTCTACACCACCGTCGTCAACGTCGTCGAGCGGCCCGACGGCGTCAAGATCGGCGCCTGCTTCATCGCGGGCATCATGATCCTCTCCCTGGCCTCCCGGCTGGCCCGCGCCTTCGAACTGCGGGTCACCGGCGTGTCGTTGGACCCGATGGCGGAACGCTTCGTCCGCGACACGTCGCACCGCACCATCCGTTTCATCGCCAACGAGCCCGACGAACGCGACGCCGCCGAGTACCGGGACAAGATCCAGCAGATCAGGGCCGACAACGAGGTCCCGCCGGAAGACGACCTGATCTTCGTCGAGGTCACCGTTCCGGACCCCTCGGAGTTCGAGGCGTACCTGACCGTACGCGGCGACGTCCTGCACGGCCGCTACCGCGTGCTGACCGTGGAGCACTCCGCCGTCCCCAACGCCCTGGCCGCGTTCCTCCTGCACGTCCGCGATCTGAGCGGCCAGCGCCCGCACATGTACTTCGAATGGTCCGAGGGCAACCCCTTCGCCAACTTCCTGCGCTTCTTCCTCTTCGGCCAGGGCGAGGTCGCCACCGTCACCCGCGAGGTCCTCCGCGAGGCGGAGCCCGACCGGGCGAAGCGCCCTCGCGTCCACGTCGGCTGAGCGCCGCCGCCGCTCCAGCGGCACCGACGCCGAGAGCGTCACCTCGGGCAGTGGCCGAGGCCGGCCGCGTGCAGAAGCGGGGCGAACGTCGCCGGCGACGACGCCTCGACGTTCACGTCGGAGTACGGGCATGCTCCGGCAGTCATTTGACTCAAGGCCCGCCGCTGAAGAACTTCTACGATTCCCGGAGAAGGGCGGAGCGTACCGGGAAGACTGTGGGGACGCATGCACGAGGCCGAACTCCTTGGACGCGACGGAGAGTTGAGGATCCTGCGGGAACTGACCGGGAGGCTGCCCGGTACCGGTGGCGCGTTGGCACTTCAGGGCCGCCCCGGCGTCGGCAAGTCCGCGTTGCTGCGGGCCGCCGCCGACCATGCCCGGTCCACGGGATGGCAGGTGATCGGGGCGGCGGGGCGCGCCGGTGACGCACCCTTCAGCGGCCTGCGTGAACTCCTGCAACCGGTGCTCGGCTCGGCGGACTCACTGCCCGCGGGACAGGACAGGGCCTTGCGGTCGGCGTTCGAGACCGGGTCGGCGCCGCCGCCGGAGACCTTCAGGGTGGCGCTGGCCGCGCTGAACCTCATCGCCGCGAGGGCGGCCGAGCGGCCCGTGGTGCTGATCGCCGACGACGTGCAGTGGTTCGACAGGCCCTCCCAGGAAGTACTGGCCTTCATGGCGCGCCGGGCCGATCACGACCCGGTCGTCATCCTCGCGGCCCTCCGCAGCGGATGGACTCTTCCGGGCATGCCGGTGCTGGACGTGCCGGTGCTGGACGAAGCCTCGGCGCGGCGGCTGCTCGCCCGTCGTGCGGCCGCGCTTCCCGCCGCCGTTCGCGAGCGCATGCTCGGGGAGGCGCTCGGCAACCCGCTCGCGCTGGTGGAACTCCCCGCAGCATGGCACCCGGCCGGCCCTCCAGGTGCATGGGCCCACCTGCCGGTGAACTCCGCCCTGACCACGGCGTTCGCGGGCGGGCTCGGCGCACTGCCGGACCAGGCGCGGGACGCCCTGGTGATCGCGGCTGTCACCCACACGGGAGAACTCTCGGAAGTCCTGGCGGCCGCCTCCGTTCTGACACGTCGGCCGGTGCCGGTGGACGCCCTCGACAGCGCGGTCGCAGCCCGTTTGATACGGCTCGACGGGACGAAAGTCCACTTCCTTCATCCAGTGGTCCGGTTCGCGGTGCTGGATGCCGAGGCCCCGGCCAGGCGGCGAGCCGCCCATGCCGCTCTGGCGCAGGTGCTGGCCGACCATCCGGACCGGTGCACCTGGCATCGTGCCCAGTCCGTCAACGGCCCCGACGACGAACTGGCGGACGAACTGGCGGATGCCCACGTTCCCCTGCTCCGGAGTCACGGAGTCGTGGCGGCCATCTGGGCGCTCCAGCGATCGGCGCAGCTGACCACGGACTCGGCCACCCGGGGACAGCGGTTGCTGGGTGCGGCCGAGCACGCGTACGGCCTCGGCCGCACACGCCTGACCCACGCTCTGATCGACGAGGCCGAACGCCAGCAGCTCGGCGGCACGGACCGGGCGAAGGCCGGGTGGCTGCGCGACATCTCCGAGGCAGGCCCGCAGGCGGAGCCGGTCCCGGCGCGCGCGCTCGACATCACCGAGCCTACGGCCGGCGATCCCGGCCTGGCCCTCGACCTGCTGCTGAGTGCGGCGCTGCGGGCACAAGGGGCGGATGTCGGCTCCGCCCGGCGAGCCGGCATCGTCGCGGCCGCCGACCGGCTGACGGCCACGAGCGACCCGCGCCATATCGCGGCTCTCGCGCTGACCGAACCCGTGCTCCGCGGCCGGGCGGTGGCCGACCGGCTGCCGTCGACCGCGGCGGTGTCGGCTCTCCCCGACGCGGACGGGCTGCGGTTACTCGGTATGGCCGCGCACGCGATCGGCGACCCGATCCGCGCGGTCGACCTGCTCGGCCGGGCGGAACCGGTCTTCCGCGATCAGGGCCGGCTCGGCCTGCTGTCGGCCGTGCTCCTCACCCAGGCCGCCGACCTGCTGCTGCTGGGGGACTGGCCGCGTGCGGCGACCATCGCCGACGAAGCGCGCCGGATCGTCGCCGAGACCCGGCAGCCGGGCTCCATCGCCGCGCTGACCGGCTTGGACGCGGTCGCCGCCGGGCTGCGCGGGGAAATGGAGCGGGCGTTGGAGCTGGCCGACACCGTGGCCGCATGGGAGCGCGCCGATCTGGTCCCGGGGCTGCGGCTGGCCCGCGGCCACGCACGGCTCGGTGCCGGGCAGTACACCGAGGCGTACGACGAGCTGAGGCCGCTGTTCGACCAACCCCGTGAGCGTCTGACGTGGCAGAGCTTCACCGCGCTGATGCCGTTCGCCACGGCGGCGGACCGCAGCGGCGCCCGCCGTGACGCAGCGGACGTGCTCGCGGAGCTCGAGGAGGTCGCGCGCGTCACCCCCGCCCCGCTGCTGCACGTCCAACTGCCGTACGCACGGGCCGTGCTCGCCCCCGAGTCCGCGGCCGAGGAACTGTACATGGCGGCGTTGGGCCAGGACCTGGCCCGCTGGCCGCTCGTCAAGGCCCGGACGGAACAGGCGTACGGACTGTGGCTGCGGCGCCGGCGCCAGTCCGCCGAGGCGCGCCCGATGCTGCTCGCGGCGCGGACCACGTTCGAACTCGTCGGGGCCTGCGACTGGGCCGGGCACAGCGGTACTCAGGGAGGCGACGGCCCGCTCCCGTCCGTCGTGGACCTGTTGTCGCCGCGGGAGAAACTGATCGCCGGCCTGGCCGCGGAAGGGCTCTCCAACCGGGAGATGGCGGAACGACTGCACCTGTCGCCCCGTACGATCGCGGCTCATCTCTACAGGGTCTTCCCCAAGCTCGGAATCAGGTCGCGCGGTGAGCTGGGGTCCGTGCTGGAGCGGCCGGAGACGGCCGTGACCGACGGCTGAGACCAGCCCCGCGCCGCAGCACCGGATGAGCACCCGGGATCAGTCGGATGACCCAAGCCGCCGACCGCGCCGGGTGCTTACCGTGGCCGCACTGAGGGGTCGTCGGAAGGAAGCCATGGGTACGGCGATGCTGGTCGGAAGGCGGCGGGAGATCGCGGTGCTGACGGGGCTCCTCGACCGTACGCCGCCGCGGAGCGAGGTGCTGCTGATACTCGGGGATCCGGGCATCGGCAAGTCGTCGCTGCTCAACGAGGCGGAGTCCCAGGGGCGGGACCGGGGCTTCCGGATACTTCGGCTGGTCGGCGTGGAGGCGGAGGCAGGCTTCCCGTTCGCGGGACTGCACCAGATGGTCCGTCCGGTCCTCGACCGGGTCTCGCTGCTTCCGCGGAACGAGAGCGATGCCCTGTCGGCGGCGTTCGGGCTGGCCGAGGGCCCGCCGCCGGAGCCGTTCCTGATCTCCATGGCGGTCGTCAACCTGCTGGCGGCCGTGGCGGAGGACGAGCCGGTGCTGGTCCTGGCCGACGACGTGCAGTGGCTGGATCCGCAGTCGCACGAGGTGCTGACGTTCGTCGCGCGGCGCGTGACCGGAGCAGTGGTGATCATCGCCGTGATGCGCACGGGCCACACGGGCCCGTTCCTCAACGCCCGTTTTCCGCAGCTGGACGTCGGCGGCGTGGACGACGACGCGGCGGCGCGGATCCTGGCGGATCACGCCCCCGGGCTGGGTCCGG
The DNA here is from genome assembly GCF_043201715.1 of Streptomyces sp. NPDC048291. Classification (NCBI taxonomy): domain Bacteria; kingdom Bacillati; phylum Actinomycetota; class Actinomycetes; order Kitasatosporales; family Streptomycetaceae; genus Streptomyces; species Streptomyces sp. NPDC048291. The sequence continues at coordinate 189,671 of NZ_JBICZC010000021.1, forward strand.
CCGAGTGGCGGCGCATCCGGGATGAGGCACATGGTAATCCGCTGGCGCTGCGGGAGTTGCCGGTCGCCATGACGGCTCTGCGGCCGGGCGGCGGCGCCCGGCTCGTCGCGGACGCCGGCCTGCGTCCGCTGAGCCTGTCCGACCGGCTGGAGCACGCGTTTGCGGGGCGCGGTGCCGAGCTGCCCTCGGCGACCCGGGACGCCTTGCTCGTCACGGCCGTCGATCCGACCGACGACCTCACCGAAATCATCGCGGCGGTCTCGGTCCTGCGCTCGGACGAGGTCACTCCCGAGGTGTTCGCCCCCGCGCAGGCGGTCGGGCTGGTGACCGTGCGGGACGGCCGCGTAGCCTTCCTGCATCCCCTGATGCGGTCGGGCGTCCTCCAGGCCGAAACCCTGGCCCGGCACCAGTCGGCCCACAGTGCGCTGGCCGATGTCATGGCCGATCCCTACCGGCGGACCTGGCACCGTGCCCAGTCGATCGTGGGCCCGGACGACCGGATCGCCGACGATCTCGAGGCCAACGCCGCCCAGGCCCTGCGCCGGGGCGCGGTGATAGCGGCGATCACCGACCTGGAGCGGTCGGCACAGCTGACGAGCTGGTCGGCGCGGCGCGGACACCGGCTGCTGATGGCCGCCGAGCACGCCTTCGGACTGGGCCGTGGCGACATGGTCAACGCGTTGCTCCAGTCGGCGGCCAGGACCGATCTGACCGACCTGGACCGGGCTCGTATGGAATGGCTCCGCGAGATCTTCGACGACGGCATCCCCGGCGACGCCGTCCGTGTCAACGAGCTGTGCGACATCGCCCTGCGGTCCGCCGCCGCGGCCGATGCCGATCTGGCGCTCAACCTGTTGTTGGGGGCGGCCCTGCGCTGTTGGTGGGCCGACACCGGGCCGGCCGCCCGGGAGCGTGTGGCCGACTGCGTCGACCAGTTGCCCGAGACCGCGGACGACCCGCGCTGCGTCGCGACCCTGGCGGTGGCGGAACCGGTACTGCGTGTCCGGCAGGTCATGGACGCGCTCAACGCGGCGGACCCCGGCGACAACGCCGACGTCCTACGGGTACTGGGCATGGCGGCGCACGCGGTGGGGCACGAGGCCCTGGCGGCCGAACTGCTCGTGCACTCCGAGATGACGTTGCGCGAGCAAGGCCGTCTGGGTCTGCTGTCCCAGGTGCTGTCCATGCAGGTGATGATCCACCTGGTGCTCGGAGACCTCGTGCGGGCGGCCGCCGCGGCCGAGGAAGGCGAGCGGCTGGCCGTGGAGACCGGGCAGCCGGTGTGGCGGACCGGGACGCTGGTGTGCGACTCCGTCCTGAAGGCGCTCCTCGGCGACACACAGGAGGCGCTGCGGCTGTCCGCCGAGGCCGAAATGGAAGCGGCCCGCCGCCTCCTGAACGATCTGCTGTCCTGCGTTCAACTCGCCCGCGGGGCCGCGTACCTGGCGGAAGGCCGGAACCGGGACGCGTACCGGATGCTGCGGCGGGCGTTCGATCCGGAGGATCCGAGCTTCCACCAGCGGGAGAGGTTCACGAGCCTGATGTTCCTGGCGGACGCGGCCGTACGCGCCGGCCACCGCGAGGACGCCCGCACCGTGGTGGCCGATCTGGAGCTCCTGGCGCAGGAGACGCCGTCACCGATCCTGCACGTCCACCTGTCGTACGCCCGCGCCGTCCTGGCCGCCGACGAGGACGCCGAGGACTTCTACCTGGCGGCGTTGCGGAAGGACCTGTCGAGCTGGCCGTACGCCCGCGCGAAGATCGAGCTGGCCTACGGCTCCTGGTCGCGCCGCCTGGGGCGGCTCGACCAGGCACGGTCGCTGCTGCTCTCGGCGCAGTCCGCCTTCGACCGGATCGGCGCGCTCCCGTGGGGCGACGAGGCGCGGCTCGAACTGCGGGCGACCGGAGCCCCGCTCGTCTGGCCCGACGCGTGCGCAGCCCGGTTCGCACAGATCACCGAGCTGGCCGCACTGCGGCTGACCGACGACGAGATAGCGGAGCAACTCAGCCTGCCCACCGCGGTGGTGACGATGTACCGCGGCGGAACATGATCCGGCGACCGCGGCAGTGAAGACACCGCGGCAGTCGGATGACGCAAGCCCGGCGCCCCGGCTTCCGGCACCATGACAGGAGTCCGCTTCTCACAAGTCGCCGGATGTGACCGCATGGAAACAGCCGAGAACGGATCGGATTTCTTGCTCGATTCCGAGGATTCGGCGCCCCAGGGTATCGAACTCCGCCATCTGCGCTATTTCGTGGCGGTTGCCGAAGCGGGCACCTTTACTCATGCCGCGGAACGCATGTATGTCGGGCAGCCGACACTGAGTCAGCAGATTCGGCGCCTGGAGGAATTCGTCGGCACACCGCTGCTGCAACGACGGCGGGAAGGCGTACGGCTGACCGAGGCCGGCATCGTACTGCTGGAGGAATCCCGGGCCGTCCTCTCCCTGGTCGATCACGGAGTGAGCAGGACCCGGCGGGCGGCCGGTCTCGGCCGGTCCCGCCTGCGCTTCATCGTCCAGCCGCACCTGCCGTCCACGCTCGCCGCGGAAGCCGTCTCCAGACTGCGCTCCGCCGCCGCCGATGTCGACGTGACCTGGCTGGAGACGGCGCTGGACGCGGAGTTCTCCTCGATCCTCGACCGGCGGGCCGACGCCGCTCTCTGCTGGATGAGCCCGGCCGACCGCACGCTGCCGGACCCTCTCGACGTCATGGAGATCGGGGTCTTCGAACCCGAGGTCTGGGTCCCTGAACAGCACCCGGCGGCCGCACACGGAGGCATCGGCCTCGACGATCTCGCCCGCATGGACATCATCCACGGGCCACGCCGCCTCGATCCCGGAACGTACGACGCATGGCGCACCGTGCTGCGGACCGGCAACCCGCGCTTCGACTTCACCGACCCGCCGTTCAGACAGTCGCTGCCCATGACGCTGGCCTTCGCCGCGACCGGGAGCCGGCCCAGCGCCGTCCTGACGGGCCCGTGCCACCGCGTGGGGAGCGAGGCACGGCCGGCGACCGACGCCGCGTGCCACCAGATGGTGCCCGTCCGCGTCGAGCGGTCTCGGCTTTCCGCCACCGCCGGTCTGGTGTGGAGCGCGGACCTGCCCCGTGAAGTGCAGCAGATGCTTTTCGACACCGCGGAAAACATCGCCGTCTGAGCCGGAGTCCCAACCGCAACCGCGGAACACGAAATCCATAGAGCCGACCAATACCAGTATCGTCGGGATCGCTTTCACGGACACCGGGGTTTCGCGGTGAACTGATGACGGCGCAGAAATGCGCGGCCCTCACCAGGAACGGAAGGATCCCCCGATGGGTAAGACCAAGGACATCCACCAGGCGGTCGACGCGGAACTCGCCTTCGACCCGTTCGTGGACGCGACGGACATCACCGTCCACAACCTGAACGGCGAGGTGAGGCTCACCGGCACCGTCCCGAGCTACCTGCAGTACGTGGAGGCCGCCGACGCGGCGCGGCGCGTCGCGGGTGTGACCAAGGTTCACAACCACCTGGAGGTGGTACTGCCGCCCGAGCACTACCGCGACGACGCGACGCTGGCCGCGACGGCGAACAACGTGCTGCTGATGAACATCGCCGTGCCGCTGGGCGTCGAGGCGACCGCCAACGACGGCAATCTGACGCTGACGGGCATCGTCCGGTACGGCTCCGAGCGCGGGGCCGCCGAAGACGCGGTCTCCGGGCTCACCGGCGTGCGCAACGTCAAGAACAAGATCGACATCGCCGACGACGCCGACCCGGTCGACGTCACCCTGCTGGTCCAGGACGCGCTGGACCGCAACGCGCTGATCCTCGACGACAGCGACGTCGGCATCACCACCAACGAGAACACGGTCGTCCTCACCGGCCATGTCCGCACCTGGGCGGAGCACGACGCGGTGATAGCGGCCGCCTGGATGGCCCCGGGCGTCTACGACGTGCAGGACGACCTCTACATCACCGGCTGACACCCGGTCGGCAAGAGGGCGGCACCAGGGCCGGTTCCCCGGGAGCACACCGTGGGACCGGCCCGCTCTCTTCGCCGACCGTCCGACCAGGACGACAGGAGGAAGCACGCATGCACAACACCGCGCGATCCCGGACCAAGGAGACCAAGGACCACGGCCTGTTCCGCGAGCCGGGCGCCGATCTCGAACGCCTGCTGCGGGACGCCCTCGCGCTGATCGCCGGCACCAGGCCGGTCTCCCGCGAACCCGAACACCATCACCGACCCCATGCCACCCCGCGTCACAGGCTCGCCCGTTCCGTGGGACACCTGGCCGGCTACACCCTGCTCGGCTACGTCATCGTCCACCAGCGGCGAAGCCTGAGGCACCTGGCCGGCTGAGCCGGGGTGCCTCGTCCCGGCGCGGCCTGCAGGCCGCGCCGGGCGCAGTTCAGGAACCTCGGTACGAATCAGCACAGAAAGGGAAGCGCATGGCCGTTCCGCAGAACAATCCACGCGGGGACATACGCTCCGCCGAACAGGACTGCCCGGATCTCACGTTGACGGTCTGGCTGCATGTGTCCCTGGACGAGAGCCTGCCGCTCCAGGCCCGCTTCAGCTACGACGAGTCCCTGCCCCTCGAGGTGGACGTCGAGTTCTCCAACTCCGCCGGAGGCGTCGTCACATGGGCGCTCTCGCGGGACCTGCTGATCGCGGGCATGCACCAGCCGAGTGGCGACGGCGACGTCCGGATCCTGCCGCCGTGCCCACGCCATGGTGGGAACAGCCTCTGGGTGTTGCTGCAGGGACGGCGTGGTGCGGCGCTTCTGGAAATCCGCCTCGCCCCCGTGCGCAGGTGGATCGTCGGCACGCTCAAGTCCGTACCCTTCGGCACGGAAGGGTTGTCGATGGACTGGGACGAGTCCTTCTCACGCGTCCTGGCGCAGGGGGACCGCTGACGGTCCCCCTGGTGCCTACCCGGGCTCCGCACCGTCGAGGGCCTGGGTGCGATGGCGCAGATCCAGTCCCTCGGCGAAAGCGGAGTCGGGCAGGTGCCTGCGGCCCTCACGGGTACGCAGCAGGGCGAGCACGATCTGGTCGAGCCCCGAGTGCCGGGGCAGCACGCCGACCAGCCCATGACGCACGGCCCGCAGCAGCTGACCGGGGCCCACGTACTGGGCCACCAGCACGATCCGCGCCCCCTGTTCCCGCTGGGGGCGCCACGCCACCCGCATGAGGGCGAGGGCCTGTTCGTCGAGTTCCCTGGCCAGCACGAGCAGCGCATCCGCCCGTGCTTCCTGATCCGGTCGCAGCACGCGGACGCGGGGCCGCTCTCGCAGCGCGGTGGCGATGGCACAACCGAACCTGGGGTCGGGGGACTTCACGACCACGGTCACAGGAGACGTCACTCGTATCGTTCTCATGACTCCGAAGCTAGGTGACCGGAACCGGGCCGGACTTCGGTCGGACGACTGTCCTGAAGGCCGCATCCCGGTCGTCCTGTGCGTTCCCGCCGCGAGGTAGGCATTTCAGTCGTCCGACTCAAGCCGTCACGCCGGACCTGGATCACGATCGCGGCCACGCCCCCCAGGGACCGCTCAGCCGCCCGGAGGAGGCGACATGACCGGTCCGAAGAGGCCCGCGCTGGCGGCGCGTACAGGGACGCGTCCGGGAACAAGCCCGTAGGGACGCAGGCGTCCGCACGAGCAGGGTGTGGTGGCACCTGGGGTGACGGGCAGGAGCCCCCTCGGCTACCGCTGGACCGAGAGCAGGTGCCAGTGCCAGGGGTCGAGCGCGACGAACAGGCCGGGACCGGCCAGTTCGTCGCCTTCCCGGTCGTAGGTGTTCTCGTCGAGCAGTTCGGCCAGAGTGCACGACCGCCCGCGGAGATCGGTCCAGGGCAGCGGAAGCCTCCCCTGAGCGGGCCGGTCCGAGTAGTTGATCACGACGACGTACCGGTCCTGGCCGGCGGACCAGGACCAGGCCAGCAGATTGCGGTGGGTGTCGTTGTCCGGCCAGCCCGCGCAGTCCAGCAGCTGCCAGTCGCCCTCGCGTACGTGGGCCGTTGCGGTCACCAGGCGGTCGTAGAAGTCGTGCAGGGCCTCGTCCGCCGGTTCCTGCGGCCGGCGCGAGAGGAACACGGGCAGGTGCACCCGGCGGCCCTCGAACTGGCCCTCGTGCCAGAGTGTCGCGCCGGGCAGGGTGGCGACGGCGACGGCCGCCGCCCGCTCCCGGTCGCCGGGCAGGGCGGTGGCGGCCCGGGGTTCGTCGTGGTTCTCCAGGAACCGGACGAGCCCCCGCTGGTAGTCGAGGCCGGCCCGGAGGTGGGCGCGGACGGATTCGGCGTCCTCGTGGACGAGGCGGTCGTAGAGCCGCTTGTCGTAGCAGTGGTCGAAACCCTGCTGCTGGAGGGCCCATTCGAGGTCCCAGTACGCCTCCGCGACGAAGAGGAGGTCGGGGTGGTGCTCCCGGACCTTCGGGATGACGTACGACCAGAAGTCCTCCGCCGGGGCAGCTCCCGCCCGATGTCCCCACGTCTTGGCGAACACGTCGTTCATCAGCAGCATCGCCATGTCGCAGCGCACCCCGTCCGCCTGGTCGCCGATCGACACCAGCGTCTCCACGGCCGCCGCACGCAGGTCGTCGGCGAAGGCGTTCAGCTGGACCACGTCCGGCCAGGGCGGGAAGTACGGGTCACGGCCACGCGCATATACCTGATCGCCCGCTTTCAGGAACGCCTCGGGGTCGCGGGCCAGGTCGTCGGGGGTGCCGTGGACCAGGCAGTCCGGGCGTTCGGTGAGCCAGGGGTGGTCGGGGGCCACGTGGTTGGGGACGTGGTCGAGGATCAGGCGCACCCCCCGCGCGGCCAGCCGGGCGCGTGCCTCGGCGAGTCCCGCCGGACCGCCGATGCCCGGGTCGACCACGTAGTTCCGTACGCAGTACGGCGATCCGGCGATGTCACCGGTGGTCAGGTCGGGCAGGGCGTGGCGGAAGGAGGAGAGCAGCTCCTCGTTGCGCAGGGCGATCTCCAGTCCCGCCGGGCTGCGCTCCCACACGCCCAACAGCCACACGGCGTCGATACCCGGCCGCGCGACCTCGTCCCACACCTCCTCGGGCACCTCGCCCAGGGTGACGGGGCGTCCGTACCGAGTGGTCAACTCACCCAGCCATACCAGGGTGTTGATCTCGTAGATCACTGTCATGACAGGGGCTCCTCCCTCAGGGCGCCCCAGTCCCCGGCGCCGACGAGACGGAACAGGGTGGCGGTGACGGCTGCCAGGCCGGTCCAGCCGGTCTGGTGGGAGGCGCCGAGGCCGGCGCCGTTGTCGCCGTGGAAGTACTCGTAGAACAGGATCAGGTCCTTCCAGTGCGGGTCCTC
>NZ_JBICZC010000022.1:0-59667 GCF_043201715.1 Streptomyces sp. NPDC048291
GCGGAAAGAGCACGAACGACTCCATCCCTTACCCGACCAGCACATACACGCACTTCAAGCCTGACGCGGGAACTCACTCAGACAGAGCCGCACCCAAGTGGGTCTTCGTCGCCTGGTCGGTGTGCAGGGGCAGGTCGCGGCGGAAGGTGTCGGAGGCGAGGAGCTGGTCGGCGAGCCAGTTCAGCAGGCGGGCGCCGGTGTGCGGCGGGGTGATGCCACAGGTCAGATGCAGGGAGTGGGTGTCCTGGTCGGCGGTGACGGCGTGCCACCAGCCGCGCGGCAGATACAGCAGGTCGCCCGGCCGCATGACCAGTTCGGCGACGGGTTCGTCGGGTGGCGGCTCCGGGTCGGCGATGTCCCGGTGCAGCGGCATGTGGCGCGTGGGCCCGAACAGCCGCCACCGCTTGGCGCCCTCGGCCTGCACCACGACGACGTCGTGGTCGTCCCAGTGGGTGCCGAACCCTTCTGCAGCCGTCCAGGACGCGTACAGGTTGACCTGCACGGGCGCCCGCAGCCAGCTCTCGAGTTCGGCGGCGAGGTCGCCGACCGGCTCGTGCAGGTGGTCGAGCTGGTCGATAACGAGGGAGGCGCCCTCGGCGAGCCGCTGGTGCAGTTCGGCCGGGTGGACGCGCTGCCACACCGTGGAGCGGCGGGTGGTGACGGCCGTCGCGTACTGGTGCGGGGCAAGCGTGTCGCCGTCGCGGGCCAGACGCAGGCGGGGCGGCTCGAGGCGGTGGTGGGCCAGGAAGTCGTTGACGATGTCGAAGGAGACCAGGGCGCCGAGTTCGGCGGGTGACAGGGCGCCAGGCACGTGTCGGTAGTCGCGGTGCAGCGTCTGGGCCAGGAACGCGTCCTGGCCCAGACGCTCCGCGATGCGCAGCTGCGTCATCGCCGGCCGGTCCGTCAGTCGTTGCCGTCGGACCGGCCGGTGCCGCCGCCGTCGGACGGGGTCGTCCCGCGGCCGCGGGCCGCGACGATAGCCCGCCGGCTGCGGATGAGACCGGCGGGCTCCCTCTGCGCGGCCGGGGGTATTGCGGTGTTCGTCGGCATGGTGCTGCCCTCCTGCGAAGTGGGGAAAACGGCCTGGGAAGCGGCCGCTCCACCACCCTGGCCCGCTGGCTGACGCCTCGTCATTGCCCGCCTGCAGGGCGGTTATTGACTGTTGCGGGCAATGCCGGACGCGTGCCTGGAGCGCAGGTGTGCGGATACCGTGAGCACGGCATGGTCCATCGTCCGTGCCTGCCCCGGGGGATCGCATGGCCACCGTCACCCGCGCCCGCCGAGCCGCCATCCAGCGCGATGCGCAGCGCATCAGAATGCGCTGCCAGCGCGACCACCGCACCATCGAGCGGACCGTGACCGAAATCCGCACGGCGCTGCCGGAGGTCACCGCGCTGGAAGCCTGGCGCCTGTCGCTGGGCTGGTCACGGGCGGACGCCATCGAGCAGGTCGCCGCGCTCTACACGGCCGCCGGGCTCCGGCCGCGCGGTCTGACGGACGCGATGCTGTGCCGCTGGGAGCACGATGCGGGACGGTGGCCGGACGACGAGTACACCGTGATGCTGTGCCAGGCCTACGGCGCCCGGCCCGAGCAACTCGGGCTCGACCGCTGCAGGTGGGCATCCGGGCCGGGCATGTTCCGGTACGGTCGGGATCACACCGCCGCCGACGACGGGCACGGCCCGCACGACAAGGAGCCGATGCGGATGACCACGGACGCGGGACTGCCGGCGGTACGCGAGAGCCTGCACCTGGCACTCCTCGCCAGCCCCGAGGGCGGTCCGCTCGTCGTCGACCTGGCCGAAGCAGCCGTCGAGCACTACGCGCTGGGCTACAGCAAGCATCCCCCGCACGTGTTGTTCGAACAGGTCCGCGACGTGCGCCAACTGCTGACGCCGGCGCTGAAGTCCGGCCCGGACAGCGAGGGTGTGCGGCGGCAGGTGGGATGGCTGTCCGCACTGCTGGGCAACCTTGCCTACCATCTGGACGACACCAGCGGGGCCCGCGTTCACCTGGCCACCGCCGCGGCATACGGGGCACGGACGGGTGACCGCAGGCTTGAGGCATGGGCCTGGGGCGCGCAGAGCATGGTCGACCGTGCTTCCGGGCGCGTGGATGCGGCCGTCGAGCACGCCGAGCGGGGAGCCGCCATGGCCGCGCCCGGGCGCGGCCGTGCACAGCTGTATGCGTGGGCGCTGCTGCCCGCCCTCGCGGCCGCCGGCCGCGGCAACGAGGCAGACAGTGCCCTTGCCACCGCGCTGGACGAACTCGATGCGGCTGACGAACCCGAGGCCCCGGGCCGGTTCGGGTTCGACGCCGCCGAACTCGCCCTGCACCAAGCGGAGGCCTACCTCGCCCTCGGCCGGGCCGCCGACGCCCGGGCCCGTGCCGAATCCTCGCTCGCCCAATGCACGAGCGGCACCCCCGGTTGGGCCGCGGCCGCCCTCGTCCTGGCCCAGGCCGAAGCGTCCGGTACCGCCCGGGACGCCGCCCAGCGGGCTCACGACGTCCTCGACCGCGTCCCCGCCGCCCGACTCCGCTCCACCGCCCGCGCCCGGCTCTCCCGCCTGGCCAACATGCTCACCAGCCACGCCGCCGCGGACGCGAGCGCTCTGACAGAGCGGCTCCGCACGCTTCCCGCCCCGATCGACGCGCACGGGCGGCCCCTCACCGGCTGACCCCGACCTGACCCGGGCCTCACAGCCTATGGGGACGATCGTTCGACTGATGCCCCATGGAGCACCTCGCCGAGAGGCGACCGCCCTCCGTACACCACTACCCCACGGCCCCGGCTGGCTTCCCCCGTCCAGCCGGAGCTTTGGCGTCAGGGGCGGTCGAGCGCGCAGTACGTCCAGCCGGCTGCGCGCCAGCGAGGGGCGTCGACGGTTGGCGGTGGCGGCCTCGCGGAGGGTCGCCGGTCCGCGGTTCATGCAGCGGGAAGGGGGCGCGCCGGCGGGGCGGGCCATATGGACGTGCCCCGATTCAGGGGCCGTTACCGGGTATTGATGCAGGAAGTCATCAAGCCGATCAGCCTCTTCCATTTGCGAGCGCATGCGGTCGGAAATGAAAAAAGGCAGTTGTTCGAATCGCCGCTGTCCTGCAATTTGTCACCATCGTGACATTCGAACTTTGCGCGATGAAGCGTTTATATAGCGCGGGGCGTGACGGAGGCACTACGTTCCGTTGACGCGAGGAAACCCCGGGCAGGCTCGCTACCGACTCCGGGGCCCCTCTTGCGACAAGACCAAGAAGAGGAAGGAAAACTCCCGGTGCTTGATCCGTTTTCTGCAGCCGCCCTCATCAGGGCGGCAACTCGCGACGACGCTAGCATTCCGCGCCCTCGCAGGCCCGAAACCCGTACCACGAGTGTCTGGACTGTCACGGTGCAGGCGGGCGCGTTTCTGGCTCTCCTCGTGTTGCCCCTGATCCTGATCCGGGGCTGGTGGCAGGCACCGGCGACCACTGTGCTGGTCGCCGGACTGACGGTGGCCATGCGCCAGTCGCGGTGCCACTACCAGCGTGTTCGGCTGAGCTGAGCGGTCCCCCGGCATGGCGGTGCGCCAGCAGGCGGGCCGCCATGCGGTGGGGCGGCAGCCGCCAGTACGAGTTCGGGAACAGCGAGTTCCTCTTCCGGGTGGGCAACAAGTCCGCGCACCCGAGGGGGAGAAACCGTCACAGCACGTGGGAGGAAAGGATGGCGGGCACCAGTCCCCGCTATGACCGCTGCCGCTACTGCAAGGAGCGGTTCGCCCAGACCAGCGGTCCGGGCCGGAAGAAGGAGTACTGCAGCATCGGCTGCCGGCGCAGGGCGCAGCGTGAGCGGGACGGCCGGCTCGGACAGCAGCGGACCCGCAGCGCGCTCCCCCTGGGCCAGGGCATCGCCGAGGACGTGCAGGCATTGTCCGCGGCGTTGCTGGAGGCCGAGTACGACGGACGGTCTCTCATGGAGCTGCTGCACTGCGCGAACGAACTCGGCCGCGAACTGGACCACTACGCGGCCGCCGCGGTGCAGGACGCCCGCAACCGGGGGGCGAGCTGGGACCAGGTCGCCGAGGCCGCCCGGGTCAGTGCGACGACGGCGCGCACGCGCTGGCCCGAGAACAGGGTGCGCGAACGCCTGGAGCAGCGGGCGGTGCAGCGGGCGGCCGTGCGCCAGCCGTCGGCACCGCTGGTGGAAGGGACGGATCCGGCGGACCCGGGGGGCGGGCGACCGCTGTCGAAGGCGGCCGAGCGAGCGTCGGCGAAGCTGGCCTCGGCGCTGTCTCATCTGTACCGGGCCAGCGACCTGACGATCAGGGAGGTGGCAGAGCAGACCTCGCTGTCACCGTCGTACATCTCGCGCATCCTTTCCGGGGAACGCAAGCCGACCTGGCCGGTGGTGTGCTCGCTGGCCGAGCTGTTCAACGAGGACGCGGCCGAGCTGAGTGTGCTGTTCGAGAGCGCCCACGGGCTGGTCCCGCCGGCCCGGCACGCGGTGCCCGACACCATGGCACGCCTGCAGGCGGTACTGCGCGGACTGCATCTGGCCGCGGGACGCCCGCAGCCCGGCGTGATCCGTCAGGCCTCCCACGGCGCACTGAGCGCCCGGACGATCAGCGAGATCCTGAACGGTGAGATGATCCCGGGCTGGGAGCAGACCTCCGCACTGGTCACCGCCTTGGGCGGCTCGCCGGCGGACGTGCGGCCGCTGTGGGAGGCCGTCCACTACACGTTCCTGCTCTGCCTTGACCCGCAGGAGGTCCCCCGCCCTCTTCCCGCGGCCCGTCCCGCAACCGACTGACATCACTCACGCCTGGACCGAGGAGGTGCCATGTATATGTCCTTACGGCGGCGCGGCGAGCCGCCCGTTAAGGCAACGTCACCTCCGCTGGGCCCGGACGACGCCCGTTCACCGGTGATCGAGCTCGTTCTGCCGCTGGAGTACACGGCGTTCTGCCAGCTGCACCAGGAGGACTACCTGCGCTACGCCCGTGAGCGGGTGCAGGACGCGTGGATGAGCCGACGGGTGGTGCAGGCCGCCCTCGGACAGCTCGCCACGATCTGGCCGGCCGTCATCAGCAGTCCCCGGCCCGCCGCCGTGGCGTGGCGGCTGCTGAACGCGCTGGTCTCCTCGGCCGTGCCGGAGCGCACGGCGCCGCCTTCCGCGCAGGCGGCCGACGCCATGCACCGGATGCTGCCGCCGGGTCAGGCGGACGCGTTGATCCTGCGCTGCCGGCTGAGCCTGAGCGAGCAGCGGGCGGCGGAGCTGATGGGTGTGGAGGCACCCGCGGTCGCCTCCCAGCTGCTGATGGCACAGCGGGAGCTGGCCAAGCGGGCACTGTCCGACCGGTAGCGCCGGCCACTGGCTGGCGCACGTCCGCGCGCGGGCGCGGCCTCCTGAGGTTGGGTGCGCCGGTGCAAGCGGTCATTCTGCCGTGTGCGTCAGCAGCGGGTAAGTGATTCGACGAAGAACCATCCCGGGCGGGCCGGGGTTTCTACCATGGAGTCCGTGCAGCACGCAGCGTGCTGCACGGTGCCGGACGGGGTGGGGTGCCGCATTGGAGCGCGGGCGGGTGCAGCGGTCGCACGTCATCGACGTCGCCGCACCGAACCTCGCCCGGATGAACAACTACCTGTTAGGCGGCAAGGACCACTACCCGGCCGACCGCAGGGCCGGCGAGCAGCTTCTGAGGATCGTTCCACAGGCGAGGGACGTCGCGCAGGCGGCGCACCGGTTCCTGCTGCGGGCCACCAGCCATCTGGCACGTGAGCACCGCATCCGCCAGTTCGTGGTCTTCGGTACGGGGCTGCCCACTCAGGTGGGCGTGCACCAGATCGCACAGAGCGTCAGTGCACGCTGCCGGGTCGTCTATGCGGACGACGATCCGCTGGTGCTGACCCATGCCCGGGCCCTGTGGGAGCAGCCGCGGCGGACCCTGGTCCTGCACGCCGGGCCCGCGCAGGCGGCGGAGCTGCTGACGGGCCCGGCGGCGGGCGTCCTGATCGACCTGGCACTGCCGGTGGCGGTGCTGTTCGTGTCCGCGCTGCAGACGGTCCCCGGCCCCGCCGGCCCCCAGCGGGTGCTGGAGCAGACGGCCGGGGTGCTGGCGCCGGGAAGTCTCGTCGCGGCCAGCCAACCGGTCAGCGAGGACCCAAAGGTGCGGCAGCGGACCGGGGGGCTGCTGGGTGAGGCGGCGGGCGGCCGGTGGGGGCAGGTGCGCTCACGCGACGAGGTCGCCCCTTTCTTCCGCCCGCTGCGGCCGCTTGCGCCGGGGCTGGTCGATGTACGGCGGTGGCGGCCGGGCAGCGACCGCACGGCGGGCGGCGGCAGCCGGCTGTGGGCCGAGTACGGGGGTGTGGCGATGGTGCAGCCGGGTGATGTCCCGGAGGGAGCCTGGCTGTTCAGCTGAGGGTGTACTCGAGCAGTTCGAGGCTTTCCTGCGGGGACAGTGCGGCCTGGGCCAGGCCGTCCAGGACGCAGCGGTAGTGATCGGTCTCGTCGGGCTTGCCGAGGTACTCGGCGTCCCGCAGCTGCTCGAGGTAGACGATGTCCGGCAGGGCGGGCAGTTCGAAGCGCAGATGGGTGACCGGGAAGCCGCCCGCGATGCAGCCGGGCCGGTTGAACGGCGCGACCTGCAGCGTTATGTGCTCGAGCTGGGCCATGGCCATCAGATGGCGCAGCTGCTCGTGCATGACCTGCTCGCCGCCCATGGGCCTGCGCAGTACGGCCTCGTCCAGGATCGCCCACAAGAGGGGCGCGTCCTCGCGACCGAGCAGGTGCTGGCGGATCCTGCGCAGCTCCACCCGGGTGTCGACCTCGTTCTGCGAGGCGTCGGGGTAGGCCTGGCGGATGACCGCTTCGGTGTAGGCCGGCGTCTGCAGCAGGCCGGGCACCAGCTGGACCTCGTAGGTACGGATGGCGGAAGCGGCCTCCTGCAGGCCGATCAGCTTCCCGGCCCAGTCGGGCAGCACCCCGTCGAAGCGGTGCCACCAGCCGGGCTGGCGTGAGATGCGCACCATCTCCTCGAAACTGAGCAGCAGTTGGGAGTCGGTGACCCCGTAGAGGGTGAGCAGGTCGCGGACATCGTCCGGTTTGCAGGTGACCAGGGCGCGTTCCATCCGGGAGATCTTGGCTTCCGAGCCGCGGATGACACGGCCCGCCGTCTCCGCGTCGATCCCGGCCCCCTTGCGCAGCGTGCGCAGCAGATGGCCCAGCACCAGGCGCACCGCGACCGGGCTGCGGGCGGAGACAGCGAGGTAGTACTCCAGCGTGGGGGCATCAACCAGGCGGGTGGACGCGGGCATTGGGTCTCCTGTGACGGACGGACGACGAGCGTCAGTCTCGCAGGATGCCACCGGGCATGCCCCCAATTGGGCTGTTTCTGCCTGGCGTTAGCTGGCGATTACGTCGAACTCACCTTCCTTCACCCCCGCGATGAAGGCGGCCATCTCAGCCTGCGTGTACACCAGCGCAGGTCCGTGCGGGTCCCGGGAGTTGCGCATGGCCACGTCGCCTCCCGCCAGCAGGGCCACTTCGACACAGTTGCCGTCCGCCGTGCTGTGACGGCTTTTCAGCCACGTCACACCGCACAGTGCACCGGCCGGGACACCGTTGACTATCCGCACCGTGACCGCCCCCTTTCGATTCTGCCCGAATTCTGCTCATCCCTGCCCCATACCGATCCTCTTGCCAAGTACAAGAGTTCCCATCCCGTCCCGTTCGGATGCAAGTCACCGATGCAATTGCATCCGGGGTGGGGCGCGGCAGATACTAACCAGTCAGGGCACAGATCCGCGGCCCTTGAACTGGACGTCTTCGGGGGGATGAACAGTGCCGGCACACGCGGCGACAGCACCGGTCCAGGCGGCCGAACCAGCTATCCGCTTTTCATCTGCCACTCACGGACCGGGAAATACCCTTCTGGCATACTCCGGACCGTTGGACTGGGGACTTGCGCTGGGTATCAGCACGGCCGATTTCGCAGCCCACGCATTCAGCCGGGACCCCGAAAGCGTCCAGGGCATCCGCCGTTTCGCCCGCGAGACCATCGCTGGCTGGGGTCTGCGCACCTACGCCGACGACCTGACGAACGTGGTCAACGAACTCACCGTCAACGCCGTGCAGCACGCGCTGCCCAAGCGCGGCGGACAGGCCAAGGCCTGGCTCGGCATGGCCCACACTGGCGGCACAGTGGTCTGCGCCGTCACCGATCCCAGCCCCGCTCCCCCTACTCCCCCTTCGTGCCGTTCACCGGAATACCTGGCCCCGACGGGCCGGGGACTGGTCATCGTCGATGCCCTGACCAGCCAGTGGGGCTACGCCAGGACCCACTCCGGCGGAAAGATCGTCTGGGCTCGCATCACCACCCCTCACTCCTGATCCCTGACTTCTCGGCCGGCCAGGCCGCGGGCCCCGCTCGGCCGAGGTCCTCGCACGACTCCAGGAGTGCAACGTAGCGGGAGACGCGCCGCCTGCGTCCAGCCGCCCACGCGTCCGGGCCGTACAGTACGTCGCTCTCAAGCGGCTCTCCCGCACCGCACAGGAATCTCGCCTCTCCCCCGCGCCTGTTGGGACGCGGGTACCCGTTTGGCGGCTGCCGGGTGCCCTGTTGGGTGAGGAGATCCGAGCGAGGGGAGTCCGGGCTCACGGAAGCATGGCCGGCGCAGCGGGACCGAGGCCGACCGAGCAGTATCCGGCGACGGGGGATCCGAGGCTGGCTGTCTACCGCGCCCAGCACCCTCGGCTGACCGGCTGCGTGGGCCGCCGGGTCCGCGGCGAGACAGTCGTGGCGGACATCCGCCAGCAAGTGTGCGTGGCGTACTTCTGCGTTTCCTGGCAGGGATACGCGGACGAGATCGCGCCTCTCTTCGTGATCGCCCGGCGCCGCATCGCCGACTGGTACGGCCACCGGGTCGTCCCTCGGACCGCCGCACGACGACGACCTTCTCCCTCTGGGCTGGCTCCCACCGGACTGGCCCGTACGACAGGGACCGCGATCCCGCTGCCCCGTTCCCGCTCCAGGAGGCCTGGGCCTGAGAAGACGACCCCTTGGCCGAGGACCATACTGAGCGCGTCGTGGACGTCTACGACCACGGCTCCATCGTGCTCTGTACCGACGACGGCCCCTCCTACTGGGTCCTGGTCGTAACCGGTGCCCAGCAAGGCAGGATCTGAGTGGTCACCGACGCCGGCGCCTGCCCGTATCCGATGCCGGAGGCGGTCAGCTTCCTGGAATGGGTGCAACGCTGGCACGCCGGCGACGGCTGGTGGGACTGACCACCACCCGCACAGGACCCGATGCACGACGTGGGCACCGGGCTCGAACACACGCGTGGGGAAGTTGACGCTGCTGTTGGGGAATTACGCTGAAGTTCCAGACCTCGACGACCTGTAGCCCATGCCCCGCACTACCGGGCCAAGGCCCACCGCAATCCCAGGGAAGCCCGACCTCGCGCGCGGGCGCATGCAGGCCGGGGCCGCCTCGCCCCCGCCGCCCGCCACGGACTCGCCCACCTCACCCTGGTGATCGGTGGCTTCCCCACCGCGCTCGTCATCGCCCGCGCCCTGGGCGGGAAAGGACGCCCAGTCTCCCGGACAACGCGGCGAGCTCGGCTTCGAGCTCCTCCACCCGCACCCGGGCAGCCGCCTCGCGCGCGCCCAACTCCTCGAACAGCGAGCCCATCCGCTACTCCTCCACCACCACGGTAGAGACGAGCAGCCCCCAGCACAGCCCCGCTCAGCCTTTCCCCAGCTCAAACTTTCCCTTCGGAGGAACCGCACCCATCATCGAAAGGTCGAGCACGAGGATGGATCGCGAAGCGTCCATGACAAAATGCCATATTGGCGGCCTCCTGAATTTCCATACAGGATTATGTGCACTGCGTGATTTAAGCACCCCATCGCATGCCATAATGACTTCATGATCGATCTGTCAGATGTCGACCTTGAGCAGTTCCTCACCAAGTGGCACGGAATGCCGGATAGGTCGGCAACACGCGCAGTCGCCCGACCCGACCTACCGGAACCCCTGCGCGCATGGCACGAGCTCACCAGTCAGTGGTCCGACCGCGTTATGGCGGTAAAAGAATTTACCCCTCTTGATGAAGTCGCGTTCCGTGACGACAAGGCCATCTTCCTTGCCGATCCCGCGAACGCCATCTGGGCGCTCGACTCGGCGGCTAACGTGTACGAAGGGCGCCGATATGAGGGATGGGTCAAGCTTCCCGAAAGCCTTTCTGAATTTCTGACGCATAACGCAATCATGGAAGCCGCATACGGGGCACCGGTTCGACGGTATTGTGATTCCGTCGAGAATTCATGGATGACTGACGCCCTAGCGCCCCTGACCGAGGTTGCAACCAATGGATGGAACTGGCCGGCACCGAATTACCGGGTTTTCATGAGCGATAACCTGATTGCGGTAGTTGGGCCCGCAATGGAGGGGGGAGCTGCATTGGAAAATGAAGCTGGATTCAGCGGAGTGCAGTTCGGCGCCACCACGCCTTCTTCACTTTCTCACCTGGAATCGATCCCGGGCGACTGGTTCTAACGGAGTCGCTCCGGTAACCCATCAGGTTTAGCTTGGCAGCTCGATTCCAGTCACGTTTGAGCTGGATGATTTTCGGCACACCCAGATTCACGCCTGAGCCTCAGCGACGACCCCAGGGTAAAGCATCTTGCAGAATTCCGTATCCGGAATGCTGAGAGCGCCCCACCATACAAATGGTGGGGCGCTCTCAGCATTCCGGACGGCAGAACTGATTCACCAATTTCCCCTGGTGACCTGCCTGCAGAATGGGAAGAGTGTGGCTAGCTTTTCGCCCCGAAGGTTTCCGTCACGTATCCCTTTGCTTTGTTGTAGTAGGTTACACGCAGTGTCGCGTTACTCGGCAGCATTCTGTTCAGGCGATCCATGCATGAGCCGCATATATGACTGTTGTCGATGTAGAGGTGGGCGTTGGACCACCCCTTGGCCCGCATCAGGCCGACCGCGTGAGTCTCTGCATGTTCTTTGTTGATGTCGTTGATGCCGGGAGGTTTGATGTATGAGCTCGGGGTATTCTGTTGCCCTGAAGAGATAGCTACAGGGTCATCGTATCCTTCGACGTAAAGTGCACCGTTGGTTCCGCCAGGCTTATCGAATTTGTTTTTTGCGGCCTTGGCGGCATCAACGCCCTCTTCATCGCTGACAGTGACACCGCCGCCGCTGCCAGACTTCGTATCGGCTTCTCTGAGTGCCGTCCCCAGCCCGTCGTCAATGCGCCCAATGCCGTCCTTGACGCCGAATGTGCTCACCCCTATGCCAGCCACGCCGGCGGCAGCGATGGGGGCGCCGGCAAAGCAGCCGACTCCGCTGAGGCAAAGGCCGACGCCATACTCGGCGGCTTGGGTGCTGATACCCATCAGGGCCAGGCTGCCGCCGGTTTCAGCCGCGCCCCACCAGATCTCTGGCTGAGTGAAGATGGAGGTGCCGTAGTTGAGGGCCGTGTCCACCGCGCCCTTCAGCCAGCCGGTGAAGCCGCCGCCCCCGTTGTCGTTGGAGGTCGTCGATTGACCGATGGGCTGGCCGGTGGTGTCGTCGATCCCGTCGTACTGCTCCGGATACTTGGCCTTTTGCTTCTTGGCGATTTCCTCGATCGACTTGATGCCACCGCACGGGCCGTCCTGAAGACAGGCGCCTTTTCCGTCGGGGTCGCTGGCCGTGACCGGGTTGTTGTTCCCGTAGCTGTAGCCGTTGAGGGACTGGTGCTGGTCCAGGGTGAGCAGTGGGTCGACGCTGATGAACTGGCCGGTGGACGGGTCGTATTCGCGGGCGCCGAGGTGGGTCAGGCCTGTCGATGTGTCGGTGGGTTTGCCGAGGAAGCCCTTGTCGTCGGGCCAGGCGACTGTGGTGGTGTCACGGGAGGCGCCGAAGGGGCTGGTGTAACGCTTGGTGATCGCCCAGGTGCTGGAGTCGAGTGCGACGGATGCGGTGCCGTGCGGGTCGTTGGCGAGGAAGGTGAGTTTGGTGGTGCTCGATCCGGAGGTCGCGGTGCGGACCGCGATGGTCTGGCCGCCTGCGGTGTAGTAGCGGAGGCCTGTCAGGGTCTTGGTGGTGCCCTTGACGGTGAGGTGGACTTCGGTGTCGCCGAGGTAGAGGACGCTTTCGCCGTCTCCGGTCGCGCTGCGGATGAGAAGGTTGCCGTCGGCGTCGTAGAGGTAGTTGGTCTTCTTGGTGCCCTCGGTGACGCTGGCGAGTTCGTCCTCGCTGTTCCAGGCCAGTGTCTGGGTGGCGGTGGCTCCGGGGCGGTGGGTGGTGTTGCCGGTCTTGTCGTATGTGTAGGTGGCGCTCTTCGCGCCGGTTGTGCTGTTGAGGGGGTGCGGCTGGCCGGTAGCGGTGCCGTAGGTGTAGTCAGTGCTCTGGTTGCCGGTGGCCAGGTGCTGAGTTTCGGTATCGCGCTGGCCGGCCGTCGTGTAGGTGTACGAGGTCCAGTAGGGGGCGGCGCCGCCGAGGCTTGCGGTGGTGAGGCCGGTGGTCGTGCAGTCGGTAGTCTGCGGGGTCCAGGCTTCAGTGAGGCGGCGGTAGCCGTCGTAGGTGAAGCACTGGTTGTCGGTCTTGCCGGTGCCTGCGAGGGTGGCCGCGTCGCTGATGGAGGTGACGTTGCCGGCGTCGTCCTGGGTGTAGTTGAGGTCCTGCGGCATGTAGCCGTGGGTGTCGTCGGTGATGTAGGCCCTGTTGAGGCGGCGGGTGCCGGTCTCGTAGGCGTAGTTGAGGTACGCCTTGGGAGCTGAGCTGGTGGAGTCAGTGCCCAGCGTCAGCGTCGTCAGATCACCGAATTCCGAGTAGGCCGTGCCGAGCAGGTAGCCGGTTTTACCCGTGAGTGTCTTGATGTTGCCGAGGGTGTCGTAGGCCGGGGTGATGCCTTCCGATGGCAGGCCGGCGACAGCCGGGTCACCGATGGATGAAGGAAGGTTGGCGGCGTTGTAGGTCGCGTCGAATGTCAGCGTCCGGCTTGTGCCGCCTACGCCGGCCTGGGCGAAGGCGTCGGTGGCCGGGAGGGTCAGCGAGGTGGACGTGGTGTTGTAGAGGTTGTCGAATTTCGTGGTCTTCTGGACGTACGCGTCGCCGGTGGCTCCGTTGACGTAGCGGGTGGCGGTGTCCTGCTGGCCCTTGGCGACCTGGTCGTAGTCCCAGTGGGCGAGCTTGTTGCCGTCGGTGGTGTCGGTCTGCCACTGGTCGGTCTTGCGGCCCAGGATGTCGTACTTGTACAGGAGCTTGTGGCTCTCCGCATCCAGGGTCCAGTCGGCCTGGTCGAGCGTGTTGTAGTGGGTGGTCGTGGTGCCCTTGTCCGGGTCGGTGGCGGTGGTCTGCCGGCCGAACAGGTCGTAGGTGGAGGACCAGGCGCTGGTGTCGTGGGCGGTGATGGTCTTCTGCTGCCCTGCGGGCGTGTACGCGTAGCGGGTGTGGTTGTAGGAGCCGGTGGCCTGCGGGGCGGCGTACTCGCGGGTCTCGGTCGTCTGCCCCAGCGCGTTGGTCAGCGTCGAGGCGGCCTGGCCGCCGGTCGGGGCGGTCTGGATGACGCGGTCACCCTGATAGGTCGTGGTGGTCGTCCATTTGTGGACGCCTTTCACCTTGGCCTCAGCCGAGATGGAGCGGCCAGCGCCGTCGTAGGTGGTGTCCACCTGCATGGGTGCCTGGCCGCCCTCGACGGTGGCCGGCGAGCTGGACGGGGCGTTCTTCGCGTCCCAGATGTCCGAGAGCGTGGACTTGACCAGGCCGCGGGTGTCGTACTGGGTCAGGGCGACGATGCGTCCGCCGGACGGGGACGGGGACTGCGTCTCCCTGGCCCGCAGGAGTGAGTCGTAGAGGGTGTAGGAGGTGGTGTAGCCCGACGCGGTCGGGGTGAGGGTGCTCGTGGAGACCCAGGACGCGGAGGTCTTCGACAGGTTGTAGGCGTAGGTGTAGTTGGGGGTGGCGCCCAGGGCGTGGAGCCTGTTGGGAAGCCAGACCTGGGTCAGGCGGCCGAGGCTGTCGTAGGTGGTCTCGGTGATTTTGGAGTTGGGGTCGGTGACCTTGGTGGCGGTGCCGGAGGTGAAGTCGATGACGCTGTTGGTGGTGTAGCTCTTTGCGTCGGCGACTGCGGTGGCGGTGAGGGGTCCGGCCGCTGTGGGGGTGTAGGTGGTCTTGCTCCTCTGGTCGCCGTTGGTGTCGCTGACGATCAGTGGCCGGCCGAGGGCGTCGTACGTGGTCGTGCTGAGCTTCTGCCAGGTCGGCTGGTCGCTGCTGTCGTATCCGGCGGCTCGGCCGGTCCACTGCGGCTCGCCCTTGGTGGGTGTCTGGTCGGCGGTCCAGGCGGTGGTGGCGTCGTAGGTGGTGGCGGTGTCGCTGATGACGTCGCCGGCCTTGGTGGAGTCGGCCGGCAGGTCGAGGTCGCTGTCGGGGGTCGCGCAGGGCTTGGCCGTGATGCGGATGCGTGAGACCAACTTGGTCAGACCAGCGGTGGTGTTGCGGGCGTACCAGGTCCGGGTGCAGGTCTCGTCGCCGGAGACGGCATCGTCGCCGTCGTCCTCCAGGGTTTGCGGCATGCCGTAGGCGTCGAACGTTGTGACGGTCGTCCGGGTGCGGTCGACGGGTGTGCTGGAGCTGGTGACGTTGGTGCGGGCGTGGGTGGCGGCGGTGCGGACGAAGTACGACTCGGTGTCGGCGTAGGACTTGTGCTGGGTGGCGGTCCGCTTCGACCAGGGGTCGTTGATGGTGCCGGAGACTTCCGCTGTTCCGTCGTAGGTGACGGTCTCACGGGTGAAGCCGGCGTACTGGTCGGCATCGGTGAGCGCGTCGGCCTTGATGCCGGTGCTCTGGGCGGTGCGGCGGGCGTCCGGGTCCAGGGTCTTGCCGTCGGACTTCAGCAGGCGGTCGCCGTTCATGCCGCGCATGTAGACGGTGACGGTCTTGGTCTGGGTGCTGTCGCTGGGGCCGGTGAGGTGGGTGACCTTGGCGAAGCCGCGCCAGATGGACCAGGTGCGCTGGTTCTCGGGGGTCAGGGGGTCGTCGTCGTAGTGCCAGGCGCCGCCGCCGGAGTACTGGTAGGTGTCGGTGATGATGCCGGAGGCGCCGGTCGGGTCGCTGGTGCTGACGGCAGTGACCGGGTATTTCTGGAACCAGTCCAGGGTCGGGTCGACATCTCCGCCGTTCGGTCGCCACAGCACCGGGTAGCAGGTGCGGGTGTTCTGGTCCGGGCGGGGCATGGTCTCGCCGGCGACGCAGTCGGGTTCGGCGTAGTTGACGGAGATGACGGCGCCGGTCTCGGTGGTGATGCCGACGAGCCGGGGCTTGGCCAGAGGCAGGATGCTGTCGTCACTGGCGTCGACCCGGTTGTTGAAGAATTCGTTGATGAACGTGATCGGCGGGGTGGAGAGTGCGGTGCCGTGCTCGCCGGTGTGCTGGATGGACTGCAGCCACAGCGACTGGTCGGCGGAGTCACCGGTCTCGCCAGCCTCCTGATAGGTCTGGGTCAGCTTCCATGAGTCCACGGCCTGGAAGTCGGCGCTCGGGGTGAGGGCCGCATTCCACGCGTAGGTGGTGATGCTGGTGAGTCGCTTGCGGGTGAAGAACGTGGGCCCGATGTTGCCCGTGCACTTGTCACCGTCGGCGCAGATCGCGTCGAAGGGTACGTCCGGCCAGTGCTGGCTGGTGGAGGCGGTTAGCGAGTCGCAGCCGTCGTCGTCGCGGATGCACCGTTCGGAGTACGTGAAAGAGATCTTGTTGGACGCGGCGGGGCTGCCGGAGAACAGGACGCCTGCGCGCTGACCGTAGAGGATCTTGTTGAGGTAGCCGCCGCGGGTGTACTTGGTGCCGGTGCTGTCGTCGCCGAGGGTGTCGTAGTTGTTGGTCTCGGCGGTGTACCAGTAGGACATGGCGTTGCCGTGGGTGTCCTCGACATAGTCGAGGTTCCACCGCCAGGCCTGCGTCTTGACACGCCCGCTCAGGGAGGTGCCACTGCTGAAGCCGGGCTCTCCCTTGTTGTTGCCGAAGACGGGAGTGGTCCACACGCTGTTGGTGCGTTCGGTGTCCGCGCCGGCGAGCTTGTTGAGGCCGAAGACGTACTTGGTGCCGTCGCTGGTGATGACGGTCCAGTACTCCCCCTTGCCGTCGATGTCGCTGTCGCCGTCGTCGCCGTTGTCGGCGCCGGTGGAGTGCGTGACGACCGAGGCGTCGTCGTCCTTCAGGTGCCAGGTTCCGTCACTGTCGTTCTTGACGAGCTCGGTGGCCTTGCCGTTGAGGACGAGGGATGCGTTGTCGTACTTCCAGCACTGGTCGTACTTGCCGTCCTCACCGTCGTCGTCGCAGGAGGCGTACTTGCGCTCGACGTAGGAGGAGGTCAGGTCGAAGCCCTCGCCGATCTGGCTGCCCTGGTTGTTGGTGTTGGCCGTGCGGCCGTCCACGCTGCCGGAGTCGTACGAGATGGCGAGGTCGGGAGCCGGGCCCGCCGCGGCCGGCGGTGCTTTCAGCGGGTAGTTCCAGGTGAACGTGCCGGAGGAGTTGCCGGCTTCCCAGGTAGACGACGCGGACAGCGGGGTGGCCTTGTAGTCGCCGCCGCCGGACTTGGCCCCTGCGGCGAGGGCCAGCAGCATGGTCTGCCCGGTGGCCTGGGCGGACGTGGTACTGAAGGTGAGGCGGGCCTGAAGGGTCTGCCCGTCGCGGTCGTTGGTGTAGGGCAGGGTCTTCCCGCTGCGGCAGGCGGCCTTGCCGGGGTGGGTGAGGGCGCAGTCCGGCAGACGCAGCACCTGAAGGCGTCCGGCCCAGTCGCCGCCGTAGGCCGCAGCGAACGAGGAGTAGTCGACACCGAGGTCGGCCGTCCCACCGGCGCGGGGGGCGGTGACGGCCAGGGCGACGCCCTTGACGCCGAGGGCCTGCGTCTGTGCGCGGCTCAGCACCCGCACCTTCGCCGTGCGCACTGCGTTCTTCGCCGTGGAGACGGCCAGGGACACAGGCAGGGAGCCGGCCTTCGCGTGTCCGGCCGCCTTGGTTGAGGTGCTGAGAGTGGCGGTGGCGGCGGTCGGCCACACTACCTTGACGTCCTGCTCTCGCCGGGACCGCTGGGCGGCCTTCGCGTTGGCTGCAGCCTGCCGGGCGACGGCGCGGGAGGCCGCGGTCTGCTTCGGCTTCAGCGGAACCGTCTTGACCGACACCTGTTTGGGGGCGTCGGGACGGCCCAGTGGCTGTGCGCCCTGGGCGACTGCGCTCAGGGGGCTGAGCAGCCCGGGCAGCAGGGCGAACGCGGCGGTGACGGCGGTCCGGGCAAGCCAGGACCTGCTCGTGCGTCTGGTGGTGTGGGGACGGAACGGCAGCATGGGTCTCATGTCCAAAGCTCCATACGAACGCCCCTTGCCGGGGCGGGAGTCGGGAAGTCGTGCACGGGCACGACCAGCGAGTTCAGGCACGCAGCCGATCGGCTGCCGATCGTTCGCGTCGGCCCGGTGGGCGGGGGCGGCCGGTCCCCGCCCACCGGGGTGGGCTCAGTCGCTGGAAATCACACGGTCGCGCACCTCGTCGGCGGTCATCGCACCGACCCAGATCCGCAGTCGGCTCAGCCGGCCTGCGAAGTAGCTGGTGGTCGTGGCGCCGCCCATGGAGAGGCTCCCGGTGCCTTGCTGGGGGCTGGTGAGCGCGTTCTCGGCGCCGTCGTCGACGGGCGACGTTCCCACGTACAGGTGCAGTCGGCCGTCCTGGTCCTGGGCGTCGTACACGCCGGTGAGCGTCACCGACGAGGTGGGGTCGGCCAGTTCGGTCACGTCGGTCACGTCGGCCGTGGCCACCGTGGTTCCGGACGGCGTGGTGCGCAGGAACTTCCAGACGTAGACGTCCTGGTCGATCTTCTGCACGGCCAGAGCCCAGGACACTCCCCCGGTTCCTGCTTGTCCGGCAAGCTGGGCCTCGTACCCGTTGGGTTTGGTGTTGAGCACCGTCGGGTCGAACTGGGCCTGCGCGGAGACGGTGAACGAGCCGGTCTCGTCGATGGCCGGTCCGGTGACCGAGGCGTAGGCGCCGGTGCCGTTCAGGACCAGGGTGCTGGACTCGTTGTCGATGCTGGCTCCGCCGGACAGACTCATGGCGCCGATGGGGTAGGGCGAGAGCTCTGTGACCGTGGTGCCGGACGAGCTCTCGGCGTCCCAGTCGGCCACCAGTTCGGTGGCGGGTAGCTCCTGCTCCGTCGCCTGTGTCTCTTTGGCGATCTGTTCGGGGCTCAGGGCCTGCTGCCACAGGGCGGGCTCGTCGATGCGGCCACGGAAGTACTGGCCTGCGGCGCCCCGGACGATCGACCGGCCCACCTGCAAGCCCTGTGATGCCTCCCAGCGTTTGTAGGTGGGAGCGGCCTGGGACAGGTTGACCGGGGCGCCCTGTGGGCGGCCGTTGACGAACAACTGGATGGTGTCGCCGCTGGCGTCAGCTCCGGCCGTGTAGACGCCGGCCAGGTGTGTCCACACCCGCAGGGGCGGGTCAGTGGCCGTTGCTACGGACTTGACGAAGACCGGCGTCGCCGAGTCCGTGGCCGTGTAGTGGAAGACGTAGGACTTCGTGGATGAGGAGTAGTAGAGCGCGAACGCCTGCGCCTGCGCGCCGGGCTCCGCGAGGATCATTCGGCTGGTCGACGTGTCCGTGAGATAGACCCACGCGGAAACCGTGAACGAGTGCGCCGTGTTCACGACCGGTTCGGTGGAAGCGGCATAGGCCTGCTGCAGAGCGGGGTCGCTGCTGTCCAGCCATAGCGACGTGTCTTCCTCGCCACGCCGTGCCATGGTCGAGAAGCCGGCCCCGTCATGCATGGTCAGATCGTGTGTGGCCGCCGCCGGGTCGTGCGTCGGATCGTCTGCCGAACTGTCCTTGGCCGTGGTCACACCAGAGCCGGGAGCACCGTCGTCGAAGTGCCAGCGGCCGACCGGCCCCGGCGGAAGACTCACCTGGAAGTCGAAGGTCTCGGGCGAACCCGTCCGGTCACGGACGTCGATGGCCCATACCGTCAGGTGGTACGTGCCGCCCAGGGACGGGGTGACGGTGTCCACCTCGGCACTGTGGTCGGTGGCCGCGTCGACGGTGTGCGCTTTGCCTTCCTGACCGCTCGGCCCGGACAGCGTCCACTGGTAGCCGTCGATGTCCGTGTCCGCGGTGTTGGGCCGGAAGACGAACGATCCGGCCACCCCCGGCCCGCCCTTGGCGGTGCAGGGATCCGCCACGCACCGCACGTAGGGAGACCCGTTCACGGGATCCTTCGGCGCGATCGTCGGTTCCTTCGGCGCGGTGGAGTCGATCGTGAAGTAGCACCACGAGGAGAACGAGGAGTAGAGGTCGCCGCTGTCACCGTCGTAGGACCAGTGGGACTGGGTACGGGCCCGATATCGGTAGGTCGTGCCGTCCGTGCGTTTCGTGGTCTGCTTGTCGAGCAGTTTGCCGTCCGTGAAGTATCCGCCGTCGTTGTCCTCGGCCCAGATCTCTTCCCAGTTTCCGTCCGCAAGACGGCGGGCGATGCGGTAGTTGGCCTTCAGCTGGCCCTTGCTGTCATTGGTGCCCGGCTGCACCTGGGTCTCCACCCGCGCCCGCACCGTCGGCTGGTCGACCGTGACAGCCAGCGGGGAGTCCGCCGGATAGCAGTAGCCGTGCGCGTTCGCCCCGGCCACACCGGGAATGACGCCGACGTTGATCGGCACGCCGGGGTTCGGCACGTAGTCCACCGTGATCTCGGCGTTGGCGTCGAAGCGTTTCCACGCCCGCGGATCGCCCTCGTCTCCCGCGCGGAGCATCAGCGTGAGCCGGCCGAACTTCCCGTCGGCGAAATTCTGGACCTGTTTGGTCAGGCTGCCGTTGAACTCCACCCAGGCATCGGGCTGAGGAGGACTGCAGTTGTCGCCCCGCCCTGCCGACACCGTCTTGGAGTCGATCAGTGCGATGTTGCCCGGGCCGGGCCACTCCGTTCCCTCGGTGATGTTTCCGGTGCGCTCCAGGTCCACCGCCTTGGCATCGCAGTTGAACGACCAGGTCTCGTGGGCACGGAACGTGGCGTGCAGGACGTGCTTGCCGGCCAGGGCACTGGGGCTGAACTCGAAGTACATGCGGTTCACGTAATCGTCACCGCACGGGTAGCCGTCCGCGATCGCGCAGCGGCCCACTCCGTAGTCGCCGGAGAACTGGTAGAACTTGTCGCCGTCCGAAGACAGGACCGTCCGCTCATCCCGTGAAAGGCCCACCGCCGGGTCGATCCGCACCGGATACACGGTCTGCTCGCCCCGCAGCAGGTTCAGGTCGGGACTGACGGAGATGCTGCCGTCATCGACCTGCACGGGCAGGGCCGCGGTCGTGTCACCGTCTCCCGGCTCAAACGGTTCCTGGGTGTCCACCCCCGGATCGGCTGCGGCAGAGGCCGCGCCGGCCGTCCTAAGCAGCTGCGTCTGAGTTCCGCCTCCGCTGCCGGCCGAGTCCCACATCCGCCCCGCCGGCCCGGTGAAGACAGCGTTGTCGTCGGCGTCGACCGCACGCAGCCCGCCCCCCGCACCCGGGATGACAGACACCCGGTCGCCCTCGACACCGAAGCGCAACTGCTCCAGAGCCTGCTGCTGCGCGGCCTCGGCGGACTTGACCACCAGGACCTCGCGGTACCCGTCGGGCACCGCGGTCAGCTGCAGGTCGACTCCGGGCAGCACCTCGGAGTAGGTAGCGGTCGCACCGTCCAGAGAGGGCGCGGGCAGCTCGCCCGGCCAGCGCACCGACAGCGACCGCTGGTCCTTCCCCAGACGGACCATGGTTTGTGTGCCCCCGGCGGAGAACGACTCCTCGGCCGCCGCGTAGCGGGGGCCGATCGACCCGTCAGCCCTGCGCACGAGCGTCGTGTCGATGTCGTGCCAGACGCCCGTATCGTCCTTCGCCCGCTGGGGCGACGTCGCCTGCTTCAGGGTGTACGTGCCATCAGGATTCGCAAACGTCTGCGCGTACTCCGTGCGCTGGTCCACCACCTCGACCGGCTCACCCGAAGCCTTCGCCTGCTCCAGAGGCGTCGGCCCGCTGTCCCCCTCGGCCTGCGCCGGCACCGCGGCGGCCACGTTCGCCACCGCCACCCCGCCGAACACCAGCGGCCACGCGGCCAAAGGCACAGCGAGCCGCCGCACCCACAGCCCCCTGACGAAAGATCTCCGCATTCCTGTCTGTGATTTCACAGCCCCGCCCCACGTCCCGCAGAAGATCCACAGATACGTCGCGGATAGTAATCAGATGCACCCTCAGCGCATCAAGAGTGATCCACGTCACATGGAATTGTTTTACATCGGCAAGGATTGACAAAAGGGCATTTAAAGAACTGATAAATCACGGAGCGTGAAGTTGATTGGATTGAATCCAGGTGAATTTCAAGTGGACATTAATTGGCTTCGCGAGGGTCATCGGGCCCACAGCGGTGACGACGGCGAGCCGCTCAAAGTCATGGCACCGTCCGGTGCGACGGATGCGCGCCCGGCGCCGATGAGGCGGCGCCGGACACGAACAGACAGCCAGGGCCCGTGCACGGCCCGGGCCGGCTACAGCTTGCGGAGTCCGCTGAGCACCCTTTCGAGGAGGGTCACGTCAGGGACGCTCCCCGACTCGGTGGCCATGGGCGCCTGAACATCGAGGAATCCGGCTTCCACGAGATCTGCTACCAGGATGCGGGTCACTCCAAGGGGCATGTGCAGGAGCGCCGCGATCTCCGCGACGGACTTGGTCTCCCGGCACAGGTGGCCGATCCGCTGGTGCTCCGGCAGCATCTCCGCCCACTGGGAAGGCTCGGCGACCGTGGAGATGAGCGCCTCGATGGCCAGCTGGTAGCGCCACGGATCGCGTGCCGGTCCGGCGGTCGCGAAATCCGGTGCGACGCTTGCGCGACCGGCACGGTCACCCGGTCCGGCAACTGCAACTGCAGCCCAGGACGCGGGGTAAGCCCCGGTGCCGGCTGCTGCACCGCCTTGCAGGCTCTGCAGGCGAGGGCCGTCGCCGTACCGGCGGCCGGCATCCGCAGCGTCCCCGGGACGGAATGCAGAGGACTGGCTTCCTGCCGCTTCCCGGTCTGCGGACCGGCGGCGGGCCTCGGCCATGACGCGTTCGAGTGCGGCCGACAGGGTCTCCGGTGCGGAATACCGTTCGACGAGCCGGTCGTAGGCGGCACCCTGATCGACCGACTCAGGCGCCCTGATGGGTGTCGGTTCCATCTTCATGCCTCCCTGTCCATCCGCATGGCGTTTCTCAGGGCCCGGCGTGCGTGGGTGAGGTTTGCCCTCGCCTGCGCGGGGGTGCATCCGAGGGCCTCTGCGATCTCCGAAGGCGTCATGTCGACCAGCGTCAGCGTCATGACCTGCTGCTGGCGACGGGGCAGAGCCGCGATCGCGCTTCCTGCGACCAGCGCGAGCTCTGCCGCAATGAGGTCCTGCGTCGAACCACGATCAGCAAGTTCCCCGTCGGGCAGCCCGAACTGCCGGTCTTTCGCCAGTTGGCAGGCCACCCGGAACGCGACCGTCCGGACCCAGGCCTGGGGTGCCGCCACTTTCGCCCAGTACTCCACCAGCTTCGTCATTGCTTCGGCGGCGGCGTCCTGCGCAATCACCTCGGCGAAACCGTGATGGGCAACCAGCATGGCGATCACCCGGGGGTAGTGACTCGCGAAGAAGGCCGCGAAGCCGTCGGGCTCACTGTCCACTCCGATCGCCTCTCCGGCCCAGGCGTGCATCACGCCCGTTCCTGCGCTTCATGACCACGAGCAGCAAGACCAGTACAGCGGAAGCGAGCGTGACTGCCACCGAGTTGGTCGTCACGTACAAGGTCCCGAGACCTCCCAGAACGGTGTTGATCAACAGCACTAAGCCAGCGGTTTCGCTGCGTTCCGAGCCCAGGGCCGGTTCGGGAACCGAATCCGGCTGCTCGGGAAGCTGAGGGTGGCTTTCCGTCATACCTACCTAGAGTCCAAAGAGAGCCCACCCGTAAAAAGTGAAGCGGGTCACACACGGGGCGCTGTGACCGCCTGCATCTGGGGGATGGAGGCCTGGCCCGCCGCTGCGGGGGAAAGCTGCGGGCCGGCAGTGCGGGCACCATCCCGCAGTGGCGCTCGCGCCGTGCGACATGACGGCGAAGCAGAAGTGACCGTCGGAAGGTTCCGTTGCCCGCCTCCGCGGAGCACGGGCGGGGAAGCCACACCACTCTGACGTTGCGCAGCCGGACGGCCGCGTGGAGCGTTACCGCTCCGCCCGCCGTGGCAGGGGGCCGCCCGGGCTCGCCCCGCCGACCCTTGCGGGAGACCGCCGCACAGGCGAGTGCCGGATCGGGGAGGCGGAGCGGTCTCCCCTGATGGTGTGACTAGTTCGCCGGTCGGGTGAACTCGTTCCGGACGGGCCAGCGCGGACCCGCCGGGGACGCTACGAAGATCACAACCCTGTTCGTGATCTGCGGAACGGAGAACCCGGCCGTGCGCCTTGCCCGCACCCGACGCACCCTGATCGCCGCGCTGTTCGCGCCACTCGCCCTGCTCGCCCCCACCACCGCCCACGCCACCACCGCGGTCGCCGGGCACCTGCCCGCACGGCACGCGCCCGGCGAGACCGTCACCCTGCCGGTCCGCGACGCACTCGCCGAGCTCACCGTGGCCGACGAGAGCCGCGCCGGCTACTCCCGGGACAAGTTCAAGCACTGGACCGACACGGACAAGGACGGCTGCAACACCCGCGCCGAGGTCCTCCTGGAGGAAGCCGTCACCGCCCCCGAGGTCGGCCCGAAGTGCGCGCTGAACGGGGGCAGCTGGTACAGCGCGTACGACGACCGGTACCTGGACAGCGCGAGCAAGCTGGACGTCGACCACCTCGTCCCGCTCGCCGAGGCCTGGGACTCCGGCGCCTCCGCCTGGACCCCGAAGGAACGCGAAGCCTACGCGAACGACCTGGACGACCCGCGGGCGCTGATCGCGGTCTCCGCGGCCTCCAACCGCTCCAAGGCCGACAAGGACCCCACCGAATGGTTGCCCCCCTACGCCGGCGACTGGTGCACGTACGTCACCGATTGGGTCGCCGACAAGACCCGCTACCAGCTGAGCATCGACCCCGCCGAGCAGACCGCGCTCACCGAGCGCCTCGCCGCCTGCCCCGACCAGCCCATCACCGTCACCCTCGTCCACTGACACGCGTCTGGCCCGTCACCACGGCGGAATGAGGTGACGGGCCAGACCGAGAAGACGGTACGCAACGCCGCGGCGGTGCGCCCCGCAAAAGAGGGACGCACCGCCGACAGCAAGGGACGCCGGGGCCGGGCCCGGGGTCGCCGGTCACCGGCGCCGCCGGAGGGGATCAGCGGCGCATGCTGCCACCGTTGCGGTGCTCCCCGCGGTGGTCGCGGTCGTCGCCGCGGTGGTGGCCCCAGGTGACCTCGTCGACCAGGCGGTCGCGGTCGTTGCGCAGGGTCGCGGTGTCGGCGTCGTTGTTCCACACGTAGGCGCGGCGATCCTGGTAGACGTCGGCGGCGCTGTCGCGGCCTTCGCCGGTGTGGACACGGACCGTGGCCCGCCCGTCCAGACGGAAGTGGCGGAAGGTGTAGGTGTGACCGGCCTCGTCCGTGAGGGTCCAGTGGTCCAGGTCCACCGCCCGGCGGGTCGTGTTGGTGACGTCCACCCACTCCTTGTTCAGGGAGCGGTTGGAGCGGTCATCACGCCCCGGCGAGTCGTACTGCACGGCGCTGATGACCACATCGTGGTGCGGGCGGGCCGACTGCTGGCCCGCGGCCGCGGCCGGCAGCGCGAACGCCCCCACCACGGCGCAGGCCACGGCAGCAGCAGCGGTCAGACGACGGGCGGAAACAGATACGGACATGGAGTCCCCCTTCTCGGGGCCGGACACCACCAGCGTCTGCAGCATGAAAGCCGCAGTTCGGTGGTGCGTTTGTGCGGGTCGGCGACCGGATCGGCCGCACACCCACACCCTGCCCGCCATGCGGAGGCAATGTGGCGGTTACGCGAAGGTCGTAACGGATCCTGCATATTCCTATGACTCTCGCCTGCAACATCCATATATACGGTGAATGCAGATGATTGATGAGTTGCCACCGGTACATCCTGGTGCTGGAGCGGGATCGCGGAGACGGACCGGTACCTCAACACCCACACCAGTCTCGGGCCGTCACCTGAAAGTGCGTAACAGCCGGTACGAGCCGAACGGGCGATGACCTGCATCCGGCCGGCAGCACCGATGGCGCAGTTGCCCCCGGGACATATACGGGCCCGGCCGGAACCACCCTTGCGCGCGGCGCGGCCCGTAGCGGCTGATGCAGCTTTCACGATCGGCTGGCACCGGCGCCTTGACCCTTGTGATCGAGGTCACTGGCCGCTTCGGGAACCCATGATCACTCCCCCTGTTCACAGGCCATTCACACGATTTACAGTCTCGCTTCATTGGCCAGCTTTTGGTCAAGTCCGGCTGCGGCGTGCTGTGGTCCGGCTGTTTGTGCTGTCTGTTTCTGTTCGGTCTTCTGTGAGTGCCGGTCTCTGCGCATGGGCGCGGGGGTTGGTGTGGGGGTGGGGTGCTGGTGGCTGCTCGGCGTACGCGCAGGCTCTCCGTCGGTGTGGCGGGTGCGGTGCTGGCGGGTCTGTTGTCGACGGTGGGGGTGGTGTCGCCACAGCAGGCGACCGCCGCGGCGTCGTCGGACGACGGGACGCCGGTGGTGCCGGCCCAGTCCGTGGGGACGGTGCCGGCGCAGCAGGCCGAGGAGGCGGGCACGGTGTTGCCGGCGCCGAAGTGGCCGAAGGCGGCCGAGGCGACGGTGGATCTGTCGCAGGCGGCACCGGGTGATCCGGGTACGGTCACCGCGAGCCCGTCCGTCTCTGCGAGCGGCGGTACCACCGAGGTCGCGGACGTGGTCGAGGTCGCCCCCGTGAACGAAGGCAGCGGCACCTCGGCGCAATTGTCCCGTGCCAGGCTCACGGAGGACGACACAGCCTCCCCGCAGCCGACCGCTTCGGACGGCTCCTCGCCCCAGCCGGACGGCGCTGACAGCCTGGCCACGGATCCCGCCGCCACGGACAGCGCCGAAGCGACGGCGTCCGCCTCTGCCGATCCGGATCCGGATGCGAGCCGGTCGCCGCAGCCGTCGGACTCGGCGTCGGCGCCTCCCGCCGACGACGGGGATCCGGTGTCGCCCAACCAGGTCGAGGTGCGGGTCCTGGACCACGATGACGTCGCCCCGGCGGGTGGCGTCGGGATGGGTGTGCAGGTGCTCCGTACGGACGGTGTCGCCTCGCCCGGACAGGTGCAGGTCTCGATCGACTACTCGGGCTTCCAGTACGCCTACGGCGGGGACTTCGCCGACCGGTTGCGCCTGGTGAAGGTTCCCGCGTGCGCCCTGCAGACGCCGGATGCCGCGGAGTGCCAGCAGCGGGAATCCGTGCCCGTGGACAACGACACCGCCAAGGGCACGCTGACGGCGACGGTGGAGGCGGAGCCGGACAGTGACGGCCTGTCCACGCAGCTGGCCGCCGGCTCGGCATCGGTTTACGCGGTGACCACGGGCTCGTCCTCGGACCAGGGCGACTACCGAGCATCCACGCTGTCGCCGACCGGGTCGTGGGACGTGTCGACCGGCTCAGGCGCCTTCACCTACAACCTGCCCGTCAGCCTGCCAGCCCCCGCGCACGGCAAGGCGCCGTCGCTGGCGATGTCGTACAACTCGCAGTCGGTCGACGGGCGGACCTCGGCGACGAACAACCAGGCGTCCTGGGTCGGCATGGGCTGGGACCTGAACGTCGGCTACATCGAGCGCCGTTACCGCAACTGCACCGAAGACGGCCTCAAGACGATCGGTGACATGTGCTGGGACTCTCCCAACAGCTCGAAGGAGCCGGACGGAGCCGTCTACGTCATCAGCTTCAACGGCGTCACCTCCCAGCTCATCCAGGACAACACCGGCACCGGCTCCTACCACGTGCAGGACGATCCGGGCTGGCGCGTGCAGCACATCACCTCGGGCGGGTACGGGGCGGACGACGAGTACTGGGTGATCTCCACCCAAGACGGCAGCCGCTACTACTTCGGCTGGGGCCGCAACGAACGCACTCAGGGCTCGACCGGATCGGTGTTCACCGAACCGGTCGTCGGCAACGACGCGGGCGAGCCGTGCCACGCGCAGTTCCCCGAGCCGTGCACGCAGGCATGGCGGTGGAACCTCGACCGCAGCGTCGACCCCAACGAGGTGGAGACCGCCTACTACTACGACAAGCAGACCAACTACTACCGCTCCGTCGCCAATACCGACAAGGCCCGCTCCTACACCGCCTCTGGCTACCTGACCCGGATCGAGTACGGCTGGGCCTCCCAGATCTCCGGTTCGAAACCGACGGGCAAGGTCGAGCTCAGCCACGTCAAACGGTGCGTGGAGCGCATGGCGGAGACCGATCCGCTGCGCGACGAGCCGGCCGCGTGCCCGTCGATCTCCTCCAGCCCCACGTCCTATCCGGACGTGCCGCTGGACCTGCTGTGTGACGGCACGGCGGCGGACTACTACTGCGCGGGCAAGACGTACTACCCGACGTTCTTCAGCACGGACATGCTGTGGGACATCAAGACCTTCGTGCTGAACACCACGGCCGACGGGTGGGACCTGGTGCAGCAGTACCAGACCAAGCACGGCCTTCCCAACCCCTCGGGCACGATCGGCAAGACGCTGTGGCTGGACTACGTCCAGCGCGAGGCGTATGGCACGGGCGCGAACAAGGTGCTGCCCGTCATCAACTTCAACGGCATCGACCTGGACAACCAGGTCGGCTCCAGCGAGCTGAACTTCCGCCGCGTCAACACCATCCACGGCGACCTGGGGGCCACCACCACCGTCACCTACGACGCACCCGATCCCTGCACCATCGACAACCTGCCCAGCGAGTCCTCCAACACCAAGGACTGCTTCTGGCAGAAGTGGACGCCCGAGGGCGGCAGTGAAAAGACGGGCTGGTTCAAGAAGTTCCTGGTCACGAAGGTGACCGTCGACCCGACGGTCACCAGCAGCCAGGACGGCGCCCCGGAGATGACCACCAGCTACACCTATGACGGCGGGGCCGGCTGGCGCTTCACCAACGACCCCCTCACCAAGGACGACGACGAGTCGTGGTCGGACTGGCGCGGCTACCACACGGTGGAGGTCACCACCGGCAGCGGCGCGGTCAAGCACACCACCGTCAGCTGGCTCTACCGTGGCCTGGACGGCGACCGCACCTCCAAGTCCGATGCGTCCAAGACCCGGTCGGTGTCCGTCGCCGACGGTGAGGGCACCAGCTACACGGACTCGGCCTGGCTGCAGGGCCAGACCATCGAGACCTCCAGCCGCGACGATGCAGGCAGCTCCCACCAGCACGTCTTCCATCACTACTGGACCTACGACACCGCCCAGTACATCGGTCTGCCCGACGCACGCTTCGTCCGCGAGGACCAGACCACCACCCAGACGAAGATCTCCACCGGCTGGCGCACCCACGTCGTCCAGAACGAATACGACGCGAGCACCTCCACCTCTACCGTCTACGGCCTGCCTCTGCGCACCGACGACCAGGGTGAGCAGGGCGTGTCCGACAACCAGTGCACCACCTACGGCCGCGCCTACAACACCGACTACTTCGACGGCAGCAAGGTCCAGCGGTGGATGATCCTGCCCGACGAGACCCGCCACTACGACACCGGCGGGGGCAGCTGCGCCGACCGGGACGCCTCCAACCAGGACGCCTACAGCTACACCCTCTACGACAACGCCGCCTCCGTCTCCGCGAACCACCCGGCCGACGGCAACGCCACCGCAACCGGCACCTACACGACGGCCGGTGACAGCGACCCGCAGCGGGCGACGTTCGGCTACGACGCAGCCGGGCGGCAGATCTGGTCCCAGGACGCCGACCTCAACCGCACCACCACCACCTACAACCCGTCCAGCAACTGGCCGCTGAACGGCATCATCACCACCACCCCCGACCCCGACGGCTCCCAGAGCACCCGAGGGCCGCTGACCAGCACCGTGTGGAACTCCCGGTTCTGGGGCGTGCCGTACCAGACCAAGAACGCAAACGGCGACATCACCAAGATCACCCTCGATGCCGCCGGACGCGTCACCGAGGTGTGGGAGCCCACCGAGACAGGCGCCAATCCGTCCCTGAAGTACGAGTACAGCATTCCCACCACGACCAGCGGCGGCGTCCCGGACTCCGCCGTCGGCTACCCCATGACGACGACGTCCACCCTGCAGTCCGGCAGCACCTACGTGACGTCGTACGCCTACGCCGACGGCCTCGGCCGCGCCCGCGAGACCCAGGCAAATCTCCCGTCCGAGTCGCCCACCAAGCCCTACCGGCAGGTCGCGGTGACCCGGTACGACTCGGCCGGCAACGCCACCGGCACCTCCGCCGTCTTCCGCAGCACAGGCATCGCGGGCGGACCCGACCCGGTCAGTCCCAAGGTCGAGGACCTGCCCTCCTACACCGAACTCACCCTCGACTGGGCCGGCCGCACCACCATGTCCCAGATCCTCGTCGGCGACGGCACCAGCACACGCGCCATCCCCGAAGGCCAGACCTGGACCGCCTACTACGGCGACTACACCTCGGTCACCACGCGCGCGTCCGGAGCCACCGACACCTACACCAACATCTTCGGGCAGCCCTCACAGGTCGTCGAGCACAACGGCAGCTCCACCTTCACCACCAAGTACACCTACGACGACAAGGGCCAACTGCAGCAGATCAGCGATCCGCGCGGCAACAACACCTACTACACCTACGACTGGGCCGGAAACCGCAAGGAAGCCGACGACCCCGATTCCGGTGTCACCAAAACCACGTACGACCACAACGGGCGCGTCAGTTCGGTCGGCAACAAGATCAACCCGGTCACGAAGTGGCCGACCAACACCCTGACCTACGGCTACGACACCCTCGGACGGCAGACGTCCGTCAGCCAAGGCACCACCACTCTGGCCTCGTGGCAGTGGGACGGTCTCGGAGTGAGCGGCGGCAAGGGCCAGATCACCTCCGCCACCAGCACCGACGCCAACGGCAACACCTACACCGTCAAGACCGGCGCCTTCGACAGCCGCGGCCGGCCGCTCAGCACCACCGTCACCCTCCCCGCCGCCGTCAACGGCCTGGCCGGCGACTACACCACCAGCTATCACTACGACGCCGCCGACCACATCACCGCCGTCGACTACCCCGCCGCCGGCGGCCTGGCCGCGGAGACCGTCAACACCACCTACAACGACTACGGCCAGCCCACCAGCCTCGCCTCCAGCACGCAGACCTACGTCAAGAACACCGCATACAACGCCTACGACCAGCTCACCGACCGCTACTACGGCAACCCCACCGTCGGCACCAACACCGTCACCGCGCAACGCCACTACGACTACGACCAGACCGACGGCACCCGCCAGCTCACCGGCATCACCACGACCACCACCGTCGACCAGTCCACCACCCAACAGCGCCAACAGGACACCTACACCTACGACAACGACGGCCGCATCACCGAGATCCGGGAACAGGCCACCGGCCAGACCGCCCAGTCGCAGTGCTTCACCTACGACGACCAGGGCCGCCTGAACAACGCCGACACCCGCAGCCTCCTCAAGTGCCAGGCCCCCGGCACGAACTCCGACTTCCTCGGCGAAGCCCCCTACCAGACCGCCTACGCCTACGACCGCCTGGGCAACCTGCAGTCCGTCACCGACACCCACTCCACCGGGGAGGCGGTCAGCCGCGACTACCTCTACCCCGGCTACGACGACACCGGCACCTGGACCACCGCCAACGCCCCCCAACTGCACGGCGTCCGCAAAATCAACATCAAAACGGGCAGCACAACCACCGGCACCGAAGACTTCACGTACGACACAGCCGGGCAGATGCTCAAGCACATCGAACCCAGCAAGACCTCCGACTACACCTGGACCCCCCAAGGCCAGCTCGCCACCGCCACCACCACCGACCCCACCGGCAGCAAACTCACCCGCTACACCTACGCCGCCGACGGCAACCTCCTCACGCGCACCACCCCGCAAGAGACCATCGCCTACCTCGGCGGCATGGAACTGCACACCGACGGCACCAAAACCACCGCCACCCGCTACTACACCTGCGGCGGCGCCACCGTCGCCATGCGCACCACCACCGGCACCTCCAGCGGCAACACCCTCACCTACCTCATGGCCGACAACCAGGCCTCCACCCAGCTCACCGTCAACGCCGCAACCGGCACCACCACCCGCCGCCGCTACACCCCCTTCGGCGACGAACGCTCCGGCACCCTCCCCACCGGAACCAGCAACGGCTTCCTCGGCAAAACCGAAGACACCACCACCGGCCTCTCCCTCCTCGGCGCCCGCGCCTACGACCCCCACCTCGCACGCTTCCTCAGCCCCGACCCACTCGTCACCCCCTACAACCCGCAGAACCTCTCCGCCTACAGCTACACCAACAACAACCCCATCAACTACACGGACCCCTCCGGCCTCGGCGCCGTGAACTCCGACGGCGTCATGTGCGGCACAGGGGCACAATGCGATGACTTCGCAAAGAACCATCCCGACGTCGGCAGCACACCCAGCCAAAGCGACTCCGACACCAGCTGGCAGAACACGGTCACGCCCGCATCAACCGATGCACGCACCCTCGGACAACAGTTCTACGAATTCGGGGTCAACAAACTTGCCGCCAGCACGGAAGGCGGCTACTGGTACCCCAAGACGCACAGCTCCGGTGAATCGGACATCGTCTGCTTCGGCCGCACCGCCTGCAATGCCGCCTACGCCTACATCCTCCGCCATCCCGGCGACATAGCCGGCGCGAAGCACATCGCCGCAACCTACTGCCTGGACCACATGGCCAAGTGCCAAACAGACGCACGCGTCTGGGACCGGTCCCAAGGAATCGGCACCGAATTCGTCCAGGCCCTCGGACTCGGCGACGGCTCAGCCCTCCGAATCGGAAGTACAGAAGCAGCTGCCGGCATGTGCAGTTTCTCACCCGACACACCCGTCCTCATGGACGGCGGCAAAACCAAACCCATCGGGAAAATCCGCCCAGGCGACAAAGTCGAGGCAGCCGACCAGAAAACAGGCAGGCACGTCGGCGCACGCGAGGTGCAGCAAGTATGGATCAACCACGACACAGACCTGCTCGACCTCGTCATCCGCACCAAAGACGGCCACACAGCAACCCTCCACACCACCGCCAGCCACCCCTTCTGGGACGACACACAAGGCCACTGGATACCCGCCGGCCGCCTCCACAACGGCGACGCCCTGCAGACGGCAACCACCACGCACGCCCAAGTCGTCACCACCCGCCCGACCCCCGGCACGGCCAACCGCTGGAATCTGACAGTCCAGCAACTCCACACGTACTATGTGCTGGCGGGCGAGACGCCGGTACTCGTTCACAACGCAACGTGTTCACGTAATGAAAAGGGGCAATTCACATCTGGCGAGAATGCGGATGCGGCCCGCGGTCGTCTGACACACTTGAACTACAGGAATGCCTTGGGGGCCGGGTACGATTTCGAAGTCCGGCTTCCGAGTGGACTGAGACCCGACGCGGTCGATTGGAATAATCGAGTCGTTCGCGAGTTGAAGTCAGATGCGCCGAGCAGCATGGCGACGGGGCGGCGCCAGTTGCAGAAGTACGTTGCTGAACTGGAAGAGATAACTGGCCAGAGCTGGACTGGGCATCTCGATATCTACAAGAGGTTCGACTGATGGTTAATTCGGCCCCCCTACTGGAGGTCTTTGATGAAGTTTTCAGACCTCTTGGATTCCGCAAGAAGTCTGGAAGCTGGTATAGGACGTCCGGCGACATCTACTGCCTGGTTGGCGTGCAGAAATCAAGCTGGGACGAGTCATGCTATGTAAACGTCGGGTTTGCTCCAACGGGCACGACGAAAGACGGCTGGCTACCCGAAAATAAATGCCTGGTTAGATTTAGAGTGGATGCAATCACCTCCATTTCTCGCGAAGCGCTGGAACTTCTTTCCGAGGGAAGGCGGGAGGGAGTGCGGCCGAATGAGCTTCGATCATCTCTGATGGAAAAGATTGCAGTTCCGGTGGCCTTGTTGGTCGACCCGATCCGAAGCCTGGGGGACTTGCAATCCCTGCTTCGGTCCCGCGTTTCTGGGCAGGTTTTCATTCATCGCGAGATCAGAGAGGCGGTGCTGGACGGGGAGTAGGGCTACGCAGCCTGGCTCTGGTCCAATTGCTGTGACTCGCGACTGTCGGTGATCGCTCAGATGTCGAAGAGGGCTTCGTCTTGTGGAGGGACCGGAGGGTCAAGGACATCGCGAAGGCGGGTGATGTCGTGGCGCCACTTCGAGCCGTTCGCAGCGTCGACCCAAAGTTCGGCGAGTTCAGACCGCTCGGAGGCCACTTGGTCCAGAGCGTCGACGGCGAGTGTTCGAAGGTCTGCGGACAACTCTGGCAGCGGCT
Organism: Streptomyces sp. NPDC048291; assembly: GCF_043201715.1. NCBI lineage: Bacteria > Bacillati > Actinomycetota > Actinomycetes > Kitasatosporales > Streptomycetaceae > Streptomyces > Streptomyces sp. NPDC048291. The sequence goes on from NZ_JBICZC010000022.1 coordinate 33,456, forward strand.
CTGACGGACCGTAGTTCGAGCATGTCGGTTCGCCATCTGGGTGCTGAGCCGCGATTAGGGCGGCCGCGGCCACTGCTCGCTCGCCGTCGGAGGTATCCAGGAAGTCCGCATGGTCGGCGGCGCGTTTGAGCGCGCTGCGGATCATGGCTTCGCGTTCTTCCGGTGCTGCCTCGTCCAGGTCACCTCCGAAGTCGGCGGCGGTGTCGATGTCCCAGGTGCCCATTTCTCTCCTCGCTTGGCCGTCGGGAGATCGTCGCATTGGCCACCGACAGCGAGGTCAGGAGGCAAGCAGCACCCGCTTGCGCAGGAGCTTGAAGCCCGCGCAACCGTACATCTGCCGCTTGAGCATCTTAGAAGTTACGTGGAATCTGGCTGGGTGATCATGTAGCCCGGCTTCGTCCACGGACCTGGGGAACGGCTTGAGCAGCACATCGGCACTCGTGGCCAGGTGGCCAGTACTGGCACGGCATGAGTATGCGGCGACCTGGTTACAGGCGTGGGAAGACCTCGGTCGTGCGCCGCGGACCTTGGACGCGTACGCACGCGGTCTGGCGGAGTATCTGTCTTTGTGTGAGCGGGAGGGCGCCGATCCGCTGGCCGCCGGCCGGGCCCACGTGGGGGTGTTCGTACGCGAGCTGACATCGCGGCCTCACCGGCGCGGGGCGAACGTCGTCTCGATCACTTCCGGCGTGGGGCTGGCGAACGCGACGGTCCAGCAGCGACTTGTGCCTGTGCGGCTGTTTTACGACTTCCTGATGGAGGAAGGTCTGCGTGCATCGAACCCGGTGGGCCGCGGGCGGTACACACCGGGCCGGCGCGGCAGCGGTCAGCAGCGGGGTCTGGTGCCGCGCTTTTCCAGGTTGCCGTGGATCCCCGACGAGCAGCAGTCGCGGGATCTTCTGGATGTGGCGCGGTGTGAGCCGGTGCGCAACCGGGTGATGCTGGCGCTGGCCTATGACGCGGCCCTGCGGCGGGAGGAGCTGTGTTCGCTGCGGACCGATGATCTGGATCCGGCGCACCGGACGGTGCGGGTGCGGGCGGAGACGACGAAGAACCGGCTCGAACGGGTGGTGCCGTACTCGGCGCCGACGGGTGTGCTGCTGAGTGAGTACCTCGTGCATCGTGCGACGGTCAGCCGGGCACGGGGGCCGCTGTTCCTGTCGGAGTCGCGGCGCAACCACGGCCAGCCGCTGAGTCTGTGGACATGGTCGAAGGTGGTCCGGCGGCTGGCGCTGACGGCCGGGGTCGAGCGGTTCTCCACCCACACCACCCGGCATCTGTGCCTGACCGACCTCGCGCGTATGGGCTGGGAGCTGCACGCCATCGCCTCGTTCGCCGGACACCGGCACACCGAAACGACCCTCCAGTACATCCACCTCTCCGGCCGTGACCTCGCCGAAAAACTGAAGAACGGGATGGACCATATTCACTCCTGGCGCATCCAGATGCTCGCCCGCGCCGAGATACCCCAGGCCACGGCGGGGGGAACTGGGCGATGACGACCGCCTCCATGCCCCAGGACACGAACCACCCCTGGCACTCCCCGATCGACCTGCGCCGCTACGACCGTTCGCCGGCGCTGACCGGGGCGGAGCAGGTCGCCATTCGCGAGCTGGACCTGCGCAACCTGCGTCGGCAGCGCTATCACGATCCCGACGCCCCGCAGTGGGCTGACATCAGCCGCCTCACACGCCCACTGCAGGACATCAACGCCGGGTTCGACGTGCCGCCCACCGAGTATGCGCGCCGGGCTGCGAACGACGCCGTCGCCGTGGTACTGCTGCGATGCGCGGATGAGGGCCGCGCGTACTGGGCCTGGAACCGCGAGGACTGGCTGCGCTTCCTCGGCCGCAACCACAGAGCGTTTCAAGAGCAGGTACCCGACTGGACCGCGGGCGCCATGCGCCCGTCTCTGTGCGGGTACGCCTACCACCTCGCAGGCTTCACCGGTTTCAACCGACTGGGGCACTTCGACCGGCTGGCACTCGCCTGCCGCGTCTTCGGCCGTCACCTGGTCGAAGACGAGATCAGCCAGGTCCGCGCCGTGCTGACCGGCTGGGGCTACCAGTACGGGCAGGAACACGACAAGGGCGTGCCCTCCGTCATGAGCCAGCTCTTCCTCCTCAACCGCAGCCCCCACAGCAGCGACCTCACCACCTCCTTCTTCGACCGCGTCCGACGTGATCACCTCCTGACCGACGAAGGCACGAAGGTCCTGTTCGCGGTGCAGCGGGCTGTTGCCACGCTCGGCCACTGCGAGACGCCCGCCCTGCGCTCAGGGGCTGAACCGGCAGGCCACACCGGGGTCCCACCGATATGGAGTGAGTGGGTGGAACGGTGGACGGCCACGACGACCATGACGCACCGCCCCCGCCTGCACGTCCGGGCCGCGCTGCTGAAGACCGGACGGTGGATCGCCGCACAGCAGCCGCAAGCCGCCGATCCCGCCACATGGACCCGGCAGACATGCGCGGCCTGGATCGCGGCCGTCGACCGCATGGAGGTCGGCGAACCAGCAGCTTCGCAGAACGCCTCGGGCAGCCGCTGCAGGCCAACTCAAAGGCCGGCCTGATCCGCTCCGTACGGGTCTTCTTCCGCGACCTCCAGGACTGGGAGTGGCTGCGCCCGGGATTCGACCCCCTGCGAGCTCTGTCGGTGCCGCGCAGCATCACCGCCCTGCTCGGACCACACCCACGGGTGATCGCTGACGAGGTCTGGGCCAAGCCGCTGTGGGCCGGACTCAACCTGGAATCGGCCGACATCCCCCGCGGCAAAGCCGGACCCACCTACCCCCTGGAACTCGTCAGAGCCGTCACGCTGACCTGGCTGTTCGCCGGGCAGCGCAGCAACGAGATCGCCCGGCTGCGCCTGGGCTGCATCCGCTGGCAGCACGACGGCAATCCCGTCGCCGGTGACTCCGCGCGCATCCTCGCCCGGGACGCCGTCTGTCTGCTGGACGTGCCCGCGCACAAGACCGGCGCGGCGTTCACCAAACCGGTCGACCCGCTGCTCGGACAGGCCATCAACGCCTGGGAAACCCTGCGCCCCCAGCAGCCGAAGCGAACCGACAAACGCACCGGAGAACAGGTCGACTTCCTGTTCGCCTACCGCGCCCGCCCTGTTTCCAGCGGCTACATCAACAGCAGCATCATTCCCATGCTCTGCCGCAAGGCCGGCGTCCCGGCCGCCGATGTCCGCGGCAACATCACCAGCCACCGGGCCCGCTCCACCATCGCCAGCCAGCTCTACAACGCCAAAGAGCCCATGACTCTGTTCGAGTTGCAGGCGTGGCTCGGGCACCGCTCCCCGGAATCCACCCAGCACTACGCGAAGATCAGCCCCAACACGCTGAGCAAGGCGTACGAGGACGCCGGGTACTTCGCCCGCAACGTGCGCACCATCGAAGTCCTCGTCGACCGCGACGCTGTCACCTCCGGCGCGGCTGCGGCGGGGGAACCGTGGCAGCACTACGACCTGGGGCACGGCTACTGCACATACACGTTCTTCGAGCAGTGCCCGCACCGCATGGCCTGCGCGCGCTGCGACTTCTACACGCCCAAGGATTCCAGCAAGGCACAGCTCCTGGAGGCGAAGGACAACCTCCAGCGCATGCGGGCCACTATCCCGCTGACTGACGAAGAACAGGCGGCTGTCGAGGACGGCCGAGTCGCCCTTGAGCGGCTCGTGGAGCGCCTCACGGATGTCCCCACCCCTTCCGGTCCTACCCGACGCCAGTTGCTGCCGATCATCGAAGTCCGACGGGACGCCACCGAGGACCGGTGACACGGCTCACGGCCTGCTCCTGTGCCACCACAAGCCCTGGGGCACCGGGCCGGCACCGTCCCACCCATGCCTCGGGTGGGGGATGCTGCGGCGGTGTAGCGGCTGTCGGCCGGCAGGCGCCACGCGCCGCGCAGCGGTTGCCTCCGTCGGAGGCAACCGCTGCGCGGCGCGTGGCGCCTGCGGGATGTGCCGGTGGTTACTTCATGTCGAGTTCGTACTCGCAGCGCACCTTCTGGGTGTACTTCTCGCTGCCTTGTGTGTAGTTCACGCGGCAGCCGCTGAGGTGCTTCGTGATGCGACCGACAATCTTGACTTTGACCATGAAGTAGTAGTCACCACTGTCCTTGTGACTCCGTATCACGATCGGTTTCCCGGCGTAGTTCGGCATTTTGGTCATGTCCCTGGTTCCCGCGGTATTTTTGTCTCCCTCGATACTGTCCAGAATGTATCCGTTTGTGTCCTTCATCGAGTAGAGCGGGTATCCCTCGACCTTGGCGCCGGACGGAACGTTGTCGAGCCGCACGGAGGTAATCCGGACGGTCGTCTTTGAGTTGTTGATGAACGTGGGGAAGGCGAATCTCCAGGTAGTTCCGATTTTGGCGTGGGGAACGCCCAGGATCCCGCCAGCGGGAGGTCCATCCGCCGTGAGAGCGTGCCCTGTGGCAGGTGAGGAACCCGCCGAACTCGCGCAGGAGCCGAGCACGGCGGTGGCAACACCCACCAGCACCAATCGGCTAAAACGAGTAAAACACGCGCGGGTTGCCACTGAGCCTGTCCTTTGCTCCCCAGATATCATGCTCCCCGGAGTGTGTTCCGGCCTGGATCCTCTGGAGGTGTGCGCCGTTGTACATCGTCGTGGAGGAAATGCCGACGCCGAACACAGTGGCTCCCACGGTGTAGGTCAAAGACCGCGACCATGAATAGGTGAAGAACGTGTCGGGGTGCACGACGCCCTGGTGGCTGGCAGGCGCGCTGCGGTACTGGTAGTACCCGTCGGAACTGGCGACGTTCTTGCCGAACTTGGCGACCTCGCCGCCGGAGGGGACCTTGTAGCCGAGGGGACGGATCTCGTAACCGTAGGTGGTGGGGCTGTGCAGGCAGGTCACCTTGGTCCGGACGTAGGCGTAGTTGATGGGCACGCGCCACTGCCGGGCGAAGTACGGGCCCTTCCCCGTGAACCCGGTGGACACCCCGGTGGCCTTGGTTTCGCTCGCGGTGCCGGTGATGGACCAGTCGCTGCCGTTGACGCTGGTGGCGATACCGAGCTGGCTCGACATCGAACTGCCATACTCGAAGCTTGCCTTGGCGTCCCAGTAGGCGTGGGCCTCACCGACGGTGGTGTACTGGATCTGCTTCTTCAGGATGGTTTCGTGGGGGGTGCACACGTTGTCCAGGGGGATGACGCTGCTGTAGTCCACACCGCCGGCTGTATTGGCGGAGTAGGTGCTCACTCTGCTGGTAGCGGACTGGTATCTCGGGAGGGGGGCAGTGTCACCGGCCGGGTCGGCGGAGTCCGTGATCGACTGGGCGAGGCTTGAGGCGGTGTCCGAGTCGGCTGGCGCGTCCAGTGGTGTGGTGTCGGTGTCGATGTTCAGGGCCTGGGTGTGCGGGGTGCTGTAGGTCCGCACGTCCTGGGACGCCTGCGTCGTCGACGATCCTTCGGCCACGCCCGCGCTGAGGTCGTCGGTCGCTGTCAGCAACTTGCCGTCAGTGGTGTAGCCGTTGACAGTGGCGGACAGGTTGAGAACGCCGTTGTTGGCGTCGGCGAGCGTCTGCAGGTTGCTCGGCAGCGGATCGGGCAGGGTGTACGACCAGCTGCCGTCCGAGGCGGTGGTCGTGGTTCCGACGACCGGCAGCGTAATCTCACCGCTGGTGTCGTCGGTCAGCGCGTCGGGCGCGGTCAGGGTCACCGTCAGGTTCGGCACAGCCGCCCCCGCACCGTTGGTGAACGTGCCCGACACGGTCGCCGCACCGGAGGCGGGACTGACCGTCGGCGCCGGGGTGTCGCTCACCTCGGGCCCTGCGGAGACGCTGACCGCCTCGGTCGGCTTCGGGCCCGGGTCGCTGGCCGTCGGGTCGGGTGCGGTGTCCGTAGGGTCGGGTGTCGCCGGGGCCTGGTCGGTGGAGAACCAGCCCTCCAGGTCGACGATGAGCTGGATGGTGCCGGAGCTGCCGTTGTAGATGCTGACCGCACCCTGCGTGCCAGGCTGGGCGAACACCAGGTCGGAGGTGGAGATACCGGCCTGGAAGCTGTCCACCGAAGTGACGGTCGGCATGGTCGTCCCCGTGGGCCACACCCGCAGATAGCCGGAGTTCTGCTGCCCGGTCGTGGTCAGATTGAGCACCGCGGCACCGAAGGACGTCGGGATGCCGTCGTTGCCGCCCACCGCGACGCTGACGCTGCCGCCGGCCGGGATGGCCGTGGAGTTACGGGTGTCGAGCAAGCGGTCCTGAACAGCGGTGAAAACGCCGCCGTTGGAGGGCGCATCGGTGAAGTAGCCGTAGACGTCCAGGACGACATCGATCGACTGCGTGGACGACCCATTCTTCAGGGTGATCTGACCGTCTGTGCCCACCGGGATGACCGCACCCTGCGAGGTGGTGACGCTCTTGTAGTCCATGACCGGCTGCCCGGTCGAACCGCCCGTCGCGTAGGCGTACAGGCTTCCGTCGTCTCCCGATGCGGGGACGATGAGGTTCGCATAGACGGACGCCTCGTCGCTGATGCCGGCCAGGCCGTCGATCTGCACGTTCAGCGTTCCACCGGGAGCGATCTTCGCCTCCGGGGCTCCGGTTCCGTTGCGGGTGTCCAGCAGCCGCTCCTGCGCGACAGGAACATACCCGCCGGGAGACGTGGCACCGCCGGCAGAGGTGAAGTAGCCGCTGACGTCAACGACCAGGTCGACGGTGCTGCCGGAGTTGTAGACGTCGATCTTCCCGTCCGACCCGACCGCGACGATCGCCGCGTTGCTCGTCGTGTCTCCGCTGGAGAAGTTCACCGTGGATCCGGGTGAGGGCTTGGTCGTACCGTCGGGCCACATCTCCAGGTAGCTGCCCGAGGACGTGGCGTTCACGGCCTTGACGACCAGTGACACCGCGGACACCCCGGAGGAAGGCACCCCGCCCACACCCGCCACCTGGAAGGACGTGGTGGAAGCCGCGCCGAGCGCCGCGCTGACACCGAGGGATGTCCGGGTGTCGACGATCTTGGAAGAAGGCGAGATAGGGAAGTAGTCACCGCTGGAGGCGGTGGTGGCACCCGCGCTCGTCAGGCTCCCCAAGCCGAGCCACGCGAGTACGGAGACGAGCACGACGGCGAGTGTCAGAGGTCTGTACCGGGTGCGTCTGGCTTGCAACATCTATGAACCCCCCAAGCGTTTATGGACTTCATCCCCGATGGGGATCATGTCCGAGTTCAAAGGATCGTAAGGATTGCTTACTTAAACGATCAACGATCAACGACTCAAGGGCGCGCAAAGAAGGATGAGGGTTTCAGGTGCTGACCTGCGTAAATCTGCTGCTTGGACTTGCGTCCGGCCCATCTCGGGACTCTTCGCGGATTTCCGCGCTCTTTGCGGATGCGTGCACGGGATCTGTGGACCCTGAATCCGCTGGAGGGCGGCGAAAGTGCCCGCCTTGGCTGAAAGTAACCGTGCAGCGACTCGAGTTGGCCAGTGGCTGCGTCCACCCGCACCGCGCCGGGATCGCAGAGGCGGTGTGCAGCCGCACCGCTGGGGCGAGTGCTCCGCGCTGTACCGCTCTTACCCGGATGAGGCGCCTTGCCGTTCCTTTGCCTGAGCTTATGTTTGGCGGACGTCGCCACTCCGGGGGAATTCCGAGCGGTACGTGCTGGTACGCAATCGCCTGGCCTCGAAGTTGCGAATTCGATGAACTAAAAATCGACTCTAGGCTCAGGGAGAGCATCCGTGAAGTTAACACGAGATGAAGTTAAGCGAGAGCGGTCGCGCAGGGGCGCGCTGTCCGTTGCCGTGTCAGGCTCTTGTAACTGCACGCGGCCTTGACAAGGTTGATTCCACAGAATGATCCTGTTGACGTGTCCTTCGACGACGCCTGAGCTCCATGGCAGGGTCAGACCGGCGATGACCGCGTCGAGGTCGCGTTCGAGGTGCTGGGCGAATCGGCTGAGGCTTGGCAGGTCGGTGGTGGTCCGGGCGGATGCGATCCACTCCGGCAGTCGGTCGCTTTGCAGCTGGGTGTGTCAATTTAACGGGTCTGGCCCGTAGTCGGTGGTGACGGCCAGTAGCCATCAGCGATCATGATCTTGTGGTGGATGTCAACTCGCTTGTGAACACGGTGTTTTCGGGATTGTCGGCATTGCTCGTCGAGGACTTGGCGGACGGCGGGGACGCAGTCGTGGTCACAGCTCGCACGCTGAACGCGGCGGTGCCATGTCCAGCGTGCGGGGCCCTGACTGCGAGGGTGCACGGATATCACCGCCGGACGGTGGCGGATGTGCCGGTCGACGGTCGGCAGGTCGTCGTCCGCCTGCGAGTGCGACGGCTGGTCTGTTCGGTTCTGGGCCGTGGACGGCAGACCTTCCGTGAGCAGGTTCCCACCGGCAGCCTCAACGGCCTGCACAAATACCTCAACCAGGGCCGCGCCGACGGCGACCGGCCCGTCACCACCCCATGTCGCGCCGCGCGGCTCCTGCTCACCGACCCGGACCACCTGCGGCCGAAACAGACCGCCCTGCTGGAGAAGATCACTGCAGCCTGCCCGGAGATGACCGAACTCGCCAACCTCGTACGCGACTTCGCGGCCCTGCTCACGCCGACCCGGGGCAACGATGTGAAGCTCACCGAGTGGATCACCGCCACCCGCGCCGCGGCGCTGCCCCACCTGCACAGCTTCGCCAACGGCCTCGAGCTCGACCGCTCAGCCGTCGACGCCGGCCTCACCCTGCCGTACCACAACGGCCGCACCGAAGGCGTCAACACCAGAACGAAACGGATCATGAGACAGATGCACGGCCGCGCCGGATTCGGCCTCCTCCGCCACCGCATTCTCCTGCGCTGACAGCTACTGGCCGTCACCACCGACTACGAGCCAGACCCGTTAGATTTACACTCCCCCTCGCGGCGCGCGGCGGCAACCAGTGCAGCCGAACCGCGTGACCGGCGTCCGGGCAGCGTCAGCCGATCGGGCGAGTCGGGTGCTTTGGCTCCGTGTGACGTCTGATGATGTCTAGGCTCGCTGGGCATGACGAGTACTGCTGCTTCGGAAGGGACGGCCGCCAAGTTGTCGGAGTATGACCGGAAACTGCCGCGTAAGCGGGTGGCGGCTGGTGTGTTGTTCTTCGACGCGGACGGCCGCGTGATGCTGGTCGATCCGATCTACAAGGACCCGTGGGAGATCCCGGGCGGCGCCGTGGAGTGGGATGAACCGCCTCGCGACGGTGCCGTGCGGGAGGTGAAGGAAGAGCTCGGGCTCGCCTGGGAGCCGGGGCGGCTGCTCGGGATCGATTGGGTCGGTCCGCGGCCGGGCCGCAGCGAGGGCATGGTCGCCGTCTTCGACGGCGGCATGCTGGGCCCCGAGCAGATCGCCGGGATCCGGCTGCAGGACGAAGAGATCCGTGCCTTCGAGTTCGTCAGCCTTGACCAGGTACGTGAGCGGTTGATCCCGCTGCTCGCGAGGCGGGTGGAAGCGTGCATGGCGGCTCGCGAGCGCGGGGAAACGGTCTATCTGGAGAACGGCGTTGTGGTGTGACCGGACGACCGTGTCTGGGAGCCTTCGAGGTGTCAGGCTGGCGCCGGGTACCGGAGGTTGCCGGCGTCCGCAGCGAGCCTGAGGCGAGGGATCTCTGCCGGTGCCGGGGTGGTGTGGGTGCGTCCGGCCGACCGCAGTAGCGAGTCATGGATGCCGTCGGCATAAAGCAGTCCGCCGACGTCTGCGCGGGCCTTGGCCAGCGCCGAGTCGGCTCGGAAGCTGCCTGCCCCGACCAGCAGTGGCAGTTCCTGGAGCGCACGGTGGGCGGTGTCGACCGCGTGTGCTTTGACTTCGCGGGACCACAGGTCCGCGTGCGGGCTGCCGGAGGCGGTCAGCCGCATCGCAGCGATAGCTGACAGCAGGGCCGCGTTGATCTCGGCGTGTGTGCGGCCGAGAGTGACGAGCGCAGTGTCCCGCAGCCTGGGCAGCAGGCCGGTGGCGGCCCTGGCCGTCAGGGTGGCGGCGACCTGGGTGTGGGCGCTGGCGGCCGTGCCCAGTGCGGTCGCTGCGACCAATGGGCGGAAGGCGGCGAAGTGCTGTCGGAAGACCTCCAGCCCACCGCCATCGCCGCCGAGGAGATCCTTTCCGCCAACTGGGACGTCGGTGAGGGCGAGGGTGCCCCAGTTCCAGCCGGCGAGGCCGGAGGGGGTGATGGGGCTGCGGTCGAGGCCCGGGGCCTGTGCTTCGACGACGGCTGCGGTGATCCTGTGCTCGGGGTTCTTGAAGAACACGACGAACGCCGCTGATTCGGTCAGCCGGGAGACCCAGCACTTCTCTCCGCTGATCCACCATCCGCCGCCCGGCTTCGCGGTGGCCCTGGTGGTGATCTCCTGCAGGCGGCTGCCGCCATGCCGTTCGGTCGCGGCGATGCCGACGAGGTCGCCGCCCGCGAGCCGGGTCCTCCAGCGGCGGCGGGTCGGCTCGGTTGCGTGCTTGAGGATCATGCGGCCGTGCCCAGGGCCGACCGCGTCGCGCAGGTCCAGGTCGTGGAAGCCGCAGACGAACCCGGCCAGGGCGTTGGCCATCGCCCTCGTGGCCCCGGTCTCGCTGCTGCTGTGGTGGTTGTCGGTGCGGACGCGCTCAGCCAGACGGTGACGGACGGCCAGCAGGCGGACCGAGGCCGGCGCCCCGGCCACCGGGGCGGCGGCGAGGATCTCGGTCAGGTCCGACTCCAGGCGGGCCAGCCTGGCGATGTGGCGGTCGGTCAGGTCCGGCAGGGTCGGCCGCAGCGGGGTGATCCATTGATCGATGCAGCTAGTCGCGTGGTTCATCGTCGTCCTCTCCCCCTCACCGGGTGGGTGTCAGGTCTCGTCCGGCTGAGGGCGGACGCGGGCGGGCACGCCGAAAGCCATCGCCCCGCCGGGGACGTCACGGGTGACCACGGACCCGGCGCCGACCAGGGCGTGTTCGCCGACGCTGACGCCGGACAGGATCGTCGAACCGGAGCCGACCTTGGCGCCTGCCTCGAAGCGGGGCGGGAGGAGGTTCGGCTCCCGGTCCGGGTCGCGCCAGACCAGGTGCTTGTCGTTGACGGTCCGGATCCCGGCACCGAGGAAGACGTCGTCGCCGATCACGGTCGCGGAGGTGATGTGCGAGTGGGGCGAGAGACGGACCCGGCTGCCGATCCGGCACTCGCGTTCGATCACCAGGAAGTGGCCGAGGACGCAGTCGTCGCCGATCGTGGCGTGGCTGCGGACCAGGGTGTGGTGGCCGATCGCGGTGTTTGCGCCGATCTCGCATCCGGCATAGACGATCGCGCCGGCCCGCAGGGTGCTGTTCGTGCCTAAGCGGGTGCGGGTGCCGGAGCCGGTATAGGTGCGGCCGACGGCGTAACCGAGTTCGGGTTTGCCGACGATGGTGTGCTCCTCGATGCGGGTGCCGTCCCCGGCTTCGGTGCCGCCGCAAAGCACCGCTCCTGTGCCGACGACGACGTGGTCGCCGAGTTTGATCGGCCGCAGGGTGCCCTGCTCGTCCTGCGGTTCGAAGACGGCGTGCGGGCTGATCCGGCAGCCGGCTCCTGTTTCCAGCAGCCCCGTCGCCACCAGTTCTTGAAGTGTGGCGGCCTGCATCCTCGCTGTGCTGTGACGTTCTTTCACCAGGTGCCTCCGTCTGCTCGGCCGGGCATCCGCCGTCCCCGCGCCCGGATCAGGGCATGGCGGGGCAGGCCGGCGGGTGTCCGGCCTGAGGAACAACAAGGGCATGCGCCGACACTGACGGCGCATTAGAACTAGGACTATGTTCTGCCCCGAAAACCGGCGGGTCAATAGAGCTAGGACTAAGTTGTGTCGGGAGGAGTTCCGAACATCATCGAGGAGGAGCGTCATGAACGGCCCCGCTTATCGTCAGATCGCCGCTGACCTGCGAGGAGCCATCGAGCGGGGAGAGTATCCCGAGCAGGCGGTGCTGCCGAAGATCACCGAGATCGCCCGGAACTACGGGACCTCGAAGCAGACCGCCCGTGAGGCGATCGCCGAGCTGGAGGCCGAGGGACTGGTGGAGGTGGTCCGCCGCCGCGGGACCGTCGTCCGCGCCCGCCCCGCAAAGCGGCGCCTGACCCGCAGTCGGCAGGTCTTCCGCGATGAGCGGGGCTACTACTTCGACCCCACAGCCCAGCCCTGGCGAGCTCTTGAGGCGCCGACGATCTCCTGGGGACGCCCGCCGAAGGACGTGGCCCTCATGCTCGGCACCCAACCCGACGAGGACGTACTGGTCCGCGACAGGATCATGGGGGACCCGACAGCGGACAGGCCGATGCAGCTGGCCACCAGTTTCCTGCCGGCAGCTGTTGCCCGCGGGACCCGGCTCGCCGAACGCGACACCGGTCCGGGCGGCATCTATGACCTCTTGGAGGAGATGGGCCACCACCCCCTGACCTGGGACGAAACGGTCGGCTCGCGCATGCCCACCCCCACCGAGGCAGAACGGCTCCATCTCGCCAAGGGCGTCCCGCTGCTGCGGATCGTGCGGACGACCACCGGCCCGGACGGGACCGTGGTCGAGGTCAACGACACCCGCATGTCCGCCGACGACTTCGAGGTCGGATACTCCGTCACCCGCCACTCCTCCGCCCGGCCGACGGGCTGAGCTGCCCCCAGGCGGTCACTTCCCCCTCCTCGAGGAGGGGGAAGTACGGAGAAACGTGCTCAACCGTCTGTTCGAGCCGCCCGTCGGCTCGTCCTCAGCGAGGTCACGGAGCCGCAGGGCTGGTGTTGAGTGCGCGGGTCAGCTCACGGTTGGCGGCTCGTGCCGCTTCAAGTTCCTCGGTGCGTTGTTCCAGCTCGTCAGTCTTGTCGGCGAGCTCCTGCTCCAGCCTGACGATCTGTCGCTGGAGGTGATCGATGTCAGCAGGGGCGCCGAGGCCGGACTCGGCCCAGACGGCTTCGCCGAGCTGGGCGGACAAGCGCTGTTCCAGTTGACGGACCCGGCCGTGAGGCGTCGGTTGCGGTCGAGTGCGTTGGCCAGGTCGGTCTGAAGTGAGGCGCGGCTGACTGCCGCGATACGGCATTGGAGGAACATCGCCACGACTTCTTCGTCGCTTGCGCGGTCGATCTCACTCTCGGGCTCATCGAGCCGGTGCCGGGCTCGCAGGCGCACCCGCATGGTGTCGCTCTTGCCGCGTGCCGCCGCCGGCAGATCCGCCTCACTGCCCAGCTCATAGAGCTGATCCAGCACCCAGGCCGGCGCTGCCTTCCGGCTCACTGCATGAGAGAGCAGGCCGCGGACAGCGGTCAGCACCTTATTGACCTGCTTGTTCTCGCGTACCGGTTTGCTGCCCGGCCCCCGCCGTACCGCGGTCCGTTCCGTGCCGGGGCCGGGTGTCCACCGCAGCCACACGATGAACAAGCCGAGGTGCTGTGCGGCGGTCTTCCAGTCCCGGCCGGTCAGCAGGCACCACCACAGGTACAAGACGACGGCCTCGGCGTACGCCTTCGTCGTCAGTTCCGCACGGCCTCGCGACAGCCGTGCCTCGCGCAGGAACAGATCCGCATGCTCAACGACATGAAAGTCGTCGTCCACCACCGTCCAGTAGCGCAGACCAGACGGCATCCGTACCAAGAACGCTCGCATCGCTCCCTCTCTCGACGAACCAATCGCAACGGTCCACCGCAGAGCCACACCCCTTGAGAACTCCAGACACAGGGGCAACGACGCGTCCATCTACTACGTCACACGACAGGCCATGAACCCCCAGAGAACGGCTGGCGCATGCTCGCCCCCGAGGTCCAGCCCGCGCCGAAGTCCACCAAGCACCCCGGCCGCGCCCAGGTCGTCATCGGCGGCACCGCGAGCGAGACGCAGGTGCTGTTCTTCACCGACGCCGAAGCCCGCGAGTGGGCCACCACCGGCCCGCCTCCCACCACGAACGCGAAGACGCGTCCAGCGGTCACGGTCCAACCCGCTCCCGTACAGCTCCAGAAGGCCGCTGACGGGCCGCCCACCACCGCCGTGGACGACGCGCCGCCGATCCCGCCCGCCGTACCGGAGACGGCCGCACAGCCCGCTCTCCCCACCGCCCAGGCACCGGCGCCGATCCCGGCCGCGGTCGTCGACGACCAGACGGTGGGACTGCGCGAGGCCCACCAGCACCACCTGCCGGACATCACCGTCGCCGCGCTGCGCTATGCCCGAGGCAACGACCGCACCTTCCCCAAGCCGGTCGCCAAGCGCGGCGCCGAACTCCTCTACCGCGTCGGCGACTTGAAGCGCTGGGCACGCAACCGCCCCCGCGCCGCCGTCGGCACCACCGACCTGGGCTGAACCGACACGGTCGGCCCCGGCCTGGAGAACACCCGGTTCACCAGGCGCACCCCACCCCTTTGGAAGGAACGAACCACCATGACGATGCTCCCGGACCTGCTCAGCCTCACCGCCCCCGTGCGCGAGACCCTTAACGTCCTGCCCGCCTCGAAGGCGCTGATCGGCGTCGGTACCGACGGGCAGCCAGTCACCGTCGACCTGGACGGCGCCCCGCACGTCCTGGTATCCACGATCGGAGGCGGCGGAAGCTCAACGGCCCTGCGCACCCTCACCGCCCAGTTCCTGCACCACGGCGCCCACGCCCTGGTCCTCGACATGAAGCGGATCTCCCAGCCGTGGGCGCGCGGGCTGCCGACGGTGACCTACCGCGCCGACGTCGCCGACATCCACGACGCCCTGGCCGGTCTCGCCGCCGAGGTCCAGCGCCGCATCGACGTCGCCGACCGCCACGGCTCCGATGTCGGACTGCTGCGCCTGGTCGTCGTGTTCGAGAACGGCGACGCCACCCTGCGCAGGCTCGCCCGTCACTGGGAGACGGTCCGTGGGCCGGGCGACCCGAGGGTGTCCCCGGCTTTCACCGCGCTGACCGACGTCCTGTTCGCCGGCGCCATGGTCCGCATGAACGTGCTCTTCGACGGCGACCCCATGCTCAGCGTCCTCGGACCGTATGGCAGCGAGCAGTTCTCCACCGTCATCCTCGGGCGGGTTCCCACCAGCACCTGGCGCAGGTACGCGCCGGCGGCCGTCCCCGCCTCCAAGGACCGCGGGCGCCTGAACCGAGGCCGCGTCCACGTCGTGCAGAACGGCGTTGCTGTCCGCCAGACGCAGGTGCTGACCCTGACCGATCCTGAAGCCCTCGGGCGGGCCACCGGCGCCTGCTGACACGGGCCCGGGCACGTCACAGACCCCGGGGGGAGAAGACGTCCCCGGGGCCCGGCGCATGAGTCGTACTGTTCAACGGCGGTGCGAGGCCGACGTTACGGGTGCGGGCGATCAGCCTGTCTCGGGTAGCGAAGGCTCCGCCTTGTGCAGGCAGTACACGCACCTGCCTCCTTCATCGACGCGGCCCATGCACCGTCGGCACTGCCAGGTCATCACGGGGCGGTGACTCCATCGTTCGTGGCGGCCTGCGGCACACCGTGCGAAGGGGGGCAGGGCAGGGACGCGAGATCCACCCCGCGATCCCCCGGAGGCAGCACTTTTCCAGGAGTTCGCGGCGGGTTTGTCCGCTGCCGTAGCCCGTGTCTACGCCCCAGGCAGGAACACGTGATGCCGACATCCCGGACGTCCCCCGATCGGCCGGAGCGGTGAAAGGTTTTGCCTGCTCAGGTGGCAGATCGAGGGAAGATCAAGCTGTATCGGGCACGACGTTCCGGCGGGCACGGCCGTGCTGTTCGCCCTGCCCCTGCACACGGTGCTTGCCCTTCTTCTGCTGGGTTTCGCGGCGGCTCCGTTGGGGGTGGCCCTCCGGTGGCCGGACTGGGCGCCGTTGCCCCGTGTGCTGGCCGGCGGCCTGACCGCACTGTTCCTGCCTCTTGCTGTGGTGGCGGCCTATTTTCCGGACGGTCTCGCGCGATGGGAACGCCCCACGACCCCTCCCTCCGATGCCCGCCCCTCCGTGCCCCGGGTCCCGAAGCTGACCTTCCTGCCGGTCTCGGACCGGGTCCCGCACTGCGTCACGCTGGCGGGAGTGGGGACCATTCCGCACGGGCACCAGCTGGCCCTCTTCGACCGGGCCACCGACTCGGCGGGCCAGTACACCCCGGGGTCGGCGTACAGCTATGACGGCGTGGCCGCCGCCGCTGCCCCGGGTGGCGGATGGACCGCTCCGCAGCTCTACCTCGGTGCCGGGGACAGCGGCGACGAGAACAACCGGATCGCCGTCGTCGCCGTCCTGATGCCCGAACGCACCACCGGATTCCTCGCGGCCCTGACCAGTTCCTCGGACCGGGGCATGCTCCCGGACGACGTCATGAACCTCGGCACCACGACGTCCCGGATCATCGTGGTCCGCAACGCCGACAACGCGCGCTGCCCCGACTGACTGGCACGAAGCGCACCCCGCGGGCGTGCGTCGGGGCGGGCGGCTGTGACTGTTCCGGACGCGACGGGCGCTGCCGGGCAGGGGAGCAACGTGACCGCCAGCAGCCAGGCTGCTGCCGACGGCCCCCACCCATGGAGAAGGTTGTGCCGGGTCAGGTGAGGTTTTTCTCCAGGGCGGTGAGGTAGTTGGCCATGAAGTGGTCGCGGATTCCGTCCGCGGCGGGGGCGAAGGGATCGGCGGTGAGTCCGGCGGCGCGGTCGGCGAGGTGGGTGAGGACGGGGGTGGAGGTGCGGAGGCGGCCGGTGTGGTCGAGGTAGCGCAGGGTCGCTACGTGGGTGAAGACGGGTTCCGGGGGGAGGGTGGGGACGATGTCGTTGTTGTTGACGAAGCGGAACACCTTGTCTTTGAGGCCTTTGTTGCAGGCGGTGGCGAGGAGGCGGTCGCAGACGCGGGGCTGGCCGTAGGTGTAGACGCCGTCGGCTTCCAGGCGGGGGTCTTCCAGGGAGAGGCGGGCGGCGGCGAGCAGGGCGAGGGCTCCACCGAGGCTGTGCCCGGTGAAGTACACCCGCTGCCCGTCGGTGCGCAGGTCCTCGACCGCGCTGCGCACGGCGGGGAGGATGGAGTCGAGGGCTTCGGCGAAGCCGTAGTGGACGTAGCCGACACCGGCGGGGCCCGGCCAGGGCGGTGTGCTCGCGTCGGTGAGCCAGTCCTTGATCTGGACGGGTTCGGTGCCCCGGAAGGCGGTGACGATCATGTCGGGGCCGGCCATCGTGTAGGCCTGGGTGTCGGGGAGGGGGAAGGGCGGGGTGAACGCCGTCTCGTGGTGGCGTACCTGGGTGAACCCCCAGTCGTGTGCCTGGGCTTCGATGACGGGGGGTTGTTTGTAGGCGAGGTCGCAGGCGCGGGCCAGCCAGTAGGCGCGCTCCGTGCTCTCCTTGGCGGTCTTCTGGTCGAACGATGCGGGTACAGCCATCACAGCTCCTCGATTGCGGTGCTCTGGAATCTCCCGGCTCCCACCGGCCGGCCCGGGATTCCGCTGCGGCCCCCGGCCCAGGGCCGGACGGCTGCGCGGTGCTCGCAGCGCGCAGCCGTCCGGCGGGCCCGGGGTGGGCGGCGGGTGGGTGTTAGGGGGCTTGCTGGTAGGTGACGGTGGTGGTGGGGCACTGTTCGGCGAGGCGGTCCAGGGCCTGGATTTCGGCGGGGTCGGCGCTCAGGCGCCAGCGGAGTTTGTCCGCGACCCAGTCGGCCGTGTACGTGCAGCGGTCCACCGGGACCGGCATCCAGTCCGCCGGGTCCTTGTCCGCCTTGGACCTGTTGGAGCTCCCGGAGACCGCGATCAGGCTGTTGGGCGCGCCCTGGTCGTTGGCGTACGCCTCCCTGCGCGCGGCGGTCCAGGTGGCCGCGCCGGAGTCCCATGCCTCGGCGAGGGGGACCATGTGGTCGACGTCCAGGTCTCGGTACGAGGTCACCCACTTCTGGTCGTACTGCGAGAACCACCGCCCGCCGCTCAGCGCGCACTTGGGGCCGATCTCCGGGGCTTCCAGGGCCTCGGAGAGGATGACTTCCTTGCGGGTGTCGCAGCCGTCGGTGGGGTTGAGGCCCTTGTTCCAGTGCTTGAACTGCTCGCGGCTGTAGCCCTCCCGGGAGCCTTCCTCGGCTTCATCGATCCACGACAGCGCCTCGAACAGCGGCGCCTGGGACGCCGACGACGGCGCAGCCCGGCCAGCCTCGGCGGTCCGTGCGAACACGGGGTGCTGTCGGGCCTGTTGGGCCGTGGTGGGGACGGCGGCGGCGGGTACGGCCAGGGGGACAACGGTTAGGGCGAGCGCGGACACGGCGCGCAACACGTTCTTGATCACGGAGAGGGTCTACCGGCAACAGCCCCCGCCGCGCGCCCTGTTCCTGGAGGGCCTGCGCCAGGTGGGCGACCGAATTCACCGCAGAAACGATCAGCGCGGGCGTGTGTGCGGGCGTCAGGTGCCCGATATCATCCCTGGCCGGACCTTGGCGAAGCAGGTCAGCGGCTCAGTCCACGGTGTACGTGCACTCGCCGATCGGCATCGGCATCCGAGGGGCGTCGTGGCAGTACGGCGCCTGGCGGTGAGCGAGGACCTGCTGACCGCAAGAACAGCGCGGTGTGAGGGCAGGGCTTCGCGAGAGCGGCACCGTCATCGGCTATCGAGGCCAGGGAAAGGCCCACATCCAGCACGTCCTGACGGCTATCGCTGTCAACATCGAGCGCCTCAGCGGACTGACGCCGACCGAGAAAGCCCCCACACCCCGCCGGCCGACCACCTTCCGGAACTACCTCGACCAGCGCGAGATCCCTCGCCTGAAGTCCTGGCGAAACCTGGGCAGTTGAGTCCGCCGACACCAAGATCCCCGACAGAGTCAAGCCCAGGGTTCAGGCCACCCGGATGCAGTCGAGGGCGATGATCCGCTTGTCCTCATGGTCGAGGGCCGCCTCACGGCAGAGGAAGGTCCGCTGGGGGCCCTTGAGGACGAAGTGGTCGCTTCCGGTGAACTCCTCGAACGGCGTGCAGCCGAAGGCCTCCAACTCGCTCGCGGAGTCGTCGCCAGCGATCCGGGTGCACCGGTAGGTGCCTCCGTCGTCCACCGCGTGGGCTGCAGGGGCGGTCAGTGCGCTGGTCAGGCCCAGGGCCAGTGTGGTGAGAGCGAGTCCGGCAAATCGCTTCATAGTGCCTCCAGGAGAAACAAATCGATCGATGTGTTCTGTGTGCTGGATGGGCAGCCACCACACGCGAACGTGCTCCATGCCACCCGGACGAGGGAAACGCCGCAGCGCTCCGAGACGGGTGTGCGCCGCGTCCATCAGGCCGGCGCCCTCCGTCCTCCAACCAACTGATGGCGCACGGGGATACCAACTACGCCACCCACGTCCGCCCAGGACACTAGGAGGAAAGGGAGGTGGGGTGGGAGCGCGGGGCGGTGAACGAGGGGATCGGGGCGCCGGGTTGATGTTCGGCCACTCGTGACCGCACCGAGCGCGATGCCGTTGACGGCTTTTCCCACACCCGGCGATCAACGACCGCCAGCCTGACACTCGCCGAAGACCTGGCGCGAGCTCATGTGGTTAACACCAGTCATGGGGGCGCTGTTACGGCACTGTGCCGGTGAACAGGGCCGACATTGTCTGCTGCCCGCCGGAATCGGCCAGGTCGGGCCTGGTGTAGCGCTCGGCGGCCAGGTGGTAGTCGAAGTCTCCCCGCACCATCGAGCGGTAGTCGCGGATACAGGTGTCCAAGGCCGTACGCGCCGGGCCGGCCATGTGTGCCGCGTTCATTTGCTCGGCCAGTTCCCGCTCACCGTGCCGCAGCCGCTGCGCGACGCCTTCCAGCAGCGTCCCCGCCTCGTCCATGGCCTCCTGCAGCCCGCACCCGCGCTCCTGCTGGATCAGCAGCACGGCGTTGTGGCTGTAGCCCAGCGCCATCTCTTTCTCCAGTGAGCAGATGTCGTTGAGCAGGCCGGAGTGGTCGGTCACCGCCTGGCGCATCTTCCCGTAGCCCGGCAGGCAGCGCTCCGCTTCGGTCAGGCGGATGCCGGCGACGGTCTCATGGAGGTTCAGAAACGGCTGCATGGCGACCGAGTCGCGCCGGTGTCCCGCATACGTCATCAGATCCGGCAGCTGGTCTGCGGCCCGCTGGGCGGTCTCGGCGACGTAGGTCCACAACCACGCGGCGTTGTCCGCCCGGAACTGACGGTTCCATCCCATGTCGCGGCCCACGCACGTGCGCACGAGCAGGTCGGTCAGAGCGCGTTCGACGGGCGATCGTGGCACCGCCCCGTCATGCACGTCGATGAGCTGCCCGATCGCGCGCCGGCAGCGGTACGGGTCGCGCCCGCCAGGACCATCATCGAACTCATCATCGACGAGGAAGGCCCAGAACAGCCACTGGCACATCCGGTCCAGCTGCTCCTGCTCAGCTGCGGGAAAGATCAGGGAGATCCACAGTTCGGGGCGGGTGCGGACCATCCTGCGTTCACCGGCAGGGGACAGTTGCAGGCCCATCCGGTCCGCCCACTGCCAGGCGGCCTTCCCGGCCTGCTCCATGCCGGGGTTGCACCCCGCGCTCTCGAACGGCACGTGGAAGGCGGGAAGCCTGACCCCTGCGCACGATCCCGTCGGTCCGGGGCTGCGGCGCGAAGAGGCCAGCACGCCGGGAAGACGCGCTGCCGACGTGCCGAGGCCGGTGGGGCCGGCGGGGAAGGAGAAGGACATACCCGCAGCATGAACTGACGTGTTCTGCTTCGTACGACCTACCGGCCCCGCTCCCCGAACGGGGGACAAACGCCCACCCGTTTGCAGGAGGGCTCCGCCCGCGGCGCGCCGCGGGCGGAGCCCTCCTGCTAGCTCGCGAAGTCGCACCGCTTCTGTTGGTCGTCCCAGACCAACAGGGGAGGGCAGGTCCTGGTAGACGCCTGGCCGTCCGCGTTGCATTGGATGTAGGAGTGAGGGTCCTCCTGGTTGGTATACGTGCAGTAGGGCCAGTCCCTGCAACCGTTTGTGTCTTCGATGTCCTGCTCGTTGCACGGGGATGCGTAGGCAGCCGCGATGGTCGGTACGGTGACGATCTGGAGGACTCCTGCGACGGCGGTGAGCAGCAGGACGCGGCGAAGGCGCACGGACAACACGGCAGCACTTTCTGATGGTTTTCGGATCAGCCCTCGAGCGGGGCATCCGTCATGGCTGTCTTCCCCCGGTGGCGCCCTAAGCGCCCCTGACGGGTGGGGAATCACCCATCAGGAGCACTCGCAATCTGCGCTTCTCCCGGGACGCGGGGTGGGTGCGTTACACCTACCCG
The DNA here is from genome assembly GCF_043201715.1 of Streptomyces sp. NPDC048291. NCBI lineage: Bacteria > Bacillati > Actinomycetota > Actinomycetes > Kitasatosporales > Streptomycetaceae > Streptomyces > Streptomyces sp. NPDC048291. The sequence continues at coordinate 54,591 of NZ_JBICZC010000022.1, forward strand.
GTTTCGAACCGGCTCACCTGCCCGTCCCGCACGGCGAATCGCCACACAGTACGCATCGAGCCCCACCTGGTCCTGGGCAGTCCGGCCGGCCTCGCCGCCGAAGCGACCGTGTGCGCAGCTGCTCCAGACCGTGGCCCGCGGCGACAACCTGGTCCTGGAAGCCCAGCTCCGGGACTGGGCTGAGGAACTGCGCCACCGCTGACCGGGCCCGCAGGGGAAGCGATCAGCCCGCCCCGATGTCACGGACCTCGATCGCTCCGGCGTGTGGCATGTAGTGAATCCAGCACCGCCGTCCGAACGCCTCCAGTCAGAGGTGGTGCTGACCTTGTTGCTCCCGGTCGACTACTGAAGACGGGCCACGCCGCCGGCGGACGACGTCTGGCAACTGGCCGGAGTGCTGTCGCGCTGCATCGCGGCCCGGCGCACTCACCAGTCGTCGGGTGCGCTGCCCACCCACGCGATCGGCCGGCCCTCGCTGTTGCGGCCCCAGTGCGGTTCCTCCATCGAGGTCTCATGACCGTGGGGCAGGACGCAGATCCCTCCCCAGCGGCCGTGCTTGCCCGCGCAGACCCCGGTCAGCCCGTCTGCGTCGCCCTCCGCCACGGCCTGGTCGTAGCGGTCCTGGAACGGCTGGAGGCGGGCCTGGAGCTCCACACTGCCCGCGTTCGCGGACCGGGCCCCGGCCGTCCGCGCAGCCCGGGCAGGTCATCACGGGCTGGCGGAAGCCGAAGCTGACCACCCACCCGTCGCCCTGGGCGGCGTCGCGCGCCAGCTGCGAGACCTCGGAGGCAGACCGTGCGTCTTCGTCGTCGCCGGTCTCCACCCCTAGGAAGACGGCGAAACACTCATCGTCATCGCATGCGACAGCCACTCCGGTCGGCATCCGGTCCCCTCCCACGCTTCCTCTGCTGATGGCCATGCTCAACACGACCATCTTGCGCACGCGGTGCGCCTTCTCACTGGCGTCCCCACCAGAAAAGGCCGACAGCCGCCACTGGCGGCAAGAGGCCCCCGGCGACCGCTGGTGCAGAGCGGGCCGGGGGCCTCTGTGGTCGTCCGGAGCCGACGGGGGAGGCGGCGCCGGACGACGATCAGGGGGAGCCAGTGGCGGAGTCGATGGCGGGCGCGGTGTCCTTCAGCCGGTCCAGCCGTTCGTACAGAGCCCGCAGCGTACGGGCCCGGTCCCTGACCTGGAGCAGGTTCCGCGCAGGGCGCGCCAGGCAGTCGTCGGCCTGGCCTACCACGAACTCCGCGAACAGGCGCCGGCCATCGTCCTCGGGCAGCCGGCCCGCCAGAGCGCGGACGTCACCAGCGACCGCGCGGGCGGCCCCGGCGAGAAGGAGACCGACCTGGTCGTAGTCATCGGGCGGCAGCGCGTCGGGATCGGACCACGCCAGCACCGCACGCGCCACGCGCGTGTGCGTCGCCCGATCGAGCGGCAGCTGCGCCTCAATCCGGCCCTCGGGGCGGTTCACCTCGGAGGAACTGCGGCGGCGGACGGGGCTTGTTGGGCGGTCGGGCCTGGTCGGCCGGGATCGTGATGGGGGCCGGCCGGGGGCGGTGCGCGGGGCACCCGCCCCCGGCCGGGCGCGCGGGTCAGTCAGTTCGCGTGTGTGATGGTGATGGTGTCCTGTGCGGCGGCGAAGGCGGGCTGGCCGAGCTGGAGGCCGACGGTCGCTGGTCCGTCGGGAGCGGTGGCTTCGGCCTCCAGGGCTGGGTAGACCGATACCCAGGCGTCCTTGTTGGGGCCGCTGGGTTCCACGTTCAGGGGTACGGCCGGGCAGGTGAGGGTCCGCCGGTCAGCCGAGAGCACGCCCGGGGCGACGAGTTCGTGGTACTCGTCCGTCCAGCGGGTGAAGGCGACCCAGTTCTGCATGAACAGGAGTCCTTCGGGGGCGGTGAAGACGGCCTTGACGGTGCCGATGGTGCGCTGGCCGGTGTTGCGGATGACGAAGGCGGGGTAGAGCCAGCGTTCCTGGCCCGCGGTCGCCGTCAGGGGCTGCGTCTTGATGGTGGCGCGCAGTTCGGTGTCGATGCCGGCCGGTGCCTTGTACCGGTAGTAGACGCTGCCGAGCTGGAAGGCGTCCTCCAGCTTGGCTTCGTCCCAGCGCAGGCTGCTGGGAGCACCGTCGGGGTCGGTGGACTGCGGCCAGACCAGCAGGCGGTAATAGCCCTGCTTGTCACCGAGTTGACGCAGGTCGATCGGGGGCAGGGTGACCTTACGGCCGGTGCTGCTGTCCTTGTGCCCTTCCGCCTTCTGTAGCTGGGGGGTCGGAGTGTAGTGCGAAGGTGTGCCGTCCTCGTGGACGAGCTGGTAGTAGACGTGGTCGCTGTGGCTGCTCGGCACGCCCTGCTCGCCCTGGCGCAGGTTGACCAGGTCGATGATGAACTTGTCCCCGGGGATACGCCCGTTGTCCGATACGTAGCCGAAGCCGGCCTGGCTGCTGGGCACACCGCCCCAGTTGTTGTCATAGGGCAGTCGGACGAAGGGGCGGCCGACTTTCTCGGGGTCGCTGGGCTGCCAGGCGCTGGCGAGGACCTCGATCTCCGGGGTGGCGGTGCGGACCTCGCCGGTGTCGAGGGTGACGTCGACACGGATCGGGTGGGTACGGCTGTAGGCGGGGCGGGGGTCGGCGTCGACGCCGAGGTCGCCGCGCAGGGTGAAGGTGATCAGGTCGGCGTCGTCAAGGAAGGTGAGATCGATGACCTCGTACTCCTCGCCGGTGCCGCCCTGCCCTCGTTTGGACTCGGTCGTTCCTTTGGACGCCTGCCCGTTGCCGTAGTAGGAGTACTTGATGCCTTTGATCTTCACCCCGACGGGGACGCGGATACGGCCGTCGTAGCGGAACTCGCTGTCCCAGGCGGCGAAGCGGTTGGCGTAGCCCAGGATCCGGATGCCGGTGGCCTCAGGGTCGAGCGGTGTGTCGTCCTGAGGAGTGGGAGGATTGTTCATCCCTTTTTCTCTGCTTTCTGCCGGGTGTAGTTGGTGCGGTCACCCTTCATGGGGATGGCCGCTGTGAGACCGAGGGGACATCGGCCAGGGGAGGCAGCCGGTCAGCCGGTCCACCCCGCAGGTCTGCTTTCGCCCGTCATCTGCGGGGTGGTGGTCAGGGCGCCGGCGCCCTTGCCGGCCTGGAGCGCGCGACGTTACGCCTGGATGATGGTGACGGTGGCGTTTTCGCTGGCGAAGGGTGGGTTGCCGATGCGGATGCCGACGCGTACGGCGCCGGCCGCGGCGTCGGCCTGGACTGCCATCTCGGGGTAGATGAGATCCCACGCGTGGGGGGCCAGGTCGAGGGCGGCTCCCCGGAGTGTCAGGGTCCGGTTTTCGTTGGAGCGTTCGCCGGCCAGCTCGGTCTCACCGTCGTGCCCCTGTCTGGTCATCATCACCCGGTCCTCGGTGAACCACAGGCTTTCGGGGGCGGTGAGGACGATGTCCTGGGGGCCGACCGCGGTGTGCCCGGTGTTGGTGAGTTTGAGGACGGCCGGGTAGACCGATTGCTGGCCGGGCTTCACCCGTGCCTTTTCAAGCTGGGTCTGCACGATGTGGAGGCTGTGCCCGCCACCGTCGCCGGTGACGGTGGCAGCGATCTGTACGGGAGAGTGCTGGCCGATGCTCGCCGAGCCGTCCTTGACCAGGCCGGGAACGGCGTCGGGCAGGGCCTTGAGGCCGATCGTGTACAGGAGGGTGCCGCGGTCGGTGCCGGTGGTGTTGAGGTGGGGGTTGGCGCGGATGACCAGGGTGCGGCCGGAGTCGTAGATCTCGTGGTCCAGTTCGCCGCTGATGGCGCCCTGGACGGTGTCGGGGTAGGTGTAGGTGGGCTGGCCGGTGAAGACGAAACCGGTGGGGGCCGTGAAGCGCTGGATGATGGTGCCGGGGTTCACCGGCTGGCTGACACGTGAGATGTAGCGCAGCAGCAGACGTGTCGTCTGGCCGGGAGCGACCTTCGGGGTGTCCTCCTGGTAGATGTCCAGGGCGTGCTCGTCGGCGGCCGGTTGGGAAAGGACGACGTCGACGGACAGGGTGAAGCTGTTGTCCTTGAGGTTGAGGTCGCCGCCGTACTGGATCTCCAGCGTGGATCTGTACGTGCCCGGCTCGGCGGTGTCCGCGGCGCGCACGCGAAAGACACCGTCCAGGGAGCCGTCGTGGGGCGCCAGTTCGGTACCGGGGAAGGTGCGGGTCAGGCGCCGCCCGTTGTTCCCGCTCGTGCTTTCCAGACCGTCGGCCAGGGTGAGGACCACGGTGACGTGCTCTCCGCCGGCGATGGCGGGACCGCGGTTGTGGACCCGGGCGCCCAGGCCGAACTCCTGGCCGCGGGGGACCACGGCCGGGAGCACGACCTCGCCGTACAGGTCGGCCACGGGCGGGCGCGGCGGCGTCACGGTCGCCACCCCGAACACCTTGCGCACACGGTGGTTCGAAAAGTCGGCGATGTACAGGTCGCCCGAGGGGGCGACGGCCACCGAGCAGGGGAAGTAGAGCCGTTCGCCCACTGCCGGGCCTCCGTCGGCGACGTAGCCCGCGACGCCGGTCCCCGCGACCGTGGTGATGATCCCGTCAGGAGTCACCTTCCGCACGCGGTGGTTGTTGCTGTCGCTGATGTAGAGGTTGCCCGCCTCGTCCACCGCCGCGCCATGGGGGTTTTGCAAAGACGTGGCGACGGCGGGTCCTCCGTCGGCGACGTAGCCCGCGACGCCGGTTCCCGCGACCGTGGTGATGACGCCGCTGGGAGTCACCTTGCGGACCCGGTGGTTGTTGGTGTCACCGATGTAGAGGTTGCCCTCCTCGTCCACCGCCACGCCGTGCGGGGTGTTGAGTTTGGTGGCGACGGCGGGGCCGCCGTCGGAGACGAACCCGGCCTGGCCGGTGCCGGCGACGGTGGTGATGATCCCGTTCGGCGTCACCTTGCGCACGCGGTGATTGTCCGTGTCCGCGATGTAGAGGTTGCCCGCCCCGTCCAGCGCCACGGAACGCGGCGCATTGAGTTTGGTGGCGACGGCGGGGCCGCCGTCGGAGACGAACCCGGCCTGGCCGGTGCCGGCGACGGTGGTGATGATCCCGTTCGGCGTCACCTTG
>NZ_JBICZC010000022.1:59766-166262 GCF_043201715.1 Streptomyces sp. NPDC048291
CGGGGCCGCCGTCGGAGACGAACCCGGCCTGGCCGGTGCCGGCGACGGTGGTGATGATCCCGTTCGGCGTCACCTTGCGCACGCGGTGATTGTCCATGTCGGCGATGTAGAGGTTGCCCGCCCCGTCCACCGCCACGTCCAGAGGGCTGTGCAGTTTGGTGCCGGCAGCCGGGCCGCCGTCGGAGACAAACCCGGCCTCCCCGTTGCCCGCCGCCGTGACGATCGTCCCGTCCGGGTAGGCCGCGGTGGCGGCCACTGCGCTGGTTGTCATCGTTCTTCCTCCTGGTGTGATGTGGGGCGCCGGCCGGTGTTACGGTGAAGACGGGCCCCGGGCTGATACGACCGCGAGCTCGGGCTGGGTCCGGCGCGCGGAGCTCGAAGGACACGGCAACGCGCGGGAGGTCACCGTTGTGGCGTTCGGCGCGGTACCGTCCCAGCGGCACGGGAGTCAGGGAACCTCCGCCCAGGCGCCCATCACCCTCCGTTCCCCCGACGGCCGCAGAGCGGGCCTGCCCGGCGCCATGTGCAGCGGCCGGTCGGCATGGACTGCCTCGGTGTGGCGCCGGGGCAGCAGCTTGCACACGGACACCCCGGCCATGAGCAGGGTCGTGGCGGCCACCACGGTGGCGAGGGTGTCGAAGCCCGAGCGGCGCCGACAGGCGAGCGTGGACGCTCCGCCGGCTCCCAGGACAGCGGCCAGTGGCACGCCCGTGTACACGGATCTTCCGCCTCCTCTCCCCGCCTGTGGTCCCCGCCTCCCCGCTGCCACCGCTCGGGCGGCTATCCGGGACGGCGGCGTGGGCAGCGCAGATCTCCTCAGGTCGCGCACCAGCGCTCCTCGCGCCGCCGGGCCATATCCCACAGGGAGCGGACGTACACCGCGTGCTGGAACAGGTCGTAGACCAGCTCGACGGCGAGGGTGCCCGCGAGCAGCTGGGACTTCAGACCCGTGCCGTGGGCGGTGACGACCTTCTCCACGATGAAGACCAGACCGACGGCGACCCAGAACGGCGAGAACTCCGGGCGGCCACGGGCCAGCATCCAGGCGGTGAAAACGAGATACAGCGCCAGGGCCAGTACGGACAGGCCCATGAGCGCCTGGCGCACGAAGTACGGGGCAGTGACTCTGGTCCAGCCGTAGTCCCGCAGGTTCTCCAGAGCCCCGCGCTGCCAGCGCATCCGCTGGTGCCACAGCTTGGGCACGCTGGCCATCACCTCGGTGACCACCCGGCAGCCGGCGGGCGAGACAGTGCGGTAGCCGAGGGTGCGCACGGCCTTGGTGATCTCGTCGTCCTCGGTAAGCGAGGCAAGGGAGTAGTACGACGTTCCGCCGCCGATGATGCCGTCCAGGCGTGCCTGCCGGACCTGCCGCAGGGTGGAGACCCTGAACACGGTCGCGGTCCCGGTGAGCACATCGGCCCGGTAGCCGCGCCGGGCGATCTCCCTCGCGTAGCGCTGGAACTCGATCCGCTGCAGCACACCCAGCAGTCCGCCGCCCGGCTCGCCGTAGAAGATCCCGCCGACCGCCCCCACATCCGAGCCCATCGCCTCGACAGCACTGCCCACGAACGAGGGGACCAAGGTGGTGTCGGCGTCCTGGACCAGGACGAGGTCCTCGCCCGCCAGCCCGTGCAGAACCTGCTCCAGAGCCCCATTGAGCGCCCCGGCCTTCTTGTGGCGGTTGCCCGCGGACTCCACCACCGTCGCCCCGGCACGCCGGGCGTTCTCCCCGGTGGCGTCGGTGCAGTTGTCGGCCACCACGACAATGAGTTCCGGCTCCCGGCTCTGCGCCCGCAGAGCCGCGATGGCCGCGCCGATACGGCCGGCCTCGTTGTGCGCCGGGATCAGCGCGACGATCCGGCGCCCTGCCCTGCCGCCGGCAGATGCCCGCCTACGGGCACCATGCGAGCGTCTTCGCATAACCGTGCTCCTGACCGCCCGTACATCGCCGAGCGCACGATAAGGACAGCGCCTGCAAGAAGGACTGGGCCCTTCAGAGGGCGCGGCGTAAGGACAAGGCCCGGCGGGCAGGCCGTCACGCACAACCCGCCCCACGGCGTTCGGGCCGCAGCCGCGCAGGCCCGGGACATTTCTCGGAACTGGTCCAGCAAACTGCCGGACGGAATTTCATCTGGCATATGTACCTCTTCCACCAGACGCACCGTTCACCAGGACTTGTCACCCGGCTGGGCCCAGGACAGCTGAAGCGCGAGCGAGGTGAGATATTTGCGCCGGCGCACTTTCCACGAGCCAGTACGCGCCCCTGTCCCCGTCGGGTGTGGTCAGTTTCGAGGGCGAACGGCGCTAGCTCCCAGGTGAGAGCCCTGCGGCGCCGTTTCCCAGCCCGCGACACCACGGTCGTTGCTGCTGCGGTCTACCGGGAAGGTGCCGAGGACTCGATCCGCCGACTCCAAACACGTTCGACGCTGCACAGGCGGAGGGGCACGGCCGTCGAGCACGTTCGTCCTGTCGGCCCATCAGGCCCAGAAGCCACTTCAGGTGGGGAATACTGCAGGTTCGGAATACCGCCTCTTCACCAGTAATCCACGAGATCTTGCGAGGATCCGTCGTCGAGCACTACAACGCTCCAGCGGTCTCCTCCACGAAGATCAAAGGAACCTCCAACCGGCCAGGAAAGCACTGGTGGATCGCCGACCCCATCGTCGAGGCCGTCGCGGTCGCAGAAGAGGTATCCCTCCACCCCGAACGCGTCTTCGCCTCCGTTCACTCCACCCGGCAGGACGACGGCAGCCCAGACAGCGTCGACATGCTCGCCTCGTTCGTGCAGTGCGTGAACGCGGGCCGGTCCTGGTCGGGCCTCGACGAGATCCCCACCACCTACATCCGCCCTCATATGTTCCGCCACACCATGGCGATGCTCACGGACCAGTTCCCCGGCTCCGAGATCGCCACGGGCATCCAGCTCAAGCACATGGCGGCCCGGGCCCTGGCCAACGCCAGCACCCGCAGCTACGCGGCCTCCGACGACAACTGGGCCAAATACCTCGAAGACGCCCTCGACAACGTCAAGTTCCGCAAGATCAAAGACCTCTACCAGCAGCACACCGCAGGCGAGGAGATCGGATTCGGCCCAGGCGCCGAGCGGGTCAAGGACGCATTCGACCAGATCACAGCGACGGTCAGAGCCCGCAACGGCGACGCCCGCACCACCGACAGTCTCCTGCGAACCACCCGAATCCACATCCGCTTCGGCATGCTCAACAACTGCACCGCCGACCACACCAACCCCGTCGGAGCCGTCTGCCTCGAAAACGCGATCATCCCCGACGGCCACGTCGGCCCACTCGACTGGCGATGCCGGCCCGACCGATGCGCCAACAGCATGATCGGCCCCGAGCACCTCCCGATCTATGACTCCCACCAGCGCAAACAACTGGAGATCATCAACAATCCGGTGATCCCGGTTGTCCGCCGAGACCTCGCCGAGCGCGAGCTCGACATCGCCCGCAACGTCCTCGCGATGGCGGAGGAAGCCCAGTGACTGACACAGCAGGCACCCTCCGAGACGAGGTCAGCCCCCAGACCGCCGCAGCATTACGGGCAGCCATGACCCGTCTCTTCGAAGGACGCCCCCAGCGCACAGACGGCCGTCTCACCAAAGAGAACCTCTACAAAGAAGCCCAGGTCAGCCGCGCGACGATGAACCGCGCGCACGTCGTCCTGGCCGAGTGGGACGCCTACGTCGCCACCCACGGAAAGAAGACTGCGGGTGAAGCACAACGCGACGCGGCGATCACGGAACTCAAACGACGCCTCACCAAGAAGACCCAGGAGTGCACGCTCCTGGAGAACAAGCTGAAGGCCGCAGTCACCGCCATCGCCGCCCTTTACCACGACAACGAAGCGCTTCGGCAGCAGCTGAACCGGGACGTCTCAGCCTCCGTCACGCCCATCCGGCCTCGCGGCCCCCCCCCAACGACGCTAGCGCCCTGCTCAAGTGTCCATCGTTCCTCACCCCGCATGTCTCATGAGACGCATCGAGCGCGAAGAACATTCCTCCCCAGATGCCGTGCTCGATACGGTTGTCCAGGGCGTAGGCCAGGCATTCGGTGCGCGCCGGGCAGCCGTTGCAGACGGCCTTCGCCCGGTTCTGGGCTGCCCCCTCGACGAAGAGCTCGTCGGGGTCGGCGGTACGGCACTTCGCCCGCGCCTGCCACTCTTCCTCGCCCGTGACCATGCTGTGCTGTTCTCCCCTGCCCCCGTACCACGGGGGATGCACAGACCGTACGTCAACCGCATGGGAAGCCTGTCGGGCGGTAACTCCGCCGGGTGACGGCGCTGTTGACGAGGGGCGAGGCGGAGCGTAGGGCGCCGGCCACAGGGAGCGCCGCTGGGCAACGCCGCCGTCGACGGGCCGATCGCTTCGCCAGCCCCGTCGCTGACGGCGGCAGTAGGGTCGGCCCATGGTCACCCGACTGCGCAGGATCGAGGATCTGCTGGGCCGGCGGCTCGACATGCTGGACCACAGCAGCATCGCCGACCTCGTCGACAACCCCTCGGCCGCAGAACACGAGGACCTCGACTACAAGCGCACGCACTACAGCACCGACGACAAGGGCACCGGCGAACTGGCCAAGGACCTGGCCGCCTTCGCCAACCACACGGGCGGCCTGATCATCCTGGGCATGGCGGACAACAGGGGCGTTCCCAGCAAGGTGTTCGACATCGACCTGGACGACCAGCACCTGCGACGCATCCGGCAGGCCATCGCGAGCAACACCGCACCGCAGGTTCCTTACGAGGCCATCCCCGTTCCCAACCCCCAGGCTCCGGGCACCGGCTTCCTGCTGCTGGCCGTCCCCCGCAGCCCTTACGGCCCGCACGCCGTGACCATGCCGGCCAGAGCCTCCCAGGGCACGCTGCGCTATCCCCGGCGCGCCGGCAGCGACACCGAGTGGCTCACCGAGACGGACGTGGCGACCGCCTACCGCGCCCGGTTCGCGGCCACCGCCGAACGCGACCAGCGTCTGGTCAGCGTCGAGGAAGACCTCGTCGACGCCCTGGCCGAGCGCACCACACCGCACCTCGTCGTCGCCCTGGCACCCGAGGTCCCCGGCGACATGGTCATCGACTCCGACCGCTTCACCCAGTACAGCCGCGAGATCGAAACCACCGAGCTCTACCTCGGCCAAGGACACACCATGTTCGGACGGCCGTCGGTCGGGCCCCGGCGACTGATCGCGACCGAAGGGACCGGAGACCGGGCAGCACGTGCAGAACTCCACCGGGACGGCAGCGGTGCCATCGGCCTGGCCCTCCACACGCACGAATCACTCGCCGGTGACTTCGTGGATCTCCAGGTCGCCGAGCCCGGCGAAGTCGTCTACCAGTTGCTGTGTGCGCTGCCCTTCCTCGCCGACCACGCGCGCGACCGCGCCGCGGCCTCCGGCACCGCACTCGTCAAGGCCGTCCTCGTAGGCGACATGGCCGACCACCCTGCGCACACGAAGCCCTCCAGGCACGCCCGGACGACGCTCCCGTTCCGGGTCGACCCCCTGGACCCCTCCGGACAACGCTTCCAGGCCTGGGCACTGGCCTGCCAGTACGCCCACGCCGACGCCACCGTTCTCCTCGACGAGATCGCGGACCGCGGCCGAGGCCTGCTGGAAGCGACCGCCGTCCTCGCCGACGAACTCCTCCAGGCCTTCGGGTATCCGGAGAACATGGTCATCAGCCGCACCGGCCAGCTTCGGCGTGGCAGGTTTACCGATCGCAATTCCGGTGCCATGGAACGCTGGGCGAGAAAGCACGGTGTGCTGTAGCCGTGACGGTCGGCCTGCATCACTGCCGCCCGACCAGCTGACCTGTGCTTCACGGGCGCCGGCACCCTCCCGGCGAGCGCGAGCTCCGACAGCCCGGCCGCCGCACGAACTCCTCGGCGGCCCGCTCACCCTCGTGTCCGTAGACAGCGCGCACGACCGTCCCGAGAGGACCGGGGACGGGGTGTGCTCGCCGAGAAGGCAGGCCAGGACCCGGTCGGGAGGCCAGGGCTCCGATGGGCAGATCCGCCGCGAGCGCGGCACGCTGCACGGCGGTCAACTCGTTTTCCGGGGCCGTCGCAGCGGGCAGAGCGTCGCCGGCGGCGAGCGCGGCGCGGGCGGCGAACGTCTGGCGCAGCCGGACCGCCGCCGTCGTCCCGTCATCACCGGACACGGCCCCCGCCCATAGGATGTGCGGGTCGCCCAGGGCCGTGGGGTCTTCAGAACGGCGTACGCGATCCGCCCGGCGACGCCGAGAGCTGAGCCCAGGGAGTGAAGATGCCGGGGAAAAGTCCGCAGGGCACAGGCCGCACGGTCACGGAGCGGCAGCTGTACCGCGACCTCGACCGCTACATGGCCGGCCGGGACCGACAGCTGCGCGTGGACTCCATCGGGCCCGACGGGAAGGCTGCGTGCGTCGTCGAGCACGACCTCCACCTGGACGGCAAGCTCGTCGGACGCACCGTGCGCATCCACACCGACAACCTCGGCAACCCCCGCAAGTTCGAGCTGCTGAAGGATGCCGACACCATCGCTGCGGACCCGCGCTACACCCGGCTGCTGGCCGCGATGGCCGCCGTGCACGGCCCGGCCGCCACCCCGCTTGACTACGCCCGCGCCGCCTACGAGGCCCTCGGCCTCGGGGACGCCACCGGGCGGGCGATCTCATGACCACCCGCGGCCCGGAGGCTCCGCCTGGGAGGGCGCGGGTCCACGGGGGCCGTGTCGATCACGACGTCCGCCAGGAGTCGTCCGGGCGCGGGCGGGGGGCCTGCGAAGCGCTCCCCGTCCATGAACAGGACCCCAGGCGGCGGCTGTCCGGGCGCCCCTGCCGCTCCTGTGCCCGGGCCGGCGCAGAGGAGGATCCGGGCGCGGAGCGGCGGCACCGTGAGGCCGTTCAGCAGCGTGCGGACGCCGCTGCACGGCAGCGATGCGACGGACAGACGTGCTGCCGACCCCCTCCGGGTGGCCGCCGGGACCGTCTCCTTTGCGGGCCGGCGCCCTCGTTCCTGCAGGAGGAGTGTGGGGCCGCTGGGCCCTGGATCGGGTGAGGGCGCGGTTGAAGTGGGAGACTCGGTCTCCCCAGCGGAAGGAATGGCGATGCCCAGCGCTACGACCGAAGCCGGCGCCCCAGGGCGCGGCGAAGCCGAAGTCGCAGGTGCCGGTGTGGCGCCAGGGCAGCGGCGGCGGCCACGGCAACGGCGGCGGTCAGACGGCGGACGGCCTGGGCGCGTGGTTGTTCGGGTCGTCGCAGCCCGGAAGCTGACCGGGTGATCGTCCGACGGGAGACCTTGTGCTGCGCCGATCCTCATGGCCAGCGATCGGGCGGTGCCGACCGGATCGTCACCTTGAGCAGCCAGCGCCCGCTCAAAGACGGTGTGGGTAAGTTCACCGAAAGCGCCCTCGGTACGGCGACGCGAGCAGTGCGTCGCGTGTCCGTTCCAGAAGCAGCCCGGGCGATCAGGCCGTCGTTCTTCCCGCCCGGGACCATCGCGCGGAAGTTCTCGCCCAGTTCGTCAACGGCTTCGTCTCACCGTCCGGGAGTCTGCTCGTTGCGAGCGTTGAGGTGACCGGCACGGCGCCCACTCACGACCGTGCCGTCGGAGAGATCTCCCGCACGCGCGTCGAACTCTTGAGTGCTCCTGAGGTGTGGTTCAGGTGGCCTGCGGCCAGGCACGCAACAGGGCGGCGATCCTCTTGGCGGTGCATGTGGGATCACGCAGCAGGTCGCGCAGGGCAACAGCGTCTTCGCGGCCGGGCTTGACCGGGATACCGGAGGCTTCCAGGTACATCACGCCGGTCGCGGCGGCCACGGCCATGTTGGATCGTTCCAGCCAGCGGCAGCGGCCGAGGATGTGCACCAGGGCGGCGGCCCGGGCATAGGGACCGTCGTAGACGGGTGTCTCCAGCAGTTCGGCTCGGTGGCAGACGACGGCCGCCACCGGGACGCCGTAGTCGTCGGGTGCGGGATCTCCGGCGCCGGCCAGCTCAGCGACCTGCAAGATCCAGGGGACGTCGATGAGCAGGTCCATTACGCGGCGTGCGCTCCCGTTGCGTGATGGACCTGCTCATCGACGTCGTCGAACACCGACTGGTGCTCGTCGAGGAACCGTCGAGCGGCGTCCAGGCCTCGCTGCTTCAGCCCTTCGGTGTCCTCCCGTACGAGGGCAGCGATGTAGTCGCCGAGGCTCAGGCCGCGGTCAGCGGCACGGGCTTCAGCCAACGCTTTGACCTCGCGATCGACGCGTGCGCCCAGCTGTGTCTTCGCCATACCCTGATGATAACAGCTGTTACCAGACGTGCCGGAGGCGGCCGCCGACCGGCGGCCGCCTCCGGGAATCGGGACAGCTCCTCGGATCAGCGACGCTCGATGCTGAAACCGCTGTCGTGCAGAGCGGCAGTCCACCGGTCCCGGTCGAACCACTTGGTGATGTCCGGGGACAAGGCAGTGATCTGCTTCATCCGGTCGTCCCAGTCGTGGCCGGACGGTCCACGGCTGCCCTCGCACCCCTCGCAACCGTCCTCACCGTGGATGTGGCCGGCCATCCACGCGTTCACGGCAACGTTGATGATCACTGCGTAGAGGTCCCCGCCGGTCTGCACGAGCGAGTCGGGGACGCCACCCAGCACCAGGGCCAATTCTGGATTGTTGACCGGCGGCATGGGGGCCACGCCCACGCCGGCGCTCTCGCTGGATGCCTCGAAATCCTTCTGCTGCCGGGCGAGGGACTTGGCCAGCTCTGCCGCGTCGAAGTACCGCCATGCGGACCGTTGTTGGATGCCCAGCTGGGTGGCGACCCTGCTCATGTTGGCCTCGATGGTGTCCTCGACGGTCCCGGGCCGCATCGTCACCCCAAGGCGGGCGAGTTCGGCCAGCGTTTGCGCGACCGCATCCTTGAAAGCTTTGGTGTTCCTCACGGAAGTAGGCTAGGGCTTACTCGCACTGCCACGTCCAAGTTGGTTGTTCCGACGAACTGAGCGCGGCTGGCACGTCGCCATCATCAGCGTGGACCCCCTGGCCGCCCGCCTGATGGCGGCCAGCGCCGACGGGGAGCAGTGCGAGGTCGACGTCCTCAAGGAGAACCTGTGGGCCCGGCCCGCCCTCACACCGTATGGCCCCGTCCTGGGCCTCGACGACGTGATCGGCACCAAAGTCCGGGCGCTGGCCGACCGCGCGGCGCCCCGCGACTTCGTCGACGTCCGGGCGGCGGCCCGCGAGCACACGATCGCGGATCTGGAGACGCTGGGGAGCCGGCACGGCCGCGGGGACTTCCGCCTCGACGGCTGAGCACGGGCATGGACGACGACCTCGACACCTGACCGGGACCGGAGGCGACTCGGGAGGGCATAGGCCGAAGACGCTTCACCGCGTCCGAGCCCCGAGGACCTCAACGAGGTCCACCACTGTCACGACTGCCAGACCGACGACTGCGAGTACCACGACCAGCGGAACTGGACGCTGACCCCACCAGGCGAGTGCTGGTCGGCGGGTGCGGCTCGAACGGTCGTGCCATTGGGGCCGATATCCTGTGAGTGGTGTGGCCGAAATGTGCCGCCCGGAAGGACCTGCGATGACTGCTACGCCCGTGCCCCCGATCTCGGAGCCCGATCCGTCCGCGCTGATCTGCCCTGGTGACCGGGTCGGTCTCTGCGCCGGCTGCCAGCGCAGGACGCACCGGTACGGCAGTGGAGGCAGTTCGCTGTGCCAGTGGTGCATGGACCCGGTGCAGGAGCGCTGGGGTCCCGGTGTCCGGTTCGTGAGCACACGTCCCTGAGCGGGCATGCCTCCCGGCGCCGTCCTCACCCTGATCGCGGGGTGCGGCGCGATCGCGCGGGCACCATCGCCGCCGGCGGCGGACGCTACGGTCGACGAGCGGGAGCTGCGGCTCTTGCACTGCCAGCGGCGGCGGTCGAGGCCGACTGCAGGCCGAGGGCGAGGCAGTCGAACGCGGTGGCAGCCAGCCACCACGGCGCGCTGCTCAGTGCCACCACCCGCTGCGCAACACGGACGTTGAGCGCCGACGCGCCGTCGGCTAGGCGCCGCGTCATCCGGTACCGGCGATACGGTGTGGTCAAGCAGGTGACAGTGCCAGCCAGCACAGCGTGCGGTACCCGCCCGGGGTGGCTCCCGGTGGCTCAGAGGGGCGACGTGTCAGTCTGCGGGAGAAAGAAGTCCCGTCCGGCCAGGCTCGTCATCCGGTCGAGAGACGCCACACGTGCAGCGGGACTGCCTCGCACTCCCCGGAGCATGACGAACTCCGGGGACGAAGGGCCGACGGTCAGTAAGGGTGGGCGTTGCCGTCGCTAGTCTGCGCCGCATGGTCAAGGTGAAGGTGCCGGTCGTCCGCCGCCGCTGCCCGCGCTGCGCTGCGACCTTGACGGGCCCGTTCATCGGCCGCGCCCCCATCCGGCCTTGCACTGCCCGTGAGCGGCAGCACATCGGTTGTCTCTCCGACAGCATCAGAAGCTGTCCCGGGGGCCTGCGTGACCGAAGTGATTGCCGTACGTGAAACGCCGCGTGCATATACGCTCCGCGTCGCTCGATCGGGGTGTATCTGCCGTAGGCGGCGCGACGGGAAGGCACTGGCCGACAGACTGACGCCGTGTGCTCCTGTGGGGAAGGGCACGTCGGTGAAGGGGTGTTGGATTCTTCCGTGGTTCGTCTGATCGACTACCCAGCCGCCTTTGATCCCGCGGACCCGCCTCGGGAGGGACGGCTGGTGTTCTGGCGCCCCACGGCCGTGATGGGACCGGCGGACAAGGTGACAGCGCCCGGCAGCGCGTTCCTCGGGGAGCGGCAGACCTCTGTCATCCGTCTGCAGGGCGCCGGTGTCCGCACCGCCCGGGTGCCGTACTGGTGGATGCCGGTGGAAGCGGCGCTGCCCGTACTCGCCCGCAGCCACATCGAAGGGGAGGGCGATGCGGCCTGCCGGTACTGGGGCGCCGCTGCCCTGTTCGCCCTCCAACTGCTCGCGCAGGGCCGTCTGAAGCCGACGGTGACCTCCATGGGATTCGACGCCTGGCGCACCGCTCCGCAGCCCGGCGAGGAACGCGAGCACTTCGACCAGCTCGCCGCCGCGATGCCCCCGCACGCCCACGCCCTGCCGAGCAACGTCAACCTGATGTACCTCCCGGCGCCGAAGTTCCTGCTGGCGGAGTTCCTCGACGCTGTCGCCGACACCCTGCCGCGGACCCCCGCCGCCCCGGCTCTCGCCGGCACGAAGGCGTTCACCGCCCGGCCGCCCCAGCACATCCCCCACCTGGTGCCAGGTGCGCGCCGCGGCGCCGCGAGCGGGCCGCCGGTCAGCGTGCGGATCTCTCTGCGCCTGGACATCAGCGAGGCCGGGACGAGCGGGGTGCGGGCCGTCGTGATGGTCCACGACACCGCTCCCCCGCACGATGTGGTCGAGGCGGCCCACCTGTGGCGCGAACCCCCGGTGCCGGGATCCTCGGACGCCGCCCGGCAGATGGGGATGATGGTCGCGCTGCGCAGCGCCGCCCGCGCCTGGCCGCCCCTGGTGCGGCTGCTCGACGAGACGACGGTGCCCGACGCCCTGGACCTCGACGTGGAGGACGTCGAGGACCTCCTGGGCGACGCGGTGCCCCTCCTGGCCGAGGCAGGCTGTGAGGTGCACTGGCCCCGCGACCTGGTCCGCTCCCTGAACGTCCGGGCGGTACTCGCTCCCCACCAGGCCGGTCTCCCCTCGGGGCGGCTCGGGCCGGACGCCCTGCTCAGTTTCTCCTGGCGGGCCGCCCTCGCCGACGGCGTGGACCTCACGGACGCCGAGATGGACCGGCTCGCCGAGGCAAAACGCCCCTTCGTGCGGCTGCGAGACCGCTGGGTCCTGGTCGACGCGGACCTGCTGCGCAAGGCACGCCGGCGGCGCATCGCGGAGGTGTCCGGCATCGACGCCGTCGCCGCGGCCCTGACCGGCACCGCCGAGGTCCACGGCGAGACGATGACGGTGGAGCTCACCGGATGGCTCGCACAGCTGCACTCCATGCTCACCACCGAAGCCGTCGGCCTCCCGGTCCCCGGGCGGCTGGCCGGCACCCTGCGGCACTACCAGCACCAGGCCCTGACCTGGATGCGCCGGCTCACCTCGCTCGGCCTGGGCTGCTGCCTCGCCGACGACATGGGTCTGGGCAAGACCATCACCCTGATCGCCCTCCACCTCGCCCGCCAGGACGAAGCCGACTCCCGCGGGCCGACGCTCGTGACCTGCCCCGCCAGTCTGCTCGGCACCTGGGAACGCGAGATCCGCCGCTTCGCCCCGGGAACCCGCGTACGCCGCTTCCATGGACGCGGCCGCTCCCTGGACGACCTCGCCGACGACACGATCGTCCTGACCACCTACGGCACCGCCCGGCTCAGTGCCGACCACCTCGCCGGCGTGCCCTGGTCGCTGATCACCCTCGACGAAGCCCAGCACATCAAGAACGCCACGTCCGCGACCGCCCGCGCGCTGCGCACGATCCCCTCCCGCGCCCGGGTCGCGCTCACCGGCACACCCGTCGAGAACAACCTGTCCGAACTGTGGGCCATCCTCGACTTCGCGGTCCCCGGTCTCCTGGGCACCCTGCCCACGTTCCGGACCCGCTTCGCCACACCGATCGAGACCCGCCGCGACCCGGCCGCCACCGCCCAGCTCGCCGCCCTCATCAAGCCGTTCGTCCTGCGCCGCCGCAAGACCGACCCCGGCATCGCCCCCGAGCTGCCGCCCAAGACGGAAACCGACGAGTACACCCCGCTGACCGAGGAACAGGCCGTCCTGTACGAGGCGGTGGTCCGCGAGACGATGCACCAGATCCGCTCCACCGAGGGCATCGCCCGGCGCGGCCTCGTCCTGAAACTCCTCACCTCGCTCCGCCAGATCTGCAACCACCCGGCCCTGTACCGCAAGGAAGCCAACCCCCAGCAGCTGACCGGCCGTTCCGGCAAGCTCGACCTTCTCGACGACCTTCTCGACGTCATCCTTGCCGAGCAGCAGTCCGTCCTGGTCTTCTCCCAGTACGTGCGTATGGCCGACCTCGTCGCCACCCGCCTGACCCAGCGGACCGTGGAACACCGCCTGCTGCACGGCAAGACCCCCGTCGCCCAGCGCCACCGGCTCGTCGACGCCTTCCAGCAAGGCGACTACCCCGTCTTCCTGCTCTCCCTGCGAGCAGCCGGAACCGGCCTGACCCTCACCCGCGCCAGTCACGTGATCTTCCTCGACCAGTGGTGGAACCCTGCCGTCATGGGCCAGGCCGCCGACCGCGCCTACCGGATCGGCACCACCCACCCCGTCCAGGTCCACCGCATGATCAGCGAAGGCACCCTCGAGGAACGCATCGCCGAACTCCTCACCGCCAAGAAGGACCTCGCCGACTCCGTGCTGGACGCCACCAGCGAAGCCCTGACGGAACTGTCCGACCAGCAACTCGCCGAACTCGTCGCCCTGCGGAGCCTGTGATGCCCCTGCCCGACAAGGGCCCCTACCTGGTGCGGTACACCCCCGCGGCACCCCTGGCGGGCGACGACATGGCCGAACGCCCGGCCGGCCGCGCCTGGCTGGCCGCGCTCACGTCCCGCGGGCAGGCCGGAGCCGACCAACTCTTCCGCGCCCGTGGCTACGCGCGCACCGCCCCGGTCACCCAGCTCGTGCTCGAACCCGGCACCGTGCGCTGCTGGATCAACGAGAAACCCCGCTCCAACGGCACCGTCCCCGCCTACCTCCCCCAGCCCAACCCCACGATCCGCATCCCCACGCTGGACACCTCGCAGTGGAGGGACCTGACCCTCATCACCCGACACCTGGCCGACCGCTGGTCCGCCATGCCCGCCGACGACGTCCTCGTCGAACTGGCCGCCGCCGGCGACCACAACGGAATCCGGCTCCTTCCGACCCTCGACGCGTGCGCGGCCTCCTGCTCGTGCCCCACCAGCAAGACCGCCCTGTGCAAGCACGCCGCCACCGCCCTGGTCCAGGTCGCGCGCATCCTGGACGTCCAGCCGCTCGCGCTTCTCGTGCTGCGCGGCCGGAGCGCGATGGACTTCTTCGCCGGCCTCCACGACCCCGGCCACCGAAGCCTCCAGCCCCACTACTGGCCTACACCGGCCCAGCCTCCCGTCGACCTGGCTGCGGTCGCCTACGACCAATGGGCGCACTACCAGGCGCCCGTGCCGTCACGCCTTGTGCCGCCCTCCACAGCGCGCGAACCCGAGCCCGTCGCTCTCCCCGGCATCGACATCACCGCGCTGCATCTGATCGCCGTCGACACCGCCCACCGCGCGCACGCCTTGCTGAACACTCTGACCTCGCCCGGCTTCAGGGCGAAGGACTCGGCGCGCACGATGCCCACCGACCCCGCCCACGACGCGGCCCGGCTGGCAGCCCACCACGAACTGCAACTCCCACACCAACGACGACTGCAGCAGGCCCTGGGAGTCCGTGGCGAGGACATCACCCACACAGGGGAATCCTCGACGCCGGCGTCCGGCCGCGACCACCAAAGAGGCGGAGCGAGATAGGGGGCTAGAGTTTGTCCCTGAGGCCACCATGACATGTCGGTGGTTGTAACGGCTAGGCCCTCACTGCTCGGAATCGCGCGCGGCGGGATCAATGTCGGCGGCGCGGAGGACTTCGTAGACGGTGGTTCGCGAAAGACCGGTCACGCGTCGGATGTCTTGGACGTTCTCCATGCCGCCGTTCCAGAGCTCGACCGCGATGCTCTTGAGGGCGCGAGTGGCTCCCAGGCGCTGGGTGCGCCAGTCCTCGGCCGAGGCAAGGAGATCCTCGCGGCCGGAGCCCTCGTTTCCTTCCCACCCGGTAGCCCGCAACCAGACCTCTTGCGTGACGCCCATGTCGCCTCCCAACTGTGCGTACAGGCGGGCGTACAGGCAGGGGAAGACATCCCGGTCCTCCTCCTCGGCGATGAGTCTGCCCAGGGTCCAGGGGTCGGTGGGCAGCCGCGGGTCCAGGTATTCGCCGCGCGGGTGAGCGGCTACGACGAAGGCGTCGACCTTGCTCTTCATGCGTCCGCTCTCGAACGACCCGATCCGCTCTGCGTAGCGCTCAGCGTTGGTCTCGGCGATGAACGGACCGATGAAGGCCGGGGGATAGTCCTGCGGGGTGATCATCACCGCATAGGTCTTCAACATGTCCACTACTGTACATGTCCAATGGTGGACATAATATGGGGTGACCGCCCGTCGCTCGCGGCGGCGTACGTCGCGTTACAGGTCTGGCCAGTCAGTCATCGTCCGGAGTGGTCCCCACCCATGCCACAGGCTGGCCTTCGGGGTCAGTCCCCAGGTGCGGGTACTGCGCTTCGTGCCCGGCGTCCAGGACGCAGATCCTCCCCCACCGGCCGTGCTTGCCCGGACACGACCGGCGCAGAAGGTCGAGGTCGGCGTCCCGGACCGCTTGGTCACGCCGTTCCTGGAAGCGCCGGATCATGGGGCTGAGCTCCCGCGCCATGGAGTCCTCCAGCTCTTCGATCTCCTGCTTGAGGCGCTGAATCTCGGGGTCCGACATCAGGGCGTTCAGCGCCTTCTCGGTCTCCCAGTGCCGGCGCTGCCGAGCGAGCGTCTCCCGGCGCTGTCCCTCTGCGTTCGCCACCGTGTTCGCTCCTTCGGCTCGGGCCTTGCTGGTGGTAGCCGGTTCCTGCGGCGTTGTAGGACGCGAAGGGAGCGGCTCTTGGGGGTTGTTCAGTTTCCTCACGGGTGCGTGGATGTGGCGCGGGGGTCGCAGTCAGGGCAGGCGAGGCTGCCGACGGGGTGCGGCCCCTGGTTGACGGGGACGTGGGTGCGTCGGGTCCGGCCGCGGCCCTTGGTGGTCCAGGTCCGGCGCGGTGTCCACTCGGTTGGGACGTGATGCTCGGGGAGGTCGGGGATACGGCTGGAGCAGGCCGCGCACTTGCGGTACGTCAGCGGCTCGTTGACCACCCAGGCGATCGGATCTCCCGGTCGTCGGCGTCGACCAGGAGCAGGCCTGCCTGCCGGTGCCACCACGGCGAGCGGTCACGATCGGGGTCGTAGTGGTCGGACACCACGCAGCCGGTCCCCAGGATGCGTCCGGCGATGCGCTCCAGGCGCCGCGAGTCGCTTGGGCCGGGCTCGGTGATGTGCGAGCGCCCGGACTCGCCGGGCCGCCATATCAGGCGCAGGGGCCGGTCGAGTTGGACCGCGCTCTGGCCGAGGGTGACGACGTAGCCGTCGATGGGACAGAGGTACCGGCCGCGGCTCGCACCTGACGCGACCCCCTGTAGAGGGACGCCGCACGCGGGGCAGTCATGATTGCTGATCTTGTCGCCCCGGCGGATACGGACATTGTGCGTCTCCGTACAGCGTGGGCAGCGTCCGTTCACCTCTGGGTCCTTCCTCGATGGCGGGCGCGCTACGGGCGCCGGTCGGCTGGTGCCGTCGGGCAGGCGATCACCGGGAACGCCGCCGTGTGTCCGCCCGCGGTGAACGTGATCGCGGCGGGGCGCTCGGCCCAGAAGGGGGCGACGTCGATGAGGTGGTCGCCGCACGCGCTGTTGATGCGCAACCACACCTCCGTGGTGGTGATGCTGGCGCGGTACGCGGTCACCTCCCACGGCTCGGTGATGAACCCGTAGGTGCTGGCTCGGGCCAGCACGGTGTCCGGGGCGTCGGCAGTGGACATGTGCAACGCGGTGCCGTCGTACACCAGCCGGATCCCGTCCTGCTCAAGGTCTCCCCGCCGGGGGGCCTGGCGCAGGAACTCGTGCAGCTCCCGGATCTTCAACTGCGCCATGCCCGCGTCCCCTCCCCCAAGCCGACCTCAAGCCGACCGAGGTCGGGACGGTGCTCAGTGTTCGCGGCCGACTGTCCGCACACGGCGATCAGCGGTAACTTCCGGCGTTCCCGGTGGTGGCTCATGAGGTGGACTCCCTTGCTACGGCGGACGGTTCGGCTGCTCGTGGGTGCTGCTACCGGACTTCGACGGAGTAGGAGGCGCCCGTGAACTCCCAGCCGTCGGTACCTTCGCCGATGTCCTCCACGATGACGTCGTCGATGAAGTGGTCCTCGAACTCGTCGTCGGTGAGTTCGCCGGCCATCCAGAGTTCCTTGATCGCGTCCCAGTTGCCCCGGCTGCCGTCGATCCGCAGAGGGGCGGCGTCCACGGTGCCGCGCGTGCGCACGTCGTCCCCGGTCTTGACGACGCCGCTGATCTCGTACTGGCCGTCGGTGATGTGGTCGGGGATCGGGTCGGCGGGGACGATGGCGACGTTCTCGTAGGCGGTGTGGATGATGTCGCGGTAGCTGCGACGGACGTTGTACTCGGGATCCGACAGCCAGTTGAACAGGGTCTGGGCCGTCACGCCGAGGCCGGCAGCTTCCAGGGCCTGGTAGCCGCGGCGCGTACCGGTCAGCTGGGAGAGCTGGGCGTGCCAGTGCTGGGCGTGGTACGACGACAGCCGGTGGCGGGGGGTGACCTGGGAGCACAGGAGGTCGTTGAGAGCTGCGCCCAGGGAGCGGCCGCGTCCTGTGGGGCCGGCCATCAGTCATCACCTTCGGGGATGATCTCGCCGGCCTGGACAAACTTGGCCTTCACTTCGCCGAAGCCAGTCCCCACCCGGTACGTGGCGGGCGCGGTGGTGTCGGGTACCCAGAAGACGGCCGCGTCGACGTTGCGCAACGCGATGAGCTGGTGGCCTTCCTGGACGGCCTTGAACGCGACGGTCCAGTGGCGGACGGAGGCCTCGGCGACCATGCTCATGCGCCAGTCCGGCCGCCAGAAGGGGGACTTCTGGGTGGGGCGCTTGGGCCACAGCAGGCGCAGCGCGATCGACAGCCGGGTCTTGTACGCCTTGTAGGGGGCGCCGCCGGCCTGGACGAGCTCGGTCCGTGCCGTGCGGGTGGCCTCGTAGAAGGGCTTGAAGAGGGATTCGTTGTACTTCCCGGTCCAGGAGTCGTGAATGGCCGGCATCGCGCCGAGGTGACCGTCCCGGACGAGCTTCTCCAACTGCTTGATGTGGGGGGTGGTGACCCATACCCGGCCGTCCTCGTCCGGACGGTCGATGATCCGCCCGAGCGGGTGCGGCATGTCGGTACGGTTCCACGGCGGGATGTCGATGAGGTAGATGCCGGCCTGGGTCTTGTCGTACGCCTTGAGCGGGCCGGTGTGCTTCAGCACGTTCGGGGCGAGGGGAACGGCCGAACAGGCTGAGGGGAAGCTGCCGTTGCGGTCGATCAGGCACAGCACGCCCTCGCCGAAGGAGCCGGGCACGTCGAGCTGGTCGCGTCGCACACGCGTGCCGTTCGCCCGGATGTGGGGGACGCGGGTGGCGGTGACGTCGGGGTGGACCCAGCGGGGCTCACCGTCCATGTGTTCGCTGATCAGCGGCCACGGGCCGCTGTCGCGCTCCTCCTTGCGGATGACCCAGACCGGGTGCATCTTCGAGCGGCCGACCGCGTCCTTGAGTTTCGTCAGGGCAGGGAAGACATGGCCTTCGGGCTCATCCTCTTCGTCCCCGGGTTTCAGGCCGTCCTCGCCGTCTTCCTCGTCCTTGGCGACGTCGGCCTGGACCTGCCCGCTGTCCGCCCGGGCGTGAACAGCGGGAGCGGCGGGCTGCGCGGTGCCTTCAGCGCTGTCGGCAGACTGGGGCTCGCTGTAGGGCCGCAGCGCGGTGGCGAGGCGGTGCCCCTCATGCGTGTCCGGCATCTTCGCCACCGCTGCGGCGGCCTGGAGCAGGGACGGCAGGATCTCCTTCAGGGCTGCCTGGTCGCCGCCCGCGACCGCGGTCCGCCATGCCGCCAGTTCGTGAGTGAGGGCGGCGGGGATCCCCTGGTGTCCGCCGGATGTGTAGGGAAGGGCGGCCTCGGCCAGCTCCAGCGCCGCCGTTCCGCCGACGGCCACTGGGAGCCCCGGGCCCGCCGGGCTGCCGGCGCGGTCGAGGGGGGCGGCTTCGGCGTCGAGGAAACGGGCGTGGATCAGGTCGGGCTCAAGGTACGCCGAGCCGATCGTGCCGAAGTCGCGTTCCGTGACGGTGACTTCGACCTTCCCCGGGTCCGCGGTCACAGCGAGCGTCACCATGATGTCGGCGTCCAGGAGTCCCAGGAGCGCAGGGTCGTCGCTGTCCACGACGGCCAGCACGGGCACACGCAGGTCGCGGGCAAGGCCGGCCAGGATCTGGGAGGCATCTGGGAGACGGTCCCCGGACAGTGGCAGACGGGGACTGTGTGCGGTCTGGAGGCGGTCCACGACCACGAGGGCCAGGCCCTGCATGTGCGGTGCGGTTTCCGCGATGTCCTGGGCCCTCAGGTTGCTGCCGTCATCGATGAGTAGCAGGTCACCCACGCCTGCCCGGACGAGCTGATGGGCGACCTGCTGCTCGCCCTCGGTCAGGCGGCCCTGCTTCAGGCGCGGGTAGTCGCCCCCGGTCTCGGCGGAGAGGATCCGGCGGAAGATGTCCTCCCGGTTCGGTCCCGAGGCCGCGTACAGCACCGTTCGACGGTCGACGAGCGCGGTCCGCCTGGCGGCGGCAAGGCCCAGCAGGCTTCCGCCGACGCTCGGCGGGGCCGCCACCAGTGTCAGCCGGCCTGCCTGCAGACCGCCCGTCACCGCGTCCAGACCAGGCAACCCGAACGTGGGGCCGCTGACCGGCCCGCCGGTGAGGACGGACATGGCATCGCCGAGCGTGGCGAGCCTGCGGGGCGTACTGCCTCGGTCCTGGCTGCCTTGGCTGTTCACCGCACCTCCTGTGGTCGCCGCGATGGGGTGCGCGGCCGTGTCGGTCGAGGGGGTACTTGAGGCAGGGTCGGCGGGGAGCAGGACGGCGACCGGCGTGGTGTTGCGGAGGAGGACCTGTGGTTCGCCCTGCGCGGCCAGCGTGACGAGGTCACCGAAGTCCTTCTGCGCGGCGCTCAGCACATGGGCCGGGAAGGCGTCGGTCTGCCGTGCTGCCGGGAACCGGTCCAGCGGCGCCAGCAGAGCACACATCTTCTGCTTGGTGATCACCGTGGTGCGCCCCTCCTCTTCGACGAGCCGCACCAGCGAGTACAGGCTGTTGCGCGCCACGGTCGCGCTGACCGGGGCTTCCCCCTGTTTCGACTGACTCACTCACCCTCCAAAGCGCGATGACTCACCACCAGTGTAGCGATTTACACACGGGATGATGGTGAAAGTCATACAAATTCCGATTGATCTCGCTCATTTAAGTGGTGTGCTGACGCAGGCGTTGACGGTGCTGTCCCACTTGTCGGCCTGTCAGCCGGCGGCCGGGGGGACGGACCCTCGGGAGGGGAGTGAACTCGACGGCGGGCCTGCCGCCGAGTTCACTCAGCTACACGGGTCAGTCGATGAGCACGTCGACATGACAGACAGTGCAAATCCCCCCGCGTTCCAGGTCGTCGCTGGTGACGGGTTCGTAATCGTCAGTGAGCGGCTCGGGCTTGTGACGTCGGCACAGCAGGTGGACACGGTCCAGACGGCGGTAGGCCACGATCCGGTTGTCGGCAGATCCTGCCGGCAAGGGGGGCCACACTCCCGGGTCCTCCGGGTCCGGTGCGGGCCCGTCCGGAATGCGGCCGACTGCCCTGCCGATCGCCTTCGCGCAGTCAGCGCAGAGAGCGAAGGTTCCGCTGTAGCCGTACGTGCTCACGTCATGCAGGTACAGGGCCCATTGGTCCCAGTCCATGGATGTGTAGCAGGCGTTGCAGGACAGGCCGCCGGCCGACTCGATGACGATGAGAGTCGACTCGGTCAGGGTGACGCTCGGAACGCTCTCCTGGCGAGGGAGCGTGCCTTCCAGTACCCGGGTCAAAGCCTCGTGGTAGCCGATTCCCCCGGCCTGCTGCAGCTCCCGTGCCCGCTGCTGGGCAGTGTTGCGCTTGGTCACGATCGTCTCCATGAGACCGGCCTTTGCGCCCACGCCGTCGGCCGGTGGAGAAGAGGATCGGCCTGTTCTGGTGATCTGGATCCCGAAGGACCTTCTCCCGGAACTCACGCGGCGTGGGCGCGCGACTGCGGGATGGGCGTTCAGTTCGCCTATGGGATCACGGTATCCGAAGGCGCTGACAGCGAGGAGAGAAGCGGAGTACCTCACGGGCTGTCAGGCACGTGTTTCCGGAACCTCTCGTGTGCGGACTGCTTGCTCGTCATGAGCGGCTGCGCGATTTCGTCCCAGGAGTAGTCCGCCGCCCGAGCCGCACGCACGGCCTCCTTCTGCCATTCCCTGGCATTCATCTGGAGCCGGGTAGCCGCGTAGATGGCGAGGAGGGGCCGCTGCTCGTCAAGTTCCCCGCCCTCCCGCACGGGGACGCTGAGCGCCTGGACCGTCTCCTCCACCTCATCGAGCAATCGCCGGAGCCGCTCCGGCAGCGTGCGGGACATGCTGACCTCGGCGTGCCGGATCCACTCGCGCTGAAGTCCCTCATCGCAGGCGTCGGGGTCTGCGAAGTCCACCGGGCGACGGGGCCCGCGCCAGCCGCAAGCGCAGACAACCCGGAGCGCCTGGGCGCGCCGTCGCCCTTCATTGCCGTCGTACTTGAAGGACCACGCCCAGGACACGCGCCGTTTCCAGGTCTCTTCCGAGTCCTCGAAGGCGTCGTGCGGCGCCTCCTCCCCGCCCGAGAGCACCGCAACGACCCATGCCTCATGGGTGCCGTCGTCGTCCGTATGCAACCAGCCCATTCGCCCCTCCTCGACCCATCTGTCGTCATGGTTCCCTGACGATATCGATATCGTCAGGGAACCATGACGGAAACGGGAAAGTTGGCGCCGTCGGGAGAAGCCCGGCGGCGGCTCGGCGACGTGCGCTCCGGGACGGATCAGGGGACCGGTGGGGCATGGCGCCTAGTGCCCGACGGGCCGGCCGATCACCGGGCTGCTGTTCAGTGTGGAGTGATCAGTGGATCGCCCGTCGCGGGGCTCCTGGCCAGATGCGGGTCGTCGAGCAGGTTCTGCGTCGCCCACTGCGCTTCCCAGCGTGCTGCCGCTTGGCTCGGGCAACGGCCGGCCTTGTAGTGCACCTTCGAGCCGTCCTCGCGTTCCCAGCCGAGCGACCACCGCCACTGGCCGACGGCTGCGGCCTGGCTCCACAACGGGCGCCCGTCGAACGGCTCGGAATCGATCGTGGCCCACACCAGCAGGTCGGTCCCCGGCACGGGGACCCGCGCGCTGGCACAGACATGGTCGGCTCCGGCGGCCTGCCACAACAAGGCCGCGGGCAGCGTGTCCTCCACCGACAGGTGTGCCGTGTGCGCGATCAGGTCGGCGAGGTCCCACACCAGAGCCAGCGTCAGCGCGGCACGTTGCGGCGGCGGCCAGCCACCGGGGGCGTCCAGCAGCAGTACGTCCACGGCGTCACCGATACGTTCTTCCGTCAGCCGTTCCTCAAGCTCGAACTCCGCGATCGACCCCACCTCGAATTCACGGCCCCCGGCTGCTGCCTCCTCTACCAGTTCCAGTGCCAGGCCGACCATTTCACGGCTCACCGACAGGGCGATCCCCAACTCCCGCAGCTGCTCCGGCGCCAACTGCTCCAGCAGATTCTGCAGGCGGGCGGCCACCACCGTGTTCGCCTTGCCCAGCGAAGGCCGCTCGATACCGGGAACTGCCGGATACCCCCACATGTGGGCTGCCTTCCACAGCCTCAGCAGCACCCGGACGTCGTCCACGCCCTCTACCTGCTCGCCGATGGCCAGGGCCGCGTCGACGACGGCGAGGGCGACCGGGTTCCGCTCGGCGCCGGGCCAGCCGGCGAACCGGCACAGCGCCGCCGACCGGCCGTCGACCGGCCCCAGCACCAGGCCGGCATTCTCGAACCTCTGCGTCATAGCTCTTCTCCAGTCCTGGTCACAGCCGGTCGGCGAACACGCAGCGCGCGTGCACGGAGAGCAGGCGGGAAGGGGAAGAGGGCGCCGCAGAAGTCACGTCGAGCGGCCCGTACAGCAGAGCGGACCCGCGTCGGCGGGCGGTCTCCAGCCACGCCGCGGACACCGGCTGCCGTTCTGCGGCGCTCCAGAGGATGACGTCGTACGCGTCGGGGCGCCAGTGCCGCGGATTGTCGGGCAGGAGGGTGGCGTCCAGCAGCCGGACGATGCCGAGCAGGGTCCCGTGCGTCTCGTGGACCGTCAGCACCCACGCCGGATCTTGTTCCGGCAGTCCGTCGGGAATGTACGGCTCCCAGGCCAGGCGCTCGTGCAGGTCGTCGTAGCCCGCCTCGGGACTCTCCGGATCCGGGACCAGCGCGACCGAGGCGACGCGGCCGGCCCCGGTCAACGTCATGTCAGCCCGGACGCCGTACCGGGCGGGGTGCGCGAGACCCGAGAGGTCGAGCACCGTACCCGAGTCGGCCTCCGCGGGATCGCCGCCCGGGACGGTGAACGTGAACGGCGACGTGCTCCTCTGACCGGTGTTCTGGGCGCGCATGAGTCCGGCGTGCTTGTGCCCGAAGAACGTCCACAGGTTCAGCGCGTCTTCCAGGAGGTCCGAGCGGTCCTCGCGGTTCAGCGTCTCGACGCAGCGGACCATGCCGCGGCCGTCACCCGGCGGCGAGGACTTCAGGGCCCGGAAGAAGATCTGGGCGGCTTGGGAGCCGAGGGAACCCGCATCCGGCGAGTCGGCGGCGAGCAGGCTGTAGACGGAACCGGCCGTCACCGCGAGCACGATCGGATCCTCGTCGAGGAGCTTTGCCGCCAGGGACTGCTGACACGGTCCGCACCGCTCGAGGCACGCGCCGATCAGCGCGGACGCGGTCCGCATGTCCGGCGCGGCCTCCACTCCCCAGCCGCCGGGGTTGGCAGGCTGGAGATCCTTGTTCGACGGACCGCTGTCGTGCTGGTGGAGGGTGCCGGCGTTGGCGGCGGCGTACGCGGCCCCCCGGGACCGGCTCGTGTTCCGTGCCCGGCTCTTGCGACCGTGGCTCTTGGACATGGCTCTCACATTTCCCGCGCCCGGCCCCATGATCCGATGCGCGCGACGAAGAGCAGCATGCGGAAGCCCCAACGGCCCTACAACCGCCGGAAGTTGACGTTCACCTCGCACTGATGCTGCACAGACCGGACCCTCCTATGAGGGACCGCGGGCACCTTCGCCATGGTGCGCCCCGGTCATGGGCCAGGCCGCTGGCTTGGGCCGATGCGACGGCCACTGCCCGCAGCCTACCGGCCCACAACCGGCTCGTGGAACCGATGGTCAAAACTGCCCGTCCCGGACCGGCAACGCCTGCTGCGACCGGCCTACGCCGTTGGTGCTGCACGGCTTGAGCGGGTCACGAGGGACAGCGTGCGGAAAATACGTGCCCGGCCTTCCGGGCGGGGGCCTACGCTCCGGCCATGTACAGCAGCGTCTACGGCCGTCCGCGACCACTGAGCGGCGGTTTCCGGCTCGGGGTCTTCGACACCTCGGTGCTCACTTCGGACATCACCGCCGCGCTCAGGCGGGGCCAGCCGTCCTCGATCCTGGCCGGGATGCGCCACGGGACACTGCGCGGCTTCATCCCCCACTACGTGTGGGCCGAGGTCCCCCGCGTGCTCGCCGACCGGAAGAACGAGGGCGGGGACTTCGACCTCGCCGTGGCGGAACGGCTCTGGTGGCGGCAGTACATCCCGCTGCTCCACGTCGTCTGCGTAGACGGGCTGCCCATGTCGGCGGCCGCCACCCAGCTCGGCCAGGAAGACCCCAGCGACGTCGGCATCGTGCAACTCGCCAGAATCCTCTCCCCCGTCGTCCTCCTCGCCGCCGACCATGACCTGATCCGCCACGACGTCGCCGTACGGGACTGGCCGGCCCTGCGAGCGGTACTGGGGAGGATCGGCGCGGCCGAAGAGGCCGTACGGGACGCCGCCACCGCGGTGGACCTGTCCGGCCGTTCCCTGGTCGCAACCGTACGCATGGCGCGCGCCCACCCGCTGGCCGCCGGCGCTCTGCTGGCCGCCGTCGGGATCTACGCGTACCGCCACCGCACCCGGCTCCCGCAGGTCCGCCAGACGCTCTCCCGGGTCGGCATGGACGTCGTGACGGCACTCGGTGAACCCTTCGCCCGGCACGAACTGCACACGCGGGCCTGGAAGGACGCCGAACGCGGCGGCGCAGAAGGCGACGTGCTCTGCCGCGTCGCCCGGCTGCTCGCCCGCGCACCCGAGCCGATGACGCGCACCGACATCCTCTCCCTCCTCCCCGCCGCCGTGCAGCAACCCCACCGCCGGCAAATGGACGGACTCGGACGGCTTCTGCACCGCTTCCCGGCCTTCCACCAGCCCGCCCCCGGCAAGTGGCAGCTCGGGAGAACCAACCTGCAGATCACCGGCCCGCCCCGGACGCAGCCGTGACCGCAGGCGCGACGTCGGTCCTTTGGGGTCAGGCGCGGAAGAACTGCGCTGCGGCCACGCCCGCCCAGGCCGCGGTCGCGATGACGTACAGCTCCATCGCTTCGGCCATGTGTCCGAGGGCGAGGTCTGCGGTGGCCACGACGAACACCATCGTCCCGGCCACCGCGAGCACCACGGCACCGGCCTTCACCGCGTACCGGACGACGCGTACGTACCAGGGCTGTTCCCTGCGGCGCTGACGGCGCAACCGGCGCCGCAGGGAACGGGCCTCGCGTCGTACGCGGCTGGACTCGCGCTCGATCCGCGCAAGGACGTCCTCCGGCATGCTGCTCAGCGGCGCCGGGACGTCCTCGTCCCGGCCGCCGTCGGAGTGCATCGTGGTCATCGTGTGTTCCTCAGGGAGTGCCAGTACCACCTGCCCGCAGCCTGGGTTGGAAAGCATGGAGGCGGCGGGCCCCGGGCGCGTTGTACGCCGGTACGAACACAACAGTCGGGCCGGGCCTCCGGTGTGAGCGGAGCCCGGCCCGAAAGTACGCGGGGGCGGCTTAGTCAGTGGTCAGCCGGGTGTCCCTCGTCCCGACGGAGAGCCGGTCCACCCGGGAACGGCTGCCCGGCCGGGCGGGCGGGCGGCCGGGCAGCAGCACGAGCAGGTCCTCGATCGCGCACCGGACCCTGGTGATGGCGGACAGCAGGATCGTGATCAGCGTGAGCGTGTAGACGCGAACTCGGTAGGTGGTCTTCACTTTCGTCCTTCTCCTTCTCAAATGGCCGTGACCTTGGCCGTTGCGTACCACTCGGACCGGCCAAGTCCGAGTGGTACGAGCGCTGCGTCCGGGTTGGCGGTCCCGGTCCGGGGTGGTTGGTCCCGATGCAGCTGCCCGGTCCGGGTGGCGGGTCCCGGCGGGCGGATCACAACTACCTTTCACCTCCTGCTGATCGGAAGGCGGGCGGAGCAGCCCCCACGCGGAGTCGCGGGCCGCGCCGTCGTCGATGCGGACAGCCCGTGGATCCTGGAAGCGGCTACTCGTCGGCAAGGAGGCCGAGCCGAAGACCGACCCTCTCGGAGCGGAGCTTGCGCCGCGCGTGACGCAGCGCGTCCCGTACGGAGTCCTTCGTCGCGGTCCCGCCCAGCAACTCGGCGATCGCCGGCGCCTTCAAGTGGTACGCCTCCGCGAGTACGAACACCTTCAGCTGGAAGTCGCTGAACTCCTGGCGCAGCACCGCCGTCGCCGGGGCGAGATCGGCCAGTGCCCGCTCCTCAGCGCTGGGATGGGCGTTGGCCTGGTTGTCCAGGAGGTACAGGTCGTCGCCGACGTAGCACTCAGCGCGCTGCTTCACCTCCGTGAGGTACGCGAATGCCTCACGGCGGGCCACCGTCCACAGGTAGGACTCGGCCCTGCCGATCAATGGGTCGAGCGGGCCGCCGTTCTTGAGCCGGGTGTAGATGGCGAGCCATACTCGCGACTCGATGTCCTCGCACGCCCACACCGGCAGCTTCGTGTTCTGGTACGCGATCCTGCGCACGGAGAGCGCGTTCGCGTAGAGGAATTCCCACTGCCTTTGGGCCTCCGGGCTCAACTCTTCGACGAGGTGCGCGACCTCGGGGGCCGTTCCGCGCTGGCGCGGGATCCGGCCCTCGTCGTTGCTGTCGCTCATTCCTGGCCTCTCGCATGATCGAGATAGGACGGGGGTGGCGATCCCGCCGTGCGAGACCTCCACCCACCCATCAGTGGCGCAGTCGCAGGAGTGTGAGCCAGGGACTGCAAAATTCTCCGGACAAGTGGCGGCCCGCGAGCGTGGCGCTGGGGAGCACAGCTGCGGTGCGCTGTCCCCGAGGGGCAGGACAGCGGCCGTTGACCTGTTGAGGCTGACAGGTCTTACAAGGGGGCCCGTCTGCCACTTTGTCGGATCTGTCAGAGTGGCTGAGCTGGATCTGTCGACGGGTCTGTCAGACATCGGACGCGGCAATCGCTGCGATGACGCTGCCGACGGACGGACCGGCCATCGGGTCGCCCGGCGCGGGCGGGGTCGGCGTGAACGTGGTGCCCCGCCCCTCGGACATCCTGATCAACACCTTCCTCGCGGATTCGCAGTCGCCGAGGGCACGGTGACGGCCGCCGAGCCGGAGCCACCGGAAGGCGCCGGTCCAGTCCTTGTACGCCTCCATGAGGCAGAACCAGGAGTCCCGGGGCTCCAGGTGCATCGGCTTCTTCCCCACTCGGGCGATGTCACCGAGCAGGATTCCCCTGTCGAAGACGACGTTGTAGGCACAGATGATCTTCCCCTTGGTGACCTGGCGGAGCCTCGGGAGGATCTTCTCGAAGGGTTTGGCCGTGGCCACCATCTCGTCGGTGATGCCGTGGACCCAGCGGGCGCCGTCGCTGATCGACTCGGCCGGCCTGACCAAGGTGTCCATCAGCTTCTTGCCGGTGGCCGCGTCGATCACGGCGACCTCGATCGTCTGCCCGTCCAGGTCCGTGGTCTCCGTGTCGAGGATGACCGCGGCGTCCGGCTGCAGGAGCTCGCGCGCGGCGCGGGTCACCTCCCCCCACTCCGGGCACAGGGTGATCTCGCCGGCGTACGGTGCGGCAGCTGGGTCGTCGCACAGCTCCCGCAGAACCTGGTGCTCGGCCGGCCCGCCGTCGACACGTTCCCAGTCCAGTTCCCAGCAGCCGGAGTACGGGGAGTTCCACGCCCACACGGTGATGTGGTGCCGGTCGGCCAGGGCCTGCGCGAACCCCCTGATGACAGCGGCCCGGGTGGGGGCGAGGGCCGCGTACTCGCGCAGCGGCGAGACCGCGCCCTTGGGCAGGCCGCGCACGGACTCCCAGTCGACGCCGGGCATGTCCCGCACGGCGCGGACGTCGCCGAGCCGGTACAGCGCGACGGTGACGGTGCGGTGCCGGCCGACCTCCCGGTCGTAGGTGTCGGCCGGGGTGATCCACCCGGCGGCCTCCACGTACCGCCAGTCCGACGGGTACCGGATCTCCAGGACGTCGGCGGCGGCCTGCGCGGTGATGTACTGCTCGCCGTCCGCCTCGGCGGCCAGCGTCTCCAGGTCGGCGATCAGGTAGCGGCGGCCCTTGCCCAGGGTGATGCGCCCTTCCTCACCCATGCGCTCGATGTCCCGCCAGTGCCAGCCGATCCGCTCGGCCGCCGCGTCCCTCCGGACGCTCGCCGCCTCCCACGCGAGACGCTCGGTGACCACGCCGCGCACCAGGTCCTCATCGAGGGCGAGCGCGGCCGCCGTCCCGTACATCGGCCTCCGCTTGAACCACCCCGTCACGACCAGGTGCTCCTGGGCCACGAGGTCGTCGATGTCGGCCATCGTCACCTCGACACCGAGACGTTCGGACAGCAGACCCGCGATCCGCCAGCCCCCCAGCTCCTCCGGCGGTTCCGGCGTCTTCGCAGCCGTGGTCTGCGTGGTCGCCTCGGTCATCAACGCTCCTTCGACTGCGCTGAGGTGGTGAGGGTGGTGGCCAGCAGCCGGCGGCGCGGGGCGGGCCAGATCAGGCTCAGGTACTGCCAGTTGCCGCCCGCGTAGCTGATGTCGACGTTCGCGTCGGTCACCGCGTACGGCGTCTGTCCGGGGACGTCGATCCGCACCGAAGCCCGGGGCCACGGGATTCCGTCGCGGCCTTCGGCGGCGATGTAGCCGCCGAACTCTTCATACCGGTCGTACCGGTCCCCGGGGCCGGGCAAGCGCAGGTCCGGGACGTACGCGGCGACCGTCTGCCCGCCCTCGAAGACGAGGGTGGCGGGCTCGGCCGGATCGGTCTGCGGGAGCCTGCCGAGGGCGCGCAGCCACTGCTCAGCGGCCTCGCGGGGGAAGGCCGGCGACTCCTCGGTGCCACCGGTGGCGTTCAGACCGCCGTGGCGGCGGCGCCAGTTGACGACCGCCGCGCGGCCGACCCCGGCCATGCGGGCGATCTGGGCGAGGTTCACGTTCTCGGTGCTGAGCACGGTTCTCCTCCTGCTCGAAAGGGTTGGGGTGGCCGGGCCGGGTGGCTGCTGGGGCCTTCACGGCCCCAGGGCCCCGCTCCCCCGGCACCGACCGGCGCGGGCGGCGCCCCCGTGATGCGGGTGCGTGCGCACCGGACGGACGGCATCAGGGCCGTAGCGTCTGGCCTGGGCAAGTTCCTGTTCTACGACCGGAAACGAGGCGGTATCAGTCGCCGTCCGGCTCGGTGATGTCGAATTCCCGGCCCGGAACGTCGTCGACCAGGGCGACGGTGGCGTCCTCGGCCCCGACGCAGATGCCGGCGGCTCCGGGCAGGTGCCGGTGCGGGCTGCCTTCACGGCGGGCCATCAGGTGAACGTCACCCGTGCGACGACGGCCAGCAACTCACCCGCGTCGCCCGCCGCCTGCAGCGCCTGGTGGCTGCCCTCCTTGACTGGACCGGCGACCAGGACATGCTGGACCTGGTCGAGCAGGTCCCACCATTCCGCCGGCAGGCTCACCTTCTCCGCGGCCCGCCACAGCTCGATGTCGTCCTCGCCGTCCGGGCCGACGTGGACCAGTCCCTGCAGCGCCCGGTCGGCGATGTTCGCGCGCAGCCGCCAGTGCGGGTCCATGTCCGGCACCCCGTGCAGTCCCCAGTGCGCCCAGTCGGTGCGGTGCTCCAGGTCCTGGATCCCGGCGCCTTCGGTCTCCGGGTACAGCGTGAGCATCGGCATCGGACGGCCCTCGAGTGTCGCTGTCTGACCGATGAACACCCCGTAGTTCTCCGCCAGGTGGTAGGTGTCGATGCCGTCCAGGTCCACGTCGAGGTCGTCCAGAGTGATTACCTCGATCCCGGCCGCACGGAAGGTGTCCATGGGATCGGCCGGGCGCTGGCGCGGGGGCACCTGCCGGATGGAGCCGAGTCCGATCCCGGCCTGGGCGGCCCCGGAGTCGTCCCAGACGTCGAGCGCCTCCTCCAGCAGGTCCTCGGCGTCGTCCTCGTCGAGCTCGGCGACGGCCCGCAGGACGGTCTCTGCGCCGCTGGTGCGGGACTTGCCGTGCGCCTGCTCGATCCACGCCCGGGCGACCGGACCGGCGGCGGGCGTCTCCTGGCGCGGCGCGTGCGCGGGAGTCAGGAAGACCGCGCCGGCGAGCCCCGCGAGGGTGGCCCGGTCGGCGACGACCTGCGGGGTGAGTTTCTCCTGACACGAATCGCAACCGGCCCAGACCGCGCTGACCACCTTGGTCGCCAAGGTGTGGTTGATCTGCCAGCCGTCGACGTACGGCAGCATCCCCTCCATCAGCCCGGTGTCGGGCTCGGCATGGACGTGAGCACCAGCCGGCCCGTCCGTCCCGACGAACTTGATCAAACCGGCGATCTGCTCCTCGGGCACACCGCCCGCCGCCCAGTGGTCGAGCGCGTCCTCCAGAAGTTCCGAGACCTGTTCGTCCGTCATCGCTTCGACTGCGGCGAGCGCCTCGGCGCCGGAATTCCTGGCCTTCGCGTCGCGGGCCAACGGAGCCCATTCACGCGTGGCGGCGGAGGCGAGCACCCCCACGGTCGGCAGCAGCCCGAAGACGACCCCAGCGAGTGCCGCCAGCGTCGGCCGGTTCTGCCGCACCTTCGTTGCCAGCGACTTCTGGCACGGCCCGCATCGGGCACGGCACGCGGCGACGAGCCGCGCGGCAAGGTCGACATCGAGCGCCCGGCCGGCGCCGTGCGGCACCAGGGACAGGACAGCCATGTCCGGCAGCGGCTCGTGCGTGTGCAGGGTGTTGGTGACCGAGGGCTGGTGGCCCGCCCCCGCGCGCTGCGCCCTCTGTTTGGCGCGCTTCTTCTTCCCGTGATTCTGGACCACAGCAGTTCTCCCATCAGAGGTGCAGCGGTTACCCATGACCCGATGCACGCGAGGGAACTGGGGACAGACGCGGACATTCGGCAAGGCGTCGGTGGCGACGCTGGTGGCACTCTCCGCACTGATGCGCTGGGACCGGAGTCCTGGCACCTTCATCCTCAGATCGCCCCAGTCATGGGCTAGAGGCTGGCTTGGGCCTGTGCGTGGCCGTACGAAAGACGGTACCTGCGCGGACTGACAGAGGCAGCGAATTCCCGTCAGATCCGTCCGTTCGAGGGGACCACGCCTACCGCCTGTTCCTCGCGGGATCCCCCGTCCGCCCGACGGTGCCGAAGTGCGGGCCGTCACGCAGAACCGGGTACGCACCGCTGTCAGCGGGTCGAACTAACATCCTGGGCATGAGCACTCCCGCCCCCGCAAATGAGGATAAACCGTTCAACCCGAAGGAATTTCCCGGGGAACTGCTTGCCGCCCAGCGCAAGCTCGCCGAGCTGTACGCCGCGCTCCACGCTCACCAGGCCCGCCTTCCCTGGTCGCGTGAGGCGGATGGCGGATGGCCGGCGGAGCCGGAGCGGTGGCACCGTCGCGGGCGCCCGGAGACGTCCGGTTGGGAAGAGGCCGACGCCGAGACGTACGACGAACTGTGGGCAGAGCTTCGCAAGGCGGCCGCGATCGTGCAGGGCCACGAGCACTGGGCGCTGTGCAAGCAGAACGGCGTCGAGGGCGCCGCCCTGGTCGCTGTGCGGCAGGACCTCAAGAACGCCAAGGGCGCCATCCCTTCCCCCAAAGGTGACGAACCCGCGCTCGGTCCGGACGACGTCGAGCCGGCTGCCTGACTCCACCGGCGAGCGCATGTCGGCGCCTGTGATTCCAGTATGGGGATTTTCGGACGGTCTCATCTAATTCAAGACAATCGGGACACAGATGTGTCGGGATGCCCGAATCCGGGATGTGAATTTCACCGGCCGAGCGCCCCCTCCCCGGGATCTCCGCACCGTCCGGTACCGGAGGTCACCGCCCGTTTACCCGAAGCGCTCTACGGCATGGGCGGCGTCGGAAAATGCCAAGTCGCCAATGAATGATCACGTTTGCCATAGTTCTGGCAGCGGATCCATGGGGTGGCACCGTCGGCGTCTCCTTCGACTTCTCGCTCCTCGCCAAACGTGACGACGACGCGTTCGGCGAGGCCGCGGAGGGCGGCACCGGGCTGTTCGCCGGTTTCGTGCCGAGCACGGACGCGGCGTTGTCAGACCCCGGCGGTAGCGTCGGGGGTGTCAGGACTCCGTACATGACCAAGGGGCCCTGGAAGTGCGGACTTTGCTTGGCGGCTGGCCGCACCCCCAGGGCTCCCGGTGTGTCCCGGGTCCCCCGACCCCCTCGTACCGGTAGAAGGAGAAACCCTTGACTGACACTGCTGAAGCTACACGACGCCTCGGACATCGCCCCCGACCTGGGGAAACGGCAGCGGCCGGAGTCACCGGCCCGTACGGACCGCCTCGCGCCGGCGATGTCGAGAGCACGGGGATGCCCGCCGTCCGATGACCTCGCTCGTGATCACCCCCGGCCTGCTGCTCATCGCGATGGTGGCGTTCGTGGTCGGGTACCTCGTCCTCCAGAACTCGAAGAAGAACAGCGCCACGCTCCCGGCCACGGGAGACCTGGGCGCCGCGATCGGGGCCGGCGCGGCCGTGGCGATGCTCCTCGTGACGATCGGGTGGGCAGCCGTGCCGACGAACACGGCCGGTCCCGCCACCGGCGGCGCCGTCCCCACGTGTTCGTCTTCCTCCATCTCCCCCGGGTGTTGAAAGGCACTCTCCAGTTGCCGGGGCCGGCGGTCGCTCGACCGTCGGCCCCGGCCAGAAGGACGTCCGGCACGACACGAAGCCGACCCAGATGTTCGCCACCGAATTGCTCGGCCCGGCTCACGTAGTTCGCAGCCGGGTGACCGTGACGACGGCCTGACGGGTCGTGCCCGCCAAGACCTCCGCCATCAAGCCGAAGGGCGAGATGGACGCGTAGGTCTCGCCCGATGGGGTGCGCGCACGTCGGGGCGGGCCGCTCGCGGCCAGGTGCACCGCGATCTGGGCGGCGAGCGGTGCCGTGAGCGACTGGGTGAGCGCGATACGTCCGTTGGGAAGCTGGACGGCGAGTGCCCGCGGCCGGGCGGCAGGGCCGGTGTAGCCGACAACATCGGCGTCCACGGTCTCAGCGTGACGGATCTTCCTCCAGATCCGGCCGGATCGGTAGACGGAGTTGGCCCGCTTGGCGACGATGCCTTCGATGCCCTGTTCCGGGAGTTGCTGGTACCAGGTCATGGCCACCGTCGGGTCGTCGGTCATCGGCACCAACTGGATCGGCGGCTGAACGTCGTGGTCGCGCAGTAGAGCCGCGAGCAGAGCACGACGGTCGTCGTACGGCCGGGCCCGGACATCTCCGTGGTCAGGGTGGAGCAGGATGTCCCAGGTCGTGTAGTGGGCAGGCAGTTCCTCGGCGAGACGGCGCGCCCGGGCCGGAGTGGAAAGGGCACGCGACTGCGCCGCCCCGAAGTCGATCCTCCCGTGGGCGTAGATCACGGCCTCGCCGTCGAGAACCGTGCCCGGCGGGAGCATGTCGAAGGCCGCCAGGGCCAGGTCCATCCACACCGCGGTGACGTCGCGCCCGGAGCGGGCCTGCAGCCGGACGGTGTCCCTCTCCCGCCAGACGACGGTCCGGTGGCCGTCGTTCTCCAGACTGCGAGGTGTCTCATGAGACACCGGCGGCTGAGCTGCCTCTCTTACCGCCAAGTCATTGGCTCGGCTTGCACTGGCGGTCGTACCCCGCTGGTCAGCAGACTGTCAGCACGAACCATCGGCGCCCGGAAGGCGAGAACCCTTGCTCCTTGCGACTGGCAGTGTCGTCATTTGCCTATGGCTGTTCCTCTTTACGTGGGTCGGCTGGCGGCGGCGCAGGCATGGCGGTGGCGGAGCATCCACTGCTGAGGCGTGGGGCGAGCTCTTCCATCCGTCACAGCGACACGTGCAACAGGAGCGGGAACGCCAACTTGTTCTCCGGGACGACGCCGAATCCGGTGCACCTCCCAGTTCTGTAGACCTTGACTCCGGCAAGGCGGTTATCCGCCCCGTGCAGAGCGCCACGAGCAGGTACGACGCGCCGTAACGGTTCCCTATCCGCCTGCGCTCGACTGCCAGGAGTTCTCGGGTTCCTCCAGCCCCGTGCATCCGCTGTGTCCGCAGAAGCTGGTCGTCCCACCGGACTGTTTTCCCAGCACCAGCATGCCGGGTCCACGCCTTGGTGGCCGGCGGCCGATCAGCAGGTCGAGGTGGTTTGCTTGCCGACCACCTCGGTAGGCGCATGAACTCGGAGCGTATTTCTACTCCAGCAGCTTTTTCCTGGTGCAGTAACTTGCCAACGCCCCCTGGGAACGATCAGCTGCCGCAGGGCAGGACAGCCGGAGGATCATCCATGCCCCGAGAGGCGCCGTACCTCGCAGTAGCCGACGTGCTGCGCGCACGGATCCTCTCGGGAGAGTGGGAGATCGGGGAGCGCCTGCCGTCGCGGGCACGACTCGCCGTGGAGTACGGGGTCGGACGCAACGTCATGCAGAGGGCCATGGACCGTCTGATCATCGACGGTCTTCTCGAAGGACGCGCCGGATCGGGCACCTACGTCCGCACGCCGCGAGAGCGCCTGCGGCTGGTTCGCTCGCGGCACCGCGAACGCCGGGAGGGCTCCCGGCCTTGGCCCGATAGGAGGGAGCGGGGCAGGGCCGACGCCTGGGATTCACACAGTCAGGTGCGCGTCCCCGCCCCCGAGCCAATCGCCGAGCGACTCGCCATCAGCCCTGGGGACCTCTGTGTCAATACGCATTACGAGTTCCTCGCCGACGGGCAACCCGTCCAGCTTTCCGAATCCTGGGAGCCGATGGCTATCACGGATGGAACGCCGATTGTGCTGCCCGAGATGGGGCCCTTTGCAGGAAAGGGGGTGGTAGAACGTATGCGTTCGATTGGCGTGGTCATCGCGACTGTGGTTGAGGTGCCGCGCCCGGCTCGCGCCACCCAGGTGCAGGCGAACCTCTTGGGGATCAGCGTGGGGGACCTCGTGCTTCAGATCGAGCGGACCATCTTCGACACGGACGGACGCCCGGTGGAAACGGCCGACATGGTCATTCCGGACGTGCGCCGGGAAGTGGTCTACGAGTTCGGAGTCGGCCGTCCTTAGCCGTTGGAGCCATGAGACATGCATCGGAAATTCGACAGTAGGGTATGCCATGCCAAAATCCTCCCGGCTCGGCCTTTTACGTAATCAGGACTTCGGACGATTGTTTGCTGCCACTGCGCTCGGTCAGTTGGGCGACCGCATCATCTTTTTGGCCTTGCCTCTGGTTGCCATCGCGGCATTGCATGTCGACGAGTTCCAAGTGGGCTTACTGGCCGCGACGACTTCGGCAGGGTCGCTCCTGGTCGGGTTGCCGGCAGGTGCATGGGTGGACCGGATGCGGAAGCGATCGGTGATGGTCAGCACTGATCTCGCTCGCGCGCTGTCCCTCTTGACGGTTCCGATGGCGTGGTGGGCGGGCCTTCTCACCATCTGGTGGCTCTATGCAGTCGCCTTGATTCACGGAGTGTTGACTGTCTTCTTCGATGTTGCATACGTCAGCTATCTCCCGCACTTGGTGGGACGCCGCAATCTCGTGGAAGGAAACTCAAAACTGTCGGCGATACGCTCGGTGACCAGTATCAGCGGGCCGACGGTGGCAGGGCCGCTGGTCGGCCTGGTCGGAGCTCCTGCAACGCTTTTGGCGAGTTCAGCAGGGATGGCTATGTCAGGACTGCTCGCGATCACTATCCGGAAACGCGAACAGAAGCCTGAGCCGAGTGATCACCCTCAATTGGCCCGAGAGATCAAGGAGGGGCTGAAGTTCGTCATTAAGTCCCCTACCCTCCGTGCGATCATGCTGGGGGATGCGATATTCAACCTCTTCCTCGTCATGTATCAGACCATGTTGCTGGTCTTTTTGGAGCGGGAGATAGGTCTCCAGTCCTTTGGCATCGGCCTCATTTTTTCCGGAATGGGTTGTGGTGCCTTGCTGGGCGCACTGTTGGCAACCAGGGTCTCCAAGTGGGTCGGGCAAGGTCCGGTCATCTGGCTCGCGTCGCTGGTTACCTGTCCGTTGACCATGCTCATGCCGTTGGCGCGAACGGGTTGGAGCCTGTATGTGGCTGCGATC
The DNA here is from genome assembly GCF_043201715.1 of Streptomyces sp. NPDC048291. NCBI lineage: Bacteria > Bacillati > Actinomycetota > Actinomycetes > Kitasatosporales > Streptomycetaceae > Streptomyces > Streptomyces sp. NPDC048291. The sequence continues at coordinate 96,083 of NZ_JBICZC010000022.1, forward strand.
GGACTCGCGACTCTTTCAATGGGGGGAGTCGTCCGAGTGGTGACTCAGTCAAGCCTCCAGCAGGTCCTGACGCCGGATCGGCTTCTGGGCCGGATGAGCGCAACAGCTCGATTTGTTTCCTGGGGTGGCATACCTCTCGGTGGGCTTTTGGGTGGAGCCTCGGGCTCCGTGTTCGGAGCGGCAGGCACTTTGTGGATTGGTGCAGCGGGTATGACGCTGAGTGTCCTTCCCAACTTTCTGTCACCGCTTCGAACAATGCGCACGTTGCCTACGGAGAAGGCCCCCGAGTTCGCGCGTTGAGGTGTCGTTAATGGCTGACAAAAGGGCGCGCACAACCTGTAGGGCCAAGGGGTCTTCACTCCGTAATGAAGTGAGTGCGGTCGAGGGGGATGATGACGGCTGATTGTTTGGTGGCTTGCTCGCGCAGGGCTGCGTTCTCCGCGAGCAAGACGGCGATGACGGTAGCGGCTGCGTCGACCTGGTCCTGGAGTTTCTGCCGCTCTTGCCGGTTGTTCTTGAGCTGGCGGCGAAGGTCAGCGATCTCCTGCGTTTGCCGTTGGTCGTGGAGACTTGCCGGGCTCTGGCCGATGTGGTCGTCCCAGTCAGCGAGCACGTCGGTGGCGCGGTTCATGGTGGCTCGGCTGATGCCGGCCTCCCGCCAGAGGTTGTTCTTCGTCAGCTTGCCGTCGGTGCGGGACGGTCGGCCGGTGAGAAGTCGTTCCATAGCTTCTCGCAGTGCCTTCTCAGCCCGCGCGGAGACCTTGGGCCGAGGGGCCTCGCTCATGCGCCGTCTGCCTTCCTGATGGCGAGTTCGACGTCACGGATCTGTTCGTCGATGGCAGCTCGGCGGTTCGGGGGCAGCCGTGGCTGGTCACGGAGCCGGCTCAGCGAATCGTGCTCGGCCTTCCAGATCGGTAGGTGTTCGGGGGCGATGATGCTGTTGCTGCAGCGTGCGGGCTGGCAACGATCGATGAGCGGCCCTCGGTGTCCCGGGGGCACGATGGTGTCTTCCAGGCACTTCGCGCCGACGGGGTTGTTCTCGTCCAGGGTGCAGTGGTTGAGCTTTCCGAACCGGATCGACAGGTGCGTGCGCTTGAGCAGGCCGTGTTCGACGCGAACGTCCCCTCGCTGGGCCTTTCCGTTCGCTCGGAGGGCTTCGGCCTTCTCCCTGACGGCAGCGAAGGCCGAACGCATCTGGTCAGCGCCGGGCCCGAAGCCGATGGCCTCGCCGCGGCTGTCGGCGTCGAAGAGGTCCCTCAGCCGTTGGAGGCGGCGTTCGGCGATGGCGGTGGTGAGGAGACGGGCCCAGGAGGGGTCGTGATCCATGTAGCCCTGGGTCCAGCGGTTGGCCAGGGCTCGGGTGGCTGCGTGCTTGAGCTGCATGCCGACAGCGATTTCCGATCCGGGATAGTCGCGGGTGAGCATGGCCATGGTCCGGCGGAACATGTGCGGGGTGACCTTGCTGGAAGGGATCTCGGCGAGACCGGTGACGCTCCGGTGACGGTTGACGTGCTGGATGAAGCACCTGATGGCGGTCTGGCTGGTGAAGCCGCTGCCGTGGAAGCGCGGGGTGACCGCCGCGAAGGCGAGGGTGTCGCTCATCGACAGGTGCACGGCCGTTTCGATGGCCTGGGCAACCGGTGCGATGATCCACCAGTGGGCGGTGGGCAGGTCGGGATCGAGCTTGCGTTTGACCGACTTCACTGCCGGGGTGCCGAAGTACTCGGTGAGAGCGTCTTTGGTGATCTCGCGGATCTCGCAGTCACGCATCATCGACAGCGCGGCGACGAAGACATAGCAGGCATTGCGCAGGGCCAGGCACTCCACCGCGAGTTCGCGGGGCTGGAGACTGTCGTGCCAGGCGCCGCGGCTGCCATCCGGCCTGGTCACCTCGCACAGTCCGTCGATCAGACTGGTACGGATGCGGCCCTCGGCAACGAGCCGTTCGGCGACTGCCCGGCGGGCCAGGCCGATGCGCTTCTGCTTGGTGAAGAAGGCCATCTTGCGGGACTCGAACCCCATCAGGAAGGTCAGCAGCTGCCAGTTCACCGTCGGTTTCCCTGCGAGCTGGTGCACGGGGACCCTGTTGCCGGGGTCGGCGACCCACGCGGTGAAGCGGGTGTCCGCCTCGGCCGTGGACAGTGGGAGGGCTTCGTCCTGGAGACCGCTCCAGTGATCGAGTGCGCGCAGGATGTCGGGGCCGAAGTCGTTGATGTACGCCCATGCAGCGCGGACGAGCGGGAACCATGTCTCCGGCCGGATCACAGGGGTTTTCAGTTCGGGGACGGTGGGGTGGTTGACGACGGCGTTCGTGCTGGTGCCGGGCCAGGGATCACGTGCCAGCCCGCTGCTGGCCAGTGTTCCCCGGAAACGGTGCAGGGTCTTGATCACGTGGACGTGTCCGGTGGCGCTGGCCGCTTCGCCCTGCTGGCAGCGGTGCTCGATGTAGGTCTTGAAGTCGTCGTCGCGCCAGTCGCCGACCCATGGGGGAAGCTGCTGGGAGATGCCGTAGGCGTGCAGGGCTCGCAGGTGTCCGATGCGCTGGGAGACCGTGTGCGGTGCCACTGGGTCGGGTGGCAGATGCAGCCCGCGGGCGAGTACGGCTGGGTGGCGCGGGTTGAACCAGATCATGGCCATCTCCCGGGCCAGCAGATTCCACTGCGGGTCCAGCTCGCGGAAGATCACGCGGAAGCCGGCGGCAGCCAGGTTCGGGGCCCTGCGGACGATGCCGTTCAGGTCCCAGCAGCCGGTGTTGCCGAACAATGGCGGACAGGCGCCTTCCAGGACGGGGTGGGACTGGATGACGGGTTCGTCGTCCCGGAAGATTGAGACGGGCAGGGCGAGCGGCAGGCGGCTGGTCATGCGTCGAACTCCACGTGTGCCGAGAGGGGGAGAGGCAGTGCCGCCGTGCCGTCGGCGATCTGGCGGCGGGCCTGAGCGATCTCTGCGTCGGTGCGGACCTTGACCGCTTCGGTGACGTTGACGCGGCTCTGTCCCCAGAGCGTGTGGAAGAGCTGAGGCGACAGCCGCAGCCGCAGGCGTTCGAGATGGTCGGAGAAGAGCAGAAGCTGGGGCAGGTTCGAGGGCAGTACGAACGCGTTGCGGCATTCGAGGCAGCGGGTGGGAGCGACCGGGCAGAGCTGGCCGGCGCGTCCGTAGGGAGACGCGAAGGGGTCCCTGCAGCTGGAGACTCCCATGTCGAGCTGCCCGGTGCGCAGCTGTTCCACTTCTTCCTCCGACAGCCCCAGGGCGGCGGCAGAACCCGGCTGGCCCAGCGACCGCTCGGCTTCCTCGCCCAGCACGACGGGACCGGCCACCGCTTTGTCGAGCCAGCGCGTCTGTGCTGCGGTGATCACGCTGCCGGCGATCACCTTCAAGGTCGTGCCGTGCGCGTAGTGGCGGTGGAAGGTCTGGACCGAATGGTCGTCGGCGATGTCGCTGACGCGGCCCTTGAAGGTGATGGCCTTCTCGACCTTGCTGGACTTGCGCAGGCGCCGGATGTCCGGCTGTCCGTCGACGGACAGCCCTCGCTCTTGCAGCCAGCCGGCGAAGGTCGACGTCCGGTCGAGCCTGGCGGGTGTGACCTGTGGCCAGAACATTGCCGCCCGCAGGAACAGCGGGACAGGCGAGATACCGAACCTTTCGGCCAACGGCCTGTTCAGTTCCAGCAGCCGACGGCAGATCTCCCCGGCGTCGAGCCGCGGCCGGGCCGGGTGCAGCAGAGCTGGGCTCGTCGGTGCCGGTGTGCTGAACGCCTGGCGCATTCGGGCGCGGGCCCGGCCCTTGTTGAAGTCGATGGTCACGCTGGAGGAGCCGAACTCGATGTCGTGCTCGGTGAGCGCGGCCACTTCCTCCGGGGCCCGGCCCGTGGCTGCTATCAGCAAGATCCGGTAAGCCTGCAGATCGGAGTTGTGCAGGAACAGCTGCCTCACCAGGCCCCTGACGACAGCAACCTTGGCGGCGACCGGCTGGGTGCCGGCCGGTGCCAGTTGCCGCAGGCTCGGCGGCATGTCCCGCCAGGACGGCAGGGCCTTGCTGATCTCCGTGCAGTTCAGGGCATCGTGGGCGATCGCCCACAGGAGGTTGGCCTCCTCGGCCCAGCCGCCCTCGCGCGGATCACGGCCGCGGGCTGAGAGTTCCCAGCCGCGAGCGAGGCGTCTCTCGACGTCCAAGCGGGCGGCCCAGGCGGCCTGGACAATCTTCTTCCTGTCGGCCCGGGAGAACTCGTCCAGCTCAGTGGTCTCCCCCCGGCGAAGTCCCAGGGCCCCTTCGAGCCAGCCGTGCATGTGCCCGGCGACCACACGCTCGGCGTGGAGCGACCGCCGCCCGATCAGCGTCCTCAGCCGACCCGCGTGCCAGGACGGACTTCGCGAGCCGGGCCTGTGCCGGGAGGGCAGCAGACGGACCCATTCCGTCACCGCGTGATGCAGGTCCGGCTCGGTGCCCGCCAGACTCGCCCGATGCGGCTGGGGAACAGTGGCATCGACATGCTTGCAGAACGCCTCGATCGTCTGCCGGTAGTGCGTCGCCGAGGTCGGACCGTAACGGGCGTCCTCCACCAACTCCACCCACTCGTTCGCGAGTTCCCCGGCCAGCGTCGCGCAGGCGAAGCGTGCCGGATCGAACGTCACCGTCCGGGGGCGGCCCTGACCGTCGACCGTCGACACCTCGCGGACGCCGACCCGGGCCGGGGCCGCAGGGCGAGGAACAGGAGCGGGGAAATCACGGGTGTAGTGTCCGCGTCGGGGCATGGCCAGCGTCCTCCAAGTCCATCAGGGTGCGGGCGATCGTGATGTAGGAGGCGCCGCCGGCGGCCGTCCACTCGCGGAAGGCGTCATCGACCTCCCGCATCGGGTCCTTCAGGTAGCGGATGTAGCGGTAGGTGGTCGACGGGTGTGCGTGGCCAAGGCGGCGCTGGACCACCAGCAGCGGATTGCCGGTCATGTGGTCCAGCAGCGTGGACATCGGCAGTCCCTGGTCCTCGGCGTCGTTCAGGGCCTCGCGCGTCAGGAAGATCAAAAGTCGCAAGGCGAAGGTGTGTCGAAGGTCGTGGTAGACCCAGCACCGCCTGGGCAGCACCGGCGCGTGCCGGTCGCCGGCCCACGCCTTCATCCGGTCCCAGGCCCTCCAGCGGATCTTGTCCCAAGCCGAGAAGGTGAGCATCCTGCCGCCCTGACCGATGAACAGCGCAAGCGGATCGAGGCCGTCACCGGTCTCTACCACCGCCAGACGCCGAAGGTCCGGCTTCATGTTCTTGACCGTGCGCGTGATCGTCCGGCCGTCGAGTACCCCGCGGACCCTCGTGCCGTCGGCCTCCAGGCTCTGGATCACGAACAGCTCTCGGTGCCGCCGTCGAAGTGAGCGTTGGGCCTTCGCCACGATCTCCGGACGTTCGAGCAGCAGGTAGGGATCGAGCAGTTCCATCGGGTCCGGTGCGACATAGACCGAGCGCGGCCGTCCGAACTTGGCGCAAGCCTTCAGTTCGACGTCCGCGAACGCCGGCCGCCGGCCATCCACCAGACCGAGCTCGGGCAGGAGCAAGGTGGACCACTCTTGGATCCGCATCCCCGTCATCAGCGCCAGCTCGCAGGCGGCGCGGTTTCGGTGGGGCCGCCAGCCCCGGAACGAGACATCCAGTCCGGCGCCCGGAGTCAGTCCTCCGAATCCGACGTCCCTCAGGAAGAGGTACTGGTCAAGCTCCATATGCCGGACGCGCAGGTCAGGGCGGATTCTGCTGGCGAGGTTGTCACGCTGCGGTGTCGCCCGCCAGGGCTGCCGGGTGACGACACCGATCCGGATCAGATACCGGTAAAGAGACTCGATGGCAGCCCAGTCCCGGTCCCAGGCGGCGTCACCGACCACCTCCTCCGCCTCGTCCTGCCGCCACAGACGAAACTCCCGAAGGTCTGTCTCCGTGACCGACTGCAGATCCCTCTCACGGGCCAGCAGGAAGTGCAGCAGCATCAGCACGGAGTACGCGTACGACCGCATCGTCTTCGCGTCCTTGCGTTCCAGCGCCAGCGACCGGAACCACGACGACACCGGCTCGACCGGGCGCATCGCTTCATCCAGCAGGATCGGCGTACCCGAAGGCACCAGACGCCGGGCGAACAGAGCTGACAACTCTGCCTGACTCAATCCAGCGACCTGGCCGACCTTCCAGACCTTCCGCTGGTCGGTGAAGAACAGATGCACGTAACCCCACAGGCGAGCGTCACCACTCTGGCAACGTGCAGTCTTTCGGTGCCAGTCGGAGGTGTGCTGGGAGATGCCGCGATGTCACTCGGATGAGACAACTTCAAGTGTCTGGAGAACCGTCGAACTTCATCTCGTACCGCCAGCCCGTCCCGACCGGCAGCGTCGGGACGAACTCGGCGAGCGCGACATCGACGGGGAAGTCCACAGCCTCAGACTCCGACCACGACGGGCTGCATGCACGTGGAGAAGCCCTACCGCAGCAGGGGCATCACCGTCTTCATGATCACCGTGAGTGGCGTGTCCTGGGCGGCCAGGGCGGTGCCGTAGGCGATCGCGACGTGCTCGATCGCCTTCAACGTGGCGCACAGAACGCGGGCCTGGTGCTCGGTGAGATCGTCACCGGCATCGACGGCAAGCGAAGCGAGGGCGATCGCCGCGAGGACGACGATCGCCGCGAGCAGCACGAGGTGGAACGGGTGTGGCATGACTGCCTCTCCGGGCCGGACGGTCTCCGGCCTCACTCCTTCCGCCGAGAAGCAGCCGCCGGTACAGGATCGAAATGCAAAGTGAGACGCAGGTCACGCTCGTGATTCCCGGCCGCTGAATCAGGGCCGTCCCGCTCCTTGCGGTTGTGACTGAGCGCTCCAGTTGGCCACTTTGAGCGTCACAGTTGGCCGGAGAATAACGATCAGTTCGTACATCTGATGTCGGTTTCGGTGAAATCGACCGTGATACCGAGTTCAGCGGGTGTGCTGGACTAGTGAAGGTTTCGTCGGGGCCCTGCGGGCCGGTGTGGTCGCACGTGTGCGGGCTGGATGAGCTGATCGCGCCGTACGTGCTGGATGAGCAGGTTGCTGGGCGGTTGGAGGTCGGCGAGGGCTGGTCACGGCAGTGGAGTGCCGTGTGGAAGTCGTCGGACGCCGATGTCGTTTGTGCGGTACGCGAGCTGGCTGCTGTTCCGGCAAGCGTCACGGTGCCGGTACGCCGGTTCGCGTGGCGGGCTGATCAGCGTCACCGGCCTGGGCTGAAGTACATGCAGGCCACGGGTCGGATGCATGGCTTCGAGAGCCTGGCCGAGCGCCGGCTGCTGCTGGCCGTCGACTTCGTGGCCGCTGCGGACGAGGTGCTGTCTCAGCCGTTTCGTCTGCGGTTTTCCTCGAAGGACGGCAAGGGGGAGCACATCCCGGACTTCCTGCTGGTCAGTGGCGGGGACGGCTGGCTGCTGGACGTCCGTCCCGCCCAACTGGTCAAGGAACGGGACGTGCTCCGGTTCGCTGCCGCCCGGCAGGCCGCGGAGGCGGCGGGCTGGCGGTATTCGGTGGTGACCGGCTGGCGCCGTGAGGTGATGACGGGCCTGGAGACGTTGGCCGCCCGGCGGCGTCCGTTGACGGACCCGCTGGGGCTGCATGACCGGTTGCGGGAGCTGGTCGCGGAGCGTCCCCGGCGCCTGGGCGAACTTGTCGAGGCCACCGTGGTCCCGGCAGTCGCCCGGGTGCACGTGGTTCATCTGCTCTGGCATCGACGGCTGGCGGTGGATCTCGCCGCGCCGTTGGGAGACGGCTCGTGGATCTATCCCTGCGGGAGGGTGTGATGGACCCGGACCGGCAGCGCCCGCGGCACGAGGATCTTGATGGTCACGACCTGGAGCGGGCCGAGATCCGGTTGGCCCACCTGTTGGAGGTGGAGACCGGGTTTCGCAGCGGGAGCCCGTCTTGGCCGCTGCCGGGGGAGCCTCGCCCCGAGTATGACCCGTCCCGCACCACGGTGGGCGAGCGCCGACGGGCCAAGGTGGCCGAGCTACGGGCCCTGGACCGCAGGGACGCCAAGCTGCTGGGGCTGGAGGCGGTCAGCGAGCGGACCTTGCGGCGGATGGCCGTCGAGCAGCGGGAGCACGGCCTGATGGGCCTGGCCGACGGGCGGTGGACAGCGCCGCGACGAGGCCACAAGTCGATCACTCCTCAGGTCGCCGAGGCCATTCACGCTGTCCACGCCGAGTCGCTGCACCGCTCGCGGCTGAGCATGAAAACCAAAGAGCGGATGATCCACCAGTACGTGCGGGAGAAGTTCGGTTCTGCGGTGACGGTTCCGCACTACACGACGCTGTCCGGGGTCTGGAAGGAGTGGTTCGGGCCGCAGGGAGCTCGGCAGCGATATGTCCGCTCGGCGGCGCTGGAGACCGGCAAGGCGAGGGTGACGATCAGCCGTCCCGGGCAGGTCGTGGTGCTGGACACCACTCCGCTGCCGGTGAAGGTGCTCGATGACGTGTTCGCCGCCCCGATCTCGGTGGATCTGACCATCGCCCTGGACGCCCATACGCATTCCCTGGTCGCCTTCCGGCTGACTCCCGTGTCGGACTCGTCGGTGGAGGTGGCCATGCTGTTGCGGGATGTGCTGCTGCCGCTGCCGATGCGGCCGGGCTGGGGCCCCGAGATGGAGTGGCCCTATCCCGGTGTACCGGCTGCCCTGGTGGCCGAGTTCGCCGGACATCCGGTGGCCGGGCGGCCGTTCTTCGCACCGGAGACCATCACCAGTGATCACGGAAGCGTCTACAAGAACCATCACCTGGTGCGGGTCGCCCGGACATTGGGGATCGATCTGCTGCCTGCCCGCATGATGCGGCCGAGCGACAAAGCGGCCTGCGAGCGCGCCTTCGCCGGAATCCAGTCGCTGCTGCTGGAACTGCTGCTCGGCTACCGGGGAGTTGATGTCGCGGACCGGGGCGTCGACCCGGAGGGGGATGCGGTCTGGACGGTCCAGGAAATGGAGCACCTGCTCGCCACCTGGATCGTGAAGGTGTGGCAGAACCGGCGCCTAGACCAGTACGCCCCGGCCTGGGACCCGGGCGGCCGGCACAGCCCGAACACCCTGTTCGCCGCCGCGGCCGCACGGGACGGGATCTGCCTGGAGATCCCGAAGCCGGAGCTGTATTACGAGTTGCTGCCCGCGCACTTCGTGAACATCGACGCCCGCCGGGGCGTGAAGATCGGCGGGCTTTGGTACGGCGCCCGCGCCCCGGTTCTGTGCCCCTACCGGGGACGCGCCTCGGGCCGCAGTGGCCGGCACCGCGGTAAGTGGGCGATCAGCCGCGATCCACGGGACTGCCGGGACGTGTTTTTCGAGGACCCCGCCGACGGACAGTGGCACGCCCTGCGCTGGAACGGCCTTCCGGCCGACGAGGACGTCCCAGCCTTCTCCGACGCACGGGTACGCGAAGTCCTGCGCCAGGCGGCACAGACCGGGCTCGTCCCCCAGGACGACCGCGAACTCCTGCCGGTGCTGCTGGACTTGGTGTCCGCGCGCACCCCGGTCGATGCCTGGCCCAGCCAGATGAGCCGGGCCCAGCGAACCGAGCGGGCACGCGAGTTGGCCCGCGCCCGGGCAGCTCGGAGCGATCGCCCGCCTGCTGGGCCGCCTGCCCCGGTGGGCGGGCTTGCGGAGGTGTCCCAGCAGGTGAAAAAGGCCGTCCGGGAGGACCGGCGCCGGCGCCGCGAGGCAGCGGTCACCCGTCGGCCCGAGCCGCCGCCGCTGCTGGGCGACGCCCTGCGGGACCGGCACCTGTTTCTGCTGCCCGCCGAGGAGGACTCCGCAGGCGGCATCGGGCCGTCAGGAGGCTCCTCGTGACAATGCCGGACAGGCCCGTGGGCCGCTATCCGTTCCTGCCGCCCGAGGGCCCGCCGATGCGCGAGACGATCGAGGACTGGGATCTGTGGCGACGCACGCGGCGCGACTTCGTGCCCGCCCCGCGACTCGATCTTGCCACCTGGCGGGCCTTGAATGCCCGGGAGCGCGGGATCCACGACCTGCACCGCGCGGCCACTCACGCCAATCTTCCCCTGCTGCACACCCCGATGAGCCGGAAGGTCGCCAAGCTGCTGAACGGGCGCATCCGGTCCAATGCGTTGAAGGTGAAGCCGTCCACCCGGGCGGGAGTGATGATCACCGGCGGTGGTTACCAGGGGAAGACGGAAACGGCCTGCGAGATCGCGGCCTCTTTCGAGGATTCGTGGCGCGAGCTGCACCAGCACCTCAACCCGGACGCGGTGCCTGGAGCACGTGATCTCTACGCGCCGGTCGCCTACGTCCAGACGCCGGTAACCGCGAAGCCGAAAAGCACGTGCAAGGCCATCCTCAACTTCTACGGTGCCCCGACGAAGAACCTGGACCTGCCCGATCTGGTCCATCAGGTCGCCGCCTCCCTGCACGATCACGGCACCAAGGCACTGGTCCTCGACGACATCACCCGGCTTCGCATGCACCGCGCGGATGACCAGGACACTCTCGATCTCATCCGTGCCTTCATGAGCATGCACGTCACGCTCGTCCTGATCGGAGTCGACATCCCCGCCTCGGGGCTGCTGCAGGAAGGAAGCCCGGACCCGCGCACCGGCCAGTGGCATCTGCCCGCCTCCCAGACGGCCAAGGCCCACGGCCTGGAACCGACACAGACCGAGCGCCGGTTCGACCTGGTGGAACTCGACCGCTTCCGCTACGACTCCCCACCCCAGATCACTGCCTGGGTCCAGCACCTGGCCGGCTTGGAAGACCAGCTTCGTCTGCTGAAGGCCGAGCGCGGCATGCTCACCGACGGGCGCATGCCGGAGTATCTGTTCGACCGCACCAAGGGGGTGGTCGGCCTGCTGGAACGGCTGATCGAGGACGGCTGCCAGGAGGCCATGGACAGCGGAGAGGAGTGCCTGAGTGAATCCTTCCTCGACGGCATCGACATCAACGTGTCCCACGCTCCTGGACGTGATGCCGGCGCCGGTGAGATCCCTGCCGTTCCTCCAGTGGCCACCGCGGTCGCCCGCAGACGACGGCCGACGAAGGGCGCCCGTCCCAGGCCCTCCACGGTCTTCGACGACCACGGCCCCGCCGCCGAGAGCGGTAGATGAAGCATGCGGCACCGGCCCCTTCCGCGCAGCCTGAACCCCATGCCCGGCGAGGTCCTGCCCAGCTACTTACTGCGGCTGTCCTACCGGCTCAGCGTCAAACCGCTCGATCTGGCCGAGCACTGCGGCCTGCTCGGAGCCTCCCGCGTCACCTTCCCCAGTCGGCACCTGATTCAACTCGCCCCCGAAACCGCCGAAGCTCTCGCACGCAGCTGCCGCCTGAGCGTCGCCGAAGTACACGATCTGACACTGGACCGGCAGGCTCCTGGATTCCCGCCTCTTCGTCTCAACTACCTGGGAAGAAAGCGCACGTTCGAGACGATCGTGGCCGAGGGCTGGTCCTTCACCCGCTTCAGCCGGTACTGCCCCCAGTGCCTCAGTGACCCAGAGCACGGCAGTATGACCACCTGCTGGCCGGGCATCTGGCGCCTTCCGATCGCCTTTGCCTGCCCGCTGCACCACCGCTATCTCGACTGGCGCTGTCCTGACTGCGGCAATCCCGCATTCTCGGCCGGCATCACGGCCGCGGGCCGTTGGCGGCCAGCTCAACTGATCCCCAACCCGACCACGGTCCTACACCCGGCACAATGTCGCAGCCGCATCTACGATCGTGATCACATCAACCGGCCGCCACCCGCCTGCGGCTACCGGCTCGACCACCACCTCAGCCCGGCCATCCGCCCGTCCCCCGACGTCCTGCACCTACAGCAGGAGCTGCTGGACCTCGTCACAGTTCCGACCGGCCCACACCAGGCCGTGAGCGCCCACGAGCAGTTCGCCGACCTCCGTGCGGCCATGCTGCTGATCTGCGGCACCTGGCCCGCCGCCGGCCAACTCCTTCCGCGAGCCGCTCACCTGGATGTCATCGATACCGACATCGATCAGCGGCTACGACGTCTCACCGCGCGAAACAAGAAGGTCACCCACGTCGCTCGCACACTCGACACGCCCCCTCCTGAATCCATCGCCTGTGCTGCCCTGATGCGGCTGGCCAGGCAGGTCCTCGAAAGTCCCGACCGGGCCGAGCACATCGACGCCCTCATCTCCCACTGCACCAGGCAGTGGCCGGGACGGGGCAAGCTTCTTCGGCTGGAACCACACTGCTCAGACGGTCTCCGCACCGCCTTCAAGCCCCGCCTCGATGGCCTCCGCCCGGTCACCATCGACTACCTGGCCTTCTTCCCTCAGACCGCCAGCCACCAAGGGAAACTGGACGCCGCAGCGATCCCTCAACGTCCTCCCGATGCCTGGATGGAACCCCTGCAAGCTCTCAGTGCCCCCATCCGCCCTCTCCGCCGCGACGCCGCCATCCGACTGGTGCAGATGGCACACGGCGGCACCCGCCGAGAAGCGACTCTCCACCTCGGATTCCCCGCCTCCGTGGGCATGAATACGAGTGCTCAACTCCGCTCATGGCAGTCAGCTGGCGACAACGCACGAAAGTACGCACACGCCCTCGACCGCCTCGCCGACCAACTCGCGGCAGTCGGCACACGCATCGACTACCGGCACCGCCGAGACCGTCTGCACGACTGGACCCTCCCACCCGACGACTGGAAGAAGATCACCGAGACGGTCGCTCGGCAAATGAAGCCGACCCGCAGCCACCTCATCCGATGGGACCGGGCACGTCACACGGCAGCATCGGCCATCATCTGGGCCCAGGTCACCCAGGGCGAATGGCAATGGGCCCCCATGCTCCAGAACCGGCCGGACGTCCGCCCCTTCGAGATCAAAAGGGCCCGATTCGACACCTCTGAGCTCATGCTTCCCGTCATCGCGAGCAGGGAGCCCGACCGTCTTGCCCGACTCCTGCACGGCGCACTCCACGAGCACGCCAACAGGCTCGCCGAGCAGATTGACCGTCTTGGCGGCAGGCAGCAGCGCGTGAAGCCGAATCCCGGGCATCCTTGAGGTCATCGTCGGCAAGAGGGTCGGTGAATCGCAGCCACCAGCGATCGTCCGGCTGGGCAGATCCAGATGTCAGGCCGGGCCTCCTCCATGCCGGTCTTGACCGATGACGTGCTCAACTACGCGCAGCCCGGGCCCTTCACGCCCCTGCCCCTGCGGACCCCGACCACGCCGCTGAAGCCCAGGCGGGGGCGGGTTCCCTAGATGCCGGTCAAGGGGGCAATTGGCCGCGCTGAAGTCGATCCGCGCCGCACGGCCCGACGGTGCGCCCCGATCTAGGTGATCCTCCACAAACTGGCCCGCGTCCGCGGCGAGAAGGGCATCTGCTGGGGCGGACGCCCCCTCACTCACCCCCGCGGCCTGATCAACTCGGTGAACCTACGTAGCCAGAGCACTAGGCACGCAAGCTCAGCACGCCGGATGTCGCGTCAAGTTCAGCGTGTGCTCCCAAAGGCACGGTCATCTGGGTCGGTCCATGGCCGAACGGCAAGCCGGTGACGACGGGGATGCCCAACTCACCCAGGCGGTCGAACAGGATCTCGTCGATCTGCTCGGCGGGTCGGCAGTCCTCCCAGGAACCGCAGGCGATGCCTCGAGCCTCGTCGAACCAGCCGCCTCGGACGAGTTGCGTGAGCATCCGGTCGATCCGGTAAGGGCTTTCCTTCACATCCTCCAACAGGACGATCGAGCCCGCGGCCGAGCGGAACTCGGGGGCCCCGGCGAGTGAACAGATCAGAGTGAGGGTGCCACCGGTGGTCCCCCCCTCAGCCTTGCCGGGCACGATGCAGGTGCCGCCGGATAGCTGGGAGGACTTGCTGGGAGAGAACAGGCTGTCGGCGAAGCTGCGGACGGTCTGCGGGCATGGCCTTGGCTCGCCGAGAATCGGCCCGGCGACGACCGGGCCGTAGTAGGTACGCACGCCAAGATGCAGCGCCAATGCCCTGTGCAGGGCGGTGATGTCGCTGGAGCCCACGAATGGCTTCGGGGGACTGTCGGCAGCGACCTTTGCAAGCTGCTCCCAGTCGAGGATGTCGAGCAGGCGTACGGATCCGTATCCGCCGTGCGCGCAGAGTACGGCCCGGATGTCCGGGTCGGCCCATGCCTCTTCTAGGTCGCTGGCGCGCTGTGCGTCTCCGGCAGCCAGGTATCCGCGCACTGGCCCCAGGATGTGTCGGCCGAGCACGGGCTCCAGGCCCAGCCCGCGCAGTAGTTCAAGGCCACGTTCGAGGCGTTCGGGGCGGACCGGTCCAGCGGGTGCGATCACCGCCACCTTGGCGCCGAGAGGGACCGGGGCGGGGTCGGTCGATAAATGTTCAAGTGGCACTCGGCGAACTCTACAGCGTGACGCTGTCGTGGATCTTGGTGTGCGGCTGCTTGTGCCATGAGGCGGCGCCGGTTTCGCGGGGGCATGGGCCGCGAGATTCCCGAGGAGTTGCGAGACTCGTGAGGCGTTGGTGACGCTGTACAGGCTCGCCGGACGGGACCAGTGGCATGCACGTCGGCCGCCGCGCCCACAGTTGAGGGGACGCGGCGGCTGCCGCGTGTCGTCAGCCAGATCGGCCGTGCCGGCGGGCGGCTTGGGCCGCGAGATCGCGGCAGAACACGCCGAAGTCGTAGCCCGCCTCCGACAGCGCCACGGGGTAGGTGCTGGTCTCCGTCATCCCCGGGGCGACGTTCGTCTCCAGGACGACGACCTCCCCGGCCGGGGTGACGATCGCGTCCGTGCGCGAGAGGTCCAGCAGCCCCAGCGCCTGGTGGGCGGCGACTGCCACCCGGGCGCATTCCTGCGCCACCTGGTCCGGGAGACGGGCAGGACAGTGGAAGGTCACCGCCCCGGGGGTGTACCGGGCGGTGTAGTCGTACAAGCCGTCCGTGACGATCTCCACCGCCGGCAGCGCGCGCGGCCCGTCGCCGAAATCAGCCACCCCCACGGCGATCTCCGTGCCCATCACGCGCCGCTCGATCAACGCCTCGTCGTGGTAGGCGAAGCACGCCATGAGGGCCTCGGGCAGGTCCTCGGCGGACTCCACCCGGCTCACCCCGAACGCGCTGCCGCCCGCACGGGGTTTGACGAACAGATCGGGCCCCAGTCGGTCGAGGATCCGGGCGGTCAGCGCCGCCGCACCGAGGTCGTGGAACGCCTGCCGTGGCAGCGTCACCGACTCCGGGGTCCGCAGCCCTGCCTGCTCCAGGATCGCCTTGGCAGCGGTCTTGTCGAATGCGGTTCTGCACGCCCGCGGCCCGGCCCCAACATAGGCGGTGCCCGCCAGCTCCAGGATCTCCTTGATGGTCCCGTCCTCCCCGGCGATGCCGTGCAGCACGGAGAAGACCGAGCCCGGCGGGTCCTGCACCAAGGCAGGCAGCAGGTCCTTACCGACGTCGCGGAGCTCCACCTCGACTCCGGCCCGGCGCAGCCCGTCGGCCACCCTCGCTCCGGAGCGAAGCGACACCTCCCGCTCCGGTGACAGACCCCCGGCGATGACGACGACCCAGTCCATATCGCTCATGCTCATCCGTTCCTCTGAAATCAGGGGGCGTCAGGAGTGGTCCGGGCCCGGCGTCTGCAGCCCTGGGCCGTGCGGGTGCACGGTAGCGCCAAAGGTCTCCCACAGCTCCAGCTCGGTGCCGATCACCTCGGCCAGGGTCCGCACGCCCTCGACGATGCGCTCCGGCGGGGGAAAGCAGTACGACAAGCGCATAGCCCGCTGGCCGGCGCCATCGGCGTAGAAGCCGGTACCCGGCACATAGGCGACCCTGCTCTGGACCGCCCGGGGCAGCATGGCCTTCGAGTCCAGCCCCTCGGGAAGTGTCAGCCACACGAAGAAGCCACCGTCCGGGCGCGTCCACGACACCCCTGGCGGCATGTACTGCTCCAGGGCGCTGATCATCGCGTCGCGCCGTTCCCGGTACATCTCCCGAAAGGCTTTCAGCTGCTCCTGCCACGGCTGGGTACGCAGGTACCGGTCCACGGCGAGCTGGGCGAACGCGGAGTGCGACAGCATCGCGCTTTCCGCGGCGAGCACCAGCTTGTCCCGTACCGCGGGCGGGGCCAGCGCCCAGCCCACCCGCAGCCCTGGCGCCAGGGTCTTGGAGAACGACCCCAGGTAGATGACGTCTGCGGGGGCGTCTGCGCGCAGGGCCCGCATCGCCTCCCCCTCCAAGTACAGCAAGCCGTAGGGGTTGTCCTCCAGAACCAGCACGCCGGCCCGGCGGCACACCTCCAGGACGCTTGCCCTCCGCTCGGCGGCCAGTGTGACCCCGGCGGGATTCTGGAAGGTGGGGACGGTGTAGAACAGCTTCGCCTTGCGTCCGGCGCGCTCCAGCCGGGCGAACGTCTCCGCCAGCGCCTCGGGCAGCACGCCTCGTTCGTCCATGTCGACGTGAACGGCACGGGCTTGGTACGCGGCGAACGTACCCAGCGCGGTGACATACGTCGGGCCCTCGGTGACCACCGTGTCGCCCGGGTCGAGGAACACCCTGGCAACGAGGTCCAGCGCCTGCTGCGAGCCGACGGTGACCACCACGTCGTCCGGGTGCGCGTCGATGCCCTCTTCGGCCATCACCGTGCAGATCGTCTCGCGCAGGCTCGGATCCCCCTGAGCGGATCCGTACTGAAGCGCGACCGGCCCGCGCTCCGTCACGAGGTCGGCCATCAGCGCTGCCATGGCGTCCATGGGAAGAGCGGACACATTCGGCATCCCACCCGCCAGGGACACGATCTCCGGGCGCGAGGCCACCGCGAACAGCGCCCGCACCTCACTCGCGACCATCCCAGCCGCCCGCTTCGCGTAGTGGCCGAACCAGGGATCAACCCGTAACCCCCGGGATGGATCATCCGACTGCATCCGTCCGCTCCCTCTCTGTCACCTCTGGGCCACCGCCACGGGCAACACCGAAGCTCCGGTTGGACAGGTCGACTTGGGGCAACGCCACCCGTCAACTGGAGCTTCGAATGAGCACGTGAAGGTCACCGACATACCATCACGCGGCCGTGACCTGCGCAGGTCAATGAGCGCGGGGACTTTGACACCGCCTTGCACAAGTAAGGCATCTGTCCCAGTTGCCTCGGACCATTATGGGTGCTCAACCGAGATAGTGACGCCGGCTTCATACTCGTCAAGGAGGGCGGCAACCCTCGCGTAATCGTTTGCCTGGACCGTAATGGATCCCACCCGTGCCTTCGAATCGTCCAGAGGGAGAAGGAGCTCGCCAGGATTTGCGGTCCAGGCGACTTCGATAACGCCAGGTGAATCCAGGGACGGCATTCCGTCAATCTTCACGTATCGTCCAGTCGGGTGCTGAATGAACGCTATCCCAGCTGATCTCGTGCTCCTCTTCGCCGGGAGGTGGAGCTTCCCTTGCAGACCATCCACCCAGGCGCGGGCCAGGTTGATACCTGTCGCTTTTCGGATGAGCAGAGAAATCGAGTCTCCCGGATACCGCACGGCAAACTCGATCGGCCAGCACTGGGAGCTGTCCTTCTTCCACTCCGCGTGCATCAGACCGCGCTTGATGCCGACTACTTCCGCCAGGAGTACCTGGGCTTCAATCAACTCCTGAGATTCCGTGGTTGACAATGGGGCAGGCACGACGTGGCGTACCGGGGTGAATCGCCCGCCACCCACCACGGTCTTCTCGGTGATGTTGTGGAATGTTTCCCCGTCTGAGAAGACCGACTCAACGGAATACTCCTTGCCCGGGACCCAGTCTTCTATTATGTATGTCCAGTCAAGGTTGCGATCGATGCTTCCGCTGCCTTCTCCTGCGCTCGTGGCAGCATGCCAGGCGTGGTCGATTTCTTCCTGATGAGAGATCTGGACCACTCCGATGGAGGCGTGGCGGTTGGCAGGCTTGAGGACGACAGGGTTGCCGTTCCAGAAGCGCTTCACGTCGGCTGAAGTGTGGACGAGTTCGCTTCGAACGGTCGGAAGTCCGCCCTCCTCGAGTACGCGACGCAGGATTGACTTGTCGGTGCTCGCCTGGGTGGCGAGATTCCCTGCGCTAGGGAGCGCGTACTTGTCGCACAGCCACTGTGCTGGCGATGCCCCATATTCGCGTCCAGCGATAACCAGGTCGAATGGGGTGGTCTCCCAAAGCCGGGAGACTACCTCCTGGTAATCGGAGTCCTGCTGGTACCTGGCCTCGACGCGGGAGACCGTGGAGGGGATATCGGAAAGAAGGCTCGGTTCTTCGAGTACCGTGACGGACACTTCGGGATCTTCCATCAGGTCACGGCCGAGTTCCGAGTACCAGCCAACCATGAGAATCTTCATGGGTTTTCTACCTCCACGTGGATTGAAGCAGTGGGTGCGCTCTCGTGAGCGTCAAGCGTCGTGTTGGAATCGGTGTCTATTCCATGGTTCGAGATTCGATCAGACGGTCGCCCGTACAGAGCGGCCCCCTTCGGTGCCCCATATCTCATTCGTGTTCACGCGGCACTCGCTGGTGACGGAAACGCGCCCCCGAGTGCGAGATTCGAGCTCCAGCGCGCCGCCACGAGGAGAGGGCTGCAGAGCCTTCAGCCTCTGACGCCCTAACCGATGGGTCCAGAACGGATATAACGCCAAGTGCGCCGAAACGCAGACCTCGTCCTCGGGTATCGCAATCCTCGGCGCAAACATCCGGGAAACGATGTCGTAGTCCAGCTCCTCCCCAGTCATCGACGGGTATTCCGCCGTCACGATCACCCCGCGGCATGCCAGGCGCTCGATGGCGGCTATGTCCGGCTTGAATTCCATCACCTTCTCGCCCGCGTCCAGTACGGCGAGATAGTCGTCCCCCGCGACGTAGCACTCTTTGGGGTCCGCCCCCAGGGCAGCCGCCAGCTGCTGCGTCGTCTCGGAGTCCATGGAGTGCAGCGTCGTCTCGGGGAGGCTCACCCGCACCTTGCCCTCGGCCTGATCGGCTGTCAGTACGCCGGCCTTGGTGTGCCATTCCACGGGCTGGCCGTCGCCCAGCCGCCCCAGCAGCCACGCACTGGCAGCCAGTGTGGCGTGGCCGCAGATGCGTAATTCGCAGTTCCGGGTGAACCACCGGAGGTCGTAGCTACCTAAGTCGGCTCGCTGAGTCAGGAACGCGGTGACAGGCTCGTCCAGCAGCTGCGCGATTCGCAGCAGGGTCGAATCCGGCAGGTCGCGGTCCAGTTGTACGACCGCGGCCGGGTTGCCCTGCAGGCTGCCGGAGACACACGCGTCAACGACCCCGTACGGCGCGCCGTTCAGCACGTCGAATTCGCCGTTGGATGTCGGATTCATACTTCCTCCTTGGTTGCGTCCTGGTGGCGGCCGGCCTGTCGACCGGTCTTCTCCTCGAGTGCGCGTTCCGCGACCAGCGCCTGGGCGGGGACGAGCAGTTCTGGCTGCAGCAGCGCGTATGGGTTGCTCCGGAGCGCCGGTACGGCGGTCTCCTCGAATGCCCGCACGTCGATGACGGCGGCCTCGCACATGCCCAGATTCCGTCGGGAAACCGCGGCGCCGCCCAGGTCGAAGATGCTGTCCGTGTTCACCCCGAAGACCTGGGCATCGCGGCTGTTCGGAACATCTCTCGCATACACGTAGGCGCCGCCCTGCCTCGAGCCTGCGGCGTCGGTGATCGTGCCCTCCACGTACACGTGGGACTGGTACGGGACCTCGGCCATGTGCTCGGACCTGTGCACCTGTGCGTACGCGTGCGTGGCGAGGAGGATGTATTTCGTATTTCTTGCCGAGAACCACCCGAAGACCGAGTCATCCCCGAAGGTCGACCGCTCGCTCCAGTCGATGTCCGCGATCGCCTGGGCGTCAGGGCCGACGACCACGAACGAGTACACCGGGTGCCGGGTCCGGCGGCCCCCGATGGCCTTCATCACATGCGTGGAGGCCATGCCGGATTCGGAGGGATCACGGGTGAGATCCACCGTCCGGGTGCCGATGAAGGACAGGGTGTAGGCCGGCAGGGCCACGGTGATCCGCTGGGATACGCGGTCGATCTCGGACAACAGCATGGAGAGCGCATCGTGCGGAGAGACGTTCTTGAAGTCCGGCAGCGAACTCTGTACGACGAGGAACTCGGTATCGCCTTCGCATGCCTGGTCAAAGACTTGCCTCAACTCGCTTTTGAGCGCCACCAGATCGGCGCCGGTGCGGCCGACTGTCCCGGGAGCCCCAGGCGTGCGCTCGGTCCGCCTCATGGCGGCGGCGACTTCACCGATAGCGGCCGACTCCATGCTGCAGAGCTCCGCGGGCAGGACGTAACCACGGTCGGCCGTGGCGACCTGCAGTTCGAGACGTCCCAGCGAGTCGAGGCCGAGGCTCGCCAGGGTCTCGTCCGCGGCCGGCAGGCGGCCGATCAGCCCTGCGAGAGTCCCCTTGAGTACGTCCTCCGCAGTTTCGGCTGCGGCTGTGTGATGTGCCTCCCGCGTGCCGTGCTCGTGAGCACCGACAGCCGGGTCCGCTCCCGGCCCCGAGCGCTGTGCCAAGGCCAGCAGTGCCGCTTCGTTGACCTTTCCGTTCGCGGTGGCCGGCAGGGTGGCTAAGGCATGGAAGCGACGAGGCCATCGGTCCTTCGGGAGGCGCGACTGAACCTGCCGCTCCAACTCGTCGGTGTCGACCGTGGCGGGGGTGACGAAACATTCCAGTGCGTCCGCAGTCGAATCTGCCAGCCCGGGGACTGCGGTGACCCGGCACTCGTCACACAGACCCGTTGCCTTGACCGCGGCCTCGATCTCGCCGATCTCGACCCGTACGCCCCGCAATTGCACCTGCCGATCGCGGCGCCCAATGAACTCCAGGTTCCCGTCGTCCAGCGCACGTACGAGGTCACCGGTGCGATACACACGGTCCGCGGGCTGCTTTCCTCCGTCTCCTGGGCATACGTAGAACGAACGCTGCGTCTCGGCCGGGGCGCCGACGTAGCCGTCCGCGACCTGGGCGCCCCCGATCCACAGCTCGCCGATGGTTCCGGTGGGAACCGGTTCGAGGTCTGCGGACACGACGTACAAGTCCACGTTGGGCATCGGGGCTCCGATGATGTTCGGCAGAGTCTCCTGCCGCTTGGAGCAGCGGTGCCAGGTGACCGCGACACATGCCTCGGTGGGCCCATAGGAGTTCACGAGGGTCGCAGTCGGGAGCACCCGCGACACGTCCTGCCGGAGTGGATCAGGAAGGGCTTCGCCGTTGCAGACGATGGTCGAGATGGACTTCAGTCGGTCCGCCATGGGCGGAACCGCGTTCAGCAGGTTCACAAACGGCCGCAGCAGTGTGGGCACGAGCTGAAGCGTCGTCACGCCCTGCTCGATCAGGTACTCCGTGACCTGAATCAGGCCGCTGTCGATAGAGCGCTGAGGAATGATCATCCGAGCGCCGTGTACGAGAGGCAGGAAGATCTCGGGGATGGAGAAGTCGAAGGACGGGCGCGAGAGCTGCGCGAAGCGGGCATCGGGAGTGAGGGACAGCTGCTCGCCGTACCAGCTCAGGAGATTGGTGAGCGCGGTCATCGAGAGGGCCGCCCCCTTGGGCCGGCCGGTGCTTCCCGACGTGTGCAGGATGTACGCGAACCCCGGCGCTTCTCGCTGAAGCGGACCCGCGTCGCTCAGGCGCGAGACGACGGACTGCCCCGAGGGCGAGAGCCTCACGCGGGCCACGGCATGAACCCGACCGACGATCTCCGCGACCCGCGCCTCCGGCTCGCCCTCCGCGACCGGCACGAAGTGACAGTCGTGTGCCAGAGTCGCAAGCACCGCGACGATGTATTCGATGCCACGCGGCAGCTGAACGACGATGGCCGAGTTCGGCGGGAGATCGAGCGACTCGAAGCGGTGTTGCAGCTCGCGGACGCGGCCCATGAGTTCCTCGTAGGTCACCGCAATATCGCCGTGTACGACAGCGAGTTCGGCGGAATGACACGCCGCAGTGTCGGTTATCTGCTCGTAGACGCCCTGAACCCCGTCGGGTGAACGTCGGGCCATTCTATGGACACGTGTATGCATTCCTTTACTTGAAAGGGAACCGCGCAGACGGAATCGGAGGATGGGGTGGCTGCAGGTATCCTAAAAAGGAAATAGAGTTCATCCCCATCGCATTCGGGGATATCGTGTGCACGCGTTGATAGCGAGGCATCCCGGGTTCGGAGTCGGCTTGGCCAACCCCACCTCGTAGTTGATCCGGTTCCGGCAGGTCCAACGATGGGCGCGTTGACTCAAATCCGGAACTCAGCGCACACCAAAGTCGTCTTATATCGGCACCAGTTGCTTGCCGAGCCGTAGGTAAGGGTGGGGCACAACGAACGTCGGCGAGAACACCGCCTCGCGACCGCTCTGTCCCTGATTAGCTTTTCATTTCCGGCGCACGCCCTGGGGTCACGTCCGCACTGGACATTTCTGCATCGGGCGGCCGGGTGCGCTCGCCCCAACGCGTGACGGCCGGACCCAGCAGGCCAGCGAGCGCGAGAAAGATGCCCAGCCAAATCCAACCCCCGCGCCCCGCGCTCAGTACGGCGCCGACCAGGATTGCTGGCGCTGCGGCTCGGGCCGCGTCCCTGCCGATGCCGGCCAGTCCCTGGTATTGGCCCTGCGCATGCGCCGGGGGCAGGCCGAACTCCAGGGTGAAGGTGGCGGAGGCGTGCCACAGCTCACCGACCGAGTGCACGATGACGGCTCCGCACAGCACCGCGAATGCTGCCCACTTCGGCAGCCCCGCCGCCAGCCCAATCGCAGAGCAGCTCACCAGGAAGTACAGTCCGGCCCGGCGCAGCGCGCGCCCGCCCTGACGCAGAGTCGGGACCTTCTTGCCGATGTGCACCTGCAGCAACGCGACGATGATCGCGTTGATCACCAGCGCAACGGAGGCGGTCCACCGAGGCGCGTGCGTATGGTCGACCACCCAGAGCGGCAGAGGCAGCATCAGCACCGACATCTGCAGGGTCATGGCACCGTTGAGGGTGGTGGCTGCGAGGAACGGCACGTCACGAATGGCTGTCCAGCGCTTACTCTTCGCTGGCTTGGGCAGCGGCGCGTAGCGCGGGAGCCGCCTGGCGATCACCAAAGCCAGTACATAACTGAGCGCGTTGCCGAGCAGCAGCGCCCGGTAGGCGTCCGGGGTATCCAGGCCGATAGCGATCGCGGAGACCACCGAGCCGAAGGAGACTGCGACATTCATGATCACCCGAGTGATCGCGCGGTATCGGGTGGCCTCAGCGAGATCATGCCCGCCTACCCGCCGCGTCAGCGCCCCTGCGGTTGCCAGCGATGCGCTCATCGCGAGCAAGTCCACCACTGAGATCACTATGAACGCGATGAAGTTGTGCACGAACAGGTAGGCGAAGGTGGCGACGGCCTGCACCAACATCGTGGCCCGCAGCACCGTTCCCGGGTCCCGCCGATCAGCCAAGTCACCCACGGGGATGCCGGCGGTCATTCCGATGAGCCCTGCCACCGTCAGACCCACACCCACCTGGGCGGCCGACAGGTGCGCAACTCGCGTGAAGTACAGGACGGAGGAGGTGAGTAGGAGGGCAATACCGAACCAGTTCACCAGAAGCACCCAGGCGAAAAGCCGCTGCGGTCCGCGCGGCGGAAGCGCGGCCAACAGCCCGCCTAAGCGCCCCCGGGCACCCCGGAGTTCGCTGGCGCCCGGCCCGTCTGCATCCGCTTGGTTCTGCCCCGTCATGACTGGCTTAAGAATGCGACGGTGCTCTCGCCATCATTGTTCTCGATGGGCGACGCATAGGACTTGGCAACCTGCGACATGAAACATCCTGCCTTTGACAGATACGCTCAGCAGTACGCCGATGACCCTAAGTTGATGTAGCCCCCCAGGGCAACCGCTTTCCCTGTGAATGTATTCCTGGTTGTGTAAATGGCTTGATCGCATCACCGTACGGCAGAGCTTTGAGCCGCAGGAGCTGCCTCAACGCATCGGAACAGGGGTGTGACCGCGCGATAGAGCTGTCGAGTAGCGGCATTTTCCAGCCGAAGGGCAAACCGCATTTTCCCGGCAACTTGCCTGCGGTAGGGATGCGGGCAAAGCACTCTTGAAGCTGACGAGACGTCATGATTGCTGCAGTGTGAATCAGAGTTGCCGTATCGGCCCAGCCCGATCAGCGAAGGCGCGGTCCTCCACGGCCAAGGCCGGCAGTGGGTAGCTCTTGTCCGATGGGCAGGTAGGCCGGTGTGCCGCGCGGGACAGCGGCAGGTAGCTGGACAAACCCGCCATCTGCGGAGATCACATCGACAGTGCGGCCGGTGTCGGGTCCGATGTGTGGCGCCCATGTGGCGAGGTTGGTCCGCACGGTCTGTGCGCGGGGATGGACAGCATCACGAAGCCCGCGCCGCCCAGCACGGTGGCCGGGTCCGTCGTCGCGGTCAGGGCGGTCAGCTCGGGGTCCGGGAAGCGGCCGGGGTTGCAGTGATGCGTGCTGATTGCGTCGGCGATCTCACCGCGCCCGGCGTGCACGATGACGCTGGTGCCGACCGAGGCGTACGAGGGCGAGATCGGACCCGACTACGACCAACTGATCGACGTGGTCGCCGATGCCAGCTCCAAGGATGGTCCAGCGACTCTGGCCCGCCTGTTCGGCAACGAGGGCCTGGCAGTCCGTCAGCGCATCATCAGTTGTGGTCGGTCCGCGGCTGCTGACGAGTGGTCTCAAATCCAGCGATGTACCCGATGTGCCGGGACGCGGTAGTTGGAACCGAGAGGTCGCGATGACCTGGTGGTTCACCCCGCGCGGGACACGCATGTTGGAAGCAAATGGTCACGCTTCTTGCAACCTTCGCTGAATTGTCATCCTTGTTGGAACCAGTTCCGGGCAACCGGCGCGCTGAGGGCCGGCGGGCGCTTTCCTGGAGAGCATGGAGTCAGTCGAGAGCCTGCGTACAGCGGGGCGTACGGCAGCAGGGGTACCGGCTGGGCAGGTGTGGTCGCACCGTGCGGCCTGGGGTGAATTCCTCGTCCCGGTGTCCGTCGAGGCGGGCAAGGCCGGCCTTGACCTGGGCGAAGACTGGCCCAGCCGGTGGACGGTGACGTGGAAGTCGGGCAGTGGCCAGGTGTCCTGTCCGGTGCGGGACCTCATCCGGACGCCGATGGTGGATGGTGACCCGATCCGCCATTTCTCCTGGCGGCGGGAGCAAGGTCATCGCCCGGGGCTGCAGTTCCTGGTCAGTACCGGCCGTCACCATGGCGCCGAGAGTCTGGAGGAGGCCCGGCTGCTGCTGGCCCTGGACTTCGCCGGGGATCTGGTCGACGTCGTCTCGCAGCCGCTGAGGCTGCGGTTCGGCACTGCGGAGAAGCGCCGGAGCCACACACCGGACTTCCTCGCGGTGACGAGGTCGGGAGTCTGGCTGATCGACGTGCGTCCGGAGCCGTTGATCAAGGAGGAGGACCGGGAGTCCTTCGCCGCGGCGGCCGAGGTCGCGCTTGCCTGCGGATGGCATTACGTGGTGGTGGCCCGCTGGCGTGATCACGTCTTGTCGGTCTTGGATGCTCTCTCCTCGCGGCGGCGGCCGTTGTCCGATCCGCTGGGCCTGCGGCCGGGGCTTATGGCATCAGCGCGGCAGGGTCTGACGTTCGGCGAGCTCGCCGCGACGGCTGCCTACGAGCCTCTGGCCCGGGCCCAGTTGCTGCACCTGCTCTGGCATCGCAGGCTCGGGGTGGATCTCGCCGAGCCTCTGGGTGACCGTTCACCCGTGGTGGTGGCATGAGGTCGGCGGGGACAGTGCTGGACCTGTCGCCCGGTGCAGGGGTGGTGCTGGACGGCACGCAGTGGACGGTCGAGCGGCGGGAGCCGCATCTGGGGCGGGTTCAGCTGGTTGCCTCTGATGGTGTCCGCCAGCGGGTCAGCTTCCGGTTCCTGGCCAACCAGTCGGGCTGTCGGCCGTCCTCGCGAACGGCGTCAACCGGTGCTGACCGGGGGCGCCAGTCCAAGACGGTCGAGGACTTGAAGAAGGGGCGACGGGAACTCGTCGAGCTGAGGATGGCCCACCTCCTGGAGGTGGCGACGGGGTTCCGCAGCGGCGATCCGCTGCGGCCGGGGCCGGGTGAGCCGAAGCCTGAATACGACCCGGACGCCACGACGCTGACGGGCCGCCGCCGGGCGAAGGTGGCCGAACTGCGGGCGATGGACCGGCAGCAGGCGAAGCTGCTGGGACTGGACGCGGTCAGCCTGCACACGCTGATCCGGTGGGAGACCGGGCGACGGCAGTTCGGGTTGATCGGCTGCGCGGATGACCGTTGGCTGCGGGAGAGCGGCGGCCACCCGACGGTGACGGAGGAGGTGCGGGAGGCGATCCTCGCGGTTCGTGAGGAAACCCTGCACGGGGCGAAGGTGTCGATGCGCACGAAGGACCGCATGGTCCGGCAGTACGTCCGTGAGACGTTCGACTCGAAGGAGTCGGAGTCCGACGAGACGCCTCAGCCTGCGACGAAGGTGCCGAGTTATCGGACGCTCTGCCGGGTCTGGAGAGAATGGTTCGGTCCGGGTGGTGCACGTCAGCGTTATGCGCGGTCGGCCGAACTGCCGGTGAAGAACGGGCACGTGGTGGTCCACCGGCCGGGCCAGGTCGTCGCGCTGGACACCACGGTCCTGCCGGTCATGGTCCGCGACGGCGTCTTCGGCGACCCGGTCAAGCCGCATCTGACGATCGCCCTCGACACCTACACGCATTCGCTGGTCGCGTTCCGGCTCACGCTGGTCTCCGACACGGCGGTGGACGTCGCGATGCTGCTGCGGGACGTGATGATGCCGTTGCCGATGCGCGCGGACTGGGGCGAGGAGCTGGAATGGCCTTACCCGGGCCTGCCCGCGGCCGTCGTCTCGGAGTTCGCCGGGCACAAGGTCGCCGGCCTGCCGTTCTTCACCCCGGAGACGGTGACCACCGACCACGGGTCCGTCTACCGGAACCACCACTTGGTCGAAGTGCAGCGAGTTCTCGGCTGCAACATCCTTCCCTCCCGCGTTCTTCGCCCGCAGGACAAGGCCGCCTGCGAGCGGGCGTTCGCCACCTGCAGGCAGCTGCTGTTCGAGCTGCTGACGGGCTACACCGGTGTCGACATCGCCGACCGCGGGGCCGATCCGGCGGCCGACGCCGTGCTGACCGTGGACGAGATGGAACATCTGATCGCCACCTGGATCGTCTCGGTCTGGCAAACGCGCCAATTGGGCGAGTACGCCCCCAGTTGGGACCCGGACGGGGTCCACAGCCCGAACTCCCTGTTCGCAGCCTCGTTCGCGCAGGCCGGCCTCGCGATG
Organism: Streptomyces sp. NPDC048291; assembly: GCF_043201715.1. Classification (NCBI taxonomy): domain Bacteria; kingdom Bacillati; phylum Actinomycetota; class Actinomycetes; order Kitasatosporales; family Streptomycetaceae; genus Streptomyces; species Streptomyces sp. NPDC048291. The sequence continues at coordinate 123,304 of NZ_JBICZC010000022.1, forward strand.
GAGATCCCCTCCCCGGAACTGTTCTACGAACTGCTGCCGGCCCACTACGTGCGCATCGATGCCCGGCGCGGAGTGAAGATCCGCGGACTTTGGTACGACGACGAGAAGATCCTGCGCGACTACCGAGGCCAGCGCTCGACACGCGGTGGCAAGCACAAGGGCCAGTGGCTGATCCGGCGCGACCCCCGCGACCGGCGGACGGCCTTCTTCCAGGACCCGATCACTCACGCCTGGCACCCCCTGGCCTGGACGGGATTGCCGGCGGTGGGACAGATGCCGGCCTTCGGCGACGCCCGCGTCCGCGACCTGCTGAAGAAGGCCGCATCCTGCGGGATGAAGCCGAAGTCCGACACCGAACTGCTGCCGGTACTGCTGGAGTTGATCGGCTCCAAGATCCCGGTCAGCCAGTGGCCCACCCAGATGAACAAGTCCCAGCGCACCGAGCACGCCCGGGAGGTCGCCCAGGCCAAAGCGGCCGAGGCCGACCGCCCGGCAACGACGGCCGCCGAGTCCGACGATGCGCAGGGACAGGAGGCGGCGGTGACCTTGCTGCAGTGGCCGCAGCGGGCACGGCAGGCCCAGGGCAGTCTCGACGCCGAACGCCGCCGACGGCGGGAGGCCGCTGTCCCCGGCAACCCGAAGATCCCGCCCCCGCTGGGGTCGAGTTTCCGGGATCGCAACGTGTTTCTCCTGCCCGAGGATGACCCGACCGACGAAGCGGAGCACGATGACGGACCAGCCGGCCGAGAATGAGGGTCCGATCGTCCCGTTCCTGCGGATCGGGCCGCCACCGGACCGCACCAGATGGGAGGGCTGGCAGCAATGGCGCCGCATCCGCGACACGTTCATCCCCGCCCCGAGGCTCTCGCTGCGGCAATACACGGATCTCAGTCCCCGGCGCCGCGGCCTGCACGACCTGCACCGCACCGCCACGCATGTGAACATGCGGCTGCAGGAGACGCCGATGAGCATGAGGGTCTCCGGCCTGATGCGCGGGCGCCTGCAGAACAACGCGCTCAAGGTCGAGCCCGGCACCCGTGACGGCCTGATGGTCAACGGTGGCGGCTTTCAGGGCAAGACGGAGACGGCGTGTTCTGCAGCCGCGGCCTTCGAAGACCTGTGGCGGGCGGTCCAGCGGCAACGTCTCCCGGAGCAGCCGCAGGATCCGGGGACCCGTGACGTGTTCGTGCCGGTCGCCTACTGCCGACTGCCAGTACGGGCGACGCCGAAGGCGTTGTGCAAGACCATCCTGGACGTCTACGGAGACCCCCACCCCAACAACCTGGACGGTCTGATCCGCTCGGTCCGGGACGCGGTCAGGGACCACGAGACCACCGCCTTGCTCATCGACGACGTGACCAGGCTCCGGCTCCATCGTGGCGATGACCAGGACACTTTGGACCTGATCCGCGAACTGATGGACCTGAACGTGACGTTGGTGCTGATCGGCGTCGACATCCCTCACTCCGGACTCCTGCGCGGCGCCTACATCGACCCGCGCACCAAGCAGTGGGTCTTCCCCGACGTCAAACGAGGCAAGAGCCACAACGAGGCGGCCTCCACCCAGACCGAACGCCGCTTCGACATGGTCGACCTCGACCCGTTCGGCTACACCACCCCGGCGGGGATCAGCGCCTTTCTGGACCACCTCGCCGGGATCGAGGAACAGTTGCGGCTGTTCCGCTCCTTCGACGGCATGCTCACCACGGGCGAGATGCCCGAGTACCTGTTCCGGCGCACGCACGGCATCGTGGGCCTGCTGCGGCGGCTGGTCGAGGACGGCTGCACGGAAGCGATCACCAGCGGCGAGGAACGGCTCACGCCGGAACTGCTGGCCCGGACTTCCATCCGCCTGGGCAACCTCGCCGACCTCGACCCGGATGCCGGCGAGATCCCGGAAATCCCGCAGGACATCAAACCTCCCCAGCAGCCGCAGAAGAAGAGCAAAAGGCCGCGAAACACGGTCTTCGACGACCGCGGCGACAGGCCGGCCGCCGATGGATGAAGCGCTCGCCACCACGGGACTCCGGCCGCTGACACGAAGCCTGGACCCGCTCGCCGGGGAATCCCTGGGCGGCTACCTGCTGCGGCTCGCCCACCGCCTCCACCTCTCACCCATCCACCTGACCCGCCTGACCGGCTGCACCAGGCGACCCGCAACCACCCATCTCGGCCGCCGGCTTCTACTCGACCTCGACGTCCATCGTTTCGCTCACTCCGCACGGCTGAGCCAGGCCGAAGCCACCGCATTGACGCTCATCCCCTGGGCGGACCGCTATCCGCCGATCGCCCAATCGCAGCTCGATGCCGCTCCCCGTTCACCACGTGAGGACTGGCTGTTCAACGATTTCCCTCGCTACTGCCCGCAGTGCCTCGCCGGCGATGGCAGCCCCATCCAGCAGCAGTACGGCGGCCCCTGGAAGAAGGCATGGCACCTGCCGATTGCCTTCGTCTGCACGGACCACCGAGTGTTCCTGCAACACGGATGCCCCCTGCCCCACCCGACTGGGCGGACGATCACTGAACTGATCACTCAACCTGCGGACAACACGTTGCACCCGGCCCAATGCCGACACCCGGACCCGGACCAACCCGCTGGCCAGGGACGGAAAGGGCCCTCCTGCGGAGCCCGCCTGGACCAACCGGAGAGCGCCGAATCACCCCGCCCGGGCACGAGCACGCTGAGGACCCAGCAACATCTGCTCGACCTCCTCGAACCCGGCCGACCCGCCGAAGAGTCCGTCTCCTACTTCACCGACCTCCGCGTGGTTACCGCACTGCTCTGCGCGTCCTGGCCTCTCGGCCGGGAACTGATCGCCCCCGAGACCTGCGGCGCAGTCGGCGAGCACATCCGCACACTCGGGTCAGGCGCCCGCCAGCTTCTCGACCGGCCGCCGAGGGATTCGATCGCAACGGCAGCGTTGCTGACCGCAGCCGCGACTCTCCTCGATACCCCTGACCTCCACAGCGTCCTGGCCCAGCACACCCGAGCCACCTGGGAAGGGCGCCCCAGCAGAGCACCCTGGACCCGGGTCTTCGCCCGGCACGAGTCGTCATGCTCAGAAGCCATGAGGCAGGCCGCCGCACCCGTCACACACGCCTACCGGCGCACCGGCCTCCGCGGAACCAAGGCACCCGCCCGCGCCGACGGCTACCGCCCCGAGCACATCCCCGCCTTCCTGGAACAGGACTGGTACCGAAAGCACCTCGCTCCTCTTCAGCTCAGGTCGTACACCAAGTCCATGCGCCGCCTCGGGGCCGTCCTCCTGGTCCAGTGGGCTGCGGGCGGCTCAATGGGCGATGCAGCCGACTTCCTGGGAATCAACCCCGGAGGAGGCCAGTACGCCACCACAAGCGGGGTTTACCAATGGCTCAGCGACGATGGCCTGGCTCGCTTCACCGCCGCCCTGCAGGGCGTGGCCCAGAACCTCGACGCCGCCACCTGTCCGGTCAACTACAGGCGGCGCCGTGAAGCACTACGAGGTTGGGCGCTGGACCCCAGCGCCTGGCAAGAAATCATCAACCGCCTGCCGCCTGTCCCCGGCCCCTTTCAGCCGAACCTGGACGACCGGAAACGGCAGGAGGCGTCAGCAATCGTCTGGGCAAAGGTCACTCAGGGCGAGCCCATGTTCGCCCCACGCCCGATCGAGGACGAGCAGCCCGAGGAGGTTCGCGAGACCTGGCTCCGCCGCCGCAGCAGCACCTGGTCCAAACTCACCCGCTCAGATCCAATGCCCCACTACGCGGCACTGCGCGAGCTTCTACTCCAGCATGCCGAACGTCTCGTCCAGGAGATCGACACCGGAACCGATGTCCTCCGGTTCCATCATGCATGACCAGGTTCCAACTAACGTGTCCCGGCTCACCCGAGCAGGTCGACGCTGAGCGCCAAAGGGGCCAACTGGAGCGCTTAATGGCCAACTGGAGCACCCAGTCACAGCGGTCCGCGTACGGCGTGGGACACCATCACCCCAGTCGTTCGCACACTTGTGCGATTTAGAGTTATGGTGGATACCTGGAGAGGACGCAGGTCAGGGAGGGGCGCGACAGACAGGAGGTACAGGCCGTGGATTTACTCATCTGCGCGTCGCCTCCGGCTACAGCGCCCGCTACGGCGCCTCTCTCCCCGGCGCCCTCGTGCAGCGCGCCGTCGAGCGCGGGATGACGACGCTCGCGCTGACCGACCGGGACACCGTCGCGGGCACGGTCCGCTTCGCCAAGGCCGCCGCGGCCGCGGGGATCCGTCCCGTCTTCGGGGTCGACGTCGCCGTCGCCCCGCTCACTGCGCCGGACCCAGCAGCCGGCCGTCCTCGTACGCCCGTGCGCGGCGGTGCGCACGTGGTCGAGCCGCCGCTGCGGATCACCCTGCTCGCGCAGAGCCCGGCCGGGTGGGCACGGCTGTGCCGCCTGGTGTCCGCCGCGCACGCCGAGGCCGACGGCGCGGCACCGGTCGCATCCTGGGCCGCTCTGCACACCTACGCCGACCAGGACCTGGTGGTGCTGCTCGGCCCTTCCTCCGAGCCGCTGCGCGCGCTGTCCGCCGGCCGCCCCGACGTCGCCGAGCAACTGCTCGCGCCGTGGCGGGAGCTGGCCGGGGAGCGGCTGCGGCTGGACGCCGTGTACCTGGGGCGGCAGGGCACCGGGCCGGGATCGCTGCGGCTGGCCGCCCGCACGGTGGGCCTGGGCGACCAGGTCGGGGTGCGTACGGTGTTGACCAACGCGGTCCGCTACGCCGATCCCGGCCAGCACCGGGTGGCCGACGTCCTGGACGCGGCCCGCCTCCTGCGGCCCGTCGACCGCCGGTTCCTGGACGGCGGCGAACGCTGGCTGAAGGCGCCGGCCGCCATGGCCACGGCCGCCGAGCAGATCGCCCGGGCCGTCGGCGACGATCCTGCCCGGGCCGTGCGTCTGCTGGCCGAGACCGACGCCACGGGCGAGTCCTGCACGCTCACCCCGGCCGATCTCGGTCTCGGCCAGCCGCACTTCCCCGAACCCGCCGTCGTGGGCGCCGGCGAGGAGTCCGGCTCGGCGATGCGGCTGCTGCGGCAGCGGTGCGAGACCGGGATGGCCGCCCGCGGCCTGGACGCAGACCAGCAGGCTGTACGGCAGCTCGGATACGAGCTGGACGTCATCGGACGGCTCGGCTTCGAGGGGTACTTCCTGGCCGTGGCCCAGGTGGTCGCGGACACCCGGGCGCTGGGGATCCGGGTCGCCGCGCGCGGCTCCGGCGCCGGCTCCATGGTCAATCACGCGCTGTTCGTCGCCACCGCCAATCCGCTCGAACATCGGCTGCTGTTCGAACGCTTCCTCAGCGAGCGGCGCACGAGTCTGCCGGACATCGACCTCGATGTGGAGTCCGAGCGGCGCCTGGAGGTGTACGACGCGATCATCCGGCGGTTCGGGCCGGAGCGGACCGCGGTCACCGGTATGCCCGAGACCTATCGGGCGCGGCACGCCCTGCGCGATACCGGCCTCGCCCTCGGGATCCCGCCGCAGGTCATCGGGGAGATCGCCAAGGCCTTTCCACACCTGCGGGCCCGGGACATCCGCGGCGCCCTGGCCGAACTGCCTGAGCTGCGGCACCTTGCTGCTCAGGCAGAGAAGTTCGGACCGCTGTGGGAGCTCGCCGAGGGGCTGGACGCGCTGCCCCGCGGCTACGCCATGCACCCATGCGGAGTGATCCTGTCGAACGTGTCGCTGCTGGACCGGCTTCCGGTCCAGCCGACCCCGGCCGGCTACCTGATGGTCCAGGCCGACAAGGAGGACGTCGAAGACCTCGGCCTCCTCAAGCTCGACGTCCTGGGCGTGCGGATGCAGTCCGCGATGGCGTACGCGGTCGCCGAGATCCGCCGCACGACCGGCCGCGCCCTCGATCTCGACAACCCCGACCACGTCCCCCTCGACGATGAGAAGGCCTTCGAACTCATCCGGGCCTCGGACACCGTCGGCCTGTTCCAGCTGGAGAGCCCGGGCCAGCAGGACCTGGTGGGCCGTCTGCAGCCGCGGCACATGCAGGACGTCGTCGCGGACATCAGCCTTTTCCGCCCCGGCCCCGTGTCAGGAGGGATGCCGGCTCTGTTCATCGCGGCCCGGCACGGCGCCGCCCCCAGGTACCCGCACCCGGACCTGGAGCCGGTGCTCAACGACACCTACGGCGTGGTGATCTGGCACGAGCAGATCATCGCGATCCTGTCCCGGATGACCGGCTGCGACCGTGCTGCCGGCGACGTCGCCCGCCGCGCCCTGGCCGACCCCGAGCGGCTGGCCGGGGTCGAGGCGTGGTTCCGTCGTACGGCCGGCCAGCGCGGCTACGCCAAGGACGTCCTCGACGAGGTGTGGGAGACCGTCGCCTCCTTCGGCGCGTACGGCTTCTGCCGCGCCCACGCCGTCGCCTTCGCCGTCCCCGCGCTGCAGTCCGCGTATCTGAAGGCGCACTTCCCCGCGTACCTGTACGCGGGGCTGCTGGAGCACGATCCGGGCATGTGGCCGCGCCGGGTCCTGGTCGCCGACGCCCGCCGCCACGGCGTTCCGGTGCTGCCCGTCGACGTCAACCACTCCCGCGGGCAGCACAGCGTGGAGCCGGCCGGCCAGGGGTGGGGGGTGCGCCTGGCATTCTCCACGGTCAAGGGCATCAGCGAAGCCGAGACCACGCGTCTGGTGGCCAGCCAGCCCTACGCCGGCCTGCAGGATCTGTGGCTGCGCGCCCGCCCGTCCCTGCCGCTCGCCCAGCGCCTGATCCGGATCGGCGCCCTCGACGCCCTCTCCCCCGGCCTGACCCGCCGCGACCTCCTCCTGCAGGCCACCGAACTGCACCGGCAGTCCCGCAACCGCACCACAACCGACGGACAGCTGCCGCTGAACGGCGAACTGGTGACCGCCGAACCGAGCGGACTGCCGGAGATGACCAGCCGGGACAGGCTCGGCGCCGAACTCGACACCCTCTCCATCGACGTGAGCCAGCACCTGATGGAGCACCACCACCGCCTGCTGCGCGAGCTCGGCGCGACCGACGCCGCCCACCTGCGCGCCATGGTGCCCGGGCAGAAGGTCCTCGTCGCCGGCGTGCGGGCCTCCACGCAGACGCCGCCGATCCCGTCCGGCAAGCGCGTCATCTTCACCACGCTCGAAGACGGGTCCGGACTCGTCGACATCGCCTTCTTCGAGGACTCCCACGAGCACGTCGCTCACACCGTGTTCCATTCCGGGCTGCTGCTGGTGCGCGGCACCGTCGAAGCCCGCGGCCCGCGCCGCACGGTCGTCGGCGAGATGGCCTGGGACCTGGAGGAGGTGGCCGACGCACGCCGCGACCACGGTCCCCAGGCCGCTCTCGACCTCCTCGGCCGCGCCCACCCGGCCCCCACCCCCGCACAGCCGTCCCCTTCGCCGCGCACCCTTACCGACGGCACCGCGGGCGCCCGCCTGCACCCCTACGCCGACCTCCAGCCCGCCGGCACCCGCTCGGCCGACCTGCGCCGGCTCGGCCACCGCAGCCCCGGAAGTGCGGGCTGATCACCATGAGCGGCCGCCGCATCCTCCACCTGCGCGCCGAGCTTCCTGCCGAACCGGACGCCGAGCTGCCCGAGCGGCTGCGCCGACTCCTCGAAGACATCACGCCCCGCGTGCAGATGGTCGAACCGGACGTGGCCGTCCTCGACCTCACCGGTTCGCTTCTGTACTGGAAGCGCGACGCCCGGGCCCTGACCGAGGTGGTCCAGATGCGCGCACTCGCCCACCTGGGCCTGCACACCGCCGCGGGATGCGCGGGCAACCGGATGCTCGCCGCCATGGCCTGCGCCCTCACCGCACCGGACCGGCACACCATCATCGACGACTCCCCCGAGGCGATCACCGCGTTCCTGTCACGCCGGCCCGTACGGGAACTGCCCGGCGTGGGCACGAAGACCGCCTCGGCGCTCGCCGAGTACGGCCTACACACCGTCGGCGACGTCGCCGACGTCCCCCAGCTCACCCTGCAACGCATCCTCGGGGCACGCGCCGGCCGCGCCCTCCACGAGCACGCCCACGGCCGCGACACCGCAGCCGTCGACCCCACCCCGACACCGGCGACCATCAGCACGGAACACCGCTTCGTCCGCGACGAACTCGCCCCGGCCGCGCACCGGCGCGCCCTGCTCGCCCTGGCCGAAGACCTCGGCACCCGGCTGCGCACCTCCGGCCAGATCGCCACGGGACTGACCTGCACCATTCACTACGCCGACCACAGCGCGACCCGGCGTAGCCGCACCCTGCCGGAGGCCACCCAGCACACCGTGCTCCTGGCCCGCACCGCGTACGCGATCTACACGTCCCTCGGGCTTCAACGAGCTCGGGTCCGCGGTATCGCGCTGCGCGCCGATGCTCTTCGGCCCGACGACCGAGCCACTCGGCAGCTCACCCTCGACGCGGGCGACGACAAACCCCTCGCGATCGAAAGCGTCGCCGACCGGGCCCGCGCACGGTACGGCCGCCAGATGCTCTACCCCGCCGCCCTCGCCATCAACTCCCGTACCGGGATGCCCAGCACCGGGGACCGGCCGGTCGTCGAGCAGCCGCGACCGGAAGGCGTCCTCCGGATGACCCGGTCGCGCAGAGAGGCGGGTCCGCCACCACGTGGGGAGTGACGGACCCGCCTGAGTCCACGTTGCAACACCGGGCCCGTGTTGCGGGCACAGCAGGCGAAGTGCCCCTGGAAAGGACGTGACTTCGGCAGAAGGCCGGGCCGGCAGCCGAGGTGAGGGCGGCGTCCGCGTACGCGCGGTATCGGCCCGCCACGACCAGGGACACGGCCGGCGGTCGCGTCGTCTTGTTGACGACCTGCGGCGACGCGGCGTGTCCGGTCAATTGGGGCGCGTCAGGAAAGGATCTGCATGAGTGCGGAGAGCGCTTGAGGCCACATGGCGTCGGAGGGCGCCCCGTAGCCAACGACGAGGGCATCGGCGGTGACGTGCCGAGATCGTTCGTGGCGGTACCGGGACAGGCCGACGACTTTGAGTCCCTGCCGGGTCGCCGACTGAAGAACGCGCTGCTCGGTCCCGGGCGGCAGGCTGAGAACGGTATGTAGACCCGCCGCTGTCCCTGTGACGCGCACTTTCGGGGCTTGCTGGGCGAGGGCTGTGACGAGTGAGTTCCGTCGATCGCGGTAGCGCCGCCGGGCAGAGCGTATGTGACGGCTGTACGCGCCGGAGGTGATGAATTCCGCCATCGTCAGCTGGCTCGATACCTCGCATGAGTCGATCCGTCCCTTGGCCGTCACAGCTTGCTCGGTGAGCGTGGGAGGCAGCACCATCCAGGCCAGCCGCAGGCCAGGAGCAAGGGTTTGGCTGGCGGTACCCAGGTAGACCACGCGGTCTGGAGCGAGTGCCTGGAGCGCTCCGACAGACCGGTGGTCGAACTGGAACTCACCGTCGTAGTCATCCTCCAGGACTAGCGCGCCCGTCCGTCTGGCCCAGTCAACGACGGCGGTGCGGCGATCGCGTTGCAGCGTCGTTCCCACAGGGAACTGGTGAGCTGGCGTGAGCAGGACCGCATCGGTGCCGTCGGGCGGGACCGGATCGGTCCCGTGAGTATCCAGGGGAAGCGGGAGGGTCTTCAGCCCGGCAGCCGCCAGCAGGTCGCGGTACCCGCCCAGGCCGTAGGACTCTACGGCGACACTCCTTGCCGCCCGACCGGCCAGGACTACGCTCAGGATCTGCAGGCCGTGGGAGACACCAGCGCAGATCAGTATGTGCTCAGGACTCGCGTAGACGCCCCTGGCTCGTGCGAGATGGTCTGCGAGCGCTGCCCGTAGCTCCGGCCGACCGCGGGGGTCGCCGTAGCCGAACGCGTCGTCGGGAGCCGCGGCCACGGCCCGGCGTGTGGCCTTCAGCCAGGCAGCACGAGGAAACGCGGTGAGGTCGGGGCTGCCCGGGATCAGGTCGTAGCACGTTTCCGCGGACGGTTCGGCAGCCGATCGGCCCGGGGCCGGCCGAGTGATCATCGAGTCCGTCACGAGTGTGCCCGAGCCTCCGCGGGCGGTGAGCCATCCCTCGGCGACGAGGTCGCCGTAGGCGTTGGCCACGGTGTTGCGGGCCAGCCCGAGGTCGTCGGCGAGCCGACGGGAGGAGGGCAGACGCGTCCCGGGGGTCAGGCGGCCGGCGCGGACAGCTTCGCGTACGGCGGCGGCAAGCGCGCGGCGCACACCCCCCTCGGCTCGGATCACATCACTCACGATGGCCTGTCGCAGCGGCGCGGCGGCACTGCGGGCATCAGGAGGGTCGACGGGCATGACGACGGTCAGGCCCGGCAGCCGAAGGTCTGCGGATCCACGGGTTGCTCGGACTTGGGCAGGCCGCGGACCACGAGACGGTAGGAGTCGATCACGAGCTCCTTCACCAGCTCCTCGTCCACGGTGCCCCCGCCCTCCACCGTGATCCAGTGCCTCTTGTTCATGTGATAGCCGGGGGTGATGTCCTTGTGGCGCTCCCGCAGGGCCGCGGCGTCCTCCGGAGCAGCCTTGAGGATCACGACAGGATGCCCCGGCATGTCGGTCATCAGCATGAATACCTTGCCGCCGACCTTGTAGAGGTCCCAGTCGGGGCCGATGCGGTGCTCCAGGTCGGTGCCGGGCAGGTCCGCGGTGCCGGCGCCCGCGATCTTCTGCAGCTCCTGTCCGTCCATGGTGGTCAGCTCCTCGTTCGTCGAGTACCCCTGACCGGCCGGCCGGGGCGAAGGCGGCGTCTTCCTCCTCGCCGCAAGGACAGCGGTGCCCGCACGGCGGCCTCGATGTCGGAGGCCGCCCTCTCCAAACGTATCGCAAGGTGACCCATTTTAGGGACTAAATAGTCCTCTCGCAGGGAGTGAAACGGTGCCGCGACCGCCCGCAGGGCGGCACCGGGACGTCTCGGTGCGGCACCTGCCGTGGACGGCTCAGCGCCCTGAAGGGTCCCGGGTCGGCGAAGTGCCCTCGACGGCCGCGGCGTACGCCTTGACGTGGCCGATCGCCATGTCCAGGGCGATCCGCATGGGCTTGACGTCCTGGACCGTCTGAGCGAGGAGGTAGCCCCCCTGCAGGGCGGCCATGATGCCGGTGGCCAGCTCCCCGGCGTCCGCGTCGGCCCTGAGGACTCCCGAGTCCTTCATTCGATCGAGCCCGGCCTTGAGCAGTTCCTCCCAGGTGGCGAAGTGCCCGGCGAGCGCCTCGCGTGCCTCTTCGTCCTGATCGGCCAGCTCGCCGGCAAGGGATCCGAGCGGGCAGCCGTACGCCCCGTTTCGGAGCGCGTTGTGTTCGATCAGTACGTCCCGCCAGCGCTCCAGCCCGCGCAGGGAGTTGAGCCGCTGGAGTAGCTGGTGCTGGCGTTTGAGCAGTTCAGTGGCCTGCAATGCGACGACGTCCCGCACCAGTGCATCCTTGTCGGGATAGTGGCGGTAGAGCTGGGATTTGCTCGTTCCGCTGGCTGCCCTGACCTCGTCGAGGGTCGTGGCAGACACGCCCCTGACGTACATCATGTCGGCGGCAGCCTTCAGAATGCGCTCCCGAGTTACCCGCCCGCGCTCGGTCAGCCGGGAGTCGTTCCTGTCGCGCGCCTGTTCCGCCACATGGGCCAGATTACCGCCGCGTACGCTAGCAGGATCATAAAGGGACCTCAAGGTCCTTTTTTGTGGGAGGTGGCTCGACGCGGAGCCGTGGTGGACCGCCTGGACGACGGGCTCGTGCTGGTTGTTTGGCGCGCACGGGACTCGACGTGTCCGGGCGCCGGGCAAGGCCGTGCCAGTAGCCGCTCGAGAGACGGGGCGCGCCTCGAACCGCGCACGTGGGTTCAGGCGCGAGCGAAGGACGCGATGTGGTCCAGTGCCATGTCCAGAGCGACGGCCATCGGCTCGGAGGTGTGAGCGTTCTGCGCCAGCACATAACCCCCTTGCAGGGCGGCGAGCAGACCGGTGCCCAAGCGCTGCGGGTCGGCGTTCTCGGAGAGTACGCCAAGGGTGCAAAGCCGGGTCAGCGTCTCGACGAGCATCCGCTGCCAGGCGTCGAACGACGCGTTGAGCGCCTGCCGGGACTGCTCGTCGTTGTCGGACAGCTCGATCGACATCGCACCCAGCGCGCACCCGTACGAGCCGTCCTGCAACGAGTTGGCCTGGACCAGGGAGTCGCGCCAGCGGCGCAGGCCGGCGAGGGTTCTCACGCCGCGCAGGTGCTGCTCCTCGCGGGCGAGGACGAACTTCGACTGCACGTCGATCACGGCGTGGATCAGCGCGCGTTTGTCCTCGAAGTGGTTGTACAGCTGCGACTTGCTCGTTCCGCTCGCCAGCCGGACGTCATCGAGCGTGGTGGCGGTGACGCCCCTCACGTAGAACAGCTTGGCTGCCGAATCAACGATGCGTGAGCGGGTCTCCAGGCCGCGTGGCGTGCGGCGGATATCGCTGGTTGCGGACACGGTGTCTCCCTCAGGCACGTTACTCACTCGTACTGCTCGGCCGTTCGGCACGCGTGGCGCCGTCGTTCTCCAGGTGCATCGGTTGTGACACCAATAGGACCATAAAGACCCACCGGTGAGAGATGGCACCCTTGTGATTCTTCACGCGGGTGGCGATCGTGTCGCGGCCTGTGCGCAAGGGCCGCCCGCTGCGGCGCCCCGGCGCCCGGGGCCGTACTTCCTCGTGGACGGATGCGGGATCGATGCGCGTGCGGAGCCGGCGGGCCTTGCCGTCGTTCCTGTCGAGTCTTACCCAGAGATGGACTAAATAGTCCACCAACGAGGTCGGAGCGGACTGGGCGAGGCCGATGCGAGACCGTCCGGACCCTCGCACCCCGATCGGCGAAGTTGCCCACCGCAGGAGTTCATCTGCGGCTTTGGCCTGCATATTTAAGAATCTGCCCCTAGCCCGACCCGGACGGGGGCGACCTGGCGGATGCGTCCCCTCCCGGCGAGGGGTTGCGTACCAGATTCTGGTCTGTATAGTCCTTTCTGTGAGGTGCTCGTGGTGGTGGAGAGATCCGGAATCCGGCACCGGAGGAGTCACCGCCCTCAATGGAGGCCACCGGGCGCAACCGACGCGACCGTCGAGGTCGTGGCGGGCGCAGGAGAGCCTGCGGTGGAGCTCCGAAGCACAGCGAGCCCGGCTCGGGCTCGACGACTTTCACTCACCCTGATCGAGGTGGATTCGCCGTGTCACGACTGAACGCTCCCGCTCCAGAGGATGTGTCTGCCGGTGCGCAGCAGATACTCGGCGCCGTTGGTGCGCAGCTGGGCTTCGTCCCGAACATGTTCAAGGCCCTCTCGTCAAACCCGGCGGTTCTCGAGGCCGTCACGACTCTGCAGGGCATTTTGAGCCGGGTGCTCGACGCGAGGACGCGGCACAGCATCGCCCTGGCCGTTTCGCAGGCCAACGACTGCGGCTACTGCCTTGCGATGCACACCTACGTCGCCACCGAATTCGGCGGCATGTCCCGCGACGACATCGAGCTCGGCCGTGTCGGGAGCTCGATCGATCCCCGGCGTGCCGCGGCCGCCCGCTTCGCGCAGCGGGTGGTCGAGAGCCGTGGACAGGTCAGCGACGCCGACCTCGCGGAGGTACGGGGCGCCGGATACACCGACGCCCAGATCCTGGCCGTCGTCGCTGCGGCGGTGCAGTTCCTGCTCACCAACTTCATCAACAACGTCAACCGGACCGACCTCGACATCCCCGCCGCCGACTCGGCCGGTACGACCGTGCGCCAGTGAACCCGCGCCCCGAGCCGCCGGTCCTGCGCGGAAGTCGTCCGCGGCGCGCTTCATCCCGCCGGTCGAAGTCGGCGCGGCGTCAGATAGCGCCGTGCGGCCGCCGGCCCCCACTGAGTCAACGATCATTCAGGAAGGCTCGACATGCCGGGCTCCGAACTCTACGAGACGTTCATGGCGCTGCACACCCGCGACGGTGGCCTCGTCATGCCCAACGCCTGGGACGGCCTCTCGGCGCTGATGCTGGCCGATGCCGGGTTCGAGGCGGTCGCGACCTCGTCCGCGGCGATCGCCGCCACGCTTGGCCGCCCCGACGGGCGGCACGAGGTCACCCGCGAGGAGCACCTTGCGCATGCGCGGCTGCTCGGCAGCCTCACAGGACTGCCCGTCAACGGAGACTTCGAGGACGGATACGGCGACACGCCCGAAGACGTCGCCGTGACCGTCGAGGCCGCCGTGGCGTCCGGCCTGGCCGGCATCGGTGTGGAGGACACCTCGGGCGACCCCGCCGTGCCGATCCGTTACTTCGACGAAGCGGTCCGTCGGGTGCGCAGCGCCGTTGCCGCGTCGAAGGGACGCATCGTCGTCACCGGCCGCACCGACAACTTCATCCAGGGGCGCTCCGATCTCGACGACACCATCCGCCGTCTGACGGCCTTCGCCGAGGTGGGCGCAGATGTGGTCTACGCGCCGTTCCCGCCCGACCTCGACGCGCTCGTCGCGATCGTCACCGCGGTCGCCCCGACTCCGGTCAACGTCCTGGTGTCTCCGTCGGACAAGGTGCTCACCGTCGCGGAACTGCAGCAGGCCGGGGTCAAGCGCATCAGCTTGGGTCCGTCGCTCTACACCCACGCGATGGGGGCGGCCGAGGAAGCCGCGAAGGCCCTTCTCACGGGCGACCTCGCCTCGGCAACGACAGGCATGAACTTCGCCCGCGTCGGCGAACTGCTCGCCCGCAGCAAGAACTGACCCGATCAGTACGAATCACGGACTCTTCGTCTCGTGATCACACAACACGAAGGCAGAATGACATGGACCTCGGCAAGCTCAGGAACAAGCACCTGACCAGGTACTTCGACCCCAGCAAGACGATCCCCGACGCGACGCTCCAGGAACTGCTCGGGTTCCTGCGCTCGACGCCGTCCTCGACGAACGTGCAGCCCAACCACTTCTACGTCCTCGCCACGACCGAGGGGAAGGAGCGGCTGGCGGCCAACCTCGGCGAACGGTTCCAGGACAACAGCGAGAAGATCCTGAACGCCTCGCACACCGTCATCCTCACCACCAGGGCGGACCTTCCCGAAGACCACCTCCAGGCCGTGTTCGACAAGGAGCGGTCCGACGGCCGGTTCCCCGACCCGGCGAAGCAGGCGCGGTGGGAATCCATGACCCGCGACTTCCTCAGCCTGCGGAACTACGGCTACAAGGACCTGAACCACTGGATGGAGAAGCAGACCTACCTCGGGATGGGGCTGACCATGATGGCGGCTGCTGAGCTCGGCGTCGAAGCCATGCCCCTCGAAGGATTCGACCCCACCAGCGTCGACAAGGCATTCAAGATCCGCGAGACCGGGCACACCACGACCGTGCTGCTGGCCCTCGGCTACCCCGACCCCGCGAAGGTCTACAACAGTCCGATCTCCCGCTTCGAAACCGACCGGTTGTTCACGTTCGTCTGACCGGCCGTCGCCCCGCGGGGCCGGCGGTGCCAGGCGCCGACGAGCGTCAGGCCGCCCGCGGGCAGCCACGGACATGGAACAGGTCGGTCGAACCGAGCACGACGACAAAGATCTACTGTGAAGACGTACGGAACATCCATATTTGACACAGGTGTCGGATGTGGGTTTCCGGCGGCCACTTTCTGGTCGGCCGGACCGAGTGAAAGGACAACGATCCACTATGAAGGCGTGCGGTGTCTCCGGGGCGGAGACGGAAGTCGCCCTGCTGGAACTGCCCGAACCGTCATCTCCCCAGCCGGGCCAGATCCTGGTCGCGGTCGAGGCCGCCGGGGTCGGACCGTGGGACGAACTGGAAATCGACGCCCGCTGGGACGTGGGGCTACGCCTCCCGGCGGCGCTGGGAGTGGAGGGCGCAGGCAAGGTGCTGGCCGTCGGCGCGGGTGTCAGCCGGTTCGCGGTAGGCGACCGGGTGCTCGCGCATGAAGCCCCGCTGCCCGGAGGGAGCGGCTTCTGGGCCGAGCTGGTCCTGGTCAACGCGGATCACGCGGCGGCCTGCCCACCAGCCCTTGACGCCGCACACGCCGCAGCACTGCCGGTCAACGGGCTCACCGCGCTGCAGGCTCTGGAGAAGCTCGACCTCGGCCGAGGACAGCGGCTCCTGATCACCAACGGAGGAGGCGGCACCGGCGCCCTGGCCGTCCAGCTTGCCGCGGCCCGGGGCATCGAGGTGACCGCGACCGCGTCTCCCGCCGCCGCGGAGCGCCTTCTCGGGCTCGGAGCCAAACACGTCGTCGACTACCACGACCCGCACTGGTCGACCGAGGTACGCGGCGGGTTCGACGCCGCCCTCGTCATCGCCGCCGGTACGGCGGTCCAGGCCCTGCCCCTGGTGCGTGACGGCGGCCGGCTGTGCTCCCTGACCTCCGACGCGCCGCCGGAGGAACGAGGCATCACGAGTTGGGACCTCTACATCGAGCCCAACGGCGAGCAGCTCGCGCAGCTGGCCGAGCAAGCCGCGGCGGGAACCCTGCAGCTCGCACCGGAACTCCTGCCGCTCAGCGAGGGACCGGCCGCGTTCGAACGGGTGGTTGCCGGACGGGCCGGAGGCAGGAAGGTCGTGCTCATTCCGGCATGACGCGCCCAGGCGCCGGCCGATCCCGGTGCCTGGCCGCAGTGTGCACGGGACACGGGCGGCGAGACCGCATCGGACCGGCGAGGCGAGCGGCCTGCCCACCACTGCCTGCAGCGGGGCGGGGGCGCACAGAGCTTGCCGAGAAGGAGGAAACACAGATGAAAGCGATCGTGGTCACGGACCCCGCCGCCGGAACCGCGGGGATGACGCTGACGGAACGGCCCAGACCGGACACGGCGCGCCTTGCCGGCCTTGACGGCGCGAACTACGGCGACGTCGTCGTCGAAGTACACGCGTCGGGATTCACCGGGGACGAACTGGAGTGGCCCTCGACCTGGGTCGATCGCCTCGGCCGGGATCGGACGCCGTCGATCCCCGGACACGAGGTGGCAGGCGTGGTCAGCTCTCTCGGCTACGGAACGGCAGGACTGTCGGTCGGCCAGCGCGTGTTCGGCCTCACGGACTGGACCCGTGACGGCACCCTGGCACAGTACGTCGTCGTCGAGGCGCGCAACCTCGCGCCGCTGCCCGGGGACATCGACTTCACGGTCGGCGCGAGCGTCGCGATGACGGGCCTGACGGCCTGGCAGGGACTGTTCGAGCACGGGCACCTCGCGGTAGGGCAGAGCGTGCTCGTGCACGGCGCCGCGGGAGCGGTCGGATCAATGGCGGCTCAGCTCGCCCGAGAGGCCGGTGCGTACGTGATCGGCACCGGACGTGCCGCCCACCGCGAGAGCGCACTCGCCTTCGGCGTGCACGAGTTCGTGGACCTGGACAACGACACGCTGGAAGACGTCGGCGGAGTCGACTTCGTTCTCGACGTGTTCGGCGGCGACATCGGCGCCCGCTCGGCCCGGCTGGTGCGAGGTGGAGGGACATTCGTGACCGTCACCGGCCCGCCGGAGGTGCGGCCGGTCGACGGCCTGGCGGTCGACTTCGTAGTCGTCCCGGACCGCGCCCAGCTGGGCGAGATCGCCCGGCGGGTGCGGGAGGGACGTCTGCGGACACACATCGCCCAGGTCGCGAGCCTCGACGACGCCGTCGCCGCCTTCAACCCGTCCCAGAAGGCCAACGGAAAGACGATCATCCGCGTGCAGTGAAGCCGCAGTCCCGGAGCACCGTCAACGCCAACGGGCCGTCGATCCGTGTCATGTGCAGCTAGCGCCCTCACGCGACGCATTTCAGCAGGTTCCTGTCGCGCGGCGCCCTCCACTGCACCCGCACGAGCACAGCCACCCGCGTGCAGATCAGATGCCCGGCGCGATCGCGCACGCTGAGACGCAGACCCAGGTCCCCCCACGCTTCTGATAGGTGTCCGTGTAGAGGGCCTCCTGCTCGGATCCATCAGCGAGCACGGTGTACGTGCTGCGGCCATGTATGAGCGCAACGTCACTTAGGATCCGGATCTTGACGTCATCTACCGAAAGGTCCTTGAAAGGACGTGGCTTCGCTATGTACTCCAGGAACTCGGCACGGTTCCGTGTGACGCCCGGAGTCTGCACAATAAAATCCTCGGCGAGGAACTCACTGAACCGCTTGACGTCGTTGTGCTGATCCGACTGGACGTAGTCGTTGTTCAACTGCTCCAGGATTGCCAGATCCTCGGAAGACGGCTTGAATTCATTCATCTGCCCTGCCCCATCTACGTAAGCTCGATTTCCTTCTCGCGGTGGATTCTCGATCTGCGGGAATGCGTACCCGTCGAATTAATTGCACAAAAGGCGTAAGTCGCCACGTGTCAGCAGGTGAACGATGATTGGCTACCATCAGCCACAGCTCAGTATCAGCCTACCCTTCCTTCTTTCCTGAAGCACTTCGGAACTCCCGAGGTCAAGGCCCTATGCGGCGCATGCCTACGCTCATCGGAGCAGCACCTGCACAACAGGCGATGCAAAATAACGGAATGTGTACATTGAGGTTCTTCGGCCGCCCCTCCCGCGGGTGAGCAACCGCTGGGTGCAGGCGATGGCGGCGAGCGGGGCGACTTCCGCCGCACTGGCCTGAACTGCGACCCTGGACGTCAGCCGCCCGATCGGTGGCCGTTCCGAAGAAGCTCATTGTTAGAATACTGATCAGCATCGATGAGATGCAGTCTCCTTGTCGGGGAATTTCAAAGGCGAGCGCCGCCGGCCCGAGCGGCCCGACCGTCAATTCTTTTCCTGCGACCCAGCGTTCCCAGCAGACATCTGGAGCTTTCCATGCGCGTGTTCGTCACCGGAGCCAGCGGCAGCATCGGCTCAGTTGTAGTTCCCGAACTCATCGCTGCAGGTCACGAAGTCCTCGGCCTCGTCCGTTCCGACGCCGCAGCGGCGGACGTCGCCGCCGCCGGCGGGACACCGCTCCGCGGCGACCTCACCGACCTGGACAGCCTCCGCTCCGGCGCCACACAGGCCGATGGTGTCATCAACCTCGCTTTTAGCAACGACTGGAACAACTTGGAGCAGGGCATCGACGAGGAAGCGCGCGCCGTCCAGACGCTTGCGGCCGCACTCGCAGGCAGCGGCAAGCCGTTCGTGCATGCCGGCCTCACACCGATGATGCCAGGCCACATCTCCACCGAGGAGGACCCCAACACCACAGTCGGTCCTGTCGGTGGCCGCGGTCGCACCGCCGACGCGGTGCTGGCGCTGGCAACCCAGGACGTCCGGTCCTCCGTCGTACGGCTGCCACGCTCCGTGCACCAGCGCGGGGCGCAGTACGGCTTCTGTTCAGTGCTCATTGCCTCCGCGCAGAGAACAGGCGTGTCAGCGTACGTAGGAGACGGCGCCCAGCGATGGCCGGCGGTCAACCGGCGTGACGCCGCCGTGCTGTTCCGTATCGCACTCGAGGACGCTACGCCGGGCACGGTCCTTCACCCGGTAGCCGACGAAGGCGACACCATGAGGTCGCTCGCCGAGACCATTGCCGGTGTCCTCGCGGTGCCGGTCGAGTCGGTCCCGCCTGAGCGCTTCGGCGTCATCGGTCGCGTATTCGCTCTTGACATGCCATCGTCGAGCGCCCTGACCCGGGAACGGTTTGGCTGGCAACCCACGCGCCCAAGCCTGATCGACGACCTCGCTGCTGGCGACTATCCTGCATGATCCTCGACGGCGCGGAGCCCGCCGCCGCCCCACGAGACACGCGTAACCGACCACGCAGGCAGGAAGGTCACCGCAGCCGAGGTCTCCGCCGAAGGCCACTGCAGGCGTACCGCGACAGAGAGCCCGTAGATTTCAACCTTCCCGTCGGCCCCAACACGATCCCCGTGCCACCACGAGATCGCCGCCAGACCCCGGTAGGCCACGTCACCAGCTCATTGTGACGACAGCATTCAGTCCGCCTAGCGGCACAGGCCCCGACCAGCCCGCCCCGCACACGCGCCGTGACCGGCGCACCCTGGCGCCCCTCGAACGCGGTGCCCTATGAGGGTCGGGCCTGTCGAGCGCAGGAGTGCTACCGACCCGCGGCTGTTTCGGCCTGGCGGACCCGGCCGCGCAGGGCTTCCTTTGCTACAAGCGATGCCGGATGCCTACAGCACGCGCAGGACGCCGACGACCTTGCCGAGGATCCGCGCGTCGTCGCCGGGGATCGGGGCGTAGGCAGGGTTGCGTGGCATGAGCCAGACCTGGCCGTCCTGCCGGCGCAGCACTTTCACCGTGGCCTCGTCGTCCAGGAGCGCGGCGACGATGTCTCCGTGGTCGGCGCTGTCCTGCCGTTTGACGGTGACGATGTCGCCGTCGCAGATGGCTGCGTCGATCATGGAATCGCCGGAGATGGGAATCCGACGGGTTCGCCGAATCTTGGAGGGCTCAGGAAGGGAACCGATGGCAGACTACGCCCGATCGCGTGCGGCCTGGCGTAGGTTCGCGTGTCCGGGTATGTGCACTGGTCCAGCAGTGGGGACTCAGATCTTTCGCGAGAACACCGTGTCAGCGGCCACTTAATTCACTTCATGACCGCCGCCGCGGCAGCGGCGGGCGAGGTGGTGATCAGCTCTCTGGGGTATCTGGCTCCATCCAGGTCGAGGGCACGAGTCCTGAGTCGTTGCCGTACCGCCAGCGCTCGACAACGTGCTGGCTGAAAGCTGGGTCGTCGAGGTCGGCGTGTTCCATGACGATGACCTGCATCTTGCCGGCGAGTTGCTGCAACGTGCGGTGAATGGCCTCGTACGTGTTCAGCAGATGCGTGCGGTCGTTGGTCTGCAGGACTTCCTCGCCGGTCGGTTCTGCTGGGAAGTACACCTGCGACGGTTGGTCGAGGACCAAAATGCGGGGAACCGGGCTCTGGTGCCTGGTGAACCACTCATGGAGGCTGAGCAGAGTGGAAACGTGGTAGCCCAGATGATTCTCGGCGCTCCCCATGTCCTTGAGCTGGACAGGTCCGTCGGTGGTGTCGGCGATAACCGTGAGCCGGTTGAGGTCGAGTCGGATGGGCGAGGCCGCGAAGTCCAGGTCCAGTCTTCTGGCCTTCTCCCTGATGTCTTGGTTAATCAGGGAGAGGAAGCTGGCAAGACGCTCGTCCTGGGTGCTCCCGCTGAGCTGTTCCTCCAGCCCCGCGATTTGGTCGCGCAGTTCGTTACGGCGGTCCAGGACACGAGGCGCCGCGGCCTGCTGGGCGATCGTGTCGACGTAGAGGCTGATGCGTCCCTGGACGATGGCGGCCCGGCGCAGGTCGTCGGGCTCCTGCTGGGTCGTGCGCAGGCCCGTGGTGAGTTCTTGAACCTGCTCCTGGTTGCGGGCAAGTTCTGACCGGAGCTCTTGCAGGCGGTCTTCCTGGTTGGCGATGAGCCGACGGATAGCGGGGGTGTCGTTTCGGATGACCCCGAGGTCGCCGTCGAGGAGGGCGAGGTCCCGTGTGAGGCTGGCAATAGTGTCGTTCGCCGAGGGAATGGTGCTGTCGCAGACGGGGCAGTGGTCGAGATCCCCGGCTTCTGCGTCCTGCCGGAGGAGGCCGAGGGAGGTAAGGCGGGCGCGCTGTTCGATGGCCTGGTCGCTAAATTCGTCGTTCTCCGCGAGGGCACCCTTGAGGTCGGCGATCCGGGCCCGAGCCAGCGCGAAATCTCGGCGCAGGTCCGCTCGACGGGCGTGGAGGGTCGCAAGGGGGTCGTTGCCGCCGGGCTCGTGAGGCCGCAGCGCGCCGCCGTGAGCCAGTTCATTGCGGAGACGACGGAGGAGCTGGAGAACATCTTCTGCGGTCTGCGTGCCGGTCTGCGGGGGCAGCAGGCCGACTTCGACGGCTTCGGTCAGGAGAGCCTGAGCTTGGCCGCTGGCGGGAGTTCGGTCTGCGGATACGGCGAGCTTGGCTTCGTTGTCGGCCAGGTCCCGGCGAAGGTTGCGGAGCTTGTTGTGAAGGAGTGCCTGCTCGGGATCGACCGCGCCGAGGAAGTACGGGACAACTCCGCGAATGGTGTTCGGTCTCCACTCCTCGCCCTGCGAGTGGAAGAGAACATCAGGGTTGGCGACTTCGTTCTGAGCTTGGAAACAGAAAAAGAGGGCGTGGCGGATGGACGGGGCTATGAGCGTGTTCTTGCCGACGGCCGGCACGCGGACGGTGTTGTCGATACCGCAGAAGTCGCTCAAGTAGGCCTTGGCGGTGTCCTCGGGCGTTGTGAAGCGAAGATCCTCCAAGGCTGGCGGCGGGCTGCCGGGAGCCTGAGTGAGCACACACATCGTCGTGCTGGTCTTGGCGTTGTCCTTGGGCGCCTGACGAGCTACGAAGAGCTGCTCGCCGGCCTTGACGAGGGTGATGGCGTAGGTGCTGACGTAGGTACGGACCTTGCCCGCTTTGACGGGGTAGTCGGAGCTGGCGAGGCAGTAGTCGATGATCGTCAGCAGCGCGCTCTTGCCACGTCGGGAGTCACCCGTGACGATGTTGAGGGCACCGAGCTGGAAGGGGACGGTACGCATCTGGCCGGGCTTCTTGCCGTAGATGGTGACCGCTTTAATTTGGAACGTCACGGTTTGACTCCGAGAAGGGTCAGGACTGTGCTGAGGCTGCCCGTGCTGGGTAGCCAGCGCCCGAGGAACTGGGCGGCCTGCTGGATCGCAATGGTCTGATCGGTTGCTCCCTTGATCCCCTTGGTGGTGGGGCCCAGGGCCAGGGTGAGTCCCTCTTCTGTGGCCCGCAGAGTCCTGGTCTGGAGGGCAAACAGGACGCCGGGACGCACCACGGCGGCGAGGGAGGCCGCGTTGCGGGTCATGGCCACGCGCACGGCGTCATTCGTGTCGAGCCACTTCATCATGCCGCTGTTCAGGGTGCTGGGGAGTACCGCCCTGATCGCGGGCTGAAGGGCCATGATCCCTGCCACGACGGCCACGGGCAGCGGACAGGGGGTGTTGTACTGCTGCTCGTGGCCTTGGACGGCACGGGTGCACAGGAGCGCGGTGAAGGCGGGGTTGTACAGGGCGCGCTCTTCGCGGCTCAGGTTCATCCAAGGACCTCGACGGGCTCAAGGAGCTGCATCAGGCGGGCGGCGAAATCGGGGTGCCAACCGACTCGGCGCTCGTCGGCGAGCATGTGGTACGAGCCCTTGGTCACGAAGACCTCGTCGCATCCGGTGCGAATCTGGAAGCGGGCCTCTTGGTCGACCCATCGGTAGATCAGCTTGGCCTCGGCCTTCTTCTGCTCCTCGGTGGCCTCGGGGCCGAGTTCTTCCTCCATCACGGCGAAGCGAGCTTCCCACTCCTCCACCAGCCGGCGCTCGTACTCGCCGATCTCGCCAGGGCGTAGCAGGTTCTCGTTGGTCCATCGCGAGCGCTGTGCGAAGGCGCGCACGTAGTCCCGGACAGCGAAGCCGATGCGTGTGGAGCCCACTCCGATGAGCCCCAGTTGTCGGACGAAGATCTTCTCTGCCTGTTCCGTGGGGTCGCCGGTCATACGAGTGATGTCGCCGTCGATTGGCAGGTTGTCGTGCTGAAACTGCCGCTGGAGGCTGCTGAACACCTCGTCGAACTCGACACCGGTGACCGGGCTGCCGCCTGGCGTGCGCATCTGCTCAATCACGCGGTCGTAGAACCAGCCCTCCAGCCGGTTCAAGAAGGCTTTCGCCGCGTCGTGGCCGGCGGCCACTGCGGCGAGGCGGAGCATTGCGGTACGGACGTCGGCGATGTCCTCGGTACCCCCGACGACCTGGATTCGCGCGAGCAGTGCGCTCTGCAGCGGCTTGGCCATGCCGGTCAGCGCAGCGAATGACTTCAGGAGGTCTTGGCTCTTGGTCTTTGAGGCTTTGGCCGCGGCACAGAGCTGCTTCAGGGCTCGCTCCTCATCGCGGTGCCCCGTGGTGCGATGCTGAAGGAGGTAGCCAACGCTGTCCGCAGGCAGCTCAGCGGTGGTGAGCAGGTAGAGGTTCGTCTCCTCCAGGTCGATGCGTCCTGCCGTAGCTGCCTCTGCCCAGATCCGGAGGGTCTTCCAGAGATCCTTAGACGTATCGGTCAACCGCACGCCATCGGCGCGCTGTTTGAGCTGAAGAAGGTCAGTCACGGAGCCGATGTGCTGTTCGATATCGTCGGCGGCCTCAACTGCAATGCTCCAGTCGGGGCCAGTGCTCATCCACTGCTCAATGCACATGTGCAGAGCTTTGGCGAACTGGAACAGGTAGCCCAAAGCGGACGCCGACGCTTCGTACTGCTCTCCCCCGTCTGCCATCACGCCCCCCAATCCAGACCGGTCCCGCGATCATTCCATGAGGCGGACGATCCGCATAAGGGTGGGTGCTCTGCCTCTCTGCATGAGGCATCACGGGAGAAGGTCGCAGGCATCCCTTGGACTGCGCGGCTGCTCCTGTCAGTGGCCTCTGTCAGGCTGCCTCGGTCAAGACCAAGATTGATCTGGAGAGACCATGGGCACTTGGGATGTCGGCCCCTTCGATAACGACACCGCAGCGGACTTCTGTGACGACCTCGACGAGGCAGCCGCAGGCGAACGTGAGGGCATCGTCCGCGGCATCCTCACCCGTGTGATCGACACCGCGGGCGATCTGGAAGCACCCGAATCTGAGCAAGCCGTTGCTGCGGCCGCCCTCGTCGCCGCGCAATGCTCTGGCGGCGAACCTGCCGATCCCGTGTATGGGCCGGAAGAGCCGCTTCCTGATCTCACCGGCTTGCGCGATCTCGCCCTTCAGGCCCTTGACCGCGTCATGACCGACCCGTCCGAGCTGATGGACCTATGGGCGGAATCGGATGGCGGCCCCTGGCGCGCGACTATCCGCCGCCTGCGGGGCGTGCTCCTGCCGCAGCCGCCCGGAGAGCAGCTCAGCCTTATCTGACCGCACCGCAACCACTACCTGACTCCATCCGGAAGGCCGCCATGAGCTGGGATGTACTTCTCCTCCGCCTACCCGACAACGTGACTTCGGTCCAAGAGATCGCAGGCGATCACACCTCGCCCCCGCTCGGCCGCCTCCACGACGTGCTCGCGACCGTCGCCCAGGCCGCTCCGGACGCCGATCTCTCTGACCCGACCTGGGGAGAGCTCCTCGGACCCACCTGGTCCATAGAACTCAACATCGGCGATGACGACCCAGTGGACTCGATCATGCTTCACATCCGGGGCACCGGCGACGACGTGCTCACACCCGTCTTCCGCCTCGCCGAAGCCTTGGGTAGCAAGGTCCTCGACTGTGCCGAAGGAGACTTGATCACTGCAGGGCAGACGTCGGGCTGGCATGCGTTCCAGCAGTTCCGCGACCGCGTGTCCGGTTCCGCCGAGCCACACCACCAGCATCCACCCGTGCACCCTGAACCCCGATTGAGCCTTGAGGCCCCACTCCCGCCCGGGCGGATGATCACATCCGATGAAGGCGATGGGGACATGCAGCCCCTGTGGCTCAGCGATCGTCCGGCCGCGGCCGGACTGTGGGCTCAGATCCGTGCCGAGCACACTCGCTCCGGCTTGTGGCCGTTGCTGCTTGACGCGCTGGATCCGGGCGATGATGAGTTCCGGCCGTGGGGATCGGGAGAGCTCTTGCCCGAGCGGATGTCTTCTCCGGCAAGCCACGACCCGGCTCGTCTTCTCAAGGAGTGGTGGGCGACGTACACCGCCGTCGATGAAGACGACGACATGCTCGACGCCAAGAGGCGCCTCGCCGTCACGGCCCCCTTCGGGCAGGACTGGCCCGGCATTGCTCCTGCTCGGTCGGCCGAGACCGACGCCGACGAACTGGCAGCCGAGTACGCGCAGGTGTTTCTCACCGGCCGTCCGCAGACCCGGCTGGGACTGGTCGCGGCCGCGTCCGGCGCCGAGGCCCTCGCTGTCGCAGGCTGGTGCGGCCCTCTCAACTACGACAACGACGCCGCCAAGTTCTCCGCGGTCATCCGCGACTGGGAGCACCGGTTCGGCGTCCGGGTTGTCGCGGTCGGCTTCTCCACCCTGCACCTCAGCGTCGCCACGCCGCCGATGAACAAGGAAGACGCTCTCCTGGTCGCGGCGGAGCACTTCGCCTTCTGCCCGGACAACGTCTGGCAGGGCAGAAGGCCGTACACGCTGACCGCGTACGCCGAGCGGATCACCGGAGCCCACAGCTGGGACTTCTGGTGGGACTGATCCATCCCCCGGCCGGGAAATGATCACCGGCTCAACCGGGAAGTGATCTTCAAGCGCTTCGTGAGCCCTTGGTCAGCGCTACCCGTGACCAGCCGTGGGCTGACATCACGGGGTGATGGGGTCGTGCCTCTTGTCTGGGTGTGCCGACAAGACGTAGCGGGTTGCGGAGAGGTTGGACAGACCGAAGAGCTCCATCAGCCGGACCGGGTCGGCGCTGTGACGCGCCTCGTCGACGATTCGGTCCACGCGGAGGCGGCCAGCG
This sequence comes from Streptomyces sp. NPDC048291, assembly GCF_043201715.1. NCBI lineage: Bacteria > Bacillati > Actinomycetota > Actinomycetes > Kitasatosporales > Streptomycetaceae > Streptomyces > Streptomyces sp. NPDC048291. The sequence continues at coordinate 149,593 of NZ_JBICZC010000022.1, forward strand.
GGCAGGCCGACGCGCTGGAAGAGGTGCTGGATCACGCTCGCGCTGATGGACGGGCCGGAGTCGTCGACGGCGGTGTTGCGGGTGACGAAGAAGTGGGGGTTGGAGCTGTCGGGCCACCGCCGGTGGCGCTGGAGTTCCCACGCGGTGACAAGCCGCAGGGTGAAGGCGTCGAGGTAGATGACGTGATCCAGTCGTCCCGCCCGGCGCAGGCGCAGTCGGCCCCTGCTGCGGTCGAGATCGCTTCTCCGGAGGTGGACGAGTTGTCCGGGGAGGAGGGCGTAGATGGCAACGAGGGCAACCATGAGACGGTCGCGGGGGTCGTCGAGGTGGTCGAGGAGGCCGGCGATGCGGTCCGAGGGCAGCGCGGTCGGCACGGATCGAGTGCTGGTGAGGGAGATGGCTCGGGCGGGATCGCGGAAGACGAGGCGTTCGCGCTTGAGGGCTCTGAAGAAGGAGCGCAGCGCGGTGTGCAGGCGGCGGGCCTTGTCGCCGCGGAGCGGGTCCAGGGCGTCCTCGATGTGCTTCTTGGTGATCTCGCGGGGATCGGTGAGGCCGTCGGCGATCCAGGCTTTGAGCGTGTCCAGGATGGCGACCACGTAGTTCTCGATCGTCTTGGGGCTGCGGGCTCGGCTGGAGGTGCTGCCCTGGCCGAGGAGCACGTCGATGAAGGTGTGCACGGCGGTGGAGAAGGCCGGGTGTGTGACGGCGGTGGCGTGGTGCCGGGCGCGCGCGGTGCACGGATCGCTGGGCGGGCGGGCTTCGAGCAGGCCGCGCAGGCGGAGATAGTTGATGACTCGGGCGCCGTGGAGGTTCGGGTATGTGGAGGCCAGGGCTCGGATATCGCTCTCCTGGATGGGAACGTCGGCGCCGAGGTGGCCGGTCACGATGCGCAGGGTTCGGGTGCTGCCGTTGAAGGAGTGGGTGCTCCATCCGCGGCCGCGCATGTACGAGGTGAAGTCGGCGACGAGAGCGGCTGCCGCTGAGGTGGGGGCGGGCGGCCTGGTGGTGTCCAGACGGGACCAGTCCCGTGGTGGAGCCGGAAAGAGTTCCAGCTGAGCAGGGTCAAGGAGATGCTCGGACGGTCGCGGTGCGGACGCGGCCCGGGCCCGGGCACGGCGGCGTTTGAGGGCGAAGCGGCCTTGGAGCGCCGCTGTGCCGGGCAGCAGGCGTCCGACGGCCAGTCCGGCGGCGTGGGGGCGGGCGAACCACAGCTGGTCGCCGTTCTTCATCGCGATTTGGGCGGTGTCTACTTCTGTTTCGGCGATGACGATCCGGCACATGCGGCACATCCCGTCGCTGAGCATCAGGGTGCGGTGGCAGCGGTCGCACTCGGCGTCGGTGCCGCCGCGTTTGCGGATCTCGTGGCACCAGCTGGTGCACGCCGCGCACATGACCCGGCGGTCGTTCGCCCAGGCCAGGCAGTGCGTGCACTGTCCTCGCAGTTCAGGGTCTCGCTGCCCGCCCTGGCGGGTGGGCCCGGTTCCGCGCGGCGGGATCACCCGGCGTGGTGGGGGCGGTGCGAGGAAACCGGCACGGTCCAGGGCCTGTCCGAGGATCGGGCCGTTGTAGAGGAGGTCTTTCAGAGCTTCGGTGGCAACCTGGTGCTGGTCGGGGTCGCGGGCGGCCAGTGCCAGGCGGGCGAAGCCTTCGAGCCGCCAGATCCACATGGTCCGGGCGCGTACCCGGCGCTCGTCCGCCATCTGCTGCAGTTGCTCGGCGACGGCCTCGAAACCGGGGATGCTCCGGTCTGCGATGCGGGCCGCGTGGGTGCGGGCGAACTGGCGGGCCGGAGTCGGGAAGAGTCCCAACTGCCCGGGAACATGGACAGGGCAGATCCGGGGATCGTCCCGCACCGGGTCGGGAATCCTGGCCCGTAGCCACGGGGGGATTGCCGCTCGCCGCCCGGACTTGGCCTGGGGCATCCGCACGGGCCTGGTCTCGGGCAGGGCGATCCCCTCGATGTCCAGGACGAGCTGACGCGGCCGGCCTGGCGCGAGGGCTTCGTCGTGGAGCTCGCCCCAGGCCCAGTCGTCGTCTTCCCCAAGGCGGACGGCCAGCAGGCAGGGCGCGCACACCCCGGCCCGCGGCACCGGCACGGTCCGCGCGCAGCGCCGGCACGGAGCCTCGCTCCAGCCGTCCCTGCCCGAGGACACGCGGGTCCACGCCCACGCGCACCGCGGGCACATGGCCTTCCCGTTCACTCCTCCCCAGCTCGCACACTTCTCGCACGAGCCGAGCAGCCCAAACCCCCTGGTCACTGGATACCCGGGTCAGTTCGGCGGCAGCGAGCGCCGGGCTCCGCCGCTGCCCGGCCTGGGAATCGGGCGCGCGGGTCCGCTCTCGCCGACGGCACGCAGCTCGGATTCCGGGCGTCCCTCAGCTGCCGCCACCGGCTCGGCTTCCATCAGGTCCGCCACCGTGCACTGGAGGGCGGCGCAGATCTTGTCCAGGTCCTCCAGGCGGACCGTGACCGGCGTGCCCGACCACAGCGCGGCCACCTTGCTCAGGGACGGGGTGAACCCCACCTCCCGGAAGGCTGCCTGCAACTGGGTCGGGCGCCAGATGTCGCGCTTGGCCGCGGCCCAGCGCAGGTTCCACTTCAAGGGATCACGCCTCCGTGCTCAGCCGGCGAACCGCTCGCCGGGAAGACTCCAGGCTCGCCCGCTCCGGGTCGCCCTTCGCGGTCGCGAGATAGCCGACCGTGGTGGATGCCCAGACATGGCCGAGCAAGACCTGCACGTCCCACAACGGCATCCCCGCCTCATAGTTGTGGGTCGCGCAGGCGTGCCGCAGGAGATGCGGAAAGAGCTCGCTGACCGGGCCCCTCAAATACTCGTGCGACGCCATCTTCAGCGCGCGCCGGAACGTGTCGGGCACCACCGGCGGTGCGAGCAGCCCGTCCATGCCGGCCAGCGACTTCGGCAGCCGTTCGGAGGGGAACAGCGGCGCCCGTGGGTCGGAGGGGTCATCGGGAAACTCGCCCCGCACCTCCTCGATGTACCACCACAGGAGCGCGCGGCCCTCTTCGAAGAGGAAGGCTTCACGGTCACGGGGGCCTGAGCCGCCGGCGCCCTTGCCGTGAACCAGGAACCGTCCCCACTGCCCGTTCTCCCAGTGCACGTCTCCGAGCTGCACCTGGCAGAGCTCCGCCGCTCGGACCCCGGAGATGTACGTGAGCTTGGACATCACATAGTTGCGGACCGCCACCGGGTACTTCCGGGCCCGCGGCAGCGCCTCACGCCAGGCGGCGAAGAACTCCTTCGTCGCCCGGGCCGACGGTGGGATCCGGAGCCCGAAGTCCCCACGGTGGACTGGCCGGTTGAACGCGTCAACGGGTGACTCGACTACCGCGCCGAACCGGCGGTGGATCTCGCCGGCGTAGCGCTGTTCCAGGAAGGCGTAGTAGAGGTCGATCCGGTTGATCTTCGACCTGACCGTCGTGTGCCGCGGTCGCTTGCCCGGGCCGGCGAAGTATCTGTCCAGTTGCCGCGAGGTCAGGTGCCACGGCATGACGTCGTAGTACGAGCAGATCTCCAGCACCGGCTGGACCAATGACTCCAGCGTGCGCGGTGACAGGCCCGCGACGTCCCGGGCCCATACGTACTCGGCGAGGGAGTCTTGGAAGAGCGCCCGCTCGGCTTCCACGGATGTGGTAGTTGCGGCTTGTCGCTGGAGCGTCAGGACGTCAGCCAGGCCCGGCTCCGGCCGCGCTTGTTCGCCAGGCCGGTCCTTCACAGCTACGTCGCCGCCCGTGATGAGGGAGAGGCGACGTGTCCCAGAATCCGTCACAAGGAAGCAAATTACGGAGAGAACTCCTGGAATCTGCGAGTAATCGTCAGATCCCCACACGATCGAGTGAAGCGTCTGCCCGCGGCTCCGACCTGTATGAACAGCCACAACTCCCGCACGGGATAGCGGAACGAACCCGTCGGCGCTCCAGTTTCAAGGCGAAAAGCTGCCGGTCGGTGAGCCCGTCGGGACCCCGGCGGATGCCCGGAGGCCGGCCCGGTCCAGCGTGGGTGATGGTCATGTGCCCCCCTTGCGATCTTGCGTCTTTGGACAGTAGCCCCACACACCGACAAACGGAACGTCTTTCGATCACCTTTCCGACCTGTAGGTGGTGACGTCGATCCACCTCAGAGGGACGTTCTGCCGGTCCAGTCGTTGGACCGGCATGAGCGTCCGAAGCCTCCTCGACACGGCCTTCGCCCAGCCGCGGGTCCCTGGCACACGCGCCGGTGGGACCGACTTCGTCCCTCTGGAATCGGGGGCGTGGAAGGAGTTCCTCTTCGGCCCCGGCGCGGGGCCGGGCAGAACGGACTCCTGGGACCGGCAGATGGCGATGCTGTGGAAGCGCGTGGTCTCGCAGTGCGGAGTCGCTCAGCAGCTCGCGACCGAACACGACGTCGACTGGGACCAGGCTCCGCACGAGTCGAAGGCCGTCCTCGCGCTGGCCGGGCCGGACAACGTCGTCGTGGATGTCGCCGCGGCCTCCCTGGCAACCCTGCGGGAGCGGTGGGAACTCGAGAGGCGCTTCGCCCGGATCCACCGTCGCCTGCCCGCGGACCTGTCGGACCTCGTGCCCGCGGACGTCGGCGCGCTGCGGTCCGGTCTGCTGGAGGAGCGTGACTTCCGCACCAGCACCTACCAGTTCGAGCGCGAGCGGGTGGTGCGGTGGGTACGCGCCCTGTCCGGGACGGCGGCCTATCTCGCCGCCGCGCACATGGTCCCCGCCCCGCTCGCCCTGGACGTGGTCACCACCGCCCCCCTCGACGACCAGACCAGGGCCGCACTGCGGCTGCCGGCCCCCTGGTCGCTCATCACGCACGACGCCGTCCCTCTGCGCGCGGCGGAAGCCGATGACGATGAACTCGCCGCGCTCGTCGAGGCCGGGGTGTGCATCGGACCGTATCCCGTCATCCTCGGCGGTCTCCTCGCCGCCCAGCCCGATGGCCGGCTCGACACGACGTCCGGCTTCCTGCTCATCTCCGCCCTCGACGCCACGGGCAAGCGGACCTGGACGCTGCAGCCGGCAACCTACGGCGACGAACACGCCGGCGGACGCGTGCTCTACGGATATGCCGCTCAGCTCGCGTTCGCCCGGTGGACGCCCCCGCCTGAGCTCCCGGCCCCGGAGCCGCGGCCCACCTCGCGCAGCGCCCTGCGACGGATCGCCACGAGCGAGGCCGGCATCTCCGGCGGCTTCCATGGAGTCCGTCTCCTGGACTTCACCCCTCCGCCAGAAGAGCCGCCCGAGGCACGCACGGCACCGGCAGGGGCACGGGGGCCGCTCGCGTTCGGAACGTGGCGGCGAGCGCACTGGAAACCCGGGGTGCGGATCGGAATCCGCGACAGCGACGGACGACTTGTCGGGCCGGTCTACAAGAACGGCGCCGTGGAGGGCACGACCTTCACTCGTGAGCGCCGGTTCGTCCCCCGCACCCGAATCCGCCCCGACCTCCCTCCGGCCCCGACCACAACCGTGTACAGAATCCCGAACTCAGCTGGACCGCACGGTCGTTAGGTCCCGTCCCAGTGCAGGCCGTCCGGCGCCGTCCCTCTCGCGAGGCCGGACAGAAGCTGTCGGTCCGGTGCGGTATACACGAGGAGATCACAGACCGCCGCACGGTGAGGCGGCGCACCGGGGGTAGGGAATGACCGTTCCGCACGTGAGTACCGCGCTTCGGCCGGGGGACTACCTCCAGATCGCTTCGGAACGGATGGCCGTCGACGGCGTACCGGACGGCGAGGGGTTCGCCCGGATCGAGCGGGTGGAGGTCATCACCGACATCGGATTCCTGGCTCCGGGCTCCACCCACATGCGTACCCGCGCAGCCCGGCAGATCGCGGCCGTGTTCTGTCACGGCATGCCGGGCCCCGTCATGTTGCGCGAGGGTGATCAGTGGACCCTCGGCGAGGTCGACAGCGGCCGGGCCCGCTGGGATTCCGCCCACCCCTGGTGGCCACAGACCCCAGAACCCCTTTTCACCGGAAGCCGCTTGGCTGCCGGACCGCACCCCTTTCGCAACACCATCCAGGGCCCCGACCTCGTGGCACCGACAGCCGAGACCGAACCACAGCCGCCGCGGCAGCGGGCAGCCGTGTTCGACAAGCCGGCCCACCTGGTCATGGTTGGTGACTACCTGCAGATCCATGCTCTGCGCCACCCGAAGTGGGCCATGCGCATCGACGAAGGATTCCACCGCGTCGAATGGATCGGCCACCTCGCCGGTGACGCCCTCGACGCAGTGCTGAACGATCCTGCCTGGGCGCGCGGTCGACTTACCCTCGCCTCGGTCCATGGCCTGTCCGGCATCCTCGTGCTGCCCGAGGCCCCGGTGACCGTCCTGATCCAGCCCAACCCGGAGCGTCGGCGCTCCGACGAGGACGAAGCCTGGCACGAAGGTCCCTTCTACGAACTCGCCGGTGTCACCGAACCCGACCTCACCGAGCAGCTCCACGCCGATGCCCACATACGGCCGGAGCCGCCTGGTTCGGAGGCCGCTCTGTACCCCAGCAGGTTCAGCAGCCCCGCCCAGCGAGCTCTGCACCTGGACGGCGTCACCGGCATCCGCCCCGTCGCGGCCTCCCAGCTTCCCTGGCCACATGGGCTGTTCAAGTGTCCCTACGGTGAGCGGGCGAAGGCCTTGGCCGCCACCTACCCCAAGGGTCACAGCAAAACCGCCCACGCCGAGCTGTTCACCCAGCTCGGCGATCAGGACTTCGCCGCCTGCCCCTACCACCAGGCCGACGACTGGACGGCGATCACCGCGGCCGTGCTCGCCTTTGCCCGCGCCGAACCCGACAGCGACGAACAGGACCGGCTCCACCGCGCCACGCACCTGAGCGAGCGCGACCGCGCCTGGTTCCGCTCCCTCATCGGAGGGGGCCACATCTGGTGGGACACCGGACAGCAGAATTTGACCAACGGCCAGCACCGCCTGTGCGCGCTGCGTGCCGCCGGCATCGAGGTGATTCCCGTCTACGGCCGACACCTTCCCGACCACGACGAGGCCACGCCGTCCCAGGACGCCCTGACGCACGCCAGGCGCACCGTGGAGGACTTCTGGCTCGCCCACGTCGCTGCCGCCCTCAAGCCGTGCCGCCTCAGCACCCACCTGGCCCGGCTGCTCGCCCGCTACCCACGCCTGCGTGCGCTGCTACCGAAGAGCAAGTAGCGCGCTACGCCCGAATGTCGGTGCCCGCGTGGCGGGCGGGTCGCCGTGACCAGACTGGCGGAGGCCGATGGTCAGGCAGGATCCGGCGGGTGTGCCCCCGGACGCCGCGCACGGGGGGACGCGGCGCCCGGGAGGACTGCTTGCCAACGTACCGCGCCACCTGCCCGCTTATCGCACATATCAGGGAATCAACACGTACGTGCACCCAGCGGGCTCCTGGCCGGTCTGGCCACGGCGGTGTCTTACGCCGAGGGGTCAGAACAGCGGGCACCCGCAGAGTGCAGCGGATGCTGACTGTGGTCAGGCTTGTTCTTTCGGAGAGAGCCGCCGCACCATTTCGATCACAAAGTCTGAGGGCCCACGGGAAATCGGGTACCCGCCGCTGGTCCGGTACCCGGGGCCGACGATCATGGTCACCGTCGACTCAGCACGGGTGAGGGCGACGTAGAAAGCGCGTCTTTGTTCCGCTAGCTCCGTCCCTGTGGGTTCGCGCCACTTCCCTCGGTCGGGAATGTCCCGCGGGATGATGCCCTTGAGGAGGCCCGGGAGAATCACGGTGTCGAACTCGCGGCCCTTGGCCGCGTGGTAGGTAGCCAGTAGGACCTTCCCGATGATCTCCTCACCGCGTGCCAGGTCCTGAAGGAGGAGATTCTTGGACCTGCACAGGTCGGCCATTTTGTCGAGGCTGCTCGTGTTGTCCTGGTCAGGGTGCTCCGCGGCTACCTCGTCGAGGGCCAGGCCGGCGCGCAGCCGGTCCAGCCAGTCGAGGGCCGGGGCGTGGGCGGGGTAGAGCTCGTCGGGATCGAGGCACAGCTGCAGAGCTCTGAGCAGATGCAATCGCGAGGGCGGCGGGGTGAGCTGGGCCTCGGTGCGCAGAGTGGTGAGGGCGCGGGTCAGGGCGGCGAGGGACGGTGTTTGCGCGCGGCGCAGCATGTCCGCGCGTTGGGCGCCCGGTGCGGTGTGGATCTGGTAGTTGGTGACGGCGCGGCTCGCGCACCTCTGGACGAAGCGGGAGAGGCTTCCGGCGGGCAGCTTGTCGTCGCCTTCGTGCCGGAAGTCCAGCTCACGTCGGGTGAGCTCGCTGCGTACGGCGTCGAGAAGGGGCCCGCGTGCGGGGTAGAGGATGGCGATCCGTTCCGGGCTGACGTGCCTGTTCTGCGCTTCCTCGACAAGATCGCAGGCCAGTCGGGCATGGTCTTCGAGCCCTCCTTTGACTCGTCTGAGGTTGACGTCGCCCGGTGGTGCGCCCTCGCGTGCGAGGCGCCCTCGGGGCAGCCCGAGGGCGGCTTCGGCGGCGGTGATGATGTCCTGGCCGCTGCGGTAGTTGACCTCGAGCTCCAAGTCGCGGAAGTCTGGTCGAGCGGCCAGCTCGGTCAGGTACTTGGCGTCGGCTCCGGTGAATCCGTAGACGGACTGGTCGGTGTCCCCGACGGCGAAGACGGTGATGCCGGCCAGGTCGCGCAGGGCGAGGACGAGTTCGTGGAGGACTCCGCCGAGATCCTGGTACTCGTCGACAACGAGGTGGGGGAAGCGGGCTCGCAGAAGGTCGCGGACGTGCTCGTGCTCCCGCACGGTGCGTACGGCCCGCGTCACCATGGCCTCGAAGTCGATCTCGCCTCGGAGGATCAGCTGTTCCTCGTACAGGCGTGCCGCCTGTACTTCCCGCGGGTCGAAGCTGTCCAGGCTCTCGTTGCAGGCCAGGGCCCGGCGGATCCGGGTGCTCTGGGGCATGCGGTGCTGGGCGAGGACCTCGGAGATGCCGACCTGGTCGAAGCAGCGCTGCAGGAGAGATTCGGTGGCCGCCTTGTTGAGGACCTGTCCGGCTTGGGGTGCCGGCTGCCCGGTCAGGGGGGCGAAGGCCCGCAGAATCTCGTTCAGGCAGAAGGCGTGCACGGTGGAGCAGGTGATCCGCCCTTCGGCGCGCACGCCGCTGCTGAGGACGCGACGGCGAATCTCCTCGGCCGCCGCGTTGGTATAGGTGATGCAGGCCACGCCGCGGAAGGGCGAGATCTGTGTCTGGAGCACGTAGGCGATCCGGGCGACGAGGGTGCGCGTCTTCCCGCTTCCGGGACCGGCTCGCAGAACGACGTTGCCGTCGTGGAGGACGGCGGTCCGTTGCCTAGGGTGCAGACTGTCGAGCTCCGCGAGGAGGGTGTCACTGACCTGCATCGCTGCCCTGCCCGTTGGCGGGTGGCGCCGCGTGGCCGACGAGTAGTGACGTTCCGCGGGCCGCTTGGCTGATGCGTTCCATGGCCAGGAAGAGGTAGGAAGCCGTGCCCAGGCGGCGCAGGGCTTGCTCGTCCAGCGGGACGTCGTCCGCGATCTGCGCTTGGGACCGGATCCGGACGCCCAGGTCGACCTGGACGATGTGCGCGGCGAGGCGCTGTGCGAAGCGGCCCTTGCCGAGGTCGCCGATCCGTTTGAGCATCTTCTTCCGGACGTCGGGGTCGATGATCGGGTTCAGCTCGTTGGCGACCCCGCGGCTCACGTCGTCGATCGCGCCGGTGTTGCCGTTCAGTTCCTTGAACGCCCGGATGATCTCGTCGCCGAACATGGAGCACAGGTCGGTCTCCAGGGTCTGGGCGCCGACGTAGACGCCGATGTTCTGGAGCTCTGCGGCGAGAGGATCGCGCGCCGTCTGGTAGTCGGCTTCCTGGGTTTCCGGCAGGGCACGGATCTGATCCAGGAAGGCTGTGCGGCGGGCTTCATCGGGGTGAAGGTTGGCGCCTCGTTTGAGGCCGGCTTCCCGGCGGCCGCGCTTGTCGCGTGCGGCGTCTCCGTCGGTGATGACCACGTGGGGGGTGTCGAGGCCCTTCGTACCGAGGAGTGCCCGGTAGGGCTTGAAGTCGGTGCCGTGGACGCTGGCCACCACGGTGCCGTAGGCGTCGAGGTCGAATCCGGCGGCTTCGGCCAGGGCGGGGAGGATGTACAGCTCGGCCAGTCCTTCGACCAGCACGACGGCGGAGGCGAAGAGGACCTCGGCGCGGCTGACGTCGAGGTAGCGCTCCAGGTCCGCGGCTTCCTCGTTGCTGACGGGGAGGGCGGCTGTGGTGGCCCCGGTCGTGCCGCTCTCGGTGGCGCGCAGCACGATGAAGGAGCGGACCGGGGCGACGGCGGCGATGTGCGGGCTGTGGGTGGTCAGGATGAGCGACGGCCCGGTGCGCAGCAGATACCGGAAGAGGTGCCGCTGGAGTGTGACGTGAAGGTGGGCCTCGGGCTCTTCTACTGCTACCAGGGTGGCGATGAATTCCTCGTCCAGTCGCTGCTGGCTGAGGGCTTCCAGCAGCAGGCCGAGGTAGATGACGTTGGCGCTGCCCAGGCTGGTGTCGGAGATGCTTCTGCGTCGGGCCTCGTCGAAGAACAGCCGTACGGCGCGGATGAGTTCGTCGGGCTTGGAGGAGGCGAAGCCGAGGGTGGGCTGGACAGCCAGGCGCGGCCCGAACATGGCCTGCAGCCGGTCTGTGAGGTGTCCTTCCAGCTTGGCGACGTTGCCGTCCTTGGTGAGCTGGTCCACAGCGGTGGCGATCGCGGAGGCGGTGGCTTCCAGGTTCACCGGGTCCAGGGGAAGCCGTTCGAGGAGGTCCCGCATGGGGCTGCGTCGCCAGTTGTGCAGGTCTGATTCGGCATCGCGCAGGGCCGGCAGGACGCGCAGGGCCACTTCGCGGCGGATGGCGCGGACGTCGTTGGTCTCGCGCTCGCCGGCGAAGACGATGACGTCGTAGTCCTTCGCGGTCAGCGGCCGGCTGGTGGGCTGCACCTGGGATCCGTCGCCGGTTGCTACCTCTGTGCGAGGGGCGAAGCGGTAGGTCAGCCGGGCTACGTAGGGGTCGAAGTCCACCGCGGCGCTGGACAGGACGCTCTTGGCGTCAGCGTCGTCGTCGAAGCCGCGTAGCTCGACCACGATGGATACTTCTGCTCCGCCCGCCAGGCCGGCGGGATGCCCTTCCCAGATGTCCTCTTCGCGCAGCATGCGCCGTGCGTCCGAGAGAGACGGGTCAAGGACCAGGCGGATCGCTTCCAGCAGGTTCGACTTACCGACGCCGTTCTCGCCGACGATCACGGCGTGGGCGGGGAAGTCGTCGATGACCAGATGCCGGAAGTTGCGGAAGTTGCGTATCTCGATCCGCGAAATGTGTAGGCCCATTCGTCCCCTTGCCGATCTGGTGCGATGTGGTGATTCATCATTCCAGGGCGACCATGCCGGTGGGCGGCTTTCCCAGCGTCCGGTGGTCTACCAGGTCGCCCGACAGACGATCTTCGCGCGCGTGGGTAACGAGAACCTGCGAGGCCTGGCTGCTAGCCGACGGTATCAGTGGCTAGCTATGGTGGTGGGTATGGCAAAGCAGACGAATATCCGACTGGACGACGCCGTCAAGGCGGCGGCCGAGGACCGGGCCAAGCGCCGCGGTCTGACCTTGCAGGGGTACGTGGCTGACTTGATCGAGGCCGATGTGAATCAGGCACGTGCCGCCTTCATGGCCGGCGCCGCGACGTTCCTGGCCCAGTACGCGGACGCGTTCGAGGCGGAGGCCGGTGAAGACCGGTACCCCGGACTCCCGGAAGGGCTGGCCGAGCGCGCGCCGAGGGACGCCGCGTGAATCTCCGCATCGATCTCGCCTGGATCTTGGCGGTGGCGCAGCAGATCCCGGGGGATCCCCAGGTCGTCGACTACGGCGTCCCCGTCGCGGCGGAAGCACGTCATCGGGCCGAGATCCTTGACCACGAGGTCTATCCCGAGCCCCATCACAAGGCCGCGGCGCTGCTGTGCGAGCTGGCGAGAAACCCGAGCCTGGAGATGCGGAACCTCCTTTTCGCGGCAACCGTGACCGCGGCCTACCTGTCGGCGTGCGGCCTTCCGGTGAGCCCCGGCCTGGACACCGTGCTCCCGCTGGCCCGCGCTGCTCGGGACGGGCTCCCGGTGCGCGAGGTCGCCGCTCAGATCAAGACCTGGACGAGCTGATCCAGCGGCCCCTCACCGGTCACGCGGACGGCGATCCACGTCGGCAGCATCACGACGCGGACGGCCGGAGCCTCGGCCTGCGGGATCAGCCCGCTGCCCAGAAGCATTCCGTACAGCCCCTGTGCCAGCGCCACAACCATGAACCACTGCAGCAGACCGGTCGGATACCAACGTAGGCGTCCGTCGGCGAGCACCACCATCGCACCGACCACCGCCAGACCTACCAGGAGCAGCCAAGCGGCCTCCGCACTCACAGCTGTCATGTCACGCACATGGGGACTTGCCCGGCACTGACAGGCGTGGCCGAGAGCGGGTGCGCTCGGCTTCGCCTCGGTCGCCGCCGGACAGGATGCAGCGGTTCAGGCTTGCGGAAGGTCGTCCGGCTCGGGCCTGTCTGCCGCGGGGGCGAGATGCTCCACCAGTACGAGCAACATCTGCACGACGAGGGCTCCGAGGAGGATGGTGACCCATCCCATGGTCCATGGCGCACTGCGGGTGTGGAGCACGGTGGGCGTGAGCACCACCATGGCGGCGATCATGCCGCACGGAAGGATCCACTGCCGCCTCACGGCTGGCTGCCCGGCACAGTGTCCTCGGGCTGGCACCGTGACGGTCAACGGGTGCGTGACCTCGTCGCCCAGGCTCCCTCCTCCGCCCAGCAACTGCTGAAACAGTTGCACCGGTACAACTCCACGTCATACAGCTCGCTCTCCCTGTCCTCCGCCGGCCGGGAAGGCCAGGACTGGGCGGCCGAGCGAGCCCTGCTCTCGTCGAAGGACCGGCCCGTTTCTTCAGGTACGTTCAGCTTCTTCGGGGAACGGGATCCGCAGCTGCCGGCCGAGGTGCTGATCGCGCTGCGCGGACCGGAGCCCGCCGCGCCCTTCCACCCCCGCCCGCCCCAGATCCCGCTCACGGCCGTCACCGGCCAGCAGCTCTCCGAGGCCACCGCGGCCGCCGCCGTCACCTTCCTTGCCCAGGCCGCAACGGTCCTGCTCGCGTGTGTCCGGCAGCCGCCGGCCTTGCTGAAGGACGGTGGCATCGGCACCCGCGAACTGACCCGGTTCACCAAGGCCTCCGGCTGTACGCCGGCCGCGGTCCGCCTCATCCTCGAATGCGCCCACGCAGCCGGTCTCCTCGCGCACGACGGTCAGCGGCAGATCCTGGCGACGACGGCGTACGACGCATGGACGGCGCGCGAGCCGGCCGGGCAGTACGCGCAACTCGCCCTGGCCTGGTGCACGATGCGCTTCACCCCCACCCGGACCACCCCGATCGCGACCCGCTACGGCGCCGACCGCGACGCGCCGGACGGCCCGACCCCGGCTCTCGCCTCCCGGGTCGAGTGCGACGGATGCCTGGCGACACGTATCGCCCTCCTGGACAGCGCGGCTGCGCTCGACCCGCAGCAGGCCCTCGACACCACGGACGATCTCCTCGGTGCCTTCGCCGACCTGCTCGCCTGGCACCGGCCCCGTGCCCGGTTCTGCGCCTGCACGGAGAGGTACTCGTACTTCGGAGAACGGGATCGCGACCACGAGAAGGCCGCCCTCGCGCCGCTGGTGCGCGAGGCCGAACTCCTCGGCGTGCTGGTAGAGGGCGCGCTCAGCCCGCTGGCCCCGGCCCTGCGCCACCATCATGCGGAGCCGGCCCTGCAGGAGGCCGAACTCGCCGCATGCGCCCAGCAGGTGCTGCCGCCGCCGGCCGAGACAGCGCGGTTCCAGACCGGTCCGGACGTGACCGCCATCGTCGACGGCGTGTGCTCTGCCCGGCTGGCCGCCCTCCTGGACCAGTTGGCCGACCGCGCCGTACGGCACCCCGCGTCCCTGTGGCACATCACCGCGGCGTCGCTGCGCCGCGCCCTCGACGCCGGGCACACCACCGACGAACTCCTCGACACGCTGCGCGGCATCGCCGGCACCACGGTCCTCCCCGAACAGCTGACGGACCTCGTCAGGGACACCGCCGATGCGCACGGGCGAGTCCGTCTCACCACCCCGGCCAGCCTTCTTCACAGCGCAGACACCGCCCTGATCGCCGAGATCGCGGCCAGCCGCCGGCTGGCCCCGCTGAGCCTGCGGGTGCTCGCCCCGACCGTGCTGACCAGCCCGCTCCCCGGTGACTCGGTACTCACCGCGCTCCGTCACGCCGGGTACACGCCCGTCCACGAACAGGACGACGGTGCGATCCGGCTCGAGCGCCCCGCCCCCGACCGCCACCCCCTCCTTCCCGCGCCACGGACCGCGGAACCGGCGCCAGATGCCCCCGACCTCGCCCACCTAGCCGAGGTCCTCCTCTCACCCGCCACTGACCAGACGGTGCCCCGGCTCTCCCCCACCGAACAGGTCCTCGCCCGCGACGCCCAGCACCTGGATCCGCCCGCCCTGCGCCGCCTCGCCCACGCCATCGACAACGCCCTTCAAACCGCCATCACCTACACACCCGGCAAAGGCCAGCCCCTCACCCACACCATCCATTCCCTGGAACTTGATCCGCCGTACCTGTACGCCTGGACCGATGACGATGACGAAGTGAGCACCTTCCATCTGAGCGGCATCCGAGACGTCGACGCCGAAGCCCTGGCCTGACCCGCGGCGGGCCGCCGATGCCAGCTGGCGGCAACAGGCCGTCGGCGTGCGGCTCTTCACCTCGACAAGTGGCGGGCAGAGCCGTGTGACAATGGCGTCCGCATGGGCTGAGGGGGCGGTGTGGCTCGCGTCGTTTGCGTGCACGGTGTGGGAAAACAGCTGCTGGGTCTCACCGCAGGATGGGGGTGCGGTGACAGCGTTCGAGCGTGAGCCGGCGGAGGTGCGGATACCGCGCGTGGCCCTGGACGCCCTGGCTGCGGCTCTGAGCGTGCGCACGGTGGCAATGCGCACCTGGCCTGACGGCATCGAGTGGATGTATCCGCTGGGGACGTGGGAGGAGCCGCACCTGGAGGTGGCGCTCATGCCCGGCGGTGAAGAGGTACGGCTGCGGATGTCCACAGACCGCTCCAGCGTCGCCGTGTGGACCATCCAGCAGTGGCTGGACTTCACCGAAGAGCTGCCCGGGGCGACGCCTCCCGGCTGATCCACGCGCCCCCGTGGCCTACGGCGTCAGTTGGTCCTGGTCACAGCCGCATGTGAACGGCCCGCACTGCTTGCTGAACCAGATGCGGTCGACCAGCGGCACGTCCTGCATCTGGTCGCCGAGAACCTTGCCTTGGTCGAGGTCTGGCCCGCCGCTACGGGGGAAAGCGACGGGCCAGCACCACTTCCACCTTGCCACAGTGGAGCTCGCGTCGTGCGGCATGACAGCGGAGCGAACCGTCTCTGCGATCGCGGGATCGTACGTGGCCGCTGGAAGGTTCCTGCGGCCACGTACGCGAGTCACGGGCGAGGAAGCCGCATCGCCTTGAGGTCTCGCAGCCGGGCGGCCTGCTGGAGGACGTCCGCACCCGGACCGGTTGTCAGTGGGGGCGTCCACACTTTCTCCCGAGCACGCAGCCGGGAGAAGGAGACGGACGGCATGGAGACGCTCGTATTCAGCCCCGTGGGCGCCGCCGGGATCGCCTTCCCGGTGGCGGCCGCACTGGTCTACGTCACCCGCCTGCGCAGGGAACAGGGCCTGCCCAACCATCCGGGCATCATCGTCCCGTGGGTGGTCGGGCTCCTAGTGCTGCCCCTGGGACCGTGGCTCTTCACGTTCTCCCGCATCGTGCACAGCTACGCCCCCGACGATGTGTTCGGGGCCTGGGCTGTCGGTCTCCCTACCGGTCTCCTCCTCGGGACCGGCGGCGGAACTCTGTGGGCCCGCTCTGCCCTCAAGGACCGCTCCTCCGAGCAGTAAGGGTGCGGACGGCTGGGAAGTCCTGCCACATTGCGCCGTCCGTTTCCCGGATGTCTCCCCTGAGAACCTGATTTGGAAGCTCTCTGCATGTAAATCCAGGGGGCACGGGAAAGGGGAGGCGCCCCTTCAGCCCGCCTGCGATGATCACGGCGGCAGCACACCCAGCTCAGCGTCGCCGCTGGCAGGTCGCGCGGCGGAAGGACGGCACTATGGCAACCGAGGCGGCCGTGGGAACGGCGGACCCGGCCCACGCGCGTATCCCCGACACCGCAGCCGGCGGCACGGTCATCCTCCTCAACGGCACGTCCAGCTCCGGCAAGACCAGCATTGCCCGGGAGCTCGTCGACATCCTGGACGGGACGTGGTTCCACGTCCCGGTGGACGCTTTCCATGCCATGCGCTGCAATCGCGAGATACAGGACGAAGATCTCCAGGCTGAGATCGACCGCACCGCAAAGGGCTTCCATCGTGCTGTCGCCGGCATGGCCGCAGGCGGCAACAACCTCGTCGTCGACTATCCGCTCAGCCGCCGGTGGCGGCTGCTCGACCTCCTCGACCTGCTCGTCCCTCAAGACGCGGTCCTGGTCGGTGTCCGCTGCCCGCTGGCTGAGTAGGTGTTTTTGATCCCTGGCCGTGAGCTGCGCGTACCTGGATGATCTGGGGTGTGGGGGCTGGCAGGACGGCTCGGCGGTACTGCCGAGAGT
>NZ_JBICZC010000023.1:0-124416 GCF_043201715.1 Streptomyces sp. NPDC048291
ATCCTGTCCCAGGGGATGTGCAGCGCCACCGTCGGCGCCACCCCGGTCACCGCGTGGACCTGCGCCGCGTCGTCCAGCTTCTCCTTCGGCGAGCGGGGCACGCCCTGCTGGGCGAACACCTTGAATCGGGTCCCCGAGTTTCCGTACGCCCACGACGGCGTCTCGACGGCCTGGGTCTTCAGCGCGGCCTTCACCGCGACGAGGTCGGTCATCTCCACCCCTGAGTCTTACAGGTCTCACCTTCGGCACCACGTGACTCCTTGAGTGCCGAAAGTGATTGAATCGTTTCAGTCAGAGACTAAAGCGCGGGTGGTCCAATGTCAAACATCATTCGGGTTTTGAAGTCCGGCCCATGGTGCTCACCCAAGGGCGGAAACAGGTGAACGGCCCGGGCAAGATGACCGGCACTGCATGTCAACCACTACCCGGCGTGCCTTCGCGTCAACGCCTCCGCACGGGCCGACCGCAGGATCGGCCGGCCCGGTGGCCATCCGTTCGCCGACCCCGCTACCTGGCCTCGAAACCCAGCAGGCGGGAAAGCTCCGCGGAACGCGCGCGGACTGGCTCGGTCAGGCTCGCGACGGTCCTGGCAGGCATTCTGAACGACGGACCCACGATGCTCAGCGCGGCCACGACGGTACCGCGTGCGTCGCGGACCGGTGCCGCCACAGCCGTGGCGCCCTCGGTCGCGATCGCTTTGGCCACGGCGACCCCACGTTCGTCGACCTTCCCCAGCAGCGCCGCCCCGGCCGCCGTTCCCTCCATCGGGATGCTCCGTCCGGTCCAGTTGACATGCCGGATCGGCTGCGGGCTCGGCACCTGCCGAAGATAGATCAGCGTCTGGGCCGCGCCCCGGACACTGAGGTAACTCGATTCCCCCGTGTCGTCGGTGAGCGCGCGCAGCACCGGGCCGGAGAGCTCGACGATGTCGGTCTCCGGCTCCTCGTCCACACTCCGCTGAAGTGACGCGAAACGGTGGCCCGTCGCGTACGTACCGGACTCGTCGCGATGCAGATACCCCCAGTGGATGAGGGCCCTCCCCAGTCGCATGGTGGTGCTCGGCGACATGTCGAGTGCCCGAGCCAGCTCCGACAGCGTCTGCGGCCCCTTCTCGGCGACGCAGGTCAGCATCATCAGCGCGCGATGGACGGCGCGCGGACCATCGGCTCCCTGTTCGAGATCGGGCAAGGACATGGAAGGACCTCGGGCTCGGGCGTCACCTGCACGAAACAGCCGCAGGTTCATGGGGACTTCGGTGCGGGAACCACGGCGGATGGCTCTGATCGTTCACGCTCATGTTATATCGCCGTTGAGCAGGTCTTCGCCGTCGACGGGGCGGACAGCCGGCGCCCTCGCTCGGCGACCGGCCGGCCGGCGGCATAGACGCGGTCGGCCATGTTCGAGCCGAAGCGGTGAACGACCTCGCCGTGGCTGCGCACGGACCAGATGACGAAGTCGGCGGACTTGCCGGGGGCGAGGCTGCCACGGCCGGCCTGAAGGCCGAGCGCGGCCGCCGCGTTGAGGGTCACCATGTGCCAGACCTGGGCGTACGACCAGCGGTAGAGACGGGCGGCGAGCTGCATGACCGCCTGCATGGAGAGGGACGGCGCCGTGCCCGGGTTGTAGTCCGTGGACAGGGCGATCGCCGCGCCGGAGCCGAGCACGCGGCTCGCCCAGGTGGCGAGATCCCTGGCCGCGCGTCCGCGCGGCGCCAGGGACGCGGTCATGTCGAGGAGGTGGTAGTTGGCGCCCGGGAAGACGACCCCGACGGTGTCGCTCGCGGCCAGGGAACGCAGCGCGGCGTCGGAGGCCTCGTCGAGGTGGTCGACGGACACGGCGCCGAACTCGACCGCGAGTTCCGTGCCGCCGATGTCGCCGGTCTGGTCGGCGTGGAACTTCAGCGGCAGGCCCAGCGCGCGTGCCGCCCGCGCGATCCGTCGGCTCTCCTCGGCGGTGAACGACACGGGGTCGCACGCCACGTCGCAGAAGTCGGCGGTGGCCGCGATGTGCGGCAGCGTGTCCAGCACCGTACGGATGTATCCGTCACGGTCGTCGAGGTACTCCGCCGGGACGGTGTGCGCCCCGAGGTAGGTGGCCGGGACGTGGACGGGATGATCCAGGGCCTTCGTCAGGCGCAGCAGCCGCATCTCGGAGTCGGGGTCGAGACCGTAGCCGGTCTTTGCCTCCAGCACGACGGTGCCGTGGACCAGTGCCTCGTCGAGGTCCGCCAGGGCGCGGGCGGTGAGTTCGGCGTCGGGGGCTGCGCGGGTGGCCGCAATGGTGGTGCGGATACCCGCGTCGATGCCGGGCACGGCCCTCTCCAGCACCTTGCCCTGCCATTCGTCGTGGCGGGTTCCGCCGTGGAGCAGGTGCGTGTGCGGGTCGACGAAGGCCGGGGAGACGAGGTGGCCGCCCGCGTCCACGACATGGTCGGCGTCGTACCGGGCAAGCAGGTCGGCCGTGCCGCCGATCGCGACCACCCGGCCGTCGTCGACGGCGAGCGCGCCGTCGGGTATGACCTCCAGCCGGTCTAGCTGGGCGCCGCGTGCGGCGCCGTCGAGTGCCGGTGAGGGGGTGACGAGCTCCGAGGCGTGGACGACGAGAGTGTTAATCCTGTGTGTCAAGCCCGTTCCAATCGCTGCGCTCTGACCATTGACTATCGCCATGCTTTTCATCTGATGATAGCTTCTGTTTTCACGGTATGGCGATGGATGGGATGTGGCAATGGGTTCTCGATCAACGGTGGAGCGTGGCGTGTCCGGGCCGACGGCCCGGGGGCTGCGCCCGGCGGCCGTTCCGTACCCGGGCGCGGTGGGACTGCGTGATCTCGACGACCTGAGCGCGGCGTTCGCCGTCATCGGGGTGCCCTACGGCTCGCCCTACCGCATGGAACTGGTGCACTCGGGCGCGGCCGACGCGCCGCGCCTCTTCCGTGAGCGCGCCGCCGCGCGCTTCGGCGCACACCTGGACCGCTGGGACTTCGACCTGGGCGGCACGCTGTTCGGCGGGACGGGGCTGGCGATGGCCGACGTGGGCGACATGACCGGCGATCCGCGGGACCTCGCCGGGAACGCGGCGGCGGCGGTCGCGGCGATGCGCGTGATCGTGGAGCGCGGCGCGGTGCCGATCGTGCTCGGCGGCGACGACTCCGTCCCGATCCTGTGCGCGCGAGCGTTCGCGGCCGACCGGCCGGTGATCAACGTCCTGCACGTGGACGCGCACATCGACTTCCGTGACGAGGTCGACGGCATCCGGGACGGTTACTCCAGTCCCGTCCGGCGCATGTCCGAGATGCCGTGGGTCGGGCAGATCGTGCAGGTCGGGATGCGCGGCACCGGTAGCGCCCGTCCCGAGGACGTGGAGGCGGCCCTGGCAGCGGGGAACACCATCGTCCCGGCCTCGCGCGTGCACAGCGAAGGCACCGGCGTGGTGACCGAGGCGATGCGCTCGGACCTGCCGTGGTTCGTGTCACTCGACGTCGACGGACTCGACCCGGCCATCGCGCCCGGCACCAGTTGCCCGCTGCCCGGCGGGCTGGACTTCCGCGAGGCGAGCGCGCTGTTCACCGCGGTCGGGCGGGACTTCGACTTCGCCGGCATCGACGTGGTCGAGCACTTCCCCGGCCTGGACGTCGGCGGCACGACGTCACTGACGCTCAGCAGACTGCTGACCACCCTCATCGGCCACGCGGCCCGCCGCAAGGCCCTCAAGGAAACGCGGACATCATGACGAGAGGAAGCCTGACATGACGGATCTCCCCCAGTCGGACCTCACACGGCGAGTACGGCTCGCCCGCCAGGCGAAGGGTGTGCCCTGGGCCGAACTCGCCGGACTGATCGGCAGGCCACCGGTGTGGACGGTCGCCGCCCTGTTCGGGCAGCACGCGCTGAGCACAGCCGAGGCGGAGGCGGTCGCGAAGGCGCTCGGGCTCTCGGCCGACGACGCGCTCGAACTCCAGCTCCAGCCGTACCGGGGCACGTTGGACGGCGGCGCGCCGTCCGACCCGACCCTCTACCGCTTCTACGAGGCGCTCTCGGTCTACGGTCCCGCGATCAAGGAACTCATCCACGAGGAGTTCGGCGACGGGATCATGAGCGCCATCAACTTCAGCCTCTCCGTCGAACGCCGCCCGGACCCGGACGGCGACCGCGTCGTGGTGACGCTCGACGGCAAGTTCCTCGACTACCGCTGGTAGCCGAGTCCCCCCAGGAAATCCCTGAGGAAATCCCTCTGGAAAGGAGCGGTCCCATGTCCGCGAACCCCGCGATGCAGAAGGCGGCCCTGCTCGAAGTCGAGCCCGACGCCCACGGCCTCATCAGCAAGAAGACCGCCCAGCTCGACGGCGTGGCGGTGACCGAGGTCACCTTCGGCGTCGGCGCGAAGTGGTCCAACGACCTCAAGGAGTACGCCGGAACCGAGCTGTGCGAGCTCCCGCACGTCGCGCTCGTCACGGCCGGCACGCTGGCCGTGCGGATGGTCGACGGCTCGTACGAGGAGTTCTCGGCCGGCGACGTCATGCTGCTCCCGCCGGGGCACGACGCGTGGAGCGTCGGTGACAGCGCCTGCACGTTCGTCGAGTTCTCCGTCGGGAACGACTACTACGACGCGTGACCGTACGCCGGCACGGGGCGCCCGCACCGCCCCTCGGCCACGGCCCGCGCGGGGAGAGCCCATGCGCACAGAGCCGGAGCGGGAGTACCTCCCCCACTCCTCCCACTGGGGTTCCTTCCGGGCCCGCCCCACCCCTGACGGCCGGATCGAGGTACGCCCGCACGAACTCGACCCCGAGCCCTACGACCTGATCCACAACGTCACCGACGCCGCCCGCCATCCGACGCGGATCGACCGGCCGTACGTCCGCCGCGGCTGGCTCGACGGCGACAGGAGTACACGACGCGGGCGCGACACGTTCGTGCCGGTCAACTGGGAGCATGCCGTCCAGCTCGTCGCGGACGAACTGGCCCGTGTCTACGGCGGGTTCGGACCGGAGGCGGTCTTCGGCGGTTCCTACGGCTGGGCCAGCGCGGGCCGCTTCCACCACGCCCAGTCGCAGGTCCACCGGTTCCTGAACCTCTACGGCGGCTACGTACGAGGCGTCACCAACTACTCGCTCGGCGCCGCCCTGGTGGTCGTGCCGCACGTGGTCGGCCAGAACGGCTCGATGCTCCACACGAGTTCGACCTGGTCGGACCTCATTGGGAACTGCGAGCTGTTCGTCGGGTTCGGTGGCATCGCCACGAAGAACGCGGCCGTCAACGCGGGCGGGCTCGTGCGCCACGCGGCCCGGGGCGCCGTACGGGACATGCACGCGGCCGGATGCCGGTTCGTGAACGTCGGTCCGCTCCGGTCCGATCTGCCGGACGTACCCGCGCAGTGGATCGCCTGTCGTCCCGGCACCGACACCGCGCTCATGCTCTCACTCGCGCACGAACTCATCGCGACCGACCGCGTCGACACGGCCTTCCTCCACACTCACACCGTCGGTTACGAGCGGCTGCGCGACTACGTCACCGGTGCCGCCGACGGCCGTCCGAAGAGTCCGGAGTGGGCGTCCGGGATCTGTGACGTACAGGCTTCCGTCATCCGGGAGCTGGCCGCCGAGATGGCGGCGAAACGGACCTTCGTCTCGGTCGCACCCGCGCTTCAGCGTGCGGAACACGGGGAGCAGCCCGTCTGGATGGGGATCGCGCTGGCCGCGATGCTCGGCGGGATCGGCCTGCCGGGTGGTGGCTTCTCGGTGGGGCACGGCTCGATGGGAAACTACGGCAACCACCCCAACCTGCTGCGGAATCCCCCGCTGCCGCAGGGGCACAACCCCTGCGAGGCTTTCATCCCGGTGGCCCGCATCGCGGACATGCTACTGCGCCCCGGCGAGGAGTTCGACTTCGACGGCCGGCGGTACACGTATCCCGACATCCGGCTGGTCTACTGGGCGGGCGGTAACCCCTTCCACCATCACCAGGACCTGTTCCGGCTGCACGAGGCCTTCCAGCGGCCCGAGACCGTCGTCGTCCACGAACCGTTCTGGACGGCGACGGCCCGCCACGCGGACATCGTGCTGCCGGTCACCATGACCATCGAACGCGAGGACATCGCGGCCGCGTCGAACGAGCCGGCGATGATCGCGATGCGGCAGATCGTGCCGCCGTACGCCGAAGCCCGCGACGACTACCGGATCTTCACCGACATCGCTGCCCGCCACGGACTGGGCGAGCGGCTCACCGAAGGCCGGTCACCCCGCGAGTGGATCGAGGCGCTGTACCGGGACTGGCGCGAGCGGGTGCGTGAACTCGCGCCGGACACACCGGCGTTCGCCGAATTCTGGGAACGCGGCAGCACCGCGATCCCGCTCGATCCGGCACCGCGCAGCTGGCTCGACTGGTACCGCGCCGACCCGGAGGGGCGTCCGCTCGACACGCCCAGCGGTCGGATCGAGCTGTACTCCGAGACGGTCGCCGGCTTCGGCTACGACGACTGCCCCGGCCACCCCGTCTGGCGGGAGCCGGAGGAGTGGCCGGGCTCGCCGCACGCGCACACCTATCCGTTCGTGCTGGTGGCGAACCAGCCTTCGGGCAAGCTCCACAGCCAGCTCGACATGGGCGCGACAAGCATGGCGACCAAACAGCGGGGCCGGGAGTCGGTGACGATGCACCCTGCGGACGCAGCCGTGGTGGGCGTGAACGCGGGCGACGCGGTGCGGGTCCGGTCGCGGCGGGGGACGTCGTTCCTCGGGGTCGTCACCGTCTCCGACGGCGTACGGCGGGGCGTCGTGCGCGTACCGACCGGTGCGTGGTTCGACCCGGTCTTCGACCAGCGGACGTGTGTGAGCGGTAACCCGAACAGCGTGACCCGCGATGTCGGGACCTCCCGACTCGGGCAGGGGTCGACGGGTCAGCTGTGCCTCGTCGCCGTGGAGCCCTGGACCGGGCCTCTGCCTCGGCTGACGGTGCGCAACCCGCCGGAGACCGGCCCCCGCTGACATTACGGAAACGTTTCGAATCGTTTCCCCATGGTTCCAGATCATTTATGCGGGTTTATTCGGCGACCGACATGTGTTTCACTCCATGACATGAGTAGTTTTCGTCTGATGCAAAATGAGTGTGCGCGAACCGGCGTACAGGACTGAGGTCGCACCATGATCGAATTCGACGGCGTCTCGAAGACGTATCCCAACGGGGCGAAGGCCATAGAGAACCTGTCCCTCACCGCCGAGACGGGCCGGCTCACCGTCTTCGTCGGCCCGTCCGGATGCGGGAAGACGACCTCTCTCCGCATGGTGAACCGCCTCATCCGACCCACCTCCGGCACGATCCGGCTGGGCGGCGCCGACGCGGCGCGGATGGACGAGACCGAGCTGCGGCGCCGGGTCGGCTACGTCATCCAGCACGTGGGGCTGTTCCCGCACCGCACCATCGAGCACAACGTCGCCGTGACGGCCCGGCTCACCGGCAAGAACCGCCGGCAAGCCGTCGAGGTCGCCCGGGAACTCCTCGAACGTGTCGGACTGGGCCCGGAGTTCTTCCGGCGCTACCCCTGGCAGCTGTCGGGCGGCCAGCAGCAGCGCGTCGGTGTCGCGCGGGCGCTCGCGGCCGAATCGGAGTTCCTGCTGATGGACGAGCCGTTCAGCGCGGTCGACCCGATCGTGCGGACGCAGTTGCAGGACGAGTTCCTGCGGCTCCAGCGCGAGTTCGGCAAGACGATCATCATGGTCACCCACGATGTCGACGAGGCGTTGCGCCTCGGGGACCGGATCGCCGTGTTCCGCGAGGGCGGGCACATCGCCCAGTTCGACGTGCCGGACGTGCTGCTCACCGCACCGAAGGACGAGTTCGTCGCCAGGTTCCTCGGAAGCGAACGGGGTTACCGTTCGCTCGGCTTCCGTCCGGGCGAGGCCCTGCGGCCGGTGCCCGTCCGCACGGTGGCGCTGGACTCGACGGCGGACGGCGACTGGCGTCTGGCGGTCGACGAGGCGGGCCGCCCGCTCGGCTGGCTGCCACCGTCCGAGAAGGCCGATCGCGCGCACCTCGTGCCCTGCGGCGCCACCGCGGGCCGGGACGCCTCCCTCCGCGACCTGCTGAACGCGGCGCTCAGCTCCCCCACTTCGGCCGGGCTCGTCATCGACGACGCAGAGGCGGTCGTCGGAGTCGTCCCCCTCGACGCGGTGCTCCCGGAGATCGCGGCGGCCCGCCGGATCGAGGGTGCCCCGTGCTGACCTGGTTGCGGCAACAGCAGTCGTACGTCATCGATCTGACACTCTCCCACCTCTACCTCTCGGTCGTCCCGATCCTCGTCTCGCTCGCGATCTCGGTTCCGGTCGGGGCGCTGATCCACCGCTCGCGCCGCTGGAAGGCCCTGGTGCTCGGTGTGGGCGGGATCCTCTACACGATCCCGTCCCTGGCGGTCTTCGTCCTCCTGCCGCAGCTCATCGGCACCCAGATCCTCGACCGGGTGAACGTCGTGATCGCCCTGGTCGTCTACAGCACCTCCCTCCTGATCCGGACCGTCGTCGACGGCCTCGACTCGGTCCCGCCCGAGACCGAACAGGCGGCGGTCGCCATCGGCTACCGGCCCACGGCCAGGATGCTGCTCGTCCAACTCCCCGTCGCCGTACCGGTGATCGCGGCAGGCCTGCGGGTCGCCGTCGTCACCAACGTCAGCATCGCCTCCATCGCCTCACTGATCGGGGTGGAACAGCTCGGTCAGCTCTTCACCCAGGGCGCCCAGCAGCTCTACCTCGACCCCGTGATCGTCGGCGTCGTGCTGAGCCTCGCGCTCGCGGCCGTACTCGACCTGGCCGTCCTCGCGCTCGGACGGCTCCTGACCCCCTGGCGCCCGCCGAGCCGAGTGAGGCACGCATGAACTGGCTGTTCGACTCCCGCAACTGGTCCGGCGCCGACGGCGTCCCGGCGCGCGTGGCGGAACACCTGGAGTACTCGGTGGCCGCCGTGGCGCTCGCGCTGCTGATCGCCCTGCCGCTCGGCCTGGCCGTCGGGCACACCGGCCACGGCAGGCGCGCGGTCGTGGGACTGGCCAACGCACTGCGGGCGCTGCCCACTCTCGGTGTCGTCGTGCTGCTGGTCATCCTGCTGTCCCCGCACATGCACTCGAAGCTGGCCTTCTACCTGCCGAGCACCGTGGTCCTCGTGCTGCTCGCGGTGCCGCCGATCCTCACCAACGTCGTCGCCGGTATCGACGCGATCGACCGCAACGTCCTCGATGCCGCCCGGGGGGTGGGGCTCGGCCCGCTGGCCGTCGCCTTCGGTGTCGAACTGCCGTGCGCGGCACCACTCGTCCTGGCCGGGATACGGACCGCGTTCCTCCAGGTCATCTCGGGGGCCGCGATCGCCGCCTATGTGTCGCTCGGCGGGCTGGGGCGGCTCGTCATCGACGGCCAGGCACAGCAGAACCTCTCCGAGATGGTCGCCGGCGGCATCCTCATCGCCGCCCTCGTCGTCCTGGTCGACGCCCTCTTCGCCCTTCTGACGAAGGTCCTGGTCTCCCCGGGACTGTCCCGGAGCACCGGACGCCTCGTCCGCCTCCGCCCCTCCTTCCTGTCCGGCTCCACCCCTCGCTCATGATCCGCACCACTGGAGACAGCAATGCGTAGACGTACCCTCCTCACCGCCGCCCTGGCCACAGCCTCCCTCGCCCTCGCCGGATGCTCGTCGTCCTCCGACTCCGGTACGACCGGTTCCTCGTCGAGCGTCGTCATCGGCTCCGCCAACTTCTCCGAGAGCCAGCTCGTCGCGGAGATCTACGCCCAGAAGCTGGAGGAGGCGGGCGTCAAGGTCACCCGGAAGTTCAACATAGGCAGCCGTGAGACCTACATACCGGCGCTGAAGGACGGTTCCATCGGCGTCATCCCGGACTACCAGGGCGCGCTGCTGTCCTACCTGGACCCCAAGGTCGGGCACGTCACGGCGAGCGAGCTCACCTCCACCCTCACGTCCAGGCTCCCCACGGGCGTCACCATGCTCAGGGCGGCGTCGGCACAGGACGTCAACGTGCTCGCCGTACGCAAGGACACCGCCGCGAAGTACTCCCTGACCACGATCAGCTCGCTCGCCCCGCACGCGTCGAAGCTGTCCGAGGGCAGCGCGCCCGAGTGGAAGTCCCGCTACGAGGGGGTCCTCGGGCTCAAGACCGTGTACGGGATCACCTTCAAGTCGTTCGTGCCGCTGGACTCGGCGGGACCGCTGACCCTCGCGGCGCTGAAGAACGGTCAGATCGACGTCGCCCCGCTCACCTCGACGGACCCCGCCCTGAAGTCCCTCACCGTCCTCAAGGACGACAAGGGGCTGTTCCTGCCGCAGAACATCGCGCCACTCGTGCGGACCTCGGTGAACTCCAGCAAGATCACCACGGCTCTCGACGCGGTCTCGGCGAAACTGACGACCGAGGACCTGATCGACATGAACGACAAGGTCAACAACGAGCACCAGGCCATTGCCGCGGTCGCGAAGGCCTGGCTCACGGCCAACAACCTGTGACTCCGGACGGAACGGGCGAGATGATCACGATCGGTACCGGTGAACTGAGCCCCGCGGCGATCACCGCGATCGCCGCGGGGGCGGCCGTCGAGGTGGACCGCGACGCACTCGCACGCTGCCGGGTGACGTACCTCGCGGTCGAGGCGGTGCACCGCCGGGGAGCTCCGATCTACGGACTGACCACCGGGGTCGGGGATCTGTACAAGGCCCCCGTGGGCGAGGCGGCGCACGATGACATACAGCTCGCGATGCTCCGCGGCCACGCGACCGGCGTCGGCGAACCGTACGACGACCGGACCGTCCGCGCGATCATGGCGTGCCTGCTCGCCTCGCTCGCTCAGGCCCGCAGCGCCGTCCGGCCCGAACTCGTCGAACGGCTCGCGGCGATGCTCAACAGAGGTGTCGTCCCGGTCGCTCCGGCGCAGGGCTCGGTGGGATACCTCACCGCGCCCTCGCACATCGCGCTGGTCGCCTTCGGCGCCGGGCAGGCCCGCCTCGACGGGGTCGTCCTGCCCGGGGACGTGGCGATGCGCCGGGCCGGTCTCGCCACCGACGGCCCGGTGCTGCGCGAGGGGCACGCCCTGATCAGCGGCACCTACGAGATCACGGCACTCGCGGCACTCGCCTTGGAGCGTGCCGCCGCCCTCGTGGACGCGGCGGACGTGACCGCGGCCATGTGCCTCGAAGCGACGCGCGGCAACACACGCGGCTGGGAGCCGGCCGTGCAGCGGCTGCGCCCCCAGCCGGGGCAGGTCAGCACCGCCGCCCGCCTCATGTCGCTCCTGGAGGGCAGCGAGCCGGTGGCCGCCAACCGCCACCACCGGTTGCAGGACGCGCTCAGCCTGCGCTGCGTGCCCCAGGTGCACGGTGCGGCCCGCGACATGCTCGACTTCGCCGAGCGCACCGTGACCATCGAGATCAACTCGGTGACGGACAACCCAGCCTTCCTGCTCACGGAGGACGGTGAGGTCGAGGTGCTCGCCAACGGCAACGGACACGGCGCGGCCTGCGCCCAGGCGCTCGACTGCCTCGCCGTCGCCATGGCGTCGGTGGCGAACATGTCCCACGCCCGGCTCGACCGCCTCACCAACTCCGTCCTCAGCGGCCTGCCGCCGTTCCTGTCCCGGCGCGGCGGCGCGGAGTCCGGCCTGATGGTGCTGCCGGTGACCGCCGCGGCGATGCTCGGGGAGGTCCGGCAGCTCGCCGGTCCGTCGTCGGTCCACTCGATGGTGACCGTGGCCGGGCAGGAGGACCACATCAGTCAGGGCGTGAACGCGGGCCAGAAACTGCTGACACTGTTGGACCGGGCGGCCGGGGTCGTGGCGATCGAGCTGCTGTGCGCGGCGCAGGCCCTCGACTTCCACATGCCCGTCGCGCTCGGCCGTGGCACGGGCGCCGCCTACGCGGCGCTCCGCGCGGCCGTCGAACCGTACGAGTCGCAGACCGAGCTGAGCGGCCCGATCGAGGCGGCGAAGCGGCTGGTGCTCCACGGCGCAATGCCGGACACCGTGGGCGGGGTGACCCGATGAGCACCGACGACAGTGCCCGCGGACCGCTCAGGGTCGCCGTACTGGGCGGCGGCACGATGGGACGCGAGATCGCCCGGGTGTTCGTCGCCGCCGGGCACCGGGTGACCGTCTGGTCCCGCTCGCCGCAGACCGTCGCCGCCGTGCGGGCCGGCCTCGACGGCGCCGTGGCCGGTGCGGAATCGGCGGCGGACGCGGCGGATGGCGCCGATCTGGTCGTGGAGACGATCGTGGAGGACTTCGACCTCAAGACCGCGCTCCTCGCCGAGGTCGAACCGCGCCTGGCCGCGGGCGGCGTGCTCACGTCGAACACGTCGAGCCTGTCGGTCACCCGGCTGGCGCGCGGCTTGCGGGACCCTTCCCGCCTGCTCGGGATGCACTGGTTCCACCCGGCCTCCCACATGCCGCTCGTCGAACTCGTCCTCGGTGCGGACACCGCGCCCGAGGCCCTGGAGACGGCCGAGCGCGTGTGCGCGTCGCTCGGGAAGTCGACGGTCCTGGTCCGCGACGACGTGCCCGGATTCGTCGTGAACCGCCTCCAGTACGCCCTCATGCGCGAGGCCCTCGCCCTGGTCGCCGCCGGCGTCGTCTCGGCGGAGGACGTCGACCTGGCCGTGTCGGGCACGCTCGGCCCGCGCTGGTGCGCGTCCGGGCTCTTCGAGCTGATGGACCTCGCCGGGCTCGACACCGTACAGCGCGTCTCGAAGGTGATCATGCCCGCCCTGTCCGCCGACCCCGGGGTGCCCGAACTCATCGACCGGCTGTGCGCCGAGGGCCGCCACGGCGCCAAGTCCGGCTCGGGCTTCTACGCGTGGGACGCGGACCGTCTGGCGCGCGCCGGACACGACCGCACCGCCTTCCTCACCCTCGCCCGCGGCCTGGCCCGCCACGAACCCTGAACCCGCCCCCCCCTGTCTGGAGAACCCATGCCCCGCCGAATCACCGCCGCCCGCGGCCCCGAACTCCGCTGCAAGGGCTGGCGCCAGGAGACGATCCTGCGCCTGCTGGAGAACAACCTGGAGAACGCCGCCATCCCCGAGGAACTCGTCATCTACGGCGGCAACATGAAGGCCGCCCGCAACTGGGAGGCGTTCGACGCCATCGTGCGGGCCCTGAAGAACCTGGAGACCGACGAGACGCTCGTCGTCCAGTCCGGGAAGCCGGTCGGGGTGTTCCGCACCTCGGAGGACGCACCCCTGGTGATCATCGTCAATGGCGTGGCGACGGGAAGCACCGAGGCGGAGACACAGGAGCTGTTCGCGAAGGAACTGCTGATGGTCGACGGCATGACGGCCGGCGCCTGGCAGTACATCGGCAGCCAGGGCATCATCCAGGGCACCTACGAGTCGTTCATGCAGGCCGCACGGCAGTCGCTCGGCGGCTCCCTGCGCGGGCGCACCATCCTCACCACCGGCGCCGGCGGCATGGGCGGCGCCCAGCCCCTCGCGGGCAAGCTGGCAGGCGCGTCGATCCTCGTCGTGGACGCCGAGCCCAGCCACCTCCGGCGCCGTATCGACGAGGGCTACCTCGACCGGATGACCGACGACATCGGCGCGGGCGTCGACGAGTGGCTCGCGGCCGCCGCCGAACAGCGGGCAGCCTCCTTCGGCATCGCCGCGAACATCACCGAGGTGCTGCGCGAACTCGCCGCCCGCGGCGTCGTCCCCGACGTGGTGACCGACCAGACCTCGACGGACCCGCTGGCCGGATACCTCCCCGAAGGCCTCGACGGGGCCGGCGCGAAGGAACTGCTGCGCACCGATCCCGACGAGCTGCGGCGCCGTTCGACCGCGACCCTCGCCGAACACGTACGCGGCCTGCTCGACCTCCAGCGCGAGGGCGCGGTCGTCTTCGAGTACGGCAACGACCTCCGCAAGCAGGCTTTGGAGGCCGGAGTCGAGGACGCGTTCGAGATCGGCGGGTTCATCGACATGTTCATCCGCCCGCTGTTCTGCCAGGGCGTCGGACCGTTCCGGATCATCGCCATCCAGGGCGACCCGGACACGATCCACGCGATCGACGCGATGCTCCTGCGGGAGTTCGCGGAGGTACCCCGGGTGGTCGACTGGCTCGGGCGGGCCAAGGAGATCGCCTTCACGGGACTGCCCGCCCGGGTGTGCTGGCTGGGCCACACCGAACGCACCCGCGCCGCCCTCGCGGTCAACGACATGATCGCGCGCGGCGAGATCACCGGCCCGGTCGCCTTCAGCCGCGACCACCTGGACGCCGGCAGCGTGACCGCCCGCTACCGGGAGACGGAGAACATGCTCGACGGCAGCGACTGCGTCGGCGACTGGCCACTCCTCAACGCGATCCTCAACGGCATCGCCGGAGCCGACCTCACCTCGGTCATCGGCTGGGGACTCAAGGGCCTCAACTCCGGCCCCACCACCATCGCCGACGGCACCCCCGAGGCGGCACGCCGCCTCAAGCGCGTCATGGACGCCGACACCGGACTCGGCGTCATCCGCCAGGCCGACGCCGGCTACCCGACCGCCATCACCACCCGGGAGTCCTTCGGACTGGGCCTGCCGAACTGATCCGGTCAACCGCTGATGTGGCTGAATTCCTTACTGCCGAGAAGCGGTGAATTCGTAGATCCACCAATTCAGAGCTGCCACTGGCTGCTTTAGAAGCCGTATCTCAACCAGTCTTGGAACGTGCAGGTCGAACGGAGTTCCTGGTCGGGTGATCTTCCGCCGGTACGCGCGTGAAGGCAGGGCCTCCTGGTAGCTCGGGGGTGCGATCCCATTCCGAGCGGCTCCCGGAGGCCCTGTTGTCGTTAGTTGTACGCGTCCGAGCCCGTTGACTTCAACTCGCCCGTCGTGTCGTGCGATTGTCGTTAGCCCTCGGACGTGACGGACGCGGAGTGGACGGCCGTGCGGCCATTGTTGCCGGTGCCGGCCTGGCTTCAGGGGCGGGGCGGACGGCCCGAGGGCTACTGCCATCGGCAAGTGCTGGACTCGATCGGTTACCTGGTCGCGGGCGGGATCTCCTGGCGGGCACTGCCCGCGAACTTCCCCGGCTGGGGCCGGGTCTACGCCTTCTTCCGGCGCTGGCGCGAGCACGGACTGATCGCCGAGTTCCACGACCGGCTGCGCGGGAAGGTCCATGAGAATGAGGGCCGCGAGGCCGAGCCCACGGCCGGGATCATCGACGCGCAGTCGGTACGGGCCGCCGCGACGGTGCCGGCCTCCTCACGCGGCTACGACGGCGGGAAGAAGGTGCCAGGCCGCAAACGGCACATCGTGACCGACACTCTCAGCATGCTCCTTGCCGTCACGGTCACCGCAGCGAACATCGGCGACCGGGACGCCGGCGGGCCTGCTGACCAGGCTGCGCTGCCTGCACCGCGACATCACCCTCGTCTGGGCCGACGGCGGCTACACCGGCGGCCTCGTCGACTGGTGCCGGGACAAACTCGCCTTGACCTTGGAGATCGTCAAGTGCACCGACGACATGACACGGTTCGTGGTGCTGCCCAGGCGCTGGGTGGCAGAGCGCACGTTCACGTGGCTGATGAACTCCCGCCGCCTGGCCCGGGACTACGGGACCCTGCCCGTCACCAGCGAAGCGGTGATCCAGTGGTCGATGGTCACACGGATGAGCCGACGTCTGGCGCGGCCACGGGCTGTCGGCCGGCACTGAATGCCCCCGACGTCTCCAGGAGGAACCATCCGCGCTCCGCCAGGCGCCGGGCTCTCGACCGCAGCCCCTCGGCCTTCGCCGGGGTCTCCCCAAGGCCCAGCTCCACAGCGATCTCCTTGGCTCGAAGCGGCCCATGCCCCGTGGACCGCTGTTGTTCCAGCACGCCCAGAATCCGCTGATAGTCCGGCACCAGAACCGTCACCGGCAGCCCTTCCCACCAGGGCGGCACCGTCGAGCCCGGCACCGGCGCGAGCGACGGCGCCGCATCCTCCTCCGCCTCGGTCGTGGTCACGGCAGTGGCCTCGACCGCAGAGACTGCCAGGGCCTCGACCAGTTCCTCCCGCTCGATCGCCCTCCGGTCCAGCTCGATCTCCGCGGCCCCCAACACCTCAGTCAGCCGAGCAACTTCCTCCCGCAGACCCTCCACCCGCACCCGGGCAGCCGCCTCCCGCTCCTCCGGCATTCCCAGCACCGACGCCACCGGGCACCCCTCGACCAAGAAGCGAACACAAGACGTCGACATGGCTCCCACACCCCGAGCCGAACCATGCCTGACCAGCGGAAATCAAGGGATCACGTTCGCCTGCGATACGGCTTCTCACTCCAGGTCGGGATAGGACGCCAGGTCACGGCCGTCGGCGGAGTCGCAGACTCCTACAACGACGCCCCACTCGCCGTGCGCACCCTGCGGCATGTCGCGCGTGACCAACGGCTCATGGCCTACGAGGACTTCGACTTCGCCACGCGGCTCTTCGCCAACGTCGGCCTGGAGCGGATGGTGGTCTGGGCCGAGGACTTCCTCAAACCGCTCGCGGACCGGGAGAAACTCCTCGCCGGCCTTCGCGCCTACTTCGAGAACGACCAGAACACCAACGTGGCCGCAGTGGCCCTCAACATCCACCACAACTCGCTGAGACACCGCCTGACCAAGGTCGAGGAGCTACTCACGATCAACCTCAAGCAACCCGCGGCGGTCTCCTCGGTCTTCCCGGCCCTGACCGCCCTCGATCTCACACGGCAGCCGGGAACGCTGAGACCGCGGCCTTCCCGGTCGCGCGACGAGCTCCCGGTCGGCGAGGCCGGCTCATCGCTCGGGGTCACGGGCTTCGGTGACGACGGGCGCGGCGACATCGGAGTCGTCTTCGGCCCTGAGTGACGGGCAGGTCTGTCCGACCGAAGCCGGGCGACCACGATCGCAGGCTTTGGTGAAGCGACTACCAGGTGCCAGGAAATTGGGGATTCCCACGGTCCCGTGCCAGAGCCGTTCAGTCGACACTCAGGTTGTCAGTTCCAGATCCCCCAGAACGATTGGAGCCCCTGGTGAGCCAGGCAGCTGCCGTCCAGTCGCCCGTCGAGCGCGGCCTCTACTTCGACGAGTTCTCCGTCGGCCAGTCGTGGGTCACGCCGGCCCGCACCATCTCCGAGGCCGACCTCGTGAACTTCGCCGGCATCTCCGGGGACTTCCATCCTCTGCACACCGACGAGGAGCTCGCCAAGCAGACTCAGTTCGGCGGCCGGATCTTCCACGGCCCAGGGGTGTTCGCGATCGCGACCGGACTGGAGTCCCGCCTCGGCATCAAGGAGGGCACCGCGATCGCCTTCCTCGGTATGACCTGGAACCTCAAGGGCGCCGTGCGCATCGGTGACACGATCCGGGTGGAGCAGCAGGTGGCTGAGTTGCGGCCGTCGAGCTCCAAGCCGGACCGGGGGATCGTGACCTTCGACGTCCAGGTCAAGAACCAGCGTGACGAGGTCTGCCACGAGGGTCAGTGGTTCGTGATGTTCCGACGCCAGGTCTGACGACCGACGGCATCACCGTTCGTCCTTTTGTGGCCCGGGCCGGAATCGGCCGGGGCCACAGCCATGTCCGCGGGCCACAGCACGGTTCGGCACCGCGCGGACGGCGACCCGTCGGCCGAGCAACAGTCCCCGGGTTATCCGTTCGCCCCACAACTCCTGGCACGGCTGAGAGCGCCTGGACCCTGGCCTGCCGTCGGCGCCGGTGCGGCCGCCCTTGATCCGTTTCCGGGTCGGTGACGCGGCCCTCCTTCGTCCCGGAGTCGTAGGTGGTGGGGATTCCCCGGACCACTGAGTCCTGGTCCTGAAGGGTTCCCTGCGCCAGGCCCGTGAAGCCGGGATGTCCGCGGCCGGTGGGCCTTCCGAGCCGACTGGGGGCGTCGTGCTGCGGGCATGACGCCCCCAGCGTCAATCGGGCCGGACGGCCTGTCCGCCGACGACCCAGCGGCCCTTTGTCCCGGACGGCGATGACAGGCGACCGCCGGGGTACGGCTGCTGTCCCAGTCCACCTCGTCCCGATGTTCGCTCCCATGTGCCGCAGAGGCGCGTCCGAGTAACTGCGCTGCGCGCGGAGGAGCACGTCTCAGCCATCCACGGCGAGCCGGTCGAGCCATTCGCCGAGCAGGTGCTGTTCAGCACCGCTGAGCACTGTCTGGTCGGGCAGGAGGGCGCGCAGGGCTCGGGCGGCACCGGCCGGGCCCGGTTCGCCCACGGCGGGTTTGTCGTGAGTGACGGCAGCGACCATGGATTCGCGCAGGGCGGTGAGCAGGGCCGGGTCACGCTGCTGCTCGGGCAGTGACAGCCAGGTGAGCACGGCGCCGCGTGCGGTGGCATGGATGAGTGCGGCCGCGAGCTTCTCGTCGACACGAAGCCAGCCACCGGCGGCGAGGCGGCCGATGCGCCCCAGCAGGATCTGCATGCCGGCGTGGAAGGCCGCCGATGTCGTGCCGCGTTTGGGCTCGCCGTACATCAGGGCGTACAGCTCGGGATTGGCGAGTCCGAACTCGACCGCGAGGTCCCAGCCCGCGCGCAGGTCCTCGACCGGATCCTGGAGGTGGCGGTCCTGGTGTTTGGCTGCCAGGAACGTGGCATAGCCGTGTTCGGCCACGGCGTCGAGCAGTCCGTCCTTGTCACCGAACAGCCGGTAGATCGCGGGGGGCTGCACCCCGGCAGCCGCCGCGACCACGCGGGTGGTCACCGCATCGCGTCCCTCACGGGCAAGCAGATCCGCCGCGGCCTCGAGCACCCGCTGACGCGTGACTTCACGGACGTCTGCAGTAGAGCCCGGATCTGCGACGGATGTGCTGTGGGGCTTCGGTTCAGCAGCCATGAATCAACGATATCAACCGCCTGGTTCCGTTGGTGATATCAGTGATACGCTCATGTTGATATCGATGGAATCACTCGACGTACGAGGAGTGCCATGTCCGAGAAGTTGCGCATCGTGGGTCTTGAGGAGCACGTGGTCCTGCCGGTCCTGCTGGATGCGTGGGCTAGGGCGGGGGTGCCGCGGATCCCGCAGCTCGGCTACGGCGACGAGCCGTTCGCACGACGGCTGCGCGACATCGGCGAACAGCGCCTGGCCGATATGGACGATCAGGGCCTGGACGTCGCGGTGCTGTCCCTGGCCACACCTGGCGTACACAACCTCGCGGCGGCGGACGCCGTGAGCGTGGCGCGTGAGGCGAACGACACGCTCGCCGAAGCCGTCGCCGCCCACCCCCGGCGCTTTCAGGCGCTCGCGGTGATCCCGACACCGTCACCGAAGGACGCCGCGGCGGAACTGGAGCGTGCGGTCACGCAACTCGGCTTCCGAGGCGCGATGCTGTATGGCCGCACCGGTGACAGACTGGCCGACGACCAGGAGTTCGACGAGCTCTACGCCGCCGCCGAGCACCTGCGGGTGCCGCTGCACTTCCACCCGCAGACCCCGGTGCAGGCGGTCCAGGACGCTTACTACGCGGGGCTGCCGAACGGCCTGGGCCGTGCCCTCGCGACCGCCGGGCTCGGCTGGTACTACGACCTGGGCGTGCAGTACCTGCGGATGATCTTCTCCGGAGTGTTCGACCGCCACCCCGGCCTCCAGGTGATCGCCGGTCACTGGGGCGAGGTCGTCCTGTTCTACCTGGACCACATCGGGGTCATGCAGGACATGGCGAAGCTGGAGCGTCCCCTGGCCGACTACTTCCGCCAGAACTTCTGGGTGGCAGGAAGCGGCACGGTCAGCGAGCGCTACCTGCGATGGACGGCTGAGGTCGTCGGCACCGGCCGCATGCTGTACTCGACCGACTACCCCTACACCTTCGGAACGCGCCCCGGTGGCTTTCCCTTCCTGGACACCAGCAGCGGGGTCGCCCGGTCCTTTCTCGAACAGGCACCGTTCACTGCCGAGGAGAAGGCGGCCATCGGGTCCGGCAACTGGGAAACGCTGACCGGCCACGTTGCGGCCGCCCTGCACGCCGACGGCCGTCCGCGGACCGGCGACCGGGCTTGACCTCAGCCGGAACCCGCTCCGGCGGCCGTTCCCCAGGTCATCCGACGGCGCCCTGATGCGGGTGCCTGAGGACTCACGCCTCGACGACTTCCGGACTGACGGCATACCGGCAGGGGTGCGGGTTGTGCTCTGCTCGTGTCATGCCGCCGGGCACGCCGGAATCCCCGCACCGAAGTGCGGGGATTCCGGTCCTGCGAGTGAGGTGCACGTCTACCGGCCGACGATGACGCTCACCTCGTCTGCCGCACGATGACCGCTGTTGACCGCGCCCTCGATCCAGATGCGCCAGACCGAGTCGTCGAGGTCCGTGCCGGCGAAGACGACGCGGCCCTCCGGCTCGTTCATCGCCCGGATGAAGTCGTACGCCTCACCCGGACGGTCGATGCGGTAGGTCCCGTCGAAGAGCGGGTCGGTGTTCCAGTCGTGGGCGTCGACGGCCAGCACCTCGACGTCGGGGTAGTACTCACGCACCGCGGCCTCGACCTGGTCCCGGTCCGTCGGGTCGAGACTGGCCGCACCTTCTTCCCCGAAGCCCATCAGCACACAGGATCCGTCGAAGAGCTCATAGCCAAGACAGATGGCCGCAAGGTGCCCGTGCCGAGCGCGAACGACCGCGGCGGTACGTTGCGCACCACCATCGACGGCTTGGAGGCGCGGCCTTGACGGTTCCGGGCGAGGAACCTGTTCTTGTCGGTGGACAGCCCCGGCAGGAACTCGATGTGGCGCAGCACGTTGGTGGGCTCCGCCACGACGCAGGATCGTGCCCGCACGGACTGACCGTCGCGGGTACGGACCGTGACGGCGTCCTCGCTCT
Source organism: Streptomyces sp. NPDC048291 (assembly GCF_043201715.1). NCBI lineage: Bacteria > Bacillati > Actinomycetota > Actinomycetes > Kitasatosporales > Streptomycetaceae > Streptomyces > Streptomyces sp. NPDC048291. The sequence continues at coordinate 20,770 of NZ_JBICZC010000023.1, forward strand.
GCTCGATCCGCGTGACATGGTGACCGAGACGGATCTCCAGACGGGACTGCTCCACCATCCGGTCGAGCAGCACGCCCGCGCCGCCGACGAACCGCTCCATCGGCGCTCCGAAGAACCCGTACGGACTGTGGCCGAACCTCGCTGTCTGGGCGATGAAGCCGAGCGTCTAGACTTCACGGGGGTCAGCGCCGGTGTACCAGGCCACCGTCGCGTAGAGCAGGTCGCGGATGGGCTGGCCACTGAGCCGCTGCGAGGGCGCGATCCGCTTCGACGCGTCGCGCAGGTGCCCGACGACACGCTCCAGGTCACCGAGTTCAGCCGCGGGAACGGGGAACGAGCGCAGACGGCCGTCGGTGCGGAACGCGGCGCTCTCGGGCACCGAGTCCTCGGTGAGGGCGATGCCGTAACGTGCGATCTCGCGGCGGATCCTGGGCTGCAGGTCGCGGTTGACCCAGCTGCCGCCGAACTCGGCGGTCAGGTCCTCACGGCCCACGAACGGGCGTGCGTAGGTGCGATCTCCGATCCGTGCTCCCGCCTCCAGGACCACTACGGAGCGGCCGCGGTCAACGAGGTCACGGGCTGCCGTGATCCCGGCGAATCCTGCTCCGACAACCACTGCGTCGTACAGTGCGTCCACGGCTGTTTCCTTCCGGTGCGGTGGGTCGAGCAGGGTCCGGTGACCTGACTCAGAACGTGATGAGGGGTTTGATGTGGCCGGGTTCGCGGGCGGCAACGTCCGCCGGTGCGCGCTCGACGTCGTCGAAGGCGTAGCGCCGTGTCAGCAACGGTGCCGGGTCGAGTCGTCCGGTCTCGACGAGCCGGAGGAGCCGCCCAGCCGCTCACTGCCGGAGCGCTGGAACGTGCTGAGAATCGTCTCGTCGCCGATGCCCCAGCCCCACTGGGCCAGCGGGATCGCGAGGGAGGCGTCGTCCGGCCCGGCGTACGAACTCAGGACGGCGATCACACCGCCCTCCCGGGTCATGGCCAGCGCACGGGAGAAGGATTCGGCGACTCCCGACGCCTCGACCGCGCAGTCGGCGCCGGCGCCCGCCGTGAGCCGCCGGATCTCCGCTTCGATGTCGTGCTCGGCGTGGTTGAGGGCGTGGTCGGCTCCGACGGCATGCGCCAGGGCCTCACCGCCCGTCCGGGCCTTCACCGCGACGACCAGACCGGCGCCAAGGGCGCGGGCCGTCATGGTCGCCGCAAGGCCCACGTGCCCCTGCCCGAACACCACGACGCTGCCTCCCAGGGGGAACCGCGCGGCCTCCGGGCCGGTACTCCCGGAGGCGACGGTGCCGGACACGCACACGGCGGCCGCGTCGGTGACGCCGGCGGGGATCGGCACCAGGTTGTGCTGGGCGAACGGGACGGCGAAGTACTCGGCGAGACTGCCGTCGCGGCTCACTCCGAACGTGTAGCCGCCCCAGGCGGCCCCGCCGCAGTGACCGCCGAAGCCACGCTGGCAGTTGGCACAGGTTCCGCACGGCGTCGTCGAGGCGGCGGTGACGCGCTGGCCGACCGAGAACCGGCTGACGAGCGGGCCGACCTCGTGGACGACACCGACGGCCTCGTGCCCGAGCACGGTGCCGTCCGGTGTCGGGAACTCCCCGCTGACACAGGCCACGTCGGCCGAGTAGACGGAGGCGGCCGTGGTGCGGATAACCACCTCGAACCTTCTGATCGCTCGCCGTGTCCATCAGGTGTTCCACCGCGCGGGCGGCGAACGCCACCACGGTGGAGGTCGGGTTGACCGACGACGAGGTCACGAACACGCTGCCGTCCAGGACGAAGAGGCTGGGCACGTCATGGGAACGGCCGAACCGGTCGACGACCGAGTCGGCCGGATCGTCTCCGCACCGGGCCGTTCCGAGCATGTGCCAGCCGACACCCGGCATCCACGGGACGGTCCTGGTCTCGATCGCCCCGGCGGCCCGGTGTGCCTCGTTCTTGCGCTCGACGTTCCAGTCGAGGTTGCGCACGCTGTCCTCGGAGAGCCGGTAGGTGATCTTCGGTGCCGGTACGCCGGACCCGTCGACCAGGTCGGGACTCAGGGTCACGGTGTTGCTCTCGTCCGGCAGGTCCTCGATGGAGGCCGCCCGCTCGAAGGCCCGGCCGAGAGCGCGCTCGACGAGCGCCTGGCCCGCGGCCCCGGTCCGTTCGGCGAGGGGCAGGTCGGCGTACCTGGACAGGATCTCCATCGGACCCGGGATCGCCATCGCCGACCACTTCGCGCCGCGGGCGGAGCCCCGGCTCGGATCGGTCTCGGCGAACTTCAGGGAGTACAGGTTGGCGCCGAACGGGCCGAGCCAGCTCTCCAGTTGCACTTCGTGGACGCCCATGACACCGACGAACAGGTGCATCATCAGGCGCTTGCCCATCAGGCCCGACGAATTCGCGAGGCCGTCGGGGAACCGGTTGGAGGTAGAGAGCTGCAGCAGGCGCGGGGTGCCGACGCTGTTCGCGCACAGGATCACGGTCGAGGCGGACGTGGGTGCTCCCGGCCCGCCGCGTCGATCCACGTCGCGCCGTTGGCGAGACCGGCCTTGTCGACCGTCACCTCGCGCACCCGCGCCTCGGTGATCAGGGTCGCGCCCGCGGCGAGCGTGGCGGGCCGCATCGCGACGTCGAAGGATCCCTTCGCGCCCTCAGGGCACCCGGACATGCACGTGCCCCAGCGTGCGCAGGCGCCCCGATCGCCCTGGGTCTTCGTCATGATGGCCTCGGTGGCCGGCCATCAGTGCCAGCCGAGCTTGTTCATGCCCTCGGCCGCCTTCGCTCCGATCCGGCCGATCGGAACACCGGGCATCGGCGGCTCGACCGTCGGCGGATACGCCGGGTCACCCGGCCGCCCGGAGACGCCGACCATCTTGTCGAGCAGCGTGTAGTACGGCTCAGGGTCCTCGTAGGTGAGCGGCCAGTCGTCGGCGAATCCGTACAGGCTCCGGACCCGGAAGTCGGAGGGGACGAAGCGGGGCCACTCCGCACCGTAGAAGTTGCTGCTGCCGCCGACGCCGTTGAAGTTCAGCGGGTGCACGTCGGCCTCGGACACGTCACAGGGGTAGTCCCAGCCTGCCAGGGGATCAGAATTGTGGACCGTCCGAAAATCTCACGCCAGGTCGGTGAGAAGTCCAAAGGGCGGGCTTCCGCCGTGGACGCCAGCCCCGAGAATCGCACGACGGACGGACCGGCCCCCGTACCGACCCGTCCGTCGTCCGCCGCCTCGCACCGGCGACCGACTACCCCTTGAGGGCGGTGCGGGCCGACTCGACGGCGTCACGGACCCGCTGCGCGGCCGGCTCGTAGGAGAGCTGGGTCATGGTGCTTCCTCTCAGGGCTGGACGCGCTTGATACGGAGCGCCAGGCAGGGGAGGCCGGGCAGCTTCACGGAGCGGTGGTCGCGGTCGTGAGTGGTGTTGTTCGCAGCGTCGACGACCAAGGTGAAGGTCTCCTCGACGGGGGTGACGGTCATGTTCCAGGTGTCGAGGATCTCGACGCGGAACTCCATTCCGTCGACCAGCGGTCGCAGGAACTCGGGGAGGAAGGAGGCCTGCGGGATGGCGAACGGCCATTCAGCGGGGGTGTCGCGGCCGAAGTAGCGGAGGAAGTGGTCGGGGCTGCCACCGCACAGGTGCAGCGGGTCCTCGACGAAGGGCTGGGGCTCCAGGCCGGCCGCGGGCGCCTCGTCCAGCACCTCCTTGAGGAAGGCGATCCTGGCCGGGCTCTCGCCGTGCAGCTCGCCGCCCTTGGACCACCACAGGACGTCCTCGGGGTGCTTGAGGGTCTCGCCGTGGGTCACGTAGGTGCCGGCGACGGTGGCCTGCCAGAAGCGGTGCACGAGTTCCTGGGCGGTGATGCTCCCCCAGAACTCGGGGATGTCTCCCTCGTACTTGACCTCGTCGAACACGATCGGCTTGCGGTAGACGTCGCGGAAGATCAGGGGCGGCCGGCCTCCTCCACCGCGAAGCCCATCTGGATACTGGCGTGGGTGACCCAGGGCTTGTTGTGGTCGTAGAGGTAGATGCCGTTGTGGTTGGACCGCAGGTGGTCGTAGGGGTCCTCGCGCCGGACGGTCTGGAAGTACCGGTCGAAGTCCTCGACGGTCTTGGCCCCGCCGATCGCGGGGATGGTCATGAGGTCGAACTCGTTGGCCATCGACCACCACACGTTGCGGTAGGCCGCCAGCCGGGCCACCACGTAGCGCAGGTAACGGTCGTCGGCGTCGGCCGGCATCCGGTCGAAACCCCAGTGCCCCTCGTCGTAGGGGTGGAACAGGATGACGTCGGCCTCGATGCCCAGGTCGCGCAGTTGCCCGACGCGGTGTTCGAGGTTGCGGAAGAAGGCGGGGTCGAACCGGGTGAAGTCCCACTCGCCCGGTGCCGTGCCCTCGAAGGGGTACAGCTCGGGCTCGTTGGCGTTGTAGACCATGTGCTTGGGGAAGACGCACATGCGGATCTTGTTGAACGGACTCTCGGAGAGGGTGCGCAGGGTACGTTCGGCCATGTCGTCGCCCTGGTGGGTCCAGGCGTAGGCGGTGGTGCCGACGGGCTTGTACCCCGTTCCGTCGGCGTGGGCGAAGTGGAAGGTGTTGTGCACACGCACCGGCCCGTGGTTCGCGGGCGACGGAGCGGTACAGGCGAAACCTCCCGTGACCCCGTTCAGCTCGGCGACGTCACTGACAGTCTCGTAACGCCACTCGCCCTGAAGGTGCGGCATGAACCGGATCCGGTAGGTGCCGTCGCCGTCGTAGAACCCGGAGGCCTCGACGGACTCGACACCCGAGTCCTCGACCAGGGTGAACCGGGCGGACACCGTCACGTCGAGGAAGGGATTGCCGGTGTTCGGCCCGGTCAGGACGATCTCGTGGATGTCCCACTGTTCAACGGTCATCGGGTAACTCCTCGTGAGCGGCTCAGAGTGTCCTGGCATCAGGACAGGCAGGACTCGCGCCGTTCGGCGCCTTGCTCGGGTTCGAAAACATGGCCCGGAATGCGGAGCGAGCGCAGTTCGGCCTCGTCCCAGAGATCCAGGACGATCCCGGCCAGCCGGGCGGCGCCGACGGCGGAACTGCATCAGGGACGCGTTCCCGGTCGCGCCGCCGTCGGACCGCAGCTCCGCGGCCGGTCCGAGCGCGCGGTCGAACAGGTCCAGCGTGCCGACGACCGGAGGGGCGATGGACTCGATCGAGGCGTGTGCGAGGTCCGGGTGGTGTCACCCCATGACGGCGGCCAACGGATGCGGGCAGGGAGACCGGGCAGCCCTTCGGCAGTTCCGAAGGGACCGGTCGACGGCACCCGACGGGGGAAGGGCTTCGCCGGACGTCCCGCGGCTCGGATCTGATTCGGACGGCCGCCCGGTCAGCCGCTCATCGCCTCGGCCACGCTCCCGGGCCCCCCGGAAAGCGCGGTGCCGTCCACCAGTCGCCCGTCGGCGACCCGGTCGACGAAGGCACCGGTACGAGCGACGGCCTCGGTGGCCTCGGGGAGGAAACCGGCGGCCACCTGCCAGGCGTGGAACATGCGCGGCCACACCTCCAGTTGAACCTCCACGCCCGCGCGGACGGCACGGTCGGCGAGGAACAACGAATCGTCGAGAACGCGTTCGGCACCGGAGACCTGGAGGAACAGGGGCGGCAGACCTGCGAGATCGGCGGGATCGGCCGCAAGAGGGCTGGCCAGCGGCTCGTCGGCGGGTTGCCCGGCCAGGTAGTCGTCATGCATGAGGCGACCGAGTTCGTCGGGCAGGAGGAGGTCGCTGTCGCCGTTCTCGGCCCAGCTACCGGTGCCGAAGCGGTTCAGGCGCAGGTCGAAGACTCCCGAGTACAGCACCCCCGCCGCAGCCGCCGGATCCGCCGCCCGCGCACGGCTGAGGAGTACGGCGAGGGCCAGGTTGGCTCCGGCGGACTCCCCCGCCACCACGACTTTGGGTGCCATTCCGGCGGCCACACCGAAAGCCGCCAGGCAGTCGTCGAGCCCGGCGGGGAACGGGTCCTCCGGAGCGAGACGGTACTCGGGGAGCAACACCCTGGCGCGGGCCGCGAGCGCCAGATGGGATCCCAGACCGCGCGCCCCGGCAGCCTGGCCGGTACGGAATCCGCCGCCGTGCACATAGAGGATCACCACATCGTCGCGGGCACCCCTCGGCGTCATCAGCCAGGAGCCGGACCGCAGCCCCTCGACGGGCTCGGCCTCCACGCCGGGGACCGGCCGGAACAGGCGGGCGAATTCGGCCGCCTGCTCTCGGTCCACAGCCAGGTCCGAGGGACCTCGGGTGCGGGCGGCCTCCTGGAACCATCCCTCCATCAGGGCATAAGTGGCACTGGGCATGACGCAGGCTCCTTACCGATCCCGGACGGGGATCGTCTTCCGGTGGGTGCTCTCCGGGCGCACCCAAGGCCCCGCGCGGGGTATGGCGCAGGGCCCGGTCGCCCGGAGCGGGAGCGTCACGCGACGCCGGACGACAGCGCAACGGCGGTGCGGTGCCTCCCGCAAGCGGAATCGTAAACACCAATCCCGAATCTTGATAGGTTTTGGGGGTGCCATATCCGCCACCAGACCGGGAGTCCGTTCCGGCACCCTCGTCGAGAACCGCGTGCCGCCCGGTGCACGGGATGGACGGCACGTCGTCCGGCCCGCCGTCAGGACTGCGGGGAGCCCGTTCCACTCGCCCCGGCGGTCACCGGTTGGGGGGACACGGTGCGCGCGACGTCCTGCTGGGACACGGACCGCGCACCCAGCCGGCCGACCAGGCGTTCGCCCTCGATGTCCATGTCCGGCAGGGTCCGCCGAAGGAAGCCCGGCAGCCACCACGCACCCCTGCCCAGGACCGCCAGCACGGCGGGGACCAGGGTCATCCGCACGACGAACGCGTCCAGCAGGACACCGATGCCAAGCGCGAAGCCCATGCCCTTGATGACCTGCATGTCGGCGAAGACGAAGGAGCCGAACACAGCGATCATGATCAGCGCGGCGGCGGTGACCACCTTCGCACCGTGACCGAAACCGCGGACCACTGCCTCACCCGCCGGGCGCCCGTGGACGTACTCCTCACGCATCCGCGAGACGAGGAACACCTCGTAGTCCATGGCGAGACCGAAGAGGATGCCCACCAGCAGCATCGGCAGGAAGCTGAGGACCGGACCGGTCTCCTTGATGCCGAGCACGCCGGCGAGCCAGCCCCACTGGAAGACGGCCACCATGGCACCCAGGGAGGCGCCGAGGGAGAGAAGGAAGCCCAGAGCGGCCTTCACCGGAACCGCGACGGCGCGGAACACCACCATGAGCAGCACCAGGGCGAGGCCCATCACCAGCAGGCAGTACACGGGCAGCGCGGCGGAGAGCTTGTCCGCCACGTCGATGTTCACGGCCGTGGTGCCGGTGACGTTGACGTCCGTTCCGGTGCTCCGCTCCACGTCGCCCCGGGCATCGCGGATCTCGGCCAGCACCTTCTTCGTCGCCTCGGACTCCGGTCCTCCGGAGGGTGTGACGCTGATCAGTGCGGCCGTACCGGATGCGGCGCGGACGACGGGCGACACGGAGGCCACCCCGGGCAGGTCCTTCACCACGGCACTCAGTTGCCGGGCAGCCGGGGCCACCTCGGTCTTCCCGCCCTGCACCAGCACCACCAGGGTTCCGCTGTAGCCGGGACCGAAGCCCTCGTCCACGAGCTTCTGCGCACGGCCCGCGGAGCTGTCGGGGTCCGTGGTGCCGCCGAGACCGAGCCGGAGGTCGGCGGCGGGGACGGCGAGGACGCCGAGACCCAGCAGGGTGACGACCAGGACGGTCCAGCGACGGCGGGTCACCATGGCGGCCCAGCGACGGCCCGCGTCGGGCCGGTCCGCGGGCAGCCCCCGGGCACGCTCGGCAGCGCGCAGCAGCACCGGTATCCGGCTCGTCGCGATGGAGCCGCCCATCAGTCCGAGCACCGCGGGCAGCAGCGTGACGGCGATCAGGACGGAGACGACAACGGTCGCGGCCGCGCCCAGACCCATCACGGTGAGGAAGGGGATGTTCACCACCGAGAGGGCGGCCAGCGCGATGACCACGGTCGCCCCCGCGAAGACGACGGCCCCGCCGGCCGTACCGGTGGCGAGGCCCGCCGACTCCTCCGGGTCCATGCCGGCCCGCACCTGCGTCTGGTGGCGGGAGACGATGAACAGGGCGTAGTCGATACCCACCGCCAGGCCCAGCATCACCGCGAGGATGACCGAGGTGCTGTCCATGGTGACGAGGCCGGTGAGGGCGAGCAGCCCGAGGACGCCGACGGCGACGCCGACCAGCGCGGTGGCGATCGGGATGAGCGCGGCGCGCAGCGAGCGGAACACGAGAACCAGCACGGCCAGGGCGATCAGGACGCCGACGGCCTCACCGGGACCCATCACCTCGACCTCGACCTTGGAGAAGGCGTTCCCGCCCGCCTCCACGGTCAGGCCCGACCGGTGTGCGTCTGCCGTGAGGTCCTCCATGCCCTTCTCGGTGGCGGCGGAGAGGCCGGCGTCCTTGTCCACGGTGAAGGTCAGTTGGACGATGCCGCTGCGGCCATCCGCCGAGACCGTGCCGGCCGTCACGCTGGGGGCGGTGGCCGACCGCACCCCGGTGAGGTCCGCCGCGTCGGCGACGGTCTTCCTGACGGCCGCCGCCGCCTTGCCGGCGGTGAGGCGCTCGCCGTCGGGCGCTCGGAGGACGAGCGTGCCGGTGAGGTGGCTGTCGTCGGTCGGGAACTGCGCCTTCACCACGTCGAGGGTGCGCTGCGCCTCGGTGCCGGGAATGGTCGTCGACGGGGTGAACGGCTTCATCAGCCCCAGTGCGGCCACGACCGCCAACAGCACTACGACCAGCCAGGCACCGATGACAGACCATTTGCGCCGGTAGGCGAAACGGCCCAGGCGATACAGGAAAGTGGACACGCGAAGACTCCCGAAGGCCGGGGACGGGACAGCAGCGGCACCGCGGCCGTCGGCGCTCGCCGGACGTATGGGGGCTGCGTGATCCACGCTAGGGATGCGCTGGTCGCGGACCGCGCGAAACGGCCCCGCGGGGGCGCCCTTCACACACAACTCCCATGGAAAGAGGGGGAGCGGGCGGAGACGATCAGATGAGAACGCCGGGCGGACGCGGGGCGGGGGCACGCCGGTCGAGCGGGTCACGCGGTGTCAAGACGAACGCCGTGCAGCTGCCCCGCGAACGGGACACCCTGCCGGACACGGGTGGTGCGATGCCTCGTGCCAGGAAAAGGACGACGCGGATGACAGACCAGCAGGACCCACGGGGCGGAGCACTCGGGCGGCTCCTGGTGGTGGACGACGAGCCGGCGATCATCGACACCGTGGGCCGGTTCCTGCGGTTCATCGGCTACGAGGTCCGTACCGCCGGCACGGCCCAGGAGGCGTTGACCGTGACCCGTGACTTCCTGCCCGAGCTGATCCTGCTGGACATCATGCTGCCGGACGGCGACGGCATCGAGGTGATGCGGCGGCTGCGCACGGACGGGCTGCCGCACGCCGTGGTCTTCCTGACCGCCCGTGACACCCGCGAGGACCTGGTGAAGGCGCTCACCGCGGGCGGCGACGACTACATCACCAAACCGTTCGGACTGGACGAGGTTGCCGCCCGGATCGGCGCCGTCCTGCGCCGCACCCGCGGTCCCGCGCGCGAGGATTCCGTGCTCAGGGTCGACGACCTGGAACTGGACGCGGCGGGCCACACGGTATGGCGGGCCGGCACACCCGTCGACCTCTCCCCCACCGAGTTCCGGCTGCTGCGCTACCTGATGCTGCACAACGGCCGAGTCGTCCCCCGTGCGCAACTGCTCGACCACGTGTGGTCGTACGACTTCAACGGGGACGACACCGTGGTGGCCACCTACATCAGTTATCTGCGCCGCAAGCTCGACGCGCTCGGCCCGCCCCTGATCCGCACCCGGCGCGGGGTCGGCTACGTCATCGGGGAGCCGGAGTGCTGAGCCGGATGCGGCGCCGGCCGCTGCGCACCCGGCTGAGCGTGGTCGTGACCGCGCTGTGCGCGGGCGCCATGGCCGTGACCGCGTTCACCTGGCTGTTCAGCGGAGATCCGGCCGCCATCGTGATCGTGGAGCTGGCCGGGCTGGCCACCGTGGCCCTGGCAAGCACCGTGGTGGTACGACGGGAACTGCGCCCGTTGGAACGGGCCGCGGACACCGCGGACGCCATCGCGGCGGGCGACTTCGCCCGGCGGCTGACCGAGACCGGCGCCGCGCGGACCACGGAGGTGGGGCGGCTGGCCGAAGCGTTGAACGGGATGCTCGACCAGATCAGGGCGGCGCTGACGGCCCGCGAACGGTCCGAGGACCGGATGCGCCAGTTCGTCGCCGACGCGTCGCACGAGCTGCGCACCCCGCTGCAGTCGCTGCGCGGATACGCGGAGCTGTACCAGAGCGGTGCCCTGCCGGACCGGGGCTCGGTGGACGAGGCGGTGGACCGGATGCTCTCCGAGATACACCGTATGACCCGGCTGGTCGAGTCACTGCTGATGCTCGCGCGGTTCGACGAGGAGGACGAAGCCGATCTGGACCCGGTCGATCTGAGCCGGCTGGTGCGGGACTCCTGCCGGGACGCGGCGGCGGTCGAGCCGGGCCGACCGCTGGACGTGCGGGTGGAGCCGGGCGTACGGGTCCTCGGGGACGAGGCGCAGTTGCGGAGCCTGCTCGCCAACCTGCTGGGGAACGTGCGGATGCACACCCCGAAGGGCGCGCCCTGCACGGTGTCGCTGAGCACGTCGGGCGAGCAAGTGCTGGTACGGGTGGAGGACTCCGGCCCGGGGATTCCCAAGGAGTCCCTCGCCCATGTCTTCGACCGGTTCTACCGCGCCGGCAAGGGCCGCAGCCGGGCCGGCGGAGGCAGTGGACTGGGTCTGGCCATCGTCGCGGCGATCGCCGACCTGCATCACGGCCTGGTCGAACTCGGCACCGCCCCGGGCCGCGGCACCCGCGTGGACGTACTGCTGCGAGCCCTGCCGGAGCCGACGGCGATGGGGTCGGGGAACAGCGGATAGACGCCCCGAGGGTACGGGGCGGCTACGGGCCGAACCGTCAAGCGCGGTCGTTCAGTTCGGCGAACCTCGCCTCCAGGGCGGCGACGAAGTCGCCGCTGTCGGGCAGCATCGCGGCGATCGAGCGGACCGTCATCCCGGCCGCGGCGCCGCTGCCGCTGTCGATGAACGCGGCGGCCTCCGGGACGAACGAGACGAGCAGGTCCTTGAAGGCGCGGGCGGCCTCCTCGCGACCGAGCAGTTCGTCCACGGTCACGTCCAGCGTCAGCGGCGCCGCCGCTGTCTCACCGGTCACGAACGGGAGTGTCCAGGTGTGACGGCCGGAGCCGACCTCGAACGTCTCCCCGCCCTCGGTGAGCTGGACCTCCGCGGTGGTGTTCGGCGGCACCACGGCGTCGACGGTCAGCTCCTCCCCGGCCAGCGTCCAGGACACCCCGGCCTCGCCGTACGGCGTGCGGAGCCGAGCTTCGGCATGGGTCAGGTCACCGCCCGGTCGCGGGGCGATGCGCTGCCGGCGGTAGCCGGGTCCGGCCGGAGCGAGACCGGCGACCGTACGGTGCAGCCAGTCGGCCACGGCGCCCAGCGCGTAGTGGTTGAAGGAAGTCATGCCGCTGGGGTTGACGGTGCCGTCCGGCAGCAGGCTGTCCCAGCGCTCCCAGATGGTCGTGGCGCCCATGGTGACGGGGTAGAGCCAGGACGGGCACTCCCGCTGGAGGAGCAACCGGTAGGCGGTGTCGATATGCCCCGCACGGGTGAGCGCGTCGCAGATGAGCGGAGTGCCGACGAAACCTGTGGCGATCTTGTACCCGTTGCCGCGCACGAGCTTGGCCAGTCGGTCGCCGGCGTGGGCGCGCTGCGCGTCGGTGCCGAGCAGGTCGAAGCAGATCGCGAGGGCATAGGCGGTTGGCGCGTCGGCCATCACGCGGCCCGCGCCGGTGACGTACTCGGATCGGAAGGCGGCGCGGACCTCCGCGGCCAGGGTGCGGTAGCGCTCAGCGTCCTCCGCGCGGCCCAGGACCTCGGCGGTGCGGGCCAGGATGTCGGTGGAGCGGGCGAAGCACGCGGTGGCGACCAGCTCACCGGGGGTGGCGGCGGCGTCCGGCCGTCCGGCGGGAGCCGTCGGGTCGAGCCAGTCGCCGAACTGGAAACCGCTGTCCCAGATGCGGTCGTCACCGGCGAGCGACGCCTCGTGGTCCACCCAGGCGCGCATGGACTCGTACTGGTCGGCCAGGACGCCCGCGTCGCCGTACCGCTCGTACAGCACCCACGGTACGACGGTGGCGGCGTCGCCCCAGGCGGCGGTGGGGGTGTCCGCGCCGGGCACGACCTTGGGCACGACGAACGGGACGACCCCGTTCTCGCCCTGTTCGGCGGCCAGGTCGGCCAGCCAGGAGCGCAGGAACCCAGCGCTGTCGTAAAGGTAGGAGGCGGTCGGCGAGAAGACCTGGATGTCACCGGTCCAGCCGAGGCGCTCGTCGCGTTGCGGACAGTCGGTGGGCACGTCGAGGAAGTTGCCGCGCATGCCCCACACGACGTTCTCGTGCAGGCGGTCGACCAGTTCGTCGGAGGAGCCGAAGTGACCGGTGCGGGTGAGGTCGGAGTGAACCACGACGGCTTTGACCGAGGCCGTGGCGTCGAAGCCGTCGGGCTGACCGGTGATCTCCGCATAGCGGAAGCCGTGGAAGGTGAAGCGCGGTTCGAAGACCTCTGTTCCCTCGCCCCGCAGCGTGAAGGCGTCGGTCGCGGCGGCGGTCCGCAGCGGCCTGGTGCTCAGCTCGCCGTCCTCCAGCACCTCGGCGTGGCGCAGGGTGAGCGTCCGGCCGGCCTCACCCGTCACGGTCAGGCGCAGCCAGCCGACGAGGTTCTGTCCGAAGTCGATGACCGTCTTCCCGGAGGGGGAGGCGGTGACGGAGACGGGGGCGATCTCCTCGGTACGGCGCACCGGCGGACCGTCGGGTGCGACCAGGGTGGACAGGTCGCGTTCGAGGACGGTGACCCCGCTCCACCCGGAGTCGTCGTGGCCGGGCTCGGTCCAGCCCGTCCGCTCCAGACGGGCGTCGTAGGCCTCTCCGTCGTAGATGCTGGAGGACACGATCGGGCCGGTGGCGGCGCGCCAGGAGGCGTCGGTGACCACGCGTTCGGTGGTGCCGTCGGTGTACTCGACCTCCAGCTGGGCGAGGAGGGCGAGCCGGTCGCCGTAGATCGCGCGGGTCTTGCCGTCGAAGCCGATACGGCCGCGGAACCAGCCGTCGCCGAGGAAGGCGCCGATGGCGTTGCGGCCGCGGCGCAGCAGGCCGGTGACGTCGTAGGTCTGGTAGCGCAGTCGCTTGTCGTAGACGGTCCAGCCGGGGGCGAGGATCTGGTCGTCCACGCGGCTGCCGTTGATCTCCGCCTCGTAGACGCCGAGGGCGGTGGCGTACAGGCGTGCCGAGCGGACCTCGCCGCGCAGCTCGAACTCGCGGCGCAGCATCGGGGCGGGCTCGTCGGACTCGGCGTTGCCGTCCCAGCCGGGGGTGACGAAGGCGGCCGACCAGTCCCCGGGGGCGAGCAGGCCCACCTCGGCGGTGGCCGGTTCGCTCCAGTCGGAGACCGCGCCGTCGGAGCCGGTGACACGGACCCGGAGGGTCGCGGCGGCGCGGGCCGGGAGCGGCTCGAACGGCCATGCCACGAGAACGGATTCGGCGGACTCGGCCAGATGCCGCACGGGTTCGGCACCGGTACCGGTGAGCTCGATCTCGTAGCCCGTCTGGTGCCAGTCCCGGGCCTCGGTGAGCGTCGTCCAGGTCAGCCGGGGGCTGCCGGTACCGAGGCCCAGCCCATCGCGCACGTGCTCGAACCTGACGTCGGCGACGGTGCACGACCGCTCGGGGGTTTCCTGACTCACGAAGCGTCCTCACTTCTCACGCCGGGCACGGTATGCGCCTACGTCCATGGTGGCTCGCCACCCAGTTGGATGAATCGATTCATCAGCGACTGGAGATACCGAACACCATGGAGGATCACCGACCGCCCAGACAGCGGCTCACATTCTTTGGCCGAAACTCTAGCCACGAATGCCGAACAACGCTAGGTTTCCGCCGTGTGAACTCCATGTTCACGTCGAAATCAGACCGATTCGCGACGTGGACGAGTCGCTCACATTCTCCTCCCGGCACGGCCTCGACCACGCGATCCATAGCGGTACGACGGTTGACAGCCGGGCACCATCTCCAGCATCGCCACACGGAATTGAAAGGTTCCAATCCGAGGCAGGGCGCCACGTACCTCGTGTCTCCCCCCTCGGCCGCCTCCGGTTGATTCCGTTCTCGACGTTCTTCGCGGAAGCCCGCCAGGTTCCTCCCCGAACCGCTCCCGGAGCGACCGCACGCCACCACCCCGCCGCCATCGGCGGGGCTGATCCCATCCCCGCAGGACCGCCGAGCCGCGCGGTCCTCCCTCCGCCGAGAGGCCACACCGCCGTGTCTTCTTCCACCACGCCCTCCCCTCCCGCCCCGACCTCGTCGGCGCCGTCCGCCGGTTCCGGCGGTCCCGGGCTGGGTGTCCGCCTGGTCCTCATCGCCCTCGCCCTTATGTGGCCGACGCAGCTGCTCTCGCTCGCCGGCATGCTGGGCGGCAACGCCCAGGCCTCCATCGCCGTGCATTTCCGCACCACGGAGATCGGCTGGTTCATCCTGGTCAACGCCCTGGTCTCGACGGTGATCACGCCGTTCGTCGTGAAGTTCGCCGACTTCTACGGCAAGCGGAACGTGATGATCGTCATCACGATGCTGGGCCTGATCGGCGACATCGTCGCCTCCCTGGCCACCAGCTACAGCATGCTGCTGGTCGGCCGCGGCATCGCCGGCTTCTACGGCCCGATCGCCATCCTCGCCTACGCCAGCGTCCGGGAACTCTTCCCGGCCAAGCAGGTGGGCGCCGCCAGCGGTCTGATCGGCAGCGGTATCGCCTTCGTCGCCCTCGGCGGCCCCTTCCTCACCGGCTGGCTGCTGGACGGCTTCGGCTTCCGGGGCGTGCTGTGGGCGCTCACCGCCGCGACGGCCATCGGTCTGCTGCTGCTGTTCCTCGTGGTGCCCGAGACCCCGCAGCGCGTCGAGCGCACCCGGGTCAACTGGCTCGGCGGGGTCCTGCTGGGCGGCGGCGCGGGCGCACTGGCGTACGGCATCGGCAAGGGCGGCGAGTGGGGCTGGACCGACTCGGGCACCCTCGCCTACATCGTCGGCGGCATCCTCGCCGTGGCGCTGTACGCGGTGAGCGACCTGAGAGCCGCGCACCCGCTCTTCCACCTCGGCATGCTGGCGCGCCGACCCGTCTGGTCGGTCATGCTGGCCACGGGCCTGGTGGCCGGCACCGTCTACGGCACCGGCATCATCAGCCAGCTGCTGGTCCTCTTCCCCAGGATCCCGCAGGTCTCCGACGGCCTGGGCATGACCGCCACCCACTTCGCGGTGATCGGCATCCCGTCCAGCATCCTCATCCTGCTCGTCGGCTTCGGCACCGGCGTGGTCCTGCGCAAGGTCGACACCCGGCTGCCGCTCGGCCTGGGTGCCCTGCTCGCCGTCGTCGGCTACCTGCTCCAGCGCCAGTGGCACTACACCAACACACAGCTGATGCTGCTCGGGATCGTGACGGCACTGGCCCTGGGGCTGATCGTGGCGACCGTGCCGGTGCTCATCATCGAGACCGTCACCCCCGAGGAACAGGTCACCGCCAACGGTCTCCAGGGCATGATCCAGGGCCTGCTCACCACGATCATCACGCAGCTCGTGTACGTGGTCCTGGCCCAGCACAGCAACGTCCTGCAAGGCACCCGCTTCTACCTCGACGCCGGCTACCGGAACGCCATGCTCTTCGCCGCCGGCTGCGCGGCGCTCGGAGTCCTCGCCGTACTGCTCGTGCCCAAGCTGCGGCCGGTGGAGCAGATCGAGGCGGGTCCGGCCGTCAGCACGTCCTGACCGGACCCATCACCCCACAAGCCCCGGGGTCGCCGCATCATGCCAGTCCCGCCGCGGCGGCCCCGGCTCCCTCTCCGTACCGGTAGCCCGTGGTACCGGTACTTCCTCCACCACCGTTGTTCATTGACTGCTCCCGGCGGCCGGCCGGAGCGCCTCGTGAAGTACGGTCGGACCGTGACGACACCTCGCAAGCCCCGTGGCCCTTACCGCAAGGGACTGGAACGCCGGAAGCAGATCCTCCGGGCCGCCCTGGAGGTATACAGCGAGCACGGAGAGCGCGGCTCGTCGCTCAAGGAGATCGCCGACCGCGTGGGCATGTCCCAGGCAGGGGTACTGCATTACTTCGACTCCCGCGAGGACCTGCTCGTCGCCGTCATCGCCGAGCGGGACGCGCTGGACCTGGAAGCGACCGCCGACGTGACGACCCCCGGCGAGGCGGTCGCGCGAACCGCCTCGCACAACACCCGCCAGCGGGGCCTCGTGGACCTCTTCGTCACCCTCTCCGCCGCGTCGTCCGACCCGGAGCATCCGGCCCACGCGTTCTTCAAGGAGCGGTACGCGAACCTGAGCACCCAGATCGAGTCGGGACTGCGGACGGCCCAGCAACGCGATCAGGTCCGCCCGGACGTGCGTCCCGACCACGTCGCGCGCATGCTGCTCGCCCTCTCCGACGGGCTCCAGCTGCAGTGGCTGCTGGACCCGGACGTCGACATGGAGGGCACCATCGAGACCTTCAACCGGATGTGCCAGAACCCCGTGACGGCCGCGGACGGGGGCAGGCAGGTCGTCAACGGCAACGACGGCTGAGGGCCAGCCCGATCTCTTCCGTCCGTTCGGCGGCTTCGCCGTACGGCACATCACGGCGGCCGGGCCGTTCTTCCATGTCCGGCTTCCGGCACAGGACCGGCTCCCTCATCGGCGCGCTCCGGCGTGCTTCGGCGCGCTCCGGCCGTCCCGCTGACGTGCGCGGACGCCCCTCCCGTACATCTCGCGGAAATCCCGCCGTATTCCCCAGGTTCGAATACCTAGCCACATTCGCTTTTTGGTCATAGAGTCGGACGCCGACGCGTACACGTGCCGCCCTGCCGCAGGCTCCCGTCGTCGGCGGCCGATCCGGCCCGGCCGATCCGTTCTCCCCTCCCACAGCAGCCGGCCCCGCACGGTCACCGCTTCCCGACCTCGACGACTTGGCCGCACCCCGCAGAATCAAGAGGTATGACCCCATGGAACGTCTGGACAGCCACCGCATCCTCGTCACCGGCTCCGCCTCCGGCATCGGCCGCGCCACCACGCTGCGCCTGCTCGCCGAGGGCGCCCGTGTAGTCGCCACGGACGTGGCCGAGGAGGGGCTTGCGGAGACCGCCGAACTCGCCCGTAAGGCCGGCGCCGCCGAACGGCTGCGCACCGCCGTGCTGGACGTGTCCGACGAGACCGCGGTCAACACCGTCGTGGCGGACGCCATAGCCGGGCTGGGCGGCCTCGACGCCCTGGTGAACGTGGCCGGCATGCTGCGCGGTGCGCACACCCACGAGTGCTCCCTGGAGCTGTGGAACCGGATCATCGCCGTGAACCTCACCGGTACGTTCCTCGTCACCCGGGCCGCGCTGCCCGCGCTCCTGGAGGGCGGCCACGGCGTGGTGGTGAACTTCAGCTCCACCTCCGCCCAGTTCGCCCACCCGTTCATGGCCGCGTACTCCGCCAGCAAGGGCGGCATCCTGTCCTTCACCCACAGCATCGCCCAGGAGTACGGCAAGCAGGGTCTTCGCGCGGTGAACATCAACCCGGGCAGCATCTCCAGCGGCATCACCGAGAACATCTTCTCGCTGGTGCCCGAGGACACCGACTGGAACCTCTTCACCAAGCTGTCCCCCGTCCTCGGCGAGGGCTACGGCTCTCCCGACACCGTCGCCGGCGTGGTCGCGATGGTCGTCTCCGAGGACGGCGCCTTCATCACCGGCACCGAGATCCGCATCGACGGCGGCACCCATCAGTGAGCCGAGCCCGTTCCTGGGCACGTCCGTGTCCCTGAACCCTTCTCGCCTCACTCCACCCGCACCACCCATGGACGTGCCCGCACGCCCGGAGGCCGACACGATGTCACAGCACGCAGCCGAGATCCCCGCGCCCGTGGACGGGGAGAGAGCCCTGAACGGCGGCCCGACCCCGGTCAGCGCCCGCTTCATCACCCTCTACGTGATCGCCTACCTCGGCATCTACCTGGCGACCATGACACCCCTGCTGGTGTCGCTCGCGATCCAGCTGGAGCGGATCGACCCGGCCGGCAAGTCCACCAGCCTCGGCCTGGTGGTGGGCATCGGCACGCTCGCGAGCATCGTGTCGGGACTGCTCTTCGGCGTGTTCAGCGACAACACCACCGCCCGCCTGGGCCGACGCAAGCCCTGGATCATCGGCGGCATCCCGGTGCTGCTCGGCGGCGCCGCGCTCACCGGCCTGGCCACGAGCGTCCCCGGCGTGATGGCCGGGTTCGTCGTCAGCCAGCTCGGCCTCAGCTCGATCACCACGTCACTCCAGGCCATCCTGCCCGACCAGGTCCCGGAACAGCAGCGCGGCAAGGTCTCCGGTCTGCTCGGTTTCACCGCCCAGATCGCCGGTGTCGTCGGCTTCCAGATGGCCAACCCCCTCAAGGGCACCCCCCTGCTGCTCTTCCTGGTCCCGGCGCTGCTCGCCTGCCTGGCGCTGGTCCCGGTCGTTCTCCTGATGCCCGACCGGGCCATCCGTCCCGAGGAGCGCTCCGGCGAGGGCATCGTCGCCATGCTGCGCGGTCTGACCTTCAACCCGCGCCGCCACCCGGACCTCGGCTGGACCTGGGCGGGCCGGTTCCTGATCCAGCTCAGCCTGATGTTCCTGACGACCTACCAGCTGTACTTCCTGACCGACCACCTCGGCTACCGGCTCGACAAGGTCACCGGGCTGCTCGCCCTCACCGGCGGCATCGGCCTGGTGATGACGTCTCTCGGCGCGGTGGTCAGTGGTGTCCAGTCGGACCGGCTGCACCGGCGCAAGCTGTTCATCTACCTCGCCGCCGGCTGCTTCGCCGTCGGGTTCTCCGTGGTCGCGACCGCCTCGTCATTTCTCCAGGTCTTCGTCGGCTCGGAGATCATCCTCCTCGGCGCGGGCGTCTTCGGCGCGGTGGACATCGCCCTGGTGACCGACGTCATCCCGAACCGGGAGACCGAGGGCGCCAAGTACATGAGCGTCTTCGGCATCGCCAGCGCCCTGCCGCAGTCGGTCGCCCCGCTCGTCGCCCCCGTGCTCCTGGCCATCGGCGGCGGCGACAACTACACCCTGCTCTTCCTGACGGCGGCCGGCGTCGCGGCGGCCGGCGGTCTGACCGTACGGCCGATCCGGGGCGTTCGCTGAGCCGCACCCCTCCCCCACCGTCGCACGCCCTCACAGGGTTCGGCACACTCGACAAGAACTGAGGAATCCGCACATCATGGACAGCTCTCCCGTCGCCGGCATGCTCGGCCTCGACGAGAAGACCTCCCTGCTCTCCGGCCGCGACCTGTGGTCCACCGAGTCCGCCGAGGGGGACGGTGTGCCCTCGCTGGTCCTCAGCGACGGCCCGCACGGTGTCAGGCTCCAGTCCGGGGAGTCCGACCACCTGGGCATCTACGACAGCGAGCCCGCCACCTGCTTCCCGCCGGCGGTGGCCCTCGCCTCCAGCTGGGACCCGGATCTGGTGGGCCGGCTCGGCGAGGCGCTGGGCCGTGAGGCGCGCGCCCTGGGTGTGGACGTGCTGCTGGGACCCGGTGTGAACATCAAGCGCTCCCCGCTGTGCGGTCGCAACTTCGAGTACTTCTCGGAGGACCCGCTGCTGAGCGGGATGCTCGGTGCCGCCCATGTGCGCGGTGTGCAGAGCCAGGGGGTGGCCGCCTCCGTCAAGCACTTCGCGGCCAACAACCAGGAGACCGACCGCATGCGGGTCAGCGCCGACGTCGACGAGCGCGCGCTGCGGGAGATCTACCTGCCGGCCTTCGAGCGGATCGTCAAGGAGGCCGGACCGGCCACGGTCATGACCGCCTACAACAAGGTCAACGGCGTCTACGCGTCCGAGAATCGCTGGCTGCTCTCACAGGTGCTGCGCGAGGAGTGGGGCTTCGGCGGACTGGTCGTCTCCGACTGGGGCGCGGTCGCCGACCGGGTGGCGGCCCTGGTCGCCGGCACCGACCTGGAGATGCCGGGCAACGGCGGCGGGACGGACGCCGAGGTCGCGGCCGCCGTGCGCGAGGGGCGGCTGGCGGAGTCCGTGGTGGACACCGCCGTGGAGCGGCTGCGCGCGCTGGCCCGGCGGGTGCGCGCCGAGACCACAGCGGCCGAGGTCGACCACGCGGCCCAGCACCGGCTGGCCCGGGAGAGCGCCGGTGACTGCCTGGTCCTGCTGAAGAACGAAGACCGGGCGCTGCCGCTCGCGCCCACCAACCGGATCGCCGTCATCGGCGAGTTCGCGCGGCACCTGCGCTACCAGGGCGGCGGCAGCTCCCACGTCAACGCGACGCGTGTCGACTGCACCCTGGACGAGCTGCGCACCCTGCTCCCGGAAGCCCGGTTCGACTTCGCGCCTGGCTACGACATCAGCGGGCAGGCGGACGCCGAGGAGTTGCGCGCCGAGGCCGTCGCGATCGCTGAGCAGGCCGACACAGCGGTGCTGGTGATCGGCCTGCGTGAGTCCGACGAGTCCGAGGGCTTCGACCGTGAGCACCTGGAACTCCCGGACGACCAGGTCGAGTTGGTGCGCGCGGTGGCCACAGCGGCTCGGCGCACGGTGGTCGTGCTGCTCAACGGCGGTGTGGTGAGCCTGGAGAGCTGGCACGACGAGGTGGACGCCGTGGTCGAGGCGTGGTTGCCCGGCCAGGCCGGCGGCGGCGCGATCGCCGACGTACTCACCGGCCGGGTCAACCCTTCGGGACGCCTCGCCGAGACCATCCCGTTCCGCCTCAACGACACCCCGTCGTATCTCAACTTCCCCGGCGAGCAGGGTCATGTCCGCTACGGCGAGGGCGTGATGGTCGGCTACCGCTACTACGAGACCGCCGAGGTCGCCGTCCGCTACCCGTTCGGCCACGGCTTGAGCTACACCACGTTCGAGCAGAGCGGGTTCCGGGTCACCGCGACCGGGGCCCACACCGCGACGACCTCCGTCACGGTCACCAACACCGGTGACCGCTTCGGCAAGCACGTGGTGCAGGTATACGTGGCCGCGCCCCAGCGGCCGGTACGCAACCCGGTGCGTGAGCTGCGGGGCTTCGCCAAGGTAGCGCTGGAGCCGGGTGAGAGCGCCACGGTGGAGATCGCCCTGGATCGCCGTGCCTTCGCCTACTGGGACATCCAGCGCGGCGACTGGACCGTCTCCGGCGGCCGCTACGAGGTGCAGCTCGCCGAGAACGCGCACGCCATGACCGCGTCCGCCACGCTGGACCTGGCCGGGGACCAGCTGGCAAAGCCGCTCACGATGGACTCCACCGTGGAGGAGTGGTTCGGCCACCCGGCGGCCGGCCCCGCCCTGACGGAAGCGATGTCGGCCGGGATGACCGAGGAGCAGGCCGCTGCCGCAGCGGACAACGCGGACGCCATGCGCATGGTCGCGTCCATGCCGATGCGCCAGTTCCTCGGTTTCCTCCCGGTGCCCCTGCCGGACGAGTTTCTGGAGCAGCTCATGGACATGAGCCGAACCCAGGTCCCGGCAACCGCCTGACACTCGGACACGCGCTGCCGGACCGGCCGGTCCGGACCGTTCGGCGTGGCCCACACGCGGAAGGCGACAAACCTCCTTCCGCCCGCAGACGACCGCACCGCTTTCTGGAGTTCACTGATGCCCCGACCCACCCGCCTTCGCGTCGAGCACCTGGACGACTCGGTCCTGGGCACCGACGTGCTCCGGCCCCGGCTGTCCTGGTGGCTGCCCGTCGGCAGTTCCCGGCAGACCGCCTACCGGATCCGCACCGCCGACTGGGACTCGGGTCGGCTGGAGGGCGGGGACACCGTCCTGGTTCCCTTCCCGGGCCCGGAACCCTCGCCCGGCGAGCGGGTGACCTGGCGGGTCAAGGTCTGGACCGACCTCGGTGAGAGCGACTGGTCCGAGCCCGCCTTCTGGGAGCGGCTCCCCTTCTCCCCGGCGACCTCGGCCTCGGCACGCTGGATCGAACCGGCCGAGGACGAGCCCGCCGAGGCCGGTGTGCGCCCCGCGCACCTGTTGCGCCACGAGTTCACCCTGGACGCCGTCCCCCGGCAGGCCCGGGTGCACGCGACCGCGCACGGCCTGTACGAACTCTTCGTCAACGGTGTGCGCGTCGGCGACCATGAGCTGGCTCCGGGCTTCACCGCCTACCGCTCCCGGCTGCATGTCCAGACTTACGACGTCACCGCGCTGCTGCGCCCCGGTGGCAATGTAATCGGCGCGGTGCTTTCCGACGGCTGGTTCCGGGGCCGGACCGGTTTCCACCGGATCCCCGACGGCTACGGCACCCGGACCGCCTTCTGGGCCGTGCTGCGCGCCGAGGCCGACGAGGCGACGACCGAGGTCGTCACCGGCCCCGGCTGGTTCTCACGCCCCTCGGAGATCGTCGCCGCCGATCTGATGGACGGGCAGCGCACCGACCTCACCCAGTCGCCCGACGGCTGGGGCGAGACCGGCGCGGACATGACCGTATGGGCCGAGGCACGGGTGGCCGACGGCGGGCTGTACGACGACACGGGCCGCCTGACGACCAGCCCCGCACCACCCGTGCGCCGGATCGAGGAACTGGCCGCGACATCCGTTACCCGGCCCCGGCCGGGCGTGCACGTCGTGGACTTCGGGCAGATCCTCAGCGGCTGGGTACGGCTGGCCGATCTCGGCCCGGAGGGCACCGAGCTGACGCTGACCCACGGCGAGTCCCTCGACACCGAGGGCGACGTGACCACCGGCCATCTGGTGGCGATCGATGGGACCACCGGCAAGACGTTCGACGTCGGCCAGGTGGACCGGGTGGTCTCCGCGGGCCGTCCCGGCGAGGTCTTCGAGCCGCGCCACACCACCCATGGCTTCCGTTACGTCCGGATCGAAGGACACCCGGGTGTCCTGGAGGCGGAGTCCGTCCGTGCCGTCGCCGTCCACAGCGACATGCGCCGCACCGGCTGGTTCCGGTGCAGTGACGAGATGCTCAACCGGCTGCACGAGGCCGCCGTGTGGAGCTTCCGCGGCAACGCCTGCGACGTTCCCACCGACTGCCCCACCCGCGAACGGGCCGGTTTCACCGGCGACTGGCAGGTGTTCGCCCCAGCCGCCGCCTTCGTCTACGACGTGGCCGGATTCTCCGCAAAGTGGCTGGCCGACTTGGCCGCGGACCAGTGGCCCGACGGCCGGGTGCCGAACTGGGCGCCCGAGCCGGGGCTCGACCAGCGCTCGGACCCGACGTACTCGTACATCAACGGCTCGGCGGGCTGGGGCGACGCGGCCGTGATCGTTCCGTCGCTGGTCCATCAGCTCTACGGTGACGAGCGGATCCTCCGGGACCAATACGCCTCGATGGGAAGCTGGGTCGACTTCGCCGCCGCCGCGGCGCGGGACGGCCGGTTCCCGTCGCGGGCCGAGGAGCGTCCCGAGCCGGCGCCCCATGAGCAGTATCTGTGGGACAGCGGATTCCACTGGGGCGAGTGGCTGGAGCCCGTCCAGGGCAACGACGAACTCCCCTTCTACTTCCAGGACCAGGGCATCGTCGCCACGGCCTACCTCTATCACTCGTCGCTGCTGCTGGCGCGTGCCGCCGAGGTTCTCGGCGAACAGGAGGACGCCGTCCGCCACAGCACCTACGCGCAGCGCGTGCTCGATGCCTGGCGCGCCGAGTTCATCCGCCCCGATGGCAGCCTCACCCGCGACACCCAGGCCACGTACGTCCGCGCGCTCGCCTTCGGTCTCGTCCCGGAGGAGCTGCGGGCCCCGACGGCCGCCCGCCTGGTCGAGCTGATCCGTAAGGCGGACAACCACCTCGGTACCGGCTTCCTCGCCACTCCCTATCTCCTTCCCGTACTGGCCGACACCGGCCACCTCGACGTCGCCTACGAGGTGCTGCTCCAGGACACGACCCCGTCCTGGCTCGGCATGATCAGGAACGGGGCCACGACGATCTGGGAGAACTGGGAGGGCACGTCGCCGGACGGGTCCGTCACCACCTCGCTCAACCACTACAGCAAGGGTGCGGTGATCTCCTTCCTGCACCGCTACGTCGCCGGTATCAGCCCCCGCGAGGACGCGCCCGGTTACCAGCACTTCTACGTCCGTCCCCGCCCTGGCGGCGGACTCACCTCCGCCGAGGCCGAGTTCGACTCCGTACGAGGGCGCATCGCGGTGAAGTGGCTGATCGAGGATGGCCGCTTCCGGCTGGACCTGACGGTTCCGCCGGACACCACGGCCACCGTGACCCTGCCCGACGGACATGTGTCGGAGGCGGCGCCCGGAGATCATCACTTCACCTGCGCGGCGGTCTGACCGGCCGCACCCCGCGGCATCACCCGGCTCGGCCCGCCATGTCGCGGGCCGCGAGGTGACCGAACACCATCGCCGACCCGATCGGGGCGCCGGGACCGGGGTAGAACGCACCTGCGGCCGAGGCGATGGTGTTCCCGGTTGCGTACAGACCTGGGATCGACGTGCCGTCCGCGCGCAGGACGCGGGCGTCGATGTCGGTGCGCAGGCCGCCCTTGGTACCGAGGTCGCCGAGGACCAGCCGCACGGCGTGGAACGGGCCCTGTGCGACCGATACCAGGGCGGAGTTGGGTCCCTCGCCGTCGGCGAAGAAGGCGTCGTAGGGGTCTTCGCCGCGGTGGAAGTCCGCGTCCACGCCTTCGGCCGCGTAGCCGTTGAAGGTCCGGACGGTCTCCGTCAGCCCGACGGGGTCGATGCCGACGGTGGCGGCGAGGCCGTCCAGGGTGTCGGCGGTGTGCCACAGTCCCGCCTCGGTAAAGGACTTGCGGTCGGCCGGGACCACGACGATGCCGGGCACCTCGTCCCCCCAGCGCCCGTCGAAGACCCACCACACCGGGCGGTCGGGGTGGTCGCCATGGCCGGCCGCCAGCATGGCCCGGCCCATCCGGTCGTACGGCAGGCTCTCGTTGGCGAAGCGGCGGCCGTCGGCGCCGACGAAGACACCGCCCCGGAAGCCGAGCGCGAAGTTGGCGGAGCCGTCCGGGAAGAGGACGGACGGACACCACCAGGACTCGGCCAGCAGGGCGGTGTCCGCGCCGGCCGCCTGACCGGCCAGGATGGCGTCGCCGGTGTTGCCGCCGGGGGCGCCCATGGTCCAGTCGGCACCGGGGAGGTGCTGCCACTCACGGCGCAGCCGGTGGCTGGCCTCGAAGCCGCCGGCCGCGAGCAGCACGCCGCGGCGGGCACGGACGCGCCGCTCCCGGCCGTCGTCGGCCGTCACACGGGCGCCGAGTACGGCGCCGTCCGGGCCGGTCACGAGGTCGGTGAGGGCGGAGCCGAGGCGGCAGCGGGCGCGGCCGGTCGCGCGCAGGGCCGACAGCAGCGCGGCGATCAGCGCCCGGCCGTCGGTGAAGGGGCCCTCCGGGCCGCTGACGCCGAGGCGTTCCTCCCAGGCGGTGGGCCGCACCGCGCCGAGCAGTTCGTCGCCGGGCCCGGCCGCGGGGTATTCCACGGGGAACACGCCCCGGCCTAGCGGGAAGCGGCCGGGGGCGTCGTAGTAGTCGGGGAACGGCCGGTGCTCGAACCGGATCTCCGGGTTCTCCTCCAGGAAGGCGACCATGGGGCCGGCGTTGTCGATGTAGGCATCCTGGAGTTCGGCGGGGGCGCTGTCGCCGACGACGGCGCGGAAGTAGGTGCGGCCCAGTTCCGCCGAGTCCTCCAGGCCGGCCCGTGCCTGGGCGGGGTTGCCGGGCAGCCACAGGCAGGCGCCCGCGTAGGCGGTGGTGCCGCCGTAGTACCCGGTCTTCTCGACCACCAGGGTGTCGAGTCCCAGGGCGGCCGCGGTGTAGGCGCCGGTGAGCCCGCCGCCTCCCGAGCCCACCACCAGGACGTCGCACTCCTCGTCCCAGTCGGCTGTCGTCGCCTCGTCGGTCATGTCCGGTCTCCTCGGTCGTGCGGGTGGCTGGGTGGGTCGGCGAGTGGGCGGGGTCGGGGCGAAGCCGGGGTCACCGGCGGGGAGCGGTGACGGTGCGTGCCTCGTACCAGAGGGGGAAGACCTCCCGCCGGGAGATCCGCCAGCCCCGGCCGGTGCGTACGCACGTGTCGTGATAACGCACCGGGCAGTACAGGTCGGTGGCGTCGCCGTCGACGGACGGGCTGTAGTGGTGGGCCTCGGCCGAGACGACGGCGGTGGCCGTCCCGTTGTCCTCGGCGATGTCGGCGACGTGCCCGCCGACCAGGTGGAAGACCCGGTCGAAGCCGGCGAGGTCGTCGAACTCCTTCACGATCTCGGCGGCGCCCCGCCTTTCCTGGGTCGGGGAGCCGTCCGGACCGTGCACGGCCACGACGGCGTCCTCGGTGAACACGGCGAGGTAGCCCTCGCGGTCGCCGAGGTCCAGCGCCACGGCGTAGCGTTCGGCCAGCGCGCGCAGTGCGGCCCTGGCCTGCTGCGAGGCACCGTCCTCGGACCGGCGTTCGGGCGCCGACGCGGTTTCGGCCGTCCCTGATATCTCGGATGTCATGGTGTTCCCTCCCGACGGCGCCTCGCGCCTGGATGCGGTGAGCCGGGCGGCACGCCGGTGCACGCTCTTGCCGCGGCTCGCGCGAGTGTCCGGGCCGCGCACACCCCGGCGCGAGTACGGGTCCCGCAGACCGGGAGCGCCGCGGACGCCCTTCTCACGACACGGTGGACGGCCGTCGTCCGCCGATCGCCGCCGTCACCGCGTCCGCCTCCTCGATCAGCCGGTCGCGCCAGCGGGCGACCTGCCGGGCGCTCGCGCCGGGCTCCATCCCGAACAGGACGAGGACCTGAACCACGGTGCCGTCCGGGCCGTGCACCGGGGCCGCGACGACCCGGACGTCGTGCAGGGCGTCGGGGTCCAGTTCGGCGGGTTCGTACTGGTCCAGCACTTCGTCCAGCAACTGGCCTACTCTCAGGTCCAGTTCGGGCGTCCGGGCCGCCCGGCTGAACCCCTCGACCTCGTGCCAGACCTCCGGGTGCCGGGGCGAGACGAGTCCCAAGGACCACCGGCGCCTGCGCACCTGTTCCAGCATGTTCCGGCAGGCCGCGAGGTCCTCCTCAGACACCGGCCGGGGCAACCGGGAGATCCACGCCTGGGCGGCCCGCTCCCCCTCTCCGGCCACGAACAGCGTCCCGTACGGCGGCATCAGCGGGAGCCGCCGGCCGACGTGTGTACGCACCGCGGTGTGCGGGGGCCCGGCCGCCGCGACGACGACGATCTCGTCCCCGGCCACGGACTGGGCGTAGCACTCCAGGCCGAACTCGTCGGCGAGGGTGCTCATGTGCTCACGGGCGAGGTCGGCGAGCCGGATCTGGGCGGCGAGGTCGTTCTCGTAGGGCGCGACGAGACTGCGGGCGCTGAAAGCTCCGTAGCCGCCCTGAAAGAACAGCAGCGGCGAGATGGGGTTCTGCACCCCGAGGCCGGTCACCCGCCCGAGCACGATGTAGTGGTCACCGGCGTCGAAGACCTGGTCACGGGCGCAGTCGATCCAGGCCACGGCCCCGGAGAGAACCGGCGCCCCGGACGGTGCGGCCTTCCACTCGACGCCTTCGAACTTCCGGCCGTTCTTCGAGGCGAACCGGCGGCAGAGGTCCTCCTGGTCGGCCGCCAGGACGTTCACACAGAAGGCGGTGGCCGAGGACAGGCGGGCGTAGGAGCCGGACTTCCTGTCGGGCAGGAAGGCGACCAGCGGCGGGTCGAGGGAGACCGAGGTGAAGGAGCCGACGACCATGCCGACGGGTTCGCCGTCCGGGGCGAGGGCTGTCACCACCGCCACGCCCGTGGGGTAGTGCGCCAGTACGGTGCGGAAGCTCTGGGAATCGAAGGACTGGGATCCTGCGAGGCTCATGTTCCATGCTTCTTTCATCGTTCGGCGGGGTGGCTCGTCGGGCGGCACGCTCCCTCGCGGACTGCCCGTCTCAGCCGCTGAGGTGTTCGCGCAGGGTGGTGCCGGTGTACTCCTTGCGGAACAGACCGCGGTCCTGGAGCCTCGGCACGACCTGCTCGACGAAGTCCCGCAGGCCGTGGGGAAGGTCGGCCGGGATGATGTTGAACCCGTCGGCCGCGTGCGTCTCGAACCAGTGGGCCATGTCGTCGGCGACCTGGTCGGGGGTGCCGACCAGACAGCGGTGGCCGATACTGAGGCCGACACGCTCGATCATCTGGCGGATGGTCAGCTTCTCCTCCAGCGCGGTGCCGATCAACAGCGCGGGGCGCGACTTGCCTGCGTGCGCGGGCAGTTCGTCCCGCAGGTCGGGGAACGGCTCGTCCAGGTCGTACCGGCCGAGGTCGATCCCGCCGAAGGCCTGGCGCATGAAGGCCAGGGTCGCCTCGGGGCTGATCAGCGAGCCGAGTTCGTCGGCGAGTTCCCGCGCCTCGGACTCGGTGCGCCCGATGACAGGGGTCAGGCCCGGAAGGATCTTGACGTCGAACGGCGAACGCCCCTTGACCTCGGCAAGTGCCCGCACGTTGCGCACCAGCGCCTGCGCGGCCTGGGGGTCGTACTGGGTGGTGAAGACCATGTCCGCGAAGCGCGCGGCGAGGTCGAGGCCGGTCGCGGAGGAACCGGCCTGGGCGAGCAGTGGTCGGCCTTGGGGCGGGCGCGGGACGGTGAGCGGGCCACGCACTTGGAAGTGGCCACCCCGGTGCCCGATCTCGTGGATGCGGTCGCGGTCGGCGTAGACGCCGGCGGCCCGGTCGGCGACGATCGCGCCGGGTTCCCAGCTGTCCCACAGCTTCAGGACGACCTCGACGAACTCCTCGCCGCGCGCGTAGCGGGCCTCGTGCTCGGGGAGTTCGGCGGAGCCGTAGTTCCCGGAGGCGCCCGCGATGGCGGTGGTGACGATGTTCCAGCCGGCCCGGCCCTCGCTGAGGTGGTCGAGGGTGGCGAACTGGCGGGCGACGGTGAACGGGTCGTTGTAGGTGGTGGAGCTGGTGCCGATCAGCCCGATACGCGAGGTGACGGCCGACAGAGCGGACAGTACGGACACGGGGTCCGGCCGTTCGCCGACGTCGGCGCCGATCGAGTCGGGCAGGACGAGGGCGTCGGCGATGAAGACGGCATCGAGCCTGCCCTCCTCGGCGATGCGCGCGATGTCCGCCCAGTGCCGCAGGGTGTGCAGCCGGTCGGGCGCGGTGCGCGGCGACCTCCAGACGGAGTGGGCCGCGCCGAGCCCCTGGGCGAACACGGCGAGGTGCATGCTTCGTTGCCGGTGTGCGGTTTCCACGGTGACTCCTCGGTGCGGTACGGGCACGCGGCCGGATCCGAGGATAGCCAAGCAAGTGCTTGGTAGCCATATGCCACCGACCTAGCGTTTGATTGGTTTCCCCGGCTAGGGTGTCGGACATGCAGCTCCAGTTGGACATGGCAGGGAAGGTCGTCCTGGTCACCGGAGGTGCCAGGGGTGTCGGCGAGGGCATCGCCGAGGTGTTTCTGCGCGCGGGCGCCGAGGTCGAGATCTGCGGGCGCAGCACTGCGCCCGCGCCCGGCGCCGCCCCCGGGCAACCCCGCTTCAGCCAGGTCGATGTGCGCGATCCCGACCAGGTCGACCGGTGGATCGAGGAGATCACCGCCCGGCGGGGCCGGATCGACGTCGCGGTCAACAACGCGGGCGGCGCCCCGTTCGCCGACTTCGCATCCGCCTCCCCTCGCTTCCACCGCAGGGTCACCGACCTCAACTTCCTGGCACCGGTGTACGTCAGCCGTGCCGTCTTCCCGGTGATGGACGCGCAGGACGACGGCGGTGTCGTCCTGAACATCACCTCCATCAGCGCCCGGCGGCCCAGCC
Organism: Streptomyces sp. NPDC048291; assembly: GCF_043201715.1. Taxonomy (NCBI): domain Bacteria; kingdom Bacillati; phylum Actinomycetota; class Actinomycetes; order Kitasatosporales; family Streptomycetaceae; genus Streptomyces; species Streptomyces sp. NPDC048291. Next base: position 50,695 of record NZ_JBICZC010000023.1, read on the forward strand.
CCGGCTCGGCCGTCTACGGCGCGGCGAAGGCCGCGCTGGAGTCCCTGACCACGACGCTCGCCGTCGAGTGGGCGCCCCGTGTGCGGGTGAACGCCGTCAGCTGTGGACTGGTGGCAACCCCAGGGTCCACGGACCACTACGGCGACGCCGAGCAGACCGCGCGGGTCGCCGCGACGATCCCGCGCGGGGTCTTCGCCCGGCCCGGCGACATCGGGGCGGCCTGCCTCATGCTCGCCTCCCCGCTCTCCGCGCACATCACCGGAGCCGTCCTGAACGTGGACGGGGGTGGCGAGTGGCCGGCCTTCCTCCAACATTCGCCCAACACCGGTGCACTCACCGCGAAGTCCCGCGGGCGATGAACCCCGACGACCAAAGGGAGTCTCCCCATGCCCGAAGCAGTCATCGTCTCCGCTGTCCGCTCCCCCATCGGGCGCGCGACCAAGGGGTCGCTCAAGGATCTGCGCCCGGACGACATCGCCGCGCAGATCGTCCGGTCGGCGCTGGCCGAGGTGCCCGCGCTGGACCCGGCGGAACTGGCCGACCTCATGCTCGGCTGTGCCCAGCCGGCCGGCGAACAGGGCTACAACCTGGCCCGCATGACCGCTCTGCGGCTCGGACTGGACACCCTGCCCGGCACCACCGTCCAGCGCTACTGCTCCTCCTCGCTCCAGACCACCCGCATGGCCTTCCACGCGATCAGGACGGGCGAGGGCGACGCCTTCGTGTCTGCGGGGGTGGAGATGGTCTCCCGGTTCGGCAGGGGCAAGGCGGACGGAATGCCGGACACCCGCAACCCCGTGTACGAGGGGGCCGCCGAGCGTACGGCCCTCAGGGCGGCCGGCGGGGCCGGCGACTGGGTGGACCCGCGTGCGCTGGGCGAACTGCCGGACGCCTACGTCGGCATGGGCGACACGGCCGAGAACGTGGCCCGGCTGCACGGGGTGTCCCGGCGTGAGCAGGACGAGTTCGCGGTGCGCAGCCAGCGGCTGGCCGAGGAGGCGGACGCGCGCGGCTTCTGGAAGCGGGACATCACCCCGGTCACCCTGCCCGACGGCACCGTGGTCGCCACCGACGACGGACCACGCAAAGGGGTGACCCTGGAGAAGGTGTCCGCCCTCCAGCCGGTGTTCCGGCCCGACGGCACGGTGACCGCCGCCAACTGCTGCCCCCTCAACGACGGGGCGGCGGCACTGGTCGTCATGAGTGACCGGCGTGCGGCCGAGCTGGACGTGACGCCGCTGGCCCGGATCGTGTCCACGGGGGTGTCGGCACTCAGCCCGGAGATCATGGGGCTGGGCCCGGTGGAGGCCTCCCGTCAGGCGCTGGCGCGGGCCGGGCTCACGGTGCGCGACATCGATCTTTTCGAGTTCAACGAGGCGTTCGCGGCCCAGGTGATCCCCTCCGTGCGTCAGCTGGGGGCGGACCCGGAACGGGTCAACGTCAACGGCGGCGCGATCGCGCTCGGCCACCCGTTCGGCATGACGGGGGCGCGGATCACCACGACACTGATCCACGCCCTCCAGGAACGCGGCGGACGGTTCGGCCTGGAGACCATGTGCGTGGCCGGCGGTCAGGGCATGGCCATGGTCATCGAGCTGCTCGGCTGACCCCTATTGCCGGGGAGCCGCCGACCGGGCCACCGAGGCGGTCCGGTCGGCTCAGCCGAGCTGTCGGCGCAGCCCCGTTTTGAGGATCTTGCCACTGGCGTTCCTCGGCAGCTCCCCCAGGACGACCACCCTGCGGGGCACCTTGAAGTTGGCCAGCCGCTCCGCGCAGTACGCGATGACGTCCTGCGCGGTGGGCTCGGTCCCGCGGCGCGGGACGACGTAGGCGCAGGGCACCGAGCCGAGCCGGGCGTCCGGCATGCCGACCACCGCGGACTCGGCCACGTGCGGATGACCGGCAAGGACGTTCTCCACCTCCGCGGGGTACACGTTGAAACCGCCGACGATGATCATGTCCTTGAGCCGGTCGGTGATCTTCAGGCAGCCGTGCTCGTCGAGCCGGCCGACGTCCCCGGTGCGGAACCAGCCGTCGCCGTCGAAGGCGGCGCGGGTCGCCTCCTGGTCCTCGAAGTAGCCGAGCATCACGTTGTCGCCGCGCAGCAGGACCTCGCCGTCGTGGCCGGTCGGCACGTCCTTGCCGTCCGCGTCCACCACGCGGATCGCGATGCCCGGCACCGCGGGCCCGGTGGTCTGCTCCACATGGGCGGGGTCCTCGCCGGGCCGGGAGCGGGTGGCCACGGTGCACTCGGTGAGGCCGTACGCCTGTGCCACCGTGTCGAAGCCCAGTTCCTCCCGCATCCGCCGGAACAGCGACTCGGGGACGGTGGCGGCGCCTGCGGTCGCGAACCGCAGGGTGGAGAGGTCGTACTCCGCCAGCCGGGGGTGGTCCAGCAGGGAGACGAAGATGGTAGGCGCTCCGGGCAGTACCGAGATCCGCGCCGACTGGATCAGTTCCAGAAGTCGGCCGGCGTCGAACGTGGCCACCGGATGGATCGTGGCACCGGCCGAGAGCGCGGCGATCACCCCGGCCTTGTAACCGAAGCCGTGGAAGAAGGGGTTGACGATCCCGTAGCGGTCGGCGGGGCTGAGCTCGGCGCCCTCGGCCCACACCAGGGCCGCGCCGACGGTCTGCCGGTGCGCGCTCATCACGCCTTTCGGCAGGCCTGTGGTGCCCGAGGTGAACATGATGTCGCAGATGTCGTCGGGGCCGACGGCGTCCGCGATACGCGCGCCCTCCGCCTCGGGGACCTCGTCCGCGCGGGCGGTGAAGTCGGCCCAGGACAGCAGGCCGTCCGCGGACCGGGCGGCGTCGATGTCGACGACGGTGCGCAGCCAGGGCAGTCCGGGCGTGGGTCCGGTCTCGCCGGGCTTCGCGTCCCGCGCCACCGCGGACCGCAGCATCGCCGCGTAGTCGTGGCCGAGGAAGCCGCCCGCGAGGACGAGCACCGTGGCCCGGGAGCGCCGCAGGACGACGGCGGCCTCCTGGCCCCGGTACCGGGTGTTCATGGGTACCACGGAGGCACCCGCACACTGCGCGCCGAGCAGCGCCAGGATGAACTCCAGCCGGTTGGGCGCCCAGACCGCGACCCGGTCGCCGGGCCGCACTCCCACGGCGGTGCAGGCCCGTGCGGCCTGCAGGGCCAGTTCGGTCAGCTGCCGGTAACCGACGCGGGTCTCGCCGTCGACGACGGCCGGGTGATCCCCGTACCGCTCCGCCGCGCGGGCGAGCAGCCGGGGAATCGTCGAGGGCATCGGCGCCTCTGTCACGTGACTCCTCCAAACAACCAAACGCTTGGTAGCTATCGGGCGGATATGCTGGGCAGTGCAGGACGCGGGCCGGTGACCCGCAAGTCGCCCTCCCGGTCAGCGGGACCGTGGCGGCACGGATGTGTGGCACGATTCGATCAAAAGCTTGGTGGTCGGAGGCGGTGCCCCGGTGGAAGGGACGAACGACATGGCGGCACGACGCCCCGCGCGGACGGCGGTCCCCGCCCGGGCCGCGGCCAGGAACGGCGGCACCCGGGGCGGCAGTTCGGTGCGGCGCACGGAGCTGCTGCAGATCGCGGCGGGCATGTTCGCGAACCGCGGGTTCACCCAGACCACCGTGCGGGACATCGCCGACGAGGCGGGAATCCTGTCCGGGAGTCTCTACCACCACTTCAGTTCCAAGGAGGAGATGCTCGACGAGATCCTCCGGGACTTCCTCGGGCGGCTCCTGGAGCACTTCACGGAGATCGAGAAGGGCGCCGGGGATCCCAAGGAAGCGCTCGACCGGCTGATCACCCACTCCTTCGCCACCATCCACGAGACGCCCGAGGCCGTCGCCCTGTACCAGAACGAGGCGGACGCGCTGAGCGGACAGCCCGGTTTCGAGTACGTCGACCAGCTGGGCAAGAAGATCGAGAAGATCTGGTTGCGGGCACTCACGGCCGGGCAGAAGTCCGGCGTCTTCCGCGCCGACGTCGACGTCAACCTGACCTACCGGTTCATCCGGGACACGGTCTGGTGCACCGTGCGGTGGTACCGCCCGCGCGGCAAGTTCCGCGCGGAGGCGGTGGCGGAACAGTATCTCCGGGTGCTGCACGGGGGGCTCGTCACGGAGTGACGGGTACCTCGCGCTCGCGCAGCCGTCGGGGGTCGATGACCTCGCGGATGAGTCGCAGTTCGGTCTCGTCCGGCAGCCGGGTCGTAGTGGCGCCACTCGTGTCCATCTCGAACCCGGTGGCGCGCCGCACCTGCTCCTCGGTGACCCCCGGGTGCAGCGAGCGCACCCGCAGCAGCCCATCGTCCCCGTAGTGGAGGACGGCCAAATCGGTGACGACCACGCCCAGGTGATGGAAACGCAGGCCCCCGGCGGCCCGCGCGCGGTCGTTGCCCACGCCGCAGACCAGGTCGACCTTCTCCACGAAGACCTTCGGGGAGTGCCGGGCCACCCAGTAGTCGGTGCGGTGGTTGACGGTATTGCCCGGCGCGCCGCGCACCCCGATCAACTGGCGGGCGGGGCGCTTCCAGTCTCCGATGAGCGAGATGTTCTGGTTGCCGTACCGGTCGATCTGGCTCGCGCCCATCATGCTCTGGCGCCGGCCGCTCGCGACGATGTCGAATACCCGCCGGTAGGGCACCCAGCTCTCCACCACGCCGCCGTCCGCGGCGGTACGGCCGAGCGGTGGGGGCTCGCTCATGAAGAACGCCTCCCCGTCGCTGAGGACAAGGTCCGGGCTGGTCGTCAGACGAGCCAGTCGCGCCCCGACCGCCGGCAGCACGCCGACCGCGTGGGCGAGCACCTCACCGGCGCCGCGCCACACGTCGGCGCATGCCACGGCGCACACCTCGGCCCGGGTGATCTCCTCGGTCATCGGTTCTCCTCCCGCTCGCCGCGGTTCGCGTGGAACTCCGCCACGGCCCGGTGGTAGCCCGGCTCGTCGCCGTCGAGGAACTGCTTGCGGAACAGCTCCCAGGAGTCCGCGTCTCGCGCCGCCGACGCGTAGTGCGCCTGGAACACCTCGTCCCGCGCGTAGTCGGGCTCGCACGAGGTGAAGTGCGCGCCACGGGGTGTCTCAACGACCCCGTCGACGAAGAGGCGGCTGATCAGCAGCGACTGCGCGGGTGCCCCGTCGGCCAGCAGCTCCCCGGACGGGACGATCTGCTCGGTGCTGACATAGCAGCGGTCGGCGGCCATCGCGTAGAGGTCGTCGAAGTAGGGGTCCGGTCCCAGGTACTGGGCGTTGCCGGCGGCGTCGGCACGGTTGACGTGCACCAGGGCGACGTCCAGACGCAGCGCCTTCATCGCGACGTACTCCTCCGCGTCGTACGGCGAGGCGATGGTCACCAGGTCGGGGTTCATCGTGAGGACGTCAGAGCCGAGACCCGCCCGGGTGGGTAGGAACGACAGCCGGGCCGCGGCGGCGCGCAGCCCGGTCACGAACATGCCCTCGTCGTACTCGGCCGTCTCCACACCACCCCGCTCGCGCACGGCGCGGAAGTGCGGGTCGAGCGCGATGCTGTCCAGCGAGACGAACCCGTAGACCAGCTTGCGGACCCTGCCCGCCGCACACAGCAGACCGACGTCCGGGCCGCCGAAAGCGACGACGGTAAGGTCCCGTACGTCGGTACGCAGGATCTGCCGGACGAGCGCCATGGGTTTTCGCCGTGCCCCCCACCCGCCGATACCGATCGTCATGCCCGATTCGATGGTCCCGGCGAAGTCTTCCAGGGACATCGACTTGTCACCCATCGGCACTTCCTCTCACGCGTGCAGAGCCGAACGACACAGCGCACAAACCTAACGCTTGCTTGCTTCGGGCGACAGGGTTACCCAGCAAGCAATTGTTAGGTTACGTTGATCGGACCGACAACTCCTCGGGAACCGGGAATGGGTGAAGCGATGGCCGACAGCACGGGACACGCGGTGGTGACGGGAGGGAGCAGCGGGATCGGCCTGGCCGTGGTCGGCCGACTGCTCGGCAGGGGGATCGACGTCACCGTCCTCGACACACGGCCCATCGCCGCCCGGCCCGGACCACCCGGGGACGCCGCGCTGCGGGAGTACCTCGTGGACGTGACGGACGAGAAGGCGGTGAGCGAAGCCCTCGACGACGCCACGGAGCAGGCCGGCACGGTGCCGGGCCTGCTGGTGACCAGCCATGGCATCCGCGGGGAGTTCGCGCCGGCGCTCGACCTCGACCTGGCCGCCTTCCGGCGCGTGTACGACGTCCATGTGACCGGGACCCTGGTGGCGGCCAGGTCGTTGGTGCGGTGCCTGGAGCGAGCGTCCGGCGGCACCTCGCCCGGCGGCTCCGTCGTGACCGTCTCGTCCACGACCGCCTACGGCGGCTGGGCCAACCAGGCCGACTACGGGGTTGCCAAGGCGGCGATCCGCCAGCTCACCCAGAACCTCGCTGTCGAGTGGGCCCCGCAGGGGATTCGCGTGAACGGCGTCGCGCCGGGCCACACGCTGACACCGATGGTCCAGGAGATGATCGACCAGGGCTACGACATCGCGGCCACCGAGGCCCGCACCCCGCTCGGCCGGCTGTGCACCCCGGACGAGATGGCGGCCGCCATCGAGTTCCTGCTCCTGGACGCCACCTTCTCGACCGGCGTGTGCATGCCCGTCGACGGCGGCTGGACGGCGGTGGGCAAGTGAGCGCAGTCACCCGAAGCGCACAGCCTTCCCGCCGTCTCGGTGACCTGACGGTCTTCCCGGTGGGAATGGGCGCGATGACCCTCACCCAGGTTCCCGGCTACGACGAGGCCCGTGCGATCCGCACCGTGCACGCGGCGGTGGATGCCGGGGTGACGTTCTTCGACACCGCCGACGTGTACGGTCCGGGCGCCGGATACGGAGCGAACGAGTCGATGCTGGCCAAGGCCCTCGCGTACGCTCCAGGACCTGCCGAGAACGTGATCGTCTCCACCAAGGGCGGTCACCTCAGGCCCGGCGACCAGACCTGGGACACCGACGGCCGGCCCGAACACCTGCGCCGCGCCTGCGAGGACTCCCTGCGCCGGCTGGGCCTGGAGGAACTGCCGCTGTACTTCCACCACCGGCCCGACCCCAAGGTGCCCTACGCCGAGAGCATGGGCGCGCTGCGCGACCTCCACGAAGCCGGGCTGATCCGACGGGCCGGGATCTCCAACGCGGACCCTGAACAGATCCGGCTGGCCCACGGCATCCTCGGTGACACCCTGGTGGCGGTGGAGAACCAGTTCTCGCCCGCCTTCCGCTCCAGCGAACCCGAGCTGGCGCTCTGCGAGGAACTGGGGCTGGCCTTCCTCGCCTACGCCCCGTTCGGAGGGATGCGTCAGGCCAAGGAACTCGGCGCGCCGTACGCCCCCTTCGAGGAGGTCGCGCGGGAACGCGGCGTCAGCCCCTACCAGGTCGTGCTCGCCTGGCAGTTGCACAGGTCGCCGACGGTCATCCCGATCCCGGGGGCGAGTCGGCCGGAGTCGGTCCGGGACTCCGCCGCGGCGGTGCGGCTCGACCTCGGTGCCGAGGAAATCGCCCGGCTCGACGGCGTGGGGACGAACGAGGCCTGAGACGGAGCCGGGACGACCGGGGGCTACGGGAGTCCCGGTCGCCGGGGTCGACGACCTCAGGGACGAGGGGCCGACGGATCCGGAACCTCCACGAGTTCGACCCGGACGCGGTCGGGGTCGAGCACATAGACCACACGCCGCCCCTCCAGCGGACCCTCCCCCGCGGTGATCGGCTCCGAGAGGATCGGGACTCCCTCCGTACGCATCCGTTCCAGGACCTCGTCGAGCCCCTCCACGTCCACAGCCAGGTGCACAGAACCGGCCCGGCCGTGGTCCGGGTCGGTCACCACCGTCGACCCGCCGACGTACTGGAGGAGTTCGACGAGCGCCACCCCGAGCGGGAGACGGACGAAGGCCTGGCGGACCACGACGCCCCGGTACCCGGTCACCGCGTCGATCCTCGGACCGCTGCGCTCCCAGACACCGACCGTGGTGCCTCCGAGCACCCGCGCGTAGAAGTCCAGCGAGCGCTCCAGATCACCGACGGTGATTCCCACATGGTTGACGGAACGGGTCACGGCAGCCTTCCTCATCCGGTCCGGCGTGAACGCCGTAAGCGTACCTATCAAACGCTTGGTCAAACCCTGTCTTCCGGAAACGGGCCGCCGAGCCGTAATGTCAGCTAACCAAACAGTCGCTTGTTTCAGTTCCGGAACGGCCGGGAGGAGCCGCGTGATGGCCGGACCTTTCATCGACCTGCGGGACAAGGTCGCTTTCGTGACCGGAGCCGGGCAGGGGCAGGGCGCGGAGCACGCTCGGACCCTGGCCGGGCTCGGCGCCCGGGTCGTCCTCACCGATCTCGACGAGCGCGGCCCCCGTGCCGTGGCCTCGGAGATCGGCGGCGAGACCCTGGTCTGCCCGCTCGACGCGGGCAGCGCCGACGCCTGGAGCGAGGCGATGAACCGGGCCGGCGAGCGGTTCGGCCGCGTCGACGTGCTCGTCAACAACGCCGGCATCAGCATCCGGGAGCCCCTCGCCGAACTGACCGAGGAGAGCCTGACGGCCACGCTCCGGGTCAACCTGGTCGGCGCCGTGCTCGGTATGCGGGCGGTCATCCCCCTGATGCGCGGGCGAGGCGGCTCCATCGTCAACATCGCCTCCACCGCGGGTCTGGTCGGCTACCCGGGCGGCCTCGCCTACTCCGCCTCCAAGTGGGCGCTGCGTGGGGCGACCAGATCCGCGGCCGGCGAACTGGGCGCGCTCGGCATCCGGGTCAACTGCGTCTGCCCCGGCGCGATCGACACCGCGATGATCTCCGAGGAGACCAGGGCGGGCGGCGGAGCGGTCGCGGGACAGCCGATTCCCCGCGTCGGCACGCCCTCCGAGGTGGCCGCGATGGTGGCCTTCCTCGCCAGTGACGCCGCTCGTTACTGCACGGGCCAGGACTTCGTGGTGGACGGCGGACAGACGTCGTAGCGTCGAGGAGGGAACCGGGTGGGGCAGCGAGAGCGGGAGCGGCTGGTCGAGGCCACGCGGTCACTCGTCCGCGCCGTGGCCGTGACGGAGGTGGCCGCCGAGGAGATGGAGCGGGTCACCGAGGCCCTGTCGTCCCTGACCCGCACGCTGGAGAAGCGGGCCGGGGAGCGGTGCGTGCCGCTGCCGGTGGCGGAGACGGTCGGGGTGGAGCGGGTCGTGCTCGACCGTTACAACCCGGTGTACGTCCCGCTGGAGGTCAGCTTCTCGCGCGGCACGGCGGAGGCCACCGTCGTGCTCGACGCCCTCCGCGAGGGCCCCACGGACTCGGTGCACGGCGGAGTGAGCGCGCTGCTGATGGACAACATGCTCGGCATCGTCGTGCAGTCCACGGGGCTGCTCTGCGTCACCGGCACGCTGACGCTCCGCTACCTCGCGCGCACCCCGCTGCAACGGCCGCTCCGGCTGCGTTCCGAGATCGCGGCGCACTCCGGGCGGAAGGTGACTGTGCGCGGGTGGATCAGCCACGAGGAGGTGCGCACCGTCGAGGCCGAGGCCGTGTTCGTCGAGGTGTCCCGCCGCTGACGTGATCAGAGCACCGACAGTTCCTCGGCGAGGGCACGGAGAGTGTCCTTGGGGAACGAAGCGCCTGACATGGCGGCGAGGGATATCAGTGACGTGGTCCCGATCATCTGGAGCAGTTCCGTGTCGACCAGGGTCGGTGCGTGAGTACGAAGAACCTCGACGGCCGCAGGGTCCGAGACCAGTGCGGCGAGCGGAGTACGCAGGGAGAAGCGGCCGCTTGGATAGTCCTCCGGCCGGGGAAGGGGCTCCTGGGCCCGCTCGGCCTGGTCGCGCTGTGCCCGCACCAGGAGGTGGGCCTTGGTCGCGGGCCCTTCCGTGGGCAGTCCGAGCCGCTCGTACTGGCTGGGCGGGGCGTCGTTCGCGCGCAGCAGGTCGAGGAGGAGGTTCGCCATCCGCAGTTCCTGCACGTCGTCGACCACGGGGGTGCGTTGCCCGGGATCGGTTCGCAGGTCGAACAGGAGCGTGCCGAACTGGAAGGGGTTGAAGAACGTCCGCCCGGCCACCCGAACGGTGCGTACGCCTTTGGTGAAGGAGAAGGGCTCCGCGAGTTCGATGTCGGCCAGTTCGTCGGGGGTGAAACGGCCGCGCATGTGGGTGGGCATCAGCGTGTGCTCGAAAAGCGGTGCGTTGTCCGCCGAAACCGGTGCGCGCATGTAGACGTACCGGCCGTCTGTGACGTTGACGTGTCCGCCATGGATTCCGAACAGGCCGGCTTCGCGCACGGGTTCGTCGGCGGCGACCGGAAGGGGCAGACCCTGCATGTCGGCGGGCCGGTCCACGCCGAAGAACTCCAGCAGTGTGGGAGCCAGGTCGATGGTCTGGACGAGCGAGTCACGGCGTTCGCCGGCGCCGCCCGTTCTGGGGTCCCAGACGAAGAGCGGGAGGTGTACGAGCTCGTTGTACCAGGGCTGTACCGACTTGCCCCACCAGTTCTTCTCGCCGAGGAGCAGACCGTGGTCGGTGTTGACGATCAGCAGCGTGTCGCGCCACAGATCCAGTTCGTCCATCAGGTCCAGCACACGACCGAGTGATCTGTCGCACATGGACAGCAGCGCCGCGTACTCGAACCGGGCGTGCTGCACCTGCTCGTCCGTCTCGGCGACCTGCCGGTAGTCGGGCCAGTCGAAGTGCGGACCGGCGTAGTCGTGCGGGTAGAGGTCCTTGTACTGCTGGTGGCTGAAGAACGGCTCGTGCGGATCGAAGGTCTCGATCTGGAGGAACCAGCGGTCCTCGTCGTGGTTGGTGCGGATGAACTCCACACCGGCGTCGAAAGTGCGTGTCTGTGGGTGACGGTCCTCGGTCTGCATGTACTGCCGGTTCACCCAGTCCTGGCGGTAGCCCTCCTGCCGGAATGTCTTCAGGTCGTGCTCCGGCATGGGTGGTGCGGCGACCTGTCCCTTCCAGGCGTCGCCTTCCTGACCGCGGAAGAACTCCCAGGTGTTGTAGCGGCCGTGGTAGGTCGCCCCGCCGTCCTCCCAGTAGTGCGGGTGGTCGCTGGCCAGATGGGTGTGGACACCGCCGCGTTTGAGGAGTTCGGGCATGGAGTCGTCGAACGGCTCCAGCGGGCCCCAGCTGCGGTGCAGGAAGTTGTGGCGCCCGGTGTGGATCTCCCGCCGGGCGGGCATGCAGGGCATGGAGCCCGCGTAGGAGTTGTCGAAGGTGACGGCCCGTTCGGCCAGCCGCGCGAAGTTGGGGGCGTGGGTCCAGTCACAGCCGTACGGCGGCAGCATGTGACGGTTGAGACTGTCGAACATGACCATGATGGCTTTCATGCCGGGTCGCTCCTACGGTGGTGGATCGGTCGTGCTTGGTCGAGTCGGCTGATGTGCTCGCGGTGTGCGCCGTGAACGACGGCCCTCGCGGTCCGCGCGTCGGCGCCCCTAGCTGTCCGCAGCACATCGGAATCCGGTGTTCCCGCTGGAGGCATCGGGCTCGTTGGCGGTGCGTGCGGCTACCCGGTAGCGGTTGCAGTAGGACACGTGACACAGGTAGGAGCCCCCGCGCAGCGCCTTGGCCACTCCGTGGGAAGGCCCGGCCGGGTTCACGGCCGGACCGCGGCTGTGGTCGGCTGCCCACCAGTCGGCGCACCACTCCCAGACGTTGCCCGCGACGTTGTACAGACCGTGGCCGTTGGGCTCGAAGGCGTCCACCGGGGCGGTGCCCCGGTAGCCGTCGGCGGCGGTGTTCTTGGTGGGAAACTGTCCCCGCCAGATGTTGCAGCGGTAGGAACCGCCCGCGTCGAGTTCGTCTCCCCAGGGGTAGCGGGCCTGCTCCAGACCTCCGCGGGCGGCGTATTCCCACTCGGCCTCGGTCGGCAGCCGCTTGCCCGCCCAGTGCGCGTAGGCGGCGGCGTCGTTCCAGGAGACGTGCACGACAGGGTGGTTCCCACGGCCGTCGAGTCCGCTGCCCGGGCCCTCCGGACGGTCCCAGGTCGCCTCACCGACCGCGCACCACCACGGGACGCCGGGCGGGCGGGGCGACACTCGGCGCAGCCGTCCCGGGAGGAACCCCGCGAAGACGAAGGACCAGCCGATGCGCTGCGCCTCGGTGGTGTAGCCGGTCTCGGCGACGAACCGTGCGAACTCGTCGTTGCTGACCGCGTGGGCGTCGACCCGGAACGGGTCCACCCGCACGCGGCGCACCGGTCCCTCACCGTCGCCGGGAAACCCCTCGGCGTCGTCGGTGCCCATCAGGAACTCGCCGCCGGGCAACTGGAGCATGGGGGCGGGATCCGAGCGGTGGGCACGTTGTCCGGGCAGGACCCCGGAACTCCGCCCGGGTCGTTCCGGGCGCCTCGGCGTACAGCAGCCCGGACCGCGGTCCTCGTCGCTCATCCCCGGTTCTCCCCGGCTGGTACGGCCGGGTGGCCGTCGACCGTCACCACGGCTGCGAGCCGCCGGGAGACGGCCGCGATCCGCTCGGGTGGGAGGAGATCCGGCAGGAATCCGCTGAGGAGGGACAGCGGAGCCTGACAGCAGCGCTCGAATTCCGCAAGGGCGACCAGGTCCGGGAGTTCCTCCTCCAGAATGATCCTTCCCTGGCCGTCGGCGTAGATCTCGCCGAGCAGGGTGTTCTCCACGGACCAGCCGGCATCCGGTTCGGGCTCCTCGTCCGGCGTCATCGTCGAGGCCCAGTCACCCCAGGGACTCTGCGCACTGCCGACACGCTGGGTGGCTTCGTAGTAATGCGCCAGGCCGTCACGGCGCAGATACTCCTCACCGGCGAGGAACTCGTCACCGAGTCGCTCCAGCCACCGGTCCAGTTCTCCGTCGAGACGGTCGCGCTCGGATCGCGCATCGGCGCGGTGACACAGGTTGTTCATCTGGTACGGATCGGCCACGTTGTCGTAGAGCAGCCACGGCCCGTTCCGGGTCCGCACGTACGTGTACCGCTCGTCGCGGACTCCTCGGTACTCGCCGAAGCCGTACTGCCGCATCGTCGCGAAGGGAACGGGTGCGCCGAGGAAGGCCGAAGTCGGCTGAGGTGCGCGCCGGTCCAGCACATCGGTGCCCTGGACTCCGGCGGGCACCGGCAGGCCGGCGAGCCCGAGCAGGGTCGGCATCAGGTCCGGCGAGTTGAAGAGGACCTGGCTACGGGCCGGCGGAAGGGTACCTGCGTGACGAATCAGCAGGGGCACCCGTACGGCCTCCTCCCAGGGGGTGAGCTTGTGCTCAAGCCCCTGGGAGAACAGCATGTCGCCGTGGTCCGAGGTGAAGACCACGATCGTGGACCGGTCCTGGCCCGTCTCCTCCAGCGTCGACATGAGCAACCCGACGCAGTCGTCGACGGCGGCGATGTGGGCGTAGTAGCCACGCAGGTCGGTCTCGGCCTCCTCGCGCCGCGCGTCGGGAACGTTGGCGCGCAGCGTGATCGGCCGGTCGCGGTACCTGGTCGCGTACGGGGCCGGTGCGGAGTCCAGCGGGAAGTGCGGAGGGCCGTAGGACACCACCATGAAGAACGGTTCGTCGTCGGTGCGCCGCCGCAGGTAGGCGCAGGCGTCGGCGGTCTGCGCGATGGCGTCGTACCCGTCCCAGTAGCGCCGGGTGTCGTCGTCGCCTTCGAAGTAGACGGAACGGTTGTAGTCGTGCGTGCACTCCGCGGACTTCCAGTACCGGAAACCGAACCTCCCTTCCGGCGGGATGTAGCTCTCCCTGCGCTCGAAGCGTCCGCCGGGACTGCCGTGCAGATGCCACTTGCCGATGTGGGCGGTGTCGTAGCCGGCGGCCGCGAACACCTCGGGCAGGGCCCGGGTGGCCGGTCGCAGGGGGACGTCGTTGATGAAGACGCCGTGGGTGAGCGGGTACTGGCCGGTCAGGAACGACGCCCGCGAGGGGCAGCAGATCGGCGTCCCGGCGATCGCCTGGTCCAGGCTGAGGCTCTCGGACGCGAGCCGGTCCAGGTGGGGCGTACGCGCGTTCTCGTCACCGGCATGGCCGAACGCCTGGGCCCGCCACTCGTCCGTGATGATCAGGAGGACGTTCGGCCTCTGTCCGGTCATGGTGCTTGCCTTGCCTCTCGTGACGGCGGAGCGTGGACAGGTCCTGCGGTTCGGCCGACCGGCAGATACCCGAACAGAGGCTTCGTTCGGTTCACGCCGGGGCGTCGCGGCCTTCCCGTAGGCGGACACAGTGCCCCCGGCTCCGTCGTCACGGGTGGCGCCGGGTGTCCGTCAGGCCAGGAGGGCACGGTGGCGGCGGGGGCCGCACCGAGATTCTCGATACGGCCTTTGCGACAGGAAGGATCGGTACCGGCGTCCACGACGCCCCTGTGGTGCGCGAACCCGTTGGTGAGACCGCAGAAGCGGGACCGGTCGGCGGCGGGTCGTCGCGATCCACCGCGTGAGTTCCACCGGGCCATCGGGACGCCGGCCACGATCAGGACGCCCTGGTGACGGCGGCGGTGAGTCGTATGTCGGCGGAAGAGCGCCCCACGCTCAGCCAGTGCGCTTCGGAACGCGCAACCCAGCCGCCGTCCGCCCAGGCGGCGAGCGTCCGCGCCGACACTCTCAGGGTGGCTACGACGGCCTCGCCCGAGCCCGCCTCGACAGTGGCGAAGCCGACCAGTCGCCGTGGCTCGCTGCCGTCGGCAGGCTCCAGGTAGGCCTGGACGACCTCGCGACCGGCCCGCCCACCGGCGTTGCGGACGGTGACCCGGACGGTGAGTCCTCGGGCCAGGTCACCGGTGAGGACGAAGTCCTGGTACTCCCAGGTGGTGTACGACAGTCCGTGGCCGAAGGGGAAGAGCGGTGCGGCACGGTCGGCGTCATACCCGCGGTAGCCGATCCGGCCGCCCTCCGCGTAGTCCAGAACTCCGTCGACGGGCTGGGTGGACAGGACCGGCACATCGGCCTCGGCAGCCGGGAAGGTGGTGGGGAGCCGGCCGCCGGGTTCGGTGCCGGTGAGGATGTCGGCGATGGCGTCGCCGCCTTCCTGACCGGGGAACCACGACCACAGGAGCGCGGCCGGCCGTTCGGCCCACGGGAGGAGGAAGGGGGCGCCCGCGTTGACGACGACGGCCGTACGGGGGTTGGCGGCGCAGACCCGTTCGACCAGTTCGTCCTGGCGGCCGCGGAGGGCGAGCGTCGTACGGTCGGCGTTCTCGGCTTCCGTGTCGGCGTCGCTGCCGACCATGAGGATCACGACGTCCGCTTCCGCAGCGGCGGCGACGGCGGCGTCCAGCTCCTCCTCGTCGGTCCCGCGAGGCGTGTCGTACCCCAGGCCGAGCAGGGTGATGGGGTAGGGGAGGTTGCGCTGTGGAGCGACCCGCAGCATGACCTCCGTCTCACCGCGAACGGCGGGGAAGGTGAAGGTGTGTGACGGGGGGTTGAGCAGCAGCGCGGCAATGTCGTCGCCGTCCTGGAGCTGCTCGTACGTCTGCGGCGGCTGCCCGGGGACGTGCAGGGTGAAGTGTCCGGTGCCGACGACCGACAGCCGGTGGGTGCCGGAGTCGTCGAGGCTGAGCCGGGTCCGCACGACCAGGTGGTCGACGTCGTCTCCGAGAATGACCGGGAACCAGACGTTGGCGGGATCCCGGTGTTCGTCGGACAGCAGACCGCCGTCGGCGGCCCGGTACTCCAGGCGCACGCCGGGCTCGCCGTCGACCGGGTCGGTGGCGGTCGTGCCGTCGAGCGTCAGGAGCTTGGCGTGCGGGAAGACGCCCTGGTGGACAGTGATCTCGACGTCTTCGCCGAGCACCCGGCGCAGTCCTTGGAGCGGCGTGACGACGCGTTCGGGTGTCACGTGGGCGCTGCCGCCGCCCTGCGCGGCGAAGCGGACCGCGTTGGGGCCGATGAGCGCCACCTTGCGCAGGCCGGAGGGGTTCAGGGGCAGCAGTCCGTCATTGCGCAGCAGGACCGAGCCGGTGACCGCCAGATCCCGCATGCGGGTGTGCACGCCTTCGGGAACCGGTGCCGCCTCCGGTGCGCGGACCCCGTCCAGGGCCCCGGTCCGGGCCGCCAGCCGCAGGATCCGCAGCACCTTGTCGTCGATCACCGTCTCGGGCACCTGCCCCTTTTCGACGGCGGCGATCAGCGCGTCGCCCCAGGGGCCGTCCGGACCGGGCATCACGAGATCGAGCCCGGCCAGGGCGGAGGCCTCGGTGGAGCGGACGGCCTGCCAGTCGGAGACGACGACGCCGTCGAAGCCCCACTCCTCCTTCAACACCCCGGTCAGCAGTGCCCCGTTCTCGGTCATCGTCGTGCCGTTGACCGAGTTGTAGGCGGCCATCACGACCCAGGCGCCGGCCTCCTGCACCGCCGCCTCGAACGGCGCCAGGTACGTCTCACGCAGGGTCTTCTCGTCGATCCGGGCGTCGTACGTCATACGCTCGGTCTCCGAGTCGTTGCCCACGAAGTGCTTGACGGTGGCGGCCACGCCCGTCGACTGCACGCCCTTGACGAAGCCGACCGTCGTCCGGGCGGTGAGGAGCGGGTCCTCCGAGTAGCACTCGAAGTGCCTTCCGCCCAGGGGTGAGCGGTGCAGGTTGACGGTCGGGGCGAGCAGGACGTGGATGCCCATCTCCCGTGCCTTCAGCCCCATCAGCCGACCTGCCTCGTACGCCGTGTCCTCGTCCCAGGCCGCGGACAGTGAGCTGGGGCTGGGGAAGAGCAGGGCGGGCGGTGTGTCGCCGCCGAAGGACGTGCCGCGGGGGCCCACGGGCCCGTCGGACAGGGCGAGGGAAGCGAGGCCGGCGGCGGCGACCGGTGTCAGGGTCCAGGCGTCGCCGCCGGTGAGCAGGGTCACCTTCTCCTTGAGGGACATGGCGCCGAGGCGCCTGGTGAGGTCCGCTTCGTCGACCGGGTTCCGAGGGGTCATGAGGGGACGTGCCTTTCGTGTGACGGGTGAAGATTCCGGGACCGCCGTAGCGGGGCAGTGGTCGCACGGCGGTCCCGGGGTCCGGTGGGGCGCTCAGCCGGTGACGGCTGCTCCCTCGTCGACGTCCTGTGCCTTCCGCAGCCGCGGCACGAGCGCCACGGCGAGCAGTCCGAGCACCGCGAGGCCGGCGGCGAGGAGCATGGCTCCGCGGTAGCCGTCGTCGAGATAGAAGCGGGTGCCCTGAAGGACGGTGCTGTGCTTGGCGAGCGTCACGTAGACGAGCTGGGTGATGACGGCCGTGAACACGCCCTGGATCATGCCCTGGAGTCCGTTGGCGGTGGCCTGCTCCTCGGGTGTCACGGCTTCGATGATGAGGACGGGCGCCGACGAGACGATCATGCCCAGTGCCAGGGCGGTCACCGTGCCCAGCAGCATCAGCTGGGTGTCGCTGTAGTGCCACTGGCGCTGGAGGAGGAAACCGGCCGCGGCGAGCAGGGCACCGAGTCCCAGGGGGAGACGGGCATCGAGTCTGCGCAGGGCCACGCCGGTGCCGAAGCCGGTCAGAAGGATGAGAACGCTGGACGGGATGCCGATGACCGCGTAGTGGGTGGCGGTCATCCCGAGGCCGTCGGAGACCTGTGGGATCTTGGGGAAGAGGACCAGCAGCTGGCCGATGATGCCGGTACCGAAGACGGCGGCGGACACCAGGGCGGTAGCCAGCAGAACGCTCCACACGGAACGCCTGGCCATCATGCCGAGCTTGAAGAGCGGGTGCGCGCTCCTGATGTCGCTCACCACGTACAGCAGCACGGCGAGGATCCCTCCGATGATGAAGGCGAGGGTGGTGGAGTGGGTCCAGCCCTGCTCGCCGCCCTTGCCGACGCCGTAGGTGAGGGCAGCCGCGCCGCCGCCGAGGAGGGCGCCGCCGAGCCAGTTCACCTTCGTGCGGGCCACCCGCTGCGGGGTCTCGGGCACCACGAGGAACAGCAGCAGCAGCCCGACGGCCGTGGCGCCGGCCAGGGCCCAGAGCACGCCGCGGAAGCCGAAGTCGTCCAGCAGCCAGCCGGTCAGGAAGGGACCGCCGAGGGCGACGAAGGCGATGCCGCCGCCGATCATGCCGCTGGCGGTGCCGACCTGCTTGGGCGGGAAGATCTCGCGGACGGACGCGTAGGCGAGGGCGCCGATCGGACCGTAGAAGCCCGCGATGCCCCGGCCGACCAGGAGCACGCTGTAGTTGGTGGCGAGAGCGGCGACGATGTCCCCGACGAGGCCGAGCAGGGTGATGACGATCATCACGTTCCGCTTGCCGTAGAAGTCGGAGAGTTTGATGACGAACGGGGCGACGACCGTGGCGGTCAGCGCGTTGACCAGGATGAACCAGCCGATCGCCGTGGTGTGGAAGTGCTGGGCGACGGCGGCCTGGGCGTTACCGCCCAGCAGGCCGGCGAGGGACAGCAACTGGGTCGGCCACATCAGGGCGAGCGCGATGAGTGCCAGCCGGACGCCGAGGCCCCCGCCGCCGGAGGAGGACGCGGCCGGCGCCGATGCGGTCACGGGGGGCGGGGAAGGAGTGGTGGAAGAAGACACGGCTCTGTGACCTCTCGTCGCGGGGCGGGACCGCGCGGCTCGGCGGTCTCGCGAAGGTGATCGGGCCGGGCGGAGGGAAGCCCGGAGACGACATGCGGTCGGCACGGGAGCGGCCATGGCGGCACCCGCTGCGCTGTCCGGGAGCGCGGAGGGTGAAGCGCCCTGGGACATTGGAACCATTCAGTTCCATGGCAGCCATGGCAGGGAACCGGAACCCCGGCCGCCCGCCCGCCCCACACGGTCGTTGCCGTGTGCGGTCGGAGTGGACGGTGCGGAGCGCGCTTCCCCGTACCGAACACCCGGACCGTTGGGACACATGACGAGCACCTGGTTCACATTTCAGAAACCTAGCGACGTTCGGGATTGATGGCTAGGGTTTCGGCCAAACATTCTGAGCTGTTCCGCGGAGGGCCGACCGCCATGGGCGGGCCGGCGAACAGGACGAGTCCCTCGACGAAGAGCGTGTCGGCGACGAACAGCAGGTTCTCCGGCCTGTGGTCCGGTTGGCGCCACTCGTTGGCCGCCCGGTGACGGGGATCGCCGAGCCCGCTGCCCCGGGCCTGGTCAGCGGGGACTTCATGGCGCCCTCTCCGAACCGGCCGTGGGGACCGACCCGACGATGATCCCCACAGGCGAGGGACCGCTGCGGCTCTCGGCGATCCGTGCCGCATCCCGCCGGGTGCCGGCCTACGAGCCCTCCGTCCGCACGGACGCGGGCCGGGTCCGCACCACGTCGGATACGCGCTCGCGTCCGCAAGGCCGAGCCCGGATGGCTCATCCGTCATGCCGACCACGACGGCCGACTCGGACGCGACGACCGGTCGTCGCGTACCGCTGACGGTCCCCCCCGCCGGCGGTACGGGCGTCTGCGGCGCATCCGGGTATGGAGGGACGGCGGCGGATCAGGCGAAGGCGGCCACCGAACGGACGATGCTGCCCGGGACCAGGCCGGCACCTCGATCCCCGGCAGAACGAACCGGGCGCTGTCCGATGGTTCATGACGGCCCGGAGCACCCGCCCGGAGGGCCACCCCTCACTCATCGGTCAGGAGGGCATGGATCTCTGCGGCCTGTTCCGTGCTGTGCTGCGCCACTTGCTGGTAGTAGCCGGTGCGGGCGATGCGATACTGCCCGACGGCATTGAGGCTGGCGAGCATCTCCGCCTGTTTGACGGCCATGATGTTGGGGTCGATGACCGAGATGCCGCGCAGGCTTTCGTCCTTCGCCGCCGTGATCTCGTAGCAGGCGGAGACGATGGTGCAGGCGATGACTATCGTCTCCGCGCCGGCTTCCCGCATGATGCGGAGACTGGTGCCATAAGCGTCCTGGGCCACTGCGGCCGGACTCTTGATCATGTCGTCGATGAACCAGCCGACGTGCGAGACGGCCAGGCAGTTCTGTTCCTGGCCGTAGATCCGGACGCGGTCGGCTATCTCGGTGGCCGCCTTGTGATGGCCGGTGACGACGGCGTAGCGGTGGCCGAACGGGCGAGCGTTCATGATCGAGGCTTCGAGCGGTCCAACGACGGGGATGTCGACCAGTTCGCGACACTGGGTCAGACCCGGGTCGTAGCAGCAGCCGATGACGAACGCGTCGAAGCCGTCCCTCTCCGCCCGGATCGCGGCCTTCATGATGCCGACCTCGACCAGATGCTTAGCCGCGAAGTAGTCCATGTTCTCCGGGACGATGTCGAGGTTGCGGACTTCGACTTCGGTGCCGCTCTGGAGCGACGGCGTGAGCACGTCATGGATCAGCTGGTTGTAGGCGGGTGTGCCGAACGGCTTCAGGAAGCAGATACGCATGGTGGATTCCGTTTGATCCGAAGGAAGATGAACGGTGTGTGCCACGGATCGTCACCCGGTCTCCGCCAGGAGCCGGGCCTGCCGGTCCGGACGCCGCGGCTGGACTCCGGCGCATTCGGCCCTTGCCGGTGAGGTGAGGCGGCGGTCGTGGTCCAGTCCCACGACCGGGACCGCCTCGTCGGACGGCGACGGCCTCTCCGGCCTCGGCCTCCAGAAACAGCCGGGCCGGATCGGGGGAACTCATCACGGTGCCACTTTCTTCAGAGGCCGCCACCGAACCGGCGGGTGCGGGCCAAGTTAGCCGCCCAGGGTTCCGACGATGGATTGGTCGGATTCCCGTTCGTGGGGCCCATCGCTGTGAGATGCCCAAAAGGGTCTCAGAGTGGTTCACGTGGTGCGTTGCTCCGGTCAGGCCCCCGGGGCAGAGCCGCTCCGGCGCCTGCCACCAGGCTCGAACCGGCTCGGACCTTGCGGGCACCAGGTGGTGGACTCAGTTCCGCCGAGGCCGAGTTCGACTCCGTACGAGGCCGAAGGCCATCGCCGGATCTCGGACACCGGGATCCGGGGAGGACGTGGGCGGAGGTGGCGGTGCGCAGACCTTTCTCCGCACCGAAGACGCCGAGGACGAGCCGTGCGGGGAATGCGTCCCGGCCGCGCGGGGTGTGGCCGGGTGCGTCGTTGTGGTCGAGGAACGGCCGGTACTCGAACCGGGTCGCGGGGTTCTCCTACGGGAAGGCGACCACGGGGCCCGCGTTGTCTCGATGCGCGTCCTGAAGGAGACCAGGTGCGACACCGAGAGCGGAAGTGTCTGGTCGAGGTCATCCGGCCCCTGGTCCACGCCGTGCCTCAGACCGCCGATGTTCCCCGAGCGCCACTCGGCCGGATCAACCTGGCGCACGTCCTTATGGAGGCGGTGAACGACGGTATACGCCCACCGTTGCCGGGCGTTCCCGTCCAGCCGACCCGCACCCCGCCGCACCGACCGCCGCGGTTGCGCGCCGAGGGCGTGGGGTGCGCCGGTCGCGCGCCCACCGCCGGAAGACGGATCACGGGCCGGAATCTGCGCACCGCCGAGGCCGTGTTCGTCGGGGTTCCACACCGACGACGCACAGGAGGGGCCGTCATCGAGGCGCCGCGCCGAAGGTCTGCCGGAAGAGTCGCTGCCGGTGCTCGTGCGGCTGACCGAACAGCTGGGAGGTGGCATGCGCCCGCTTGAACAGCATCTGGGCATCGTGTTCCCAGGTGATCGCGATCCCGCCGTGCAACTGGACGGTCTCCGAGGCCACCTTGTTCAGAGCCTCGGAGCACCAGGCCTTCGCCAGGGCTCCCCTCGCGGGCAGCTCCGGTTCCCGCCGGGCCGCGGCCCAGGCGGCCGCCCAGGACACCGACCGGGCCGTCTCGACTTCGACCAGCATGTCGGCCATGCGGTGCTTCAGCGCCTGGAACGATCCGATGGGGCGGCCGAACTGTACGCGGTCCTTGCTGTAGGCCACCGTCATGTCCAGGGCTCGCTGTGCGGCGCCGACCTGCAGCGCGGTCACGGCGACGGCGGCGATGTCGTGCAGCGTCGCGAGCCGACCGGCCGCATCGAGGGCGAGCGCGGTGGCCGGTGCGCCGTCGAACTCCACCCGGGCCAGACTCAGAGTGGAGTCCATCGCCGGAGTGGACGTACGACGGACCCGGTCGTCAGTGGCATCCACCTCGAAGATGCCCACCCGTCCCGGTCCGCTCGTGGCGACGACCAGGAGGGTGTGGGCCGCCACCCCGTCGAGGACCAGCGTGGTCGTTCCGGACAGCGACCACGTGTCCCCGCCGACCGCACGCACGTCACTGCGATCGGTCCGCCATCGGCCGTCCTCCCCAGCCCAGCACACGGCCGCCAGCCGGGTGCCCTCGGCGATGCCGGGCAGCAGCCGGGCGCAGGCCTCCCCGTCGCCGCTCAGCAGGAGGGCCTGGGCGGCGAGTACGCCCGAACCGAGCAGCGGGGAGGGCGTGAGCGCGGCTCCGAGCTGTTCCAGTACAACGTGTGTCTCGACCAGGGTGAAGCCGGCGCCGCCATACGCCTCAGGCACGGCCAGGCTCGCCGCGCCCACCTGCTCGGACAGTGTGCGCCACAGGCCCTCGTCGTATCCCGGGGCCTGTGCGACTGCCGCGCGCACAGCCCCGCTGCCACTGCGGCGGGCCAGCAAGTGGCGCACCGTCGCAGCTAGTTCGTTCTGTTCCTCGGTGAGCGCGAACGCCATCCGGACGCCCTTCGGGTCGGTTCCACAGCGGGTGTCGGCAGTCGGGTCTCACGCGCTTCCCGCGGCCTGCCGGCCCGAGTCCCGCATCGCCCTCGCGTCCAGGCCGGCCAGGGAGTCGACGTCGACCTCGGCGTTGTGGGCGTGCGCGGCGTGGTGCAGGCCGAACACGGAGTCCATGCCGGAGCGCATGCCCTGGAGGTCCTCGGCCTGGTTGATCGCCTTCTTGGCCAGGGCAAGGCCGAAGCGGGGCATGGCGCTGATGCGCTCGGCGATCGCGAACACCGTGGACTCCAGCTCCTCGCGGGGCACCACGTGGTTGACCATGCCCAACTGGTGGGCACGCCGCGCGTCGAAGCGGTCCCCGGTGAACAGGAACTCCTTGGCCGCGCGCGGGTTCATCACCCAGGGGTGGGCGAAGAACTCGACGCCGGGAATACCCATCCGCACCACGGGGTCGCAGAAGAAGGCGTCCTCGGAGGCCACGATGAAGTCACAGGACCAGGCCAGCATGAGTCCGCCCGCGATGCAGGCGCCCTGCACCATGGCGATCATCGGTTTGGGGATCTCGCGCCAGCGCCGGCACATCCCCAGATAGACCTCGGACTCGCGGGCGATCCGGGAGTCCACGCCCTGCTTGTCGGTGTGGTCCCACCAGATGACGGCCTTGCGCTCGAAGGTCTCGTGGATGTCCCGGCCCGGCGTGCCGATATCGTGCCCTCCGCTGAAGTGCTCACCGTTGCCGGCCAGGACGACGACCTTCACCCGGTCGTCGTCGACGGCCCGGGTGAAGGCGGCGTCGAGGGCGTACGTCACCTTCGAGTTCTGCGCGTTGCGGTACCGGGGCCGGTTCACCGTGACCACGGCGACCGTTCCGCGCACCTCGTAGGTGACGACCTCCTCATCCGCCTTCCCGGCTTCCTCTGCTTCCTCTGCGGTACGGCTCTCGGCAGTGGACATGCCAGCTCCTTCACAGGGACCCTGAGCGTTGACCAAACAAGTGCTTGGTGGGGTAGTGTAGGCGACACCCCGCTCCCCGACCAGCAGCAAAGGGAACCGACGGCCTCTTCGAGGGGGAATCGTGGATCTGGCCCACTCAGCGCAGGACGAAGCCTTCCGCCTTGAGGTGCGGGACTGGCTGCACAGCGAACTGTCCGGCGACTTCGCCGGTCTCCGGGGGCGCGGCGGCTCCGGCCGTGAGCACGAGGCATACGAGGAACGGCTCGCATGGGACCGGCACTTGGCCACCCACGGCTGGACCTGCATCGGCTGGCCGGAGGAGTACGGGGGCCGCGGACTCTCGCTGACCCGGCAGGTGGTGTTCCACGAGGAGTACGCCCGTGCCGACGGCCCCGCCCGCGTCAACCACCTGGGCGAGGAACTGCTCGGCCCGACTCTGATCGCATTCGGCACCCAGGAGCAGAAGGACCGGTTCCTGCCGCGCATCCGCGCGGTGGAGGAGCTGTGGTGCCAGGGCTACTCGGAGCCGGGTGCGGGGTCCGACCTCGCCTCCGTGTCCACCAGGGCGCGGCTGGAGCCGTCCGGCGACCCGGACCTGCCGGACCAGTGGGTGATCGACGGCCAGAAGGTGTGGACCTCGCTGGCGCACCTGTCCGACTGGTGCTTCGTCGTGGCCCGCACCGAACCCGGCTCCGTACGGCACGCGGGGCTGTCCTACCTGCTGGTGCCGATGCGGCAGGACGGCGTGGACGTACGGCCGATCAACCAGCTGACCGGCACCTCCGAGTTCAACGAGGTGTTCCTCGACGGCGCCCGCACCGACGCCTCGCTGGTAGTGGGCGCGCCCGGCGACGGCTGGAAGGTGGCCATGGCCACCCTCGGCTTCGAGCGCGGTGTCTCCACGCTGGGCCAGCAGATCGGCTTCGCCCGTGAACTGGAGACGGTGGTGGAGCTGGCCCGGCGCACCGGGGCGATCGACGACCCGGCGATCCAGGACCGGATCACCCGCGCCTACATGGGACTTGAGGTGATCAGGCTCAACGCGCTGCGCATGCTGGCGGATTCGGGCTCGCGGGGTCCTGAGGCGTCCATCGCCAAGCTGCTGTGGGGGACCTGGCACCGCGGCCTGGGCGAGCTGGCCATGGAGGTGGCGGGGGCCTCCTCGTTGACCACCGAGGGGCCGCCGTACGAACTCGACGCGTTCCAGCGGCTGTTCCTGTTCAGCCGGGCCGACACCATCTACGGCGGCTCGAACGAGATCCAGCGCAACATCATCGCCGAGCGGGTGCTCGGCCTCCCCAAGGAGCCGAAGGCATGAACCCGAGAAGAGCGGAGCAAGCGCCGCCCGCGTACGTACCCGGACACGGGCTGCTCGCGGAACGGACCGTGGTGGTGACCGCCGCGGCCGGCGCGGGCATCGGCGCCGCGGTGGTGCGCCGTTGTCTGGAGGAGGGGGCGCGGGCGGTGGTACTCGGCGACGTGCACGAGCGCCGGCTCGCCGAGTCCCGGGACGAACTGGCCAAGGAGTTCGGCGCGGACCGGGTGGCGAGCGTGGTCTGCGATGTGACCGACGAGGCGCAGGTGACCGCGCTGCTGGACGCGGCCGAGCCCTTCGGCGGGGTCGACGTGATGGTCAACAACGCGGGCCTGGGCGGCACCCGTTCCGTCCTGGAGATGACCGACGAGGAATGGTCCAGGGTCCTGGACATCACCCTTACCGGCACCTTCCGCTGCGTCCGGGCGGCCGGCAAGCGGATGGTCAGGGCCGGACGGAAGGGCGTGATCGTCAACAACGCCTCGGTGGTCGGCTGGCGCGCCCAGGAGGGACAGGCGCACTACGCGGCGGCCAAGGCCGGGGTGATGGCCCTCACCCGCAGCGCGGCGGCGGACCTGGCCGGGCACGGCATCCGGGTCAACGCCGTGTCGCCGAGCCTGGCGATGCACCCGTTCCTGGCGAAGGTCACCACCCCGGAGTTCCTGGAGGAACTCAAGGGCCGGGAGGCGTTCGGCCGGGCCGCCGAGCCCTGGGAGGTGGCCAACGTGATGGTGTTCCTGGCCAGCCCTTACTCCTCGTACATGACCGGTGAGGTCGTCTCCGTGAGCAGCCAGCACGCGTGAAGTCCCGGATCACCCGAAGACCACCGGAGAGAAGATCACCGGAGAAGGAGGAAGACCGTGGCCGAGGCCTACATCATCGACGCCGTGCGCACTCCTGTGGGGCGGCGCGGCGGTTCGCTGTCCGAGCTGCACTCGGCGGACCTCGCGGCGCACGTGATCGGCGCTCTGATCCGGCGGACGGGTGTGGATCCAGGCGCCGTGGACGACGTCATCCTGGGCTGCAACGACACGATCGGCTCGCAGGCCGGAGACATCGCCCGGACCGCCTGGCTGGTCGCCGGGCTTCCCGACCACGTGCCCGGCGTGACGATCGACCGGCAGTGCGGTTCGAGCCAGCAGGCGGTGCACTTCGCGGCGCAGGGCGTGATGTCCGGCACCGCGGACCTGATCGTGGCCGGCGGGGTGCAGAACATGTCCGCGATCCCGATCTCCGCGGCGATGACCGTCGGCGAGCGGTACGGCTTCACGACGCCGTTCGCCGAGTCACCGGGCTGGCGGAAACGCTACGGCGACCAGGAGATCTCGCAGTTCCGCGCCGCGGAGATGATCGCCGAGAAGTGGCGGTTGACCCGGGAGGAGATGGAGTCCTTCGCCCTGCGCAGTCACCGGCGGGCGGTGGCCGCCATCGAACAGGGGCGCTTCAAGAGCGAGACCGAGCCGGTCGGGGAGTTCGACACCGACGAGTGCCCGCGCCGTGACACCTCGGTGGAGAAGATGGCCTCGCTCGCTCCGCTGCGCGAGGGCGGACGGATTACCGCCGCGCTGGCCTCGCAGATCAGCGACGCCGCCGCGTCCCTGCTGGTGGCCTCCGAACGGGCCGTACGCGAGCACGGCCTCACACCGCGCGCCCGTGTCCACCACCTGTCGGTGTACGCCGACGATCCGGTGTGGATGCTGACCGGCCCCATCGCGGCCACCCGACGCGCCCTGGACAGGGCCGCGATGACGGTCGAGGACATCGACCTGTTCGAGGTGAACGAGGCGTTCGCCTCCGTGGTGCTGGCCTGGGCCGCGGAGACCGGTGCCGACCTGGACAAGGTCAACGTCAACGGCGGGGCCATCGCCTTGGGCCACCCCATCGGCGCGACCGGCACGCGGCTGATGACCACGCTGTTGAACGAGTTGGAGCGCACCGGCGGACGCTACGGCCTGCAGGTGATGTGCGAGGGAGGCGGCCAGGCCAACGTCACGATCCTCGAACGCCTCTGACCGGAGGACGACCTGTCCGGGGCCGGGCTGCGGGGGAACCCCGCACACGGCCTCCGGCCCGGGTAACGGCCAGGGGGCACCGTGCCGTTGCACGACGGCCGACGTGTCGGCACGACGGCACGACGAGCGTTGACAGGCCCGGCAGGGCACGCCGTCGGTTTCGCTCAGGCGGCGTGCGGGACATCCAGCGGCGCCTCGGCCGGGTAACCGCGAGGGGCCATGGCATGGACATCCGTCAGCAGCGCGACGAAGTCGCGGTCGTTCATCGGGTCCGAGGGCGTGGTGAACCGTACTCCGCGTGCCTTCAGGTCGGCGATCAGGATCTCGAAGACCTGGTCGAACGTGAGGTCGTCGGTGTGGTCGAGATAGCGGGTCACGTCGGCCAGGTCGTCGAAGACGAGCGCGGTGTAGTGGAACAGCGAGCGCGAGTCGCGATGCGCGAACCGCGTGATCTGTGTGTCGCCGTCCTTGACGATCCAGTCCTCGCCGTCCGCCGACAGCAGTGAGCCCATGGTGAGGGCGGGCAGGTCACGCCGGTCGCGCGGGCCGCCGGCCTCGCGGCGGTGGTACATCCGGGAGTTGTCCGAGAGGACCGCCGTGTTGTGGAACGGCGCCGGTATCCGGCTCGGCGCCTTGTCCGGTCCCTGCGGCCAGTAGGTGAACCCGCCGTCGGTGCCGGAGTCGTAGAAGTAGGTGATCACCTGGCCCGACCTGACCTCCCAGGCGTCGAACAGACCCGATTTGGCCATGACGCTCATCAGCCATGTCGGGGCGTTGACCGAGCTGATGCCGCGCCAGTTCCCGCTGTCGAAGTGCCCGGCGTCAAAGCTGTGCGAGGGGCCGCACAGGTTGAACAGCATGTGGTGGGCGAAGCCGTAGCGTGCGTTGTGCAGCCGCAGTACCGGGTCGAGGAGCCTGCGGCTGAAGTAGATGTCGTGGACGGCCTCGTGCAGTACCGCGCCCTCCCTGGCGAGGTAGCCCCGGAAGACGGGGGCGGTGAAGTCCGAGAGCCTGGCGCCGGGACGACGGTCTTTGGCGCCGGACACCGCGAGGTACTCCTCGGCGGACGAGAAGTGGTGAGCGAGCACGAGCGGCCAAGGCCCGTCCCGGCGCACCACACCGAAGAGGGTGTCCACTTCTTCAGGGGTGTAGAAGTCCTGGATGATCTCGGGCGGGGCGACGGGCGTCAGGGGGTGGGCTGGTGCGGTGGCCATCGGCGGTCCCTTCCCGAGGGTGGTGTACGGACGGTACGGCCCCGGCGGTGCCGATCGGCCGCCACCGCCGGGAGCCGTTCACAGCGGCTGGACGAGTTCGAGCCGATGCCCCTCGGGATCGAGCACGAAGGCCACCCGGATCCCGAACCCGGCAACTTCTCTGGGCGGCTCCGCCACACTGCCGCCCGCCTCGACCACCCGCCGCACGGTGTCATCGAGATCGGGCACGCTGAATCCGAGGACGGCCTCGCCCGGCACCGGCTTGGGCCGGTTCGGGTAGCACAGCAGCACGAGCGTGGGGTCGCCGCCGCCGGCCTGGGTCATGATGATCTCCTCCAGCGCGTCGCCTTCCTCGCCCTGGCTGAAGCGGTACTTCTCGGCCATTCCCAGCACCGCGGAGTAGAAGGCGAACTGTGCCTCCGGGTCGGTCACCAGGATCTTGCTGAAGTGGAACGGGGATCGTTGCTCATGGCGGCCCTCCTTCCTTCGGAGTATGGCCGCCCCCCAGAGCCACAAACAAGCACTTGCTCAGTTTTGCCCGAGCCGTTGACGCACCGCACACCCGACCGGAAACTAACCAAGCACTTGATTGGTCAGGCGAGCGGTGACCTGCCGGTGCCGTTCCGCCCTCCCCTTCTCCGCCCCGTGTCCATTCCCCCGGCCAAGAGCCTGGGGCGTGCTCCGGTCCCGCCATGGACCGCCGGTACGTCCACCGGGAGCGGACCAGATCTCTGCACCCGCCGCGCACCGTCGCGGCGCGATCGGAAGGCGAGTTCGATGAGCGGACAAAACACGGGCGGACACGCGCCCGCCGAAAGACTGACGATCCGCCACCTGCTGAGCATCGTCGCCGTGTCCCTGGTGATCGGCAACGCCAACTTCGAGTTCACCCTGATCACCGGCGGACTGCCGGACATCGCGGCGGAGTTCCGCACGACCGAGGTCGTCCTGGTGATGACGGTGGTGTTCGTGGCGTCACTGGTGTTCCTGCCGATCACCGGCAGACTCGCGGACCTGTACGGAAAGAAGCGCATCCTGCTGGTGGTGAGCGCCGTGTTCATGGCCGGCTCGGCGCTCTGCGCCCTCACCACCGTGTACTGGTTGTTCCTGGCCGGCCGTGTCCTGCAATCGTCGTTCGTCGTCGCCTACGTCGCCGGTTACGGCCTCATGCGGGACATCCTTCCCCCGCGCCTGGTGCCGCTGGGCGTCGGCGGCATCACGATCGGCACCGGTGTCTCCGTCTTCGTGGGCCCGCTGCTGGGCGGCTGGCTCATCGACAACCACGGCTTCCGCAGCGCGTTCTGGTTCGAACTGTGCTACGCCCTGGTGGCAGCGGTGCTGGTACTGCTGCTCGTCCCGGAGAGCCCGGCACGCGAGCGCAAGAGCGTGGACGTGCTCGGCGGGCTCCTGATGGGCCTCGGCATGGCGGCTCTGGTGTACTGCGTCGTGAAGACCTCGATGACGCCGGTGCTGGTCCCGGTGGGGGTGGTCCTGCTGGCGCTGTTCGTGGTGGTGGAGCGGCGCCGCGAGGAACCACTCGTGAGCATGGAGCTGCTGGGCCGCCCGCAGGTGTGGTGGCCGCTGCTCGCCGCCGGTATGGGCATGTACGCGCTGACGGCGGGCACCACACTGCTGGCCGAGGCGGTGCGCATCCCGCACATCCCCGGTCTCGCCGACCGCGGGCTCGGCTGGACGGCCCTGGAGTTCGGCCTGTACGTCGGCGTGCCGTACGGGCTGGTCGGTGCGCTGACGGGCGTCCCGGCGGGATGGGTGTGCCGCCGCTACTCACCCCGGGCCGCCCTGCTGATCGCGGTGCTGGCGACGACGGCCGGGCTGCTCGTCATGCTGGCCTCGCGGCACGGTGGTGTCGGAGCCGCGGTCACCGCCGCCGTGCTCCAGGGCATCGCGCTCGGCTTCTTCTACACCGCCGCGAACAACCTCGTCATCGAGGCGGTGCCGGCTGACCAGCAGGGCATCGGAACCTCGCTGTTGTACACCGTCCTCGGTACGGCGAACGGCATCGGTTCGGCCGCCATCACGACCATCACGGCCCGCCACACCCGGCTCACGGAGGGATCGGACCACGCGGTGGTCGTCACGGACACCGGCTTCGAGCTGTCGATCCTGGTCCTGCTGGCCGGAGGTGTCGTCTCCGTCGTCCTGACCCTGCTGATGCGGCACGGCCGAACCCCCGCCACGGGCGGCGCGACCGCCGACCTGAAGGCCGGGATGTCACGACCTGGCGCGGTCGCGGGCGGAAGGGCGTGACCCTCGCCGACGACCAGGTGATGCGTGGTCGTCGACCGACTGTCAGCGGCTTCGCTAGACGTCACCGGTCTTCCCCGGGGCCGAAAGCACCGAACAAGCGCATGGTCGGCGTCAGCCAGTCCGCCTTCCCGCCTACGCACCGGACGTGAACCTCGTCGAGCCGCGGCCTCACGGGCGATGTCTCTGAGCGGGACGTGGCTCTCCCCGACACCGACCGCGTGAACCACACCGCCGGAAGGAAATCCGGCCACGTCCCGGTCAGCGGGAATGCCTCTGCTCACCGAAGGCCGGCGGAGATCAGACTGCGAGTGCCCGCGAGATGGTCCGGTGCCGTCGGCCCTGCCGCCGGCGGGAGCGTTCCGCCGACGCACTCGGGCGAGCAGACCACCCGGCCCCGCCGCACCCCACGTCTCAGCGTCTCAGCGTTCGCCACGGAGGAGCACGAGAATGCCCCAGCGCGTCCCCACCCCCGACCCTGATGCCGCCGCCCTGTACGCGCTGCGCCGCTCGCAGCGCGGGGGCATGCGCGAGACGGGGCTGGAGGGTGTGCGCGCCGCGCTGGAAGCCCTGCCGCACCCGGCGGAGCTGCCGAAGATGGCCGAGATCCGGGACCGGGAGATCCCGTGCGCCCACGGAATGCTGCCGATCCGGGTGTACAGCCCGGCGGCGGAGGCCGAGCTGCCCGCGATCGTCTACCTCCACGGCGGCGGGATGGTGATGGGCAGCAACCACTCGTACGAGCCGTTCGCCCGCGCGATCGCCGAGTACACCGGTCACCGGGTGTTCGCGGTGGAGTACCACCTCGCCCCCGAGCATCCGCCGCCGGGCCAGGTCGACGACGCGTGGGCCGCGACCGAGTGGGTGGCCGCGCACGCCTCCGAGCTGGGGGTGCTGCCCGACCGGATCACAGTGGCGGGTGACAGCGCCGGCGGAACGCTGGCCGCGCTCGTCGCACTGCGCGCCCGCGACCGTGGCGGCCCCCGACTGTTCTGCCAGATCCTGATGTACGGCGGTCTCGACCGGGACCTGGGCGCCGACTCGGTGCGGGAACTCGCGGACGCTCCCGGACTCACCCGCGACGACATCGTCTATCTGCACGAACTCGCCCGCGCGGGCCGCCCGGGGCCGGTCGGCGCCGACGAGATACCCGCCTATGCCGAGGACCTCGGTGGGCTGCCCCCGGCAATCATCGCCGTGGGCGAGCTGGACCCGTTGCGCGACTGGTCGGAGCGGTACGCCGCCCGGCTGCGCGACGCGGGCGTCCAGACCACGCTGACCCGTTACCCGGGGGTGGGACACGGCTTCCTCATGCAGCTGTACCACCTCGCACGGGGCCGGCAGGCACTGGCCGAGATCGCCGGCGTCCTGCGGGCGAAGACGGCGCACACCCTGCCCTGGTGAGACACGCGCGCGATCCGGCAGCGCCGCGGCCTCGGCCCCCGGCCTCCCTGTCACTCCCCCGATGCGAGGACCCATGACGATGTCCGTGATCCCCGACGACCGGCCGACCCGGGTGGTGAACCCGGTGCCCGACCCGGACCCCGTGCGGCTGCGCGCCGCGATCGACGCCGTCGAACCGGGTCCCCTGCTGATGACGCTGGTGCACGCGACCGGGGACCGCGCGCTGCTGTCCGAGTTCCGGGACCGGATCGCCGCGGCGAAGGCCGCCGGAGCCGGGCACACGCTCGCCCCCGGCCAGTATCCGAAGGAAGTCGCCGACGAGATCCGGCGGCGCGCGCACGAGATCCTGCCGGACGGTCTGGTCCCCGCGCTGCGGATACCGGACGAGGACCTGTTCCTGGAGATGGTACGGGTGGCCACCGATGACGCGGTCGGCCCCGAGTACGGGCCGTACCTGCGGGAGCAGGCCGGGTTCGAGTACCTGCCCGCGTCGGTCCCGCGGCACCGGCCCGTGCCACCCGGTTTCCGGGTCGCGGTCGTCGGCGCCGGAATGGTCGGCATCAACACGGCCGTGAAGCTCGCCGAGGCCGGCTTCGAGTACCGGGTGTTCGAGGCGGGCGACGACATCGGCGGTACCTGGGCGCGCAACACCTACCCGGGTGCGGCGGTGGACACGCCGAGCCACTTCTACTCGTACTCCTTCGAACTCAACCCCGACTGGTCGAAGTTCTACCCGACCGGCCCGGAGTACCTGCGCTATCTGCACCATGTCGCGGACAAGTACGGGATCCGGGACCACGTCGCCCTGTCGCACCGGGTGCTCGGCTGCGCCTGGGAGGAGGACCGGCAGACCTGGCGGGTGACGGTGGCGGCGCCGGACGGCCGTACCGAGACCTACGAGGCGAACGCGGTGATCACCGCGACCGGGATCCTCAACAGCCCGTCCGTGCCCGAGGTGCCGGGGCTGGAGACGTTCGCCGGGGCGACGATGCACACGGCCGAGTGGGACGACACCGTCGAACTGGACGGCAAACGCGTGGTCGTGCTCGGTACCGGCTGCACGTCCGTGCAGGTCGTGGCGAGCCTCGCGGGGCGGGCCGGGCACCTGGACGTCGTGTTCCGGCAACCGCACTGGATCGCGCCCGAACGCGGCGTGGTGAGCAGGGTCGACGACGCGACCCGCTGGGCGATGCGGCACCTGCCGTACTACCAGCAGTGGTACCGGCTGGTCACCCACTGGTTCACCGCGGACAAGAGCTTCGCGATCCCCCGGATCGACGACGAGTGGTACGCCACCCATGTCTCCTCCTCCCCGGCCAACGACGCCCTGATGCGGATCTGCCTGCGGCACCTGGACGAGCAACTGGGCGACCGGCCGGACCTGGTGGAGATGCTCACCCCGGACTTCCCGCCGTTCGCCAAGCGCATCGTGAAGGACCCGGGGTTCCTGGCCGCGGTCCGCCGCGACGATGTCGCTTTGCACCGCGCCTCGTTCGAGCGGATCGAGCCGGAGGGCGTACGGCTGACCGACGGGACGTTCCTGGCGGCCGACGTGATCATCTGGGCCACCGGGTTCCGGCTGGAGTACCTGGGCTTCCTGGACGTCGTGGGACGCGCGGGGGTCACCCTGGCCGAGCGCTGGGACGGCGGCCGGGACCCGCGCGCGCACCTGGGTGTCATGGTCCCCGGTTTCCCCAACCTCTTCGTCACCGCGGGGCCGAACTCCGCCCCGAACCACGGCGGCGGGCACAACGTGACGAGTGAGGAGCACGTCCACTACGCCGTCGAGTGCCTTCGCCACCTAGTGGACACCGGGCACACGGCGATGGAGCCGGCTCCGGAGGCGACGGACGAGTACAACGCACGCGTCGACACCGAACTGGACCGCACGGTGTGGCAGCACGCCGGTACCGCGAACGGCTACTACCGCAACGCCGCCGGACGGGCCTGGGTCACCTGCCCCTGGCGACTCGTCGACTACTGGACGATGCTGCGCGCCCCCGACCCGGACGCCCTGCTGCTCAGCGGCGGGCCGGTGGCACCGGCCGCCCCGGCGGCGGACTGAACCCCGGCCGCCGCCCGGCGCCCGGCCCATCGCCTCGGACCACAGAAAGGAACCGAACCACCATGGGTATGTTCGACCTCACCGGACACACGGCTCTGGTCACCGGAGCAGGCCAGAACGCGGGGGCGGGGATCGCCCGCGCCCTCGCGGAGCAGGGTGCCGCGGTCGCGGTCAACGATCTCCGCCCAGAACGGGCCGAGGCGACCTGCGCGGAGATCGAGAAAGCGGGGGGCCGGGCCACAGCGGTGCCGTTCGACGTCACCGACCTGGACGCGGTGCGCGAGGGGGTCGGGCGGGCCGGTGAGGTGCTGGGCGGTCCGGTCGACATCCTGGTGAACAACGCGGG
This sequence comes from Streptomyces sp. NPDC048291, assembly GCF_043201715.1. NCBI lineage: Bacteria > Bacillati > Actinomycetota > Actinomycetes > Kitasatosporales > Streptomycetaceae > Streptomyces > Streptomyces sp. NPDC048291. Next base: position 84,759 of record NZ_JBICZC010000023.1, read on the forward strand.
CATCCCGGCCGACATGGGCTACGGGCCGTTCCGGGACATCGAGCCCGGACGCTGGCGCGGGCCGGTGGAGATCAACCTGTTCGGGGCGATGAACTGCGTGCACGCCGTGCTGCCCGGCATGCGGGAGGTGAGCTGGGGACGCGTCGTGCAGATCTCCTCCGGCGCGGGCCGGACCGGTCTGGCCATCGGGGTGTCCCTGTACGGCGCGGGCAAGAGCGGTGTCGAGGGCTTCATCCGGCACGTGTCCCAGGAGGAGGCACCGGCCGGGATCACCGCCAACACGCTGGCGCTCGGACTGATGCAGAGCGCCGGTGGCCCCGGGATCGCCGACATCGCAGCGGGCATCCCCGTCGGGCGCCTGGGCCGCCCGGAGGACGTCGGCGCGACCGTCGTCTTCCTCGCCTCGCCGGAGGCTTCGTGGCTGACCGGCCAGACGATCGACCTCAACGGCGGCAGCCACACCCGCTGACTGCCACCGAACGAGCAACGGAAGGGCCGGGATCGTGGACTTCCCGCTGGCAGGCATCCGCGTCGTCGACGTCAGCTCCACGTTCATGGGGCCGTACTGCACCATGCTCCTCGCCCAGTGGGGCGCGGAGGTGGTGAAGGTGGAGCCGCCCGGCGGTGACGTGGTCAGGAAGATCGGAGACGTCCGCGGGACGTCCATGGGACCGGTCTTCCTCAACGTCAACCGGGGCAAGCGCAGTGTGCTGCTCGACCTGAAGCAGGACGGTGGACGTGCGCTGCTGGAGCGGCTGGTGACGCGTGCCGACGTGGTGGTACACAACCTCAGACCGGACGCGGCCGAGCGGCTGGGCCTGTCCGCGGACGCCGTTCTGCGGGTGAACCCGCGTGCCGTGCACTGCGCGTTCCGGGGCTTCGCGGCCGGCGGGCCGTACGCGGACCGCCCCGCCTACGACGACGTCATCCAGGCGGCCAGCGGCATGGCCGCGGTCCAGGGAGGCGCCGGGGGCGCGGAGTACGTGCGTACGGCAGCCGCGGACAAGATCGTCGGGCTGATGGGGGCGGCAGCGGTGCTGGCGGCCCTGCGGGGCCGGGACGTCACCGGCGCGGGCCAGGTGGTCGAGGTGCCGATGCTGGAGACGATGGCGGGCTTCATGCTGCTCGAACAGCAGGGCGGTTGGGTGTTCGACCCGCCCGCGGGGCCCGCGGGATACGCCCGTACGGCCTCCCCGCACCGCAGGCCCTGCCGTACCAAGGACGGGCACCTGGCCGTGATGATCTACACGGACGCCCAGTGGCGGGCGTTCTTCACCTGCATCGGCCGACCAGAGCTCGCCGCCGAGCCCAGGTACCGCACGATCCGTGAACGCACCGAGCACATCGACGAGTTGTACGCGCTGCTCAACACGCACATGGCTACCAGGACGACCGAGGACTGGCTCGCCGAACTGGAGCGGCGGGACATCCCGGCTGGCCGCGTCAACACCCTCACCGACCTGTTCTCCGACCCGCATCTGGCGGCCACCGGCTTCTTCGAGAGCCTCGACCACCCCACCGAGGGCCCGCTGCGGCTGCCCCGGCAGCCCGTCCGATTCGGCCCGGACACCGGGCGGCAGGACCATCCGCTGCACGCCCCCGCGCTGGGCGAGCACAGCCTCGAAGTGGCGCGCGAGGCCGGTCTGGACGAGGCGGAGATCGGGCGTCTCCTCACGTCGGGGGCGCTGGCTCACCCCTCGGACACCGCACACACGGACAAGGACGGCGAAGGACGGCGATGGCAGACCTCGAATACTCCGTGAAGGACCACATCGCGACGATTCTGCTGAATCGCCCCGAACGCAGGAACGCGTTCACCCTGGGCATGGTCGACACCTGGGCCGACTGCCTGCGCCGGGCCGAGGACGATCCCGAGGTCCGTGTCGTCGTCGTCACCGGCGCGGGCGGTTCCTTCTGCTCCGGGGTGGACCTCTCCGACTTCAAGGGAGAGCAGCGTGACCCGCTGGCCGAGAAGGAGTTGCTGACGCGGCGCGTGCACCGCGTCGCCCTCACCCTGGAGGACGTCTCCAAGCCGGTGCTCGCCGCCGTCGACGGCCCGGCCGTGGGCGCCGGGATGGACATGGCCCTGCTGTGCGACATCCGGTTCGCCTCACGTACCGCACGCTTCAGCGAGGGGTACATCAGGGTCGGGCTGGTCCCGGGCGACGGCGGCTGCTGGCTGCTTCCTCGGGCGGTCGGCACCTCGACGGCTCTGCGGCTGCTGTGGACCGGTGACTTCGTGGACGCCGAAGAGGCCCTGCGGATCGGTCTCGTCGAGGCTGTCTTCGAGACGGACGGCCTCCTCGACTCCGTGTACGCCTTCGCCGCGCGTCTCGCCGAACGGCCTCCGGCCGCCGTGCAGATCATCAAACGTGCGGTGCACCAAGGCGCCCGGCACGACCTGCGGACCGCTCTCGACCTCATCTCCTCCCACCAGGCCGTGGTCACGTCGACCCAGGACTCCGCCGAGGCGTACGCCGCCTTCCGGGAGAGGCGTCCGGGAGTCTTCACCGGCCGCTGACGCCCCCGCGCGTCGCACGCCGGCCGGCCACTTCGTCGTACGCCTAGGAAAGGCCCCGTCATGAGACAACCCCCGCCCCTGGAGGCCTGCGCCGAACTGCGCACCCGGGTCAGGGACCTGACCGCGTCCTGGCGTTCCTCCGCCCGCTATGTGCCGCGCAGCGACTCCTGGCTGCGGTCGTTCGACCCAGAGTTCAGCAAGGCGCTTGCCGCGGACGGCCTGATCGCCATGACGTACCCGCGGGAGTTCGGCGGTGCGGGCCGTACGAACGTCGAACGGCTGGCGGTCACCGAGGAGTTGCTGCGGGCGGGAGCGCCGGTCGCCGCGCACTGGATCGGCGACCGGCAGATCGGTCCGGCGATCCTGCGGCACGGCAGCCGTCGCCTCCAGGAGGAGATCCTGCCGCTGATCGCCTCCGCCGAGGCCGTGTTCTGCCTGGGCATGAGCGAACCGGAGGCAGGCTCCGACCTCGCCGCCGTGCGAACGTCCGCGACCCCGGTCGACGGCGGCTGGCTGCTTTCCGGGCACAAGATCTGGACCAGCCACGCCCACCGGGCCACGCATGCCTACGTCCTTGCCCGCACCGCGCGGACGGAACGCAAGCACGAGGGGCTGACCGAGTTCGTCCTGGACATGCGTGCCGACGGTGTCTCGACCACACCGATCGTCGACCTCGCCGGCGAACACCACTTCAACGAGGTGCGATTCGAGGAAGTCTTCGTCCCCGGCCACCGCGTGATCGGCGAGGTCGGCAACGGCTGGCGGCAGGTTGTCGAACAGCTGTCGTTCGAGCGAGGTGGGGCAGAACGGTTCCTCTCCAGCTATCCCGTCCTCACCGAGCTGATCGCCCTGGCGGCCGAGCGGGACGACGCCGAACTCCGGTCGCTCCTCGGCTCGTTGGTCGCGCGGCTGGCTGTGTTGCGGCGCCTGTGCTGGGAGGTTGCCCGGCGCATGGACGCCGGGCAGGCGCCGGTACAGGAGGCGGCGGCCCTGAAGTACCTCGGGAACGCATTCGAGTACGACGTGATCGAGGCTCTGCGCCGTACCGCCGGACACCACGAGCCATCGCCCGAGAGCCTCTTCGGCCAGGCGCTGCTCGCCTCCCCCGGCTTCGGTCTGCGCGGTGGATCGGCCGAGGTCCTGCTGTCCCTCATCGCCCGTCAGGAGACCCGGTCATGAGCGAGTACGCCGCGGAACTGAGGGAGTTGGCGGCATCCGTCCTGCCCGAGGACGGGGGTACCCCGACCGTCGGGCGGGCGCGGGAGGTGTTGGCCGGGGTACGTGAGCTGGGGCTGCCGAGGATCGGTGTTCCCGAGGAACGCGGGGGGTCGGGCGGCACCCTGGACGATCTGCTGGTGGCCGTCGAGGCGTTGGCGGCTCGCGGCGCCGGTGTGCCACTGATCGAGTCCTCGGTGGCGGACTGGGTGATCGGTCATGTCCGGCCGCTGGACGAGGCGTTCGCCGTGACAGCGCTGCTCGACGGGGCGCCGGGGGTGGTCGAGGCCGGGAGCACTCTCACCGGGGAACTGGCGGCCGTTCCGTGGGCGCGGGACGCGTCACTGCTCCTGGCCTGCGGACCGGGACGGGAGCCGCTGATCATCGATCTGCGACACGATTCGGTGGGGCTGCGCGCCAGCGAGAATCTCGCTGGGGAACCGCGCGACACCGTGCTGCTGGATCATACCCCGGCAGTCCCCGTCGCCTCCGGGCCCCGCTACCCGGAGATCCGGGCTCGCCTGGCCCTGCTGTGGTCGGCCGCCGTGACCGGCGCCGCGCACGGGGCATACCGGCTGACCAAGGCATACGTGTCCGAGCGCGAGCAGTTCGGCGCTCCTCTGCTGCGGCTGCCGGCGGTTTCATCAGGGCTCGCGTCGATGAGGGTGCAGCTGATGCAGGCGGACGCGGCACTGGGGCTGGCGCGGGAGGCGGTGGCGGAACCGGGGTGGCTGGACGTGGCTTCGGCCGTGGCCGTGGCGCGTGTCACCACGGCCCGGACGGCGACCGAAGTGGCGCGTGCGGCCCACCAGTTGCACGGGGCCATGGGCATCACGGGAGAGTACCCCCTCCACCACTTCACCCGTCGGCTGTGGGCGTGGCGGGACGCCGTGGCCACCGAGCGGGAGTGGGCCGACACGCTCGGCAAGCGGGCAGCGGACCTGGGCGAGGACGCGGTCTGGACCCGGCTGACGGCATCCGGATCGTAGAAGAGGCGAGGTCCGGGCTTCCCGAACCCCGCCCCCCCGGCCGGGCCAACCGGGTCGTGCGGCTCGAACACCGGGCCGCGGGGCGCCCCGCGGCCCGACCGGCCGTCCTGGTCAACGGTCCGGACGAACGCTTGACCGCCGGTCAGAGGACTTCCCGACGACGCTGTACGGCCGACGGCTGCACATCACCGTGCTCGACAACCGGGGCACCGGGCTGTCGACGAGGTTCCACGCGCGCGGCGGCCCGGACCCCGCGGCCGTGGGCCAGGGCGTCGGCCGCCGACGAGACACCTCTCGCACCCTGCATGCCGTCATCGGACAGGGCCGACGACATCGCTGGGCTGCCCCGGCACCTCGGACTGGCCTCCGTGTCCATCATCGGACTGACGCAGGCCGCCGCTCGGAGTCCCGCCTCGTACTACCGGCGGGCAATGAGGGCGACCGACGCTGGGCCGGGCCGGGCCGCTAGGAGATGGGCGAGTTGAACGCGTTGCGCTCCCGGCCCGGCCCGGTGAAGACGAAGTCCAGTTCGACCACCGAACCGAACAGGCTGAGCCCGGTCGCGAACAGGTCGGTACGGATGTGCACCTGGGCGCCGTGCCGTCCGTAGGCGTACTCCTCGGTCTGTGAGAACACCGCGGAGGCCGCCATGCGCTCGTCGATCTCCCGGTCACCGTCCTCGCCGCGGGCCTTGAGGACCTGCAGCCCCTGGATGCGCGAGGCGAACTCCGGGTGCGCCGCCACCTCGGCCCGCAGTCCGGTCACCGCGGCTTCGAGGTCCTCCAGCCTGCTGTAGTGCAGCCCGAAGTGCAGATACGACTCCGGCCACCTGGCCCGCTGGTCGAGGAAGGCGGTCAGCGCCGGGTGGGCGTCGTCGGTGCCGAGGCCCAGCTGTTTCGCGATGACGGTCTCCAGTTCGAGCTGGGCCGGCTTGAGGGCGAACAGGTAGACGATGTTGTCGGCGCGGGCTGGTGTGTCCCGGTCCATGGCGATGACGTAAAGCGGCTCTTCGGAGAACTGGTTGGGGAACTCCTGGACCCGGGCTCCGAGCAGTTCGAAGAACCGGGTCGCGAGAGCCCGCTCTCCCGGACGGAAGTGGAGGGCGAGATGCCCGAGGCTCGCACTCGGTGCGGGCACCGTTCCCGCCGGTACGCGATCGTTCGCGGTGTTCGTGGGCGCCATGTCCGGCTCATCTCCTCGTGCTGCGGATACTCGGTGGGGGCCCGGTCGCCGTGGAACCGGACCGGGTTCATTCGGGCTGCGGCGCCGCGAACCGGCTGCGCGGAGGGGCCGGTGCCCTTCGCGCGGTGAGCTGTTCCGCGCGGTCCCGCATGGCTCCGAGCACCGAGTCGGGCTGCGTGACGATGTAGAACTCACCGTCGGCGGCCTGCCGCAGAATGGTCGCGGCAGCCTCCTCAGGGCTGATGGCCCGCTCGCGGACCCGGAACATCGCCTCGCGCTCCTTCTCGGCCGCGCCCAGGTCACCGCCGTCGACACCGCCCGCGTCGTCGAAGATGCGCGAGGTCACGGCCCCGGGCAGCACGGCGCTCACCCGGATGTGCCGGGCGCCGGCGAGTTCGACCTCCTGGTACAGGCACTCGGTCATGGAGAGCACGGCGTGCTTGCTCATGATGTACGGCGTCTGCAACGGCCACGCCGTCACCGAGCCGATGGAGGCCAGGTTGAGCACCCACGCGGACTCGGAGCGGGCCAGGAGGTGCGGCAGGAAGGCGCGGATGCCGTGGAACACGCCGCTGATGTTGACGGCCACGAGCCGCTCCCAGTTGGCCACCGGAGTGTCCCAGAGGTAGCCGAACTGCTGTATTCCCGCGTTGTTGACGAGCAGCCGGGGCGGCCCGGACTCCTTGACCACCCGGTCGGCCAGATCCTGTACTGCGGCGGCGTCACGTACGTCGACGACGGCCGGTGTGGCCTGCCCGCCGTCGGCCGTGATGTCGGCGCAGGTACGCTCCAGCGCGGCCCGGTCGACGTCGGCGAGCACGACGTTCATCCTGAGCGCGAGCGCGGCGTGCCGGGCCAGCCCGGCACCGATGCCGGCGGCCGCGCCGGTGATCACTGCGGTGCCGCCGCCGAACACCTCGACTGAGCTGGCCATCGCATCTCCTTCTTCCGTTCTCCTGACATGGGTGCGTGCGTCGGGTGTGACGAGTCGCGGTGGCTCACCCGCGGGCCGCCGCCCGCCCGGCCCTGCGGCCGAAGAAACTCCCGTCGCCCAGGGAGACACCGCTGGCGTACCCGCCCGCGGCGACGCCGGCGGCCGTGCGGCCCGCCGCGTACAGCGCCGCGATCGCCTCGCCGTCGACGTCGAGAACCGCTCCGCCGGCGTCGGTGCGCAGCCCGCCCAGGGTGAAGCCGGAGGTCTGGCCACGCACGTCGTAGACCCCGTAGGGCGGACGCAGCGGCCGTACCCACGGGGCGGCCTTGTGGTGGACGGGGTCGCGCCCGTCGGCGGCGTGCCGGTTGTACAGGGTGACCGTCGCGGCCAGCGCGCCGGGCGGCACCTCCATCGCCTTCTCCAGCTCGGCGAGGTCGTCGCCGACCCAGCGGGGCTGGGGCGGTGGCAGCATCGACGCGGTGGGGCGGTCGGCCGCCGCGGCGTCGGCGCCCTCCTCGTCGATGACGACGAAGCCCTGGCTGGCATGGTGCATCAGCAGTTCCTGACCGATCCGCCCGGGGTAGGTGTCCTCGTTGATCACCCGCTCGCCCCTGGCGTTGACCACGATGCCCCGGATCATCAGACCCGGGTCGGTGTGGACGGCGGCCTCGCAGGCCCACAGATGGGCGACGTCCGCGCCGATGGCCTGGGCGGCCCGGATCGCCCGGCCGTCATGCTGCTCCACGGCCGACCCGGGCCGTCCGCGGAGCACCGGGACGTGCCGGTCGACCATGTCCGCGTGGTAGGTGAAGCCGCCAGCGGCCAGCACGACACCGCGCCGCGCCCGGATCGCCACCTCCTCGGCGAGACTGCGCGCGATCACCCCGCTGACCCGGCCGCCGTCGGCGACCACGAGCCTCTGGAAGCGGGTGTGGTAGCGGACCCGCGCACCGGACTCCTCGGCGGTGGCGGCGAGATGCCTCATGAGCTCGTACCCGGCTCCGCGTTCACCCGTCCGCTTGTCCGCCATGCGCGGCAGGTGTCCGCGAGGCGCCGGCGGAGCAATGTCGGCGAACGGGTGGGCGTTCTCCCCACCGGAGTACATCAGGCCCTCGTCACCGGGCGGTTCCCAGGCGGGGCGGTCGAAGAAGGCCGCCCGGAACGGCACTCCGCACCGCGTCAGCCAGTCGAAGTGCTCGACGCTGTGTTCCGCGTACTCCGCGAGCTTGGCGGTGTCGGCAGCGGGCCCCATGGCCGCCTCCAGGAAGCGGTACATGGCTTCCGGGGTGTCATGGAACCCACAGGCCCGCTGCAGGGCGGTGCCGCCGCCGAGATAGACGAACCCGCCCGCGAGGACTGCCGCGCCGCCCCATCCACCGGCGTGTTCAATAAGGAGCACATCGACCCCTTCGACCGCGGCTCCGATCGCGGCGGCCGCCCCGGCGACGCCGTATCCGACGATCACGACGTCGGCCTCGCCGTCCCAGTGACGCACCTCGCGGGCGTGCCGCGGTCGCGCCGTCATGCGGACCACCCCGGTGAACCGACCGCCGAGGGTCCCCGTCTCGCACGGTCGGGGAAAGGCCGACGCTCCTGAGTGATCCGCATCCCGGCTCCCTTCTCCGGTCCACTTCCCTACCGGCGCGTACCGCGACGCGTCCCCCGCGGCTCTCACTGAGCGGGAGCCGGAGCGTGCGAACGGGTTCGGGAGCGGCGGCGTTGACGCGCGCGGACAGATTTCCCTACGCTCCGCTGACCAAGCGAGCGCTTGATTGGAAGGTGCGATGGACCAGCAGGAACCGGAGCCCGCCGGCGTCTGGCGGGGCTGCGATCTCGGCAGCAGGACGATCTCCTACGACGAACGTGACGCGATCCTCTACGCCCTGGCCGTGGGCGCCCGCCCGGCCGACCACCTCGACCTGGTCTTCGAGCGCGGGCTGCGCGTACTCCCCACCTTCGCCCTGACACTCGCCCAGTGGGCACCGGACGTGCTGGCGGACCGGGGCGCCTTCGGCGGCGCCACCGCACTGCACGGCGCCCAGCGACTGACGGTTCGCCAGTCGCTGCCGCCCGTCGGGAAGTTGACATGCTCGGCCACCGTCTCCGAAGTGTGGGACAAGGGCGGGGCCGCGGTGTTCGAGGTGGCGGTGGACAGCGCGTACTTCCACGCGGTCTGGTCCGTCTTCGCGCCCGGCCGCGGCGGGTTCGGCGGCGAGCGGGGGCCGGGGCGTCCGCCCGCACCCACGGGACGGCCGACCCACCGGACCGGGCTGGAGACGTTCGCGACCCAGGCCGCGCTGTACCGGCTCACCGGCGACCGGCATCTCATCCACGTCGATCCCGCCGCCGCGGCGGCCATCGGGCAGCCCCGCCCGATCCTGCACGGGCTGTGCACCCTGGCGGGCACCGCGCTGCGACTGGCCGACACCCTCGGCGCCCACCCGGCCGACCTCACCGAACTGGAGGGCCGGTTCGCCGCCCCGGTCCTGCCCGGCGAGGCGCTCTCCGTCGCGGCCTGGGAGAACGCGGAGGACGCCGCCTTCGAGGTCACCCGCGACGGCGAGCCCGTGCTGTCCGGGGGCCGGGTCCGCTTCGGCGGGCCGTGACCCGCGACGGACTACGAAACCAATCAAGCGCTTGGTAGAGTGCGATCCGCGGCACCGGCAGATGACCGCCCGAGCGCACCGACCGGACCGCGAACGCCCGTGGCCCGCCGGGCGTCGGAGGCGCAGGCCCCCGACGCCCCATCCCTCTGCCCACTGGGCCCGCCCCAGGGGCGGCGCGAGAAGGAGATCCGGTATGACCGCCCCCACCGCACCCGTCCATCCCGCCCTGCACACCCCGCTGTGCGACCTGGTCGGTGTCCGCTATCCGATCGTGCAGACGGGGATGGGCTACGTCTCCGGACCCGAGCTGACCGCGGCGACCGCGGCGGCCGGCGGCCTGGGCATCCTGGCGAGCGCGACCCTCACCCTGGAGCAGACCCGTGACGCGATCCGTGCCATCCGGGAACGCACCGACGCGCCGTTCGGTGTGAACATGCGCGGCGACGCGCCCGACGTCCTGGAACGCGGCCAACTCCTGGTGCGCGAAGGCGTACGGATCGCGTCCTTCGCACTCGCCCCGAACGAACGCGTCATCCGTACGCTGAAGGACTCCGGCCTGATCGTCATCCCGTCGATCGGCGCCCGCCGCCACGCCGAGAAGGTCCAGGCGTGGGGGGTGGACGCGGTCGTCGCACAGGGTGCCGAGGGAGGCGGCCACACCGGCGGTGTGCACACGTCGATCCTGGTGCCGCAGGTGGTGGACGCGGTGGACATCCCGGTGATCGCGGCCGGTGGTTTCCGGGACGGCCGCGGCCTGGTGGCCGCGCTCGCCCAGGGCGCCGTGGGCATCGCGATGGGCACCCGCTTCCTGCTGACCAGCGACAGCACCGTGCGCGACTCGGTCAAGACCGAGTACCTCAGCCGCTCGGTCACCGACACCGTCGTCACCCCCGTGCTCGACGGCATCCCCCAGCGGGTGCTGCGCACCGCCCCGGTGGAGCGGCTGCTGCGGGAGCGGGCACCGGCCCGCCTGGCCCGGTCGCTGCGCCACGCGATCGCCTTCCGGAACGTGTCGGGCACCTCTTGGTCCGACCTGATCCGCGAGGGACTCGCGATGCGCCGCAGCCACGACCTCGGCTGGTCCCAGGTCCTGATGGCCGCGAACACGCCGATGATGCTGCGGGCCAGCATGGTCGACGGCCGAACCGACCTGGGCACCCTGGCCTCCGGCCAGGTCGCGGGCGTCATCGACGACCTGCCCAGCTGCAAGGAACTGATCGACCGGATCATCGCCGAGGCCGACTCCGTCCTCACCCGTCTGACCCGCACCGGCGCCGAGCGGTGACCACGACCGACCGGCCCTCCCCACCGACCCCCTTGACAGCAGGAGAACGTATGGGCACCGAACTCGTCCGGACCACCGTCGACGATCGCGGCGTCGCCGAGGTGGTCGTCGACTGCCCGCCGGTCAACGCCCTGCCGGTGGCGGGCTGGTACCGGCTCGCGGAGACCGTCGAACAGCTCGGCCGCGACCCGGACACCCGGGTCGTGCTGCTGCGGGCCGAGGGCCGCGGCTTCAACGCCGGCGTGGACATCAAGGAACTCCAGGCCGACAGCGGCCACGCCGCCATCATCGGCGTGAACCGCGGCTGCTTCGCGGCGTTCGCGGCGATCTACGACTGCGCGGTACCGGTCGTCTCCGCGGTCCACGGCTTCTGCCTGGGCGGCGGAATCGGCCTGGTGGGGAACTCGGACGTGATCGTCGCCGCCGAGAGCGCCTATTTCGGGCTGCCCGAGGTGGACCGGGGCGCGCTCGGCGCCGCGACGCATCTCTCCCGGCTCGTCCCGCAGCACAAGGCCCGCGCCATGATGTACACCTGCGCCACCGCGAGCGCGGCCGAACTGCACGCTTACGGCTCCGTCCTGGAGGTCGTGCCGGACGACCGGCTGCGTGAGCGCGCCCTTGAGCTGGCGGGCGAGATCGCCGGGAAGAACCCGGCGGTGATCCGCGCAGCCAAGGAGGCGTTCAACGGCATCGACCTGTGGGACGTCAAGCGCAGCTACCGCTACGAGCAGGGCTTCACCTTCGAGGTCAACCTCTCCGGCGTCGCACACCAGGTCCGCGACGGCTTCGGCCGACCCGCCGACGGAAAGCGGTGAGCCGTGGACCTCACCTGGAGCCCCGAGGAGGAGGCCTTCCGCGAGGAGGCGCGCACGTGGCTGGCACACAACGTCCCGAGGACCCCGCTGCCCTCGGGTGACACCCGGGAGGGCTTCACCGCCCATCTGGAATGGGAGCGGACGCTGTTCGAGGCCCGCTGGTCGGTGGTGTCCTGGCCCGGGGAGTACGGCGGGCGGGACGCGACGCTGTGGCAGTGGCTGATCTTCGAGGACGAGTACTACCGGGCTGGCGCGCCCGCCAGGGTGACACAGAACGGCATCTTCCTGCTGGCCCCCACCGTCTTCGCGTTCGGCACCGAGGAGCAGCAGCGGCGCGTCCTGCCCCGGATGGCCGCGGCCCAGGACCTCTGGGCGCAGGGCTGGTCGGAGCCCGGCGCGGGCAGCGATCTGGCGGGCACCCGCAGCCGGGCGGTCCGCGACGAGCCCGCCGGCGGCTGGCGGCTGACCGGCCAGAAGACCTGGACCACCCGCGGCGCCTTCTGCACACATCTCTTCGGCCTCTTCCGCACCGACCCGGACGCCGAACGCCACCACGGCCTGACCTACTTCCTGGTCCCCCTGGACGCACCCGGCGTCACGGTCCGCGGCTTCGAACGCCTCGACGGCGACGAGGGGTTCGCCGAGGTCTTCCTGGACGACGTGTTCGTGCCCGACGCCGATGTGCTCGGCGGTGTCGGCGAGGGCTGGCGGGTCGCGATGGCCACCACCGGATCCGAACGCGGGCTGACCCTGCGCTCCCCCGGCCGATTCCTGCACGCCGCCGACCGGCTCCTCGACCTGGCCCGCACCCGGGCCGACGGCCCCGGCACGCACCGGGACCGGGTCGTGCAGTCGTGGATCGAGGCACAGGCGTACGAGCTGTTCACTCTGGAGCAGGTGACCTCGATCGTGGAGGGGCGCCAGATCGGCGCGGAGTCCAGCCTGAACAAACTGTTCTGGTCACAGCTCGACATCGCCCTGCACGAGACGGCCATGGACCTGCTCGGCCCGGAGGCCGAGACCGACGGCCCCTGGAGCCGGGGCTTCCTCTTCTCCCTGGCGGGACCCATCTACGCCGGGACCAACGAGATCCAGCGCAACATCGTCGCCGAGCGGCTGCTCGGCCTGCCGAGGAGGTGACCGCGAACCATGCGCTTCGCCGTAGCCGAACAGGACACCGCCCTCGCCGAGGCGGCCGGTGAGGTACTGGCCAAACAGGTCGACGCCGACCGGATCCGGGCCGGGTGGCCCGATGGGCAGGTCGGGAGCGTCGACGCCGTGTGGCGCACCCTCGCCGAGGTCGGCGTCACCGCGGCACTGGTCCCCGAGAGCGCCGACGGCCTCGGGCTCGACGAGAACGCCCTGCCGCCGCTGATGGAGGCCCTCGGCCGCAGTGGTCTCCCGGTGCCCGCCGCCGAGACCGTGGCGGTCGGCGCCCCGCTGCTCGCCGCAGTCGGCGCACCCGAACTACCGTCGGTGCTGGCGGGCTCGGCACTGCTGACGGTCTCGCTCGCCCCCGGCGCCCCGGTGCCGTTCGCGGCCCGCGCCGACCTGATCGCCGTCCCCGGCGACGACGGACTGCGGCTGTACACGCGCGACGAGGTGCGCGCCGAGCCGGTCGACTCGGTGGACGGATCACGCCGGTTGGCCCGGGTCACCCCGCAGGCGGGTTCCGGGCGGCCGCTCGCCGAGGGTCCCGAGGCACTCGCCGCGGCCCGTCGACGGGGCGTCCTGGCGACCTCGGCCCTGCTGATCGGTCTCGGCGAGCGGATGCTCGAACTGACCGTGGCCTATGTGCAGCAGCGCCGCCAGTTCGGCGTGCAGGTCGGCTCGTTCCAGGCGGTCAAGCACGCCCTCGCCGGCGTGGAGGTGGCACTGCGGTTCGCGCGTCCGGCAGTCCTCGCCGCGGGCTGGGCCCAGGCGTCCGGCGACCCGGAGGCCGGGACGCGCACCGCCATGGCCAAGGTGCTGGCCTCCGACGCGGCCCGCAGGACCGCGCGTACGGCGATCCAGTGTCACGGCGCCATGGGGTACACCACCGAGTACGACCTCCACCTGTACGCCAAACGGGCGTGGGCACTGGCCGCGGACTGGGGCGGCACTGCCGAGCACCGGGACTTCATCGCACGACGGCTCGGACTCACCGGCGTCAGCGGACCGACCGAGGGAGCGGGAACGTGAGCGGAATCTGCCAGGACCGGGTGGTCGTCGTCACCGGCGCGGGGCAGGGCCTGGGCCGGGAGCATGCCCTGGCCCTGGCCGCCGCGGGCGCCCGGGTCGTCGTGAACGACCTGGGGGAGACGGCGAAGGCCGTGGCCCACGAGATCACCGCAGACGGCGGCACCGCGGTGGCCGACCTCGGCGACGTCAGCGACTGGGACTACGCGGAGGGGCTGATCACCCGCGCGGTCCGTGAGTTCGGCACTCTGGACGCGCTGGTGAACAACGCCGGCCTCAACCGGGACCGGATGCTCGTCTCCATGACGGAGGCCGAGTGGGACCTGGTCCTCAAGGTCGACCTCAAGGGCCACGCCGCCCCGCTGCGGCACGCCGCCGCGTACTGGCGGGAACGCAGCAAGCAGGGCCGTCCGGTCGACGCCCGGATCGTCAACACCAGTTCCGGCGCCGGGCTGATGGGCAGTGTCGGACAGGGCAACTACGGGGCCGCGAAAGCGGGCATCGCCGCGCTCACCGTGATCGCGGCGGCCGAACTGGCCCGCTACGGAGTCACCGTGAACGCCGTCGCACCCTCCGCACGGACGCCCATGACCGAGGCGGTGGAGGCGTTCGCCGAGAAGATGCGGGTACCGGAGACCGGCTTCGACATCATGCACCCGGGCAACGTGTCGCCGCTCGTCGTGTGGCTGGTCTCCGCCGAATCGGCCGATGTCACCGGGCGGGTCTTCGAGGCCGAGGGCGGGGCGATCGGCGTTGCCGACGGCTGGCGCCACGGCCCGGAACGCGTTCTCGACCGCCGCTGGCTCTCCGGTGAGATCGGCCCGGCGGTCCGCGAGATGCTCGCCGAGGCACCGGCGCCGTCGGAGGTCTACGGAGCCTGAACCCGCACACACGTGAGTACGACGCCGGCCGGTGTTGCCATCGGGCGGCGTCGTACTCACGTGTGTGCGGGTTCAGTGGCCGCTCGGCGCCAGCGTGTCCCGCGGTATCCCGTGGCTTCCCCGGAAGTAGAGCAGCGGTCCGTCGTGACGCTCCACGCGCAGCTCTTGCACCCGGCCCACGACGATGTCGTGGTCACCGCCGTCGTGCACGGCTTCGATCGTGCAGCCGAGCCACGCCAGCACACCGTCCAGGACCACGGTCCCGCCGGGCGAGCGCCGCGAGCCGACCGCGTCGAACTTGAGGCCGGTGCTGCTGCCGAACGCCTCGCAGGCCTCGTGCTGGTCCTCGGCGAGGATGTTCACCCCGAAGCGGCCGGACCGGCGGATGCGCGGCCAGCTCGTGGAGTTGTGCCCCGGGCAGAACAGCACGAGGGGCGGGTCGAGGGAGAGCGAGGAGAACGACTGGCAGGCCAGACCGAGCCGGTCGTCACCGTCCACTCCGGTGATCACCGTCACTCCGGTGGCGAACTGCCCCAGGACGGTGCGGAACATCCGTGCGTTCGCGCTGGGCAGCATGGGAACTCCTTCGGTGTCCGGTGAGCGGGACGGCTCAGTCGTAGACGACCTCGACACGGTCCGTGAGCGGTACCGCCTGGCAGGCGAGGACATAGCCCTCCGCGAGGTCTTCCTCCTCCAGCACGGTGTTGCGCAGCATCTTCACCTCTCCGTCGACCACCCGGCAGGCGCAGGCGCTGCACGCGCCCTCCCGGCACGAGAAGGGGGCGTCGACGTCCTGTGCCCGCAGCAGGTCGAGCAGTGTGGTGCGGGCCGGCCAGGGGAACGTCCGGCGTCGGCCGTCGAGTTCGACGGTCACCGTCGCCGTCTCCGCGGCGTCGGCGGGCAGTTGCGCCGGGCTGGCGGTCAACATCGCGAACGGGTCCGACGCCAGCGACCGGTACTCCTCGGTCAGGACCCGGGTGCGGTCGACGCCCAGGTGTTCCAGCGCCTCGGCCGCCGCCCGCATGAAGGGCGCCGGACCGCAGAGCAGCGCGGCGTCGGGTGCGGCCCAGGGCCGAACCAGTGCTGCCAGCCGTGCCGCGTCGGGCAGTCCCTGGAGCGTCTCCAGCCAGTGGAGCACTTGGAAGCGGTCCGGGTACGCCTCGGTGAGGCGCCGCAGTTCGGCCGCGAAGATCACCGACCGGTCGTCGCGGTTGGCGTACACCAGCAGCGCCCTGCCGCCCTCCTGGACCCGCGCCCGCAGGATCGACATGACGGGGGTGATTCCGCTGCCCGCCGCGAACAACACCAGGTTCCGGTGGTCCGACGCCGGCGTGAACCGGCCGGCCGGGGGCAGTGTCTCGACCGTGTCGCCGGGGCGGAGCCGGTCGCAGATCCAGTTGGACGCCATGCCGCCGGGCACCCGCTTGACCGTGATGGTCGGGCGGGTGTCCCCCGGTGCGCTGGACAGCGAGTAGCAGCGGGCCACCCACCCGTCCGGCGCCGGGATCCGCAGGGTCAGGAACTGGCCCGGTCTGTGGCGCAGTTCGGTGCCTTCCCCCGCGTCGAAGGAGACGGACACCGCGTCGTCCGTCTCCGGGGTGACCTCGGCCACCCGCAACGTCAGGATCGGGTCGGTCACTGGTCGACCACCGCCAACGCCCCGTCCCGTACCGCTCGTTCGATCGTCGCCCGCAGCCGTGTGCACGTGGGTATCACCGCGGTCCGGGGACGCCCGGCGACGGCGAGCACCTCGGCGAACTCCGCACAGTCCTCGGCGCCGTCGGGCCACTGCACCGAGGTCTGCGCCAGGCTGCTCTTGCGTACCAGTACCGTGGTCGGGCAGGCCCCGCACTCCAGTGCCTGCACCTGTGTGGTCCTCTCCGGGTCCGCGAGCGGCACCGGTGCGTGCGCGCTCACGCCGGCCTGAGCGGCACGCCGCCCTGGCGCTTGAGGTTGTCCTCGACCTCCCGGGTCCAGAACTCCACCGCGCGATCGGTGTCGAGTTCGAACTCAAAGCGGTTGGTCATCTCCGGGGTGACGTCCCCGACGTCGACGTAGAACTGCTCGTACCAGCGTCTGAGCTGGTAGACCGGGCCGTCCTCCTCGCACAGCAGCGGGTTGTCGATCCTGGTCTTGTTCCGCCAGATCTCGACGTCCTGCAGGAAACCGGCCTCGACGCCCTTGGCCGTGGCCTCGGCGATGGCTCGGGCGGCCTCGTCCGACTGGTCCGGCTGCTTCTTGACGACGCAGCCCCACTGGAGCACGAAGCTCGTAGGGCTCACCGGGTAGTGGCAGTTGATCAGCACGGTCTCGGTGTTGATGAGCCCGTTGGAGCCGTACAGCCAGTCGATCATGTACGAGGGACCGAAGTACGTCGCCTCCGAACGGCTGACCCTCCGCTCCTCGCCCTCCGCCTTGGAGTAGCTCGTGCCGAAGCTGACATCGTCGCGACCCGTGGAGTGCATGTACTGCGTGGCGAGGTGTCCCTCGAACACGTTCTTGAAGTACACGGGGAACGAGTAGTGCACATAGAAGAAGTGGGCCATGTCGACCACGTTGTCCACGATCTCGCGGCAGTGGGAGCCCTCGATCAGGATCGAGTTCCACGTCCAGTCCGTCCACTCGTCCGAGAAGGCGGCGTCGATCCGCGGGATGTCCAGCTCGGGCGGCGGGGGGTTGCCCTGGGGATCGTGGTAGACGAACAGCTGCCGGTTCTGCTCCAGGACGGGCCAGGACTTGGTACGGGCCCGCGGCGGCACCCGCCGTGCGTACGGGATGTCCGCGCAGCGTCCGTTGCCTGCCCAGCGCCAGTCGTGGAAGGGGCAGGCGATCGCGTCGCCCTTGACCGTGCCCTGGGTGAGGTCGCCGCCCATGTGGGGGCAGTAGCCGTTGAGCACCTGGAGCTTTCCGGCGGTGTCCGCGAAGACGACGAGTTTGGTGCCGAACGCCTGCACGGCGTGCGGCTTGCCGTCCCGGAAGGTGTCGGCGAGCCCCAGGCAGTGCCAGCCCCGCGCGTACCGGACGGGGGGTGCCCCGGCCTCGATGACGCGGACACCGTCGTCCGACTCGACTGTTGCCATCGCTCCTCCATGTGTACGCGGGGTTGGGGCCGTCGTCGCAACTCGGCACGACGCCCCCATGGCCTACGGAGCGTCGCTCCCGATCGGCATCGTGCGAACCGGACGGCAGACCCAGGAAGGCCAGCTCCCGCTGACCGGGACGAACGGGCGGCCCGCCCCGAGGGCTTCTCGACGTCCGCGGCCCGGCTCCAGATGAGCCGGGTGCGCTCGGTGTCTTCATGACGTGCCCTCGCGGGTCAGGGCGGTGCGTCGGGCATGGCCCTCGGGCTGCCGGGGTGGCGGGACCGCGGGGGCACGGGCCCGTGCCGCCCGTCGCACGGACGGCCGAGGCCGGCGGGCACAGGGCCTCCCGCCCGTTCCGAAGAGACCTGCCGCCACGGCCTGTCGGACGGGAGCACGGAGAGCGGAGACGGAGGCCGGGCCGGTCCCGGTCAGCGGGAAACGCGTGCGGCGGCCCGTTCCCGACCGCCCTAGCTTCGGGCCGACCGGACGGCGGCTCCGCGAGGGGCGGTTCGCGGCGAGGATCGGAGGTTGTGATGGCGCACGAAGTGGTCCGCCGAATCGAGGAGGTCTCGGCGCTCCTGGCGGCGACGGCCCCGGAGACGGAAGGTCTGGGAAGGCTGTCCGACAAGAGCGTGGAGCTCATCCGAGAGGCGGGGGTGATGCGGCTGCTCCAGCCCCGGGACTTCGGCGGCTACGCGGCCCACCCCGCGGACTTCGCCGAGGCGGTCATGGCGGTGGCACGGAACTGCGGGTCCACCGGCTGGGTGTGCGGTGTCGGCGGGGTGCACCCCTGGGAGATGGCGCTGATGGACCGCAGACTGCAGGCCGAGGTGTGGGGGGACGACCCCGACACCTGGATCGCCTCCCCCTACGCACCCCAGGGCATCGCCACGCCGGTCGACGGCGGCTATGTGCTGAAGGGGCGCTGGAACTTCTCGTCCGGCACCGACCACTGTGACTGGATCTTCCTGGGCGCACTGGTCGCCGGCCCCGACGGCACACCACAGCAGCCGCTCAAGGGGCTGCACGTCGTACTGCCCCGCTCCGACTACACGATCGTCCCGGACTCCTGGGACGTGATCGGCCTGTGCGGCACCGGCAGCAAGGACATCGTCGTCGACGGCGCGTTCGTCCCCGACTACCGCACCATCGACAGCGCGGAGGTCGCCGAGGGCGAGAAGGCCGCCGAGCGCGCCGGCCGCTCCGACACGGTGTACCGGCTTCCGTTCTGGGCGATGTTCCCGCTGGGCATCACCGCGGCCGTGATCGGCATCGCCGAGGGCGCGCTCGCCGCCCATCTCGACTACCAGCGCGAACGCGTCACGGCGATGGGCACGAAGATCAAGGACGACCCGTATGTGCTGTCCGCGATCGGGGAGGCCGCCGCCGAGATCGGTGCCTCCCGCACCCAGCTCCTCGACGGCATCAGCCGGTTGTACGACAAGGCCGACGGTGGGCAGCCGATCACGTTCGAGGACCGCGCGGTCGTACGACGCAACCAGACCCGGTGCGCCTGGCGGGCGGTGGCGGCGGTCGACGAGATCTTCGCGCGTTCCGGCGGGAACGCGGTGCGCAGGCACAACGTCATGCAGCGCTTCTGGCGCGACGCGCACGTCGGCCTCCAGCACGCCATCCACACCCCGGGATCGATCTACCACACCGCCGCTCTCACCTCCATGGGCATCGAGCCCGAGGGAGGGCTGCGCGCTCTGATCTGAGCCCGCGGCCCTTCGCACGACCCGATACACCGACCACCGCACGCGGACGAGAACAGGGGATCATCATGGGCGACATCAGCTCGCTGGGCTACGTCAGGGTCAGGGCCTCCGACATGACGGCCTGGCGTTCCTTCGCATTCGAGACGGCGGGCTTCGCCGAGGGCAGTGGGCCCGAGCCGGGGGCGCTGTACCTGCGTATGGACGAACGCGCCGGACGGATCGTGATCCTGCCCGGCGAGGAGGACCGGGTCGAGGCAGTGGGCTGGGAGGTCCGCGACCATCTGGCGCTCACCCGGGTACGGCAGGCGGTCGAGGCGGCGGGGACCGGCACCAAGCCCCTGTCCCAGGAGGACTGCGACCTGCGCCGGGTCGAGGCGGGCTTCGCCTTCGAGGCCCCCGGTGGCACGCCGGTCGAGATCTTCCACGGGCCGGCCCTGGACCACAGCCCGCTCGCCACCCCGTACGGCAACCGGTTCGTCACTGGCAAGCTGGGCGCAGGGCATGCGGTGGTGCCGGTGAGTGACCTCGACGGTGCCTTCCGCTTCTACACCGAGACCCTCGGCTTCCTGCCGCGCGGCGCGTTCCGGCTGCCCGCCCCACCGGAGTTCGGGCCGGTCCGGCTGCGGTTCCTCGGGGTCAACGCCCGTCACCACAGCCTCGCCCTGCTGCCCTCGCCGGACCTCAAGGCCCCGGCGCTGGTGCACATCATGGTGGAGTGCGAGACGCTCGACGAGGTCGGGCGGGCCCTCGACCGGGTCCTCAAGGCGGGCTACCACCTCTCGTCCACGCTGGGACGGCACACCAACGACAAGATGATCTCCTTCTACGTGCGCACGCCCGGCGGCTGGGACCTGGAGATCGGCTGCGAGGGCACGCTCGTCGACGAGGACTCCTACACCGCCGAGGAGATCACCGCGGACAGCTACTGGGGCCACGCCTGGGACTTCAGCTGACGCTGCACCGCCCATCGCCCGGTATCAGGCCCGGGAAGCCCTGGCTTCCCGGGCGGTTTCGTTGAACGGGACCGGACCTCGCGCCCGAGGCCGGGACCTCCGAGTATCGCCGCGAACAGATCGAGATCCGCCCGGAGGCACCACCATGACCACCACACCTTCCGTCCCCGGCGCCGACCGGCCCGCCGACGTCGGCGCCTCGCGACCGCGCGAACCCGACACCGCCGCCTGGGACGAGGAGGTGGACCTCCTCGTCGTCGGCAGCGGCGCGGCCGGGATGACCGGCGCCATCTCGGCCCACGACGCCGGCCTGTCCGCCCTGGTCGTCGAGAAGGCCGCCGTGTTCGGCGGTTCGACGGCGCTGTCCGGCGGCGGCGTCTGGATCCCCGACAACCCGACGCTGCGGACCGTCGGCCGGGGTGACTCCCGGGCCGAGGTACGGCGATACCTCCAGGCGGTGGTCGGCGACCGCGTCCCGGGCGAACGCCTGGACGCCTATGCCGAACGCGGACCCGAGGTCATGGAGATGCTGCACCGCGTGAGCCGCCACATGGAGTTCAGCTGGTGCCCCGGCTACTCGGACTACCACCCCGAGGAACCCGGCGGACGGCCGATGGGCCGCACCATCGAGCCCCGGCCGATCGACGGCCGGCTGCTCGGTGAGGACGAGGCACATCTGAAGGGTCTGGACGTCCCCGCGCCGATGGGTCTGTGGCTGACCGGCTACGAGGCGCGTGTCCTGATGATGGTCCAGCGCGACCTGAAGTCCTGGCGGATGCTTCCGGTGGCCGCCTGGCGTGTGGTTTCCAACCTCTTCCGGCGCCGCCGAATGAAGACGCTGGGCGCGGCGCTCGTCGCCCGTCTGCGCCTGACCATGAAGGATCTCGGCATCCCTCTGTGGCTGCGGGCGCCCGTGACCCGCCTGATCGTCGAGGACGGGCGGGTGACCGGCGCCGTGGTCGAACGCGCGGGCCGCGAACTGCGGGTGCGTGCCCGTCACGGCGTGCTGCTGGCCACCGGTGGGTTCGACCACGACACGGTGATGCGCGAGACTCACCTGCCGGCGCATGGCCGAACCGACCACAGCATGGGCGCGCCCTCCAACACCGGCGACGGCCACCGGCTGGGAGGGCAGGTGGGTGCAGCCACGGACCTGATGGACGACGCGTGGTGGATGCCGGGCATCGCCCTGCCCGGCGGCGGTGTCTTCCCGCTGGTCTCCGAGCGCTGCATCCCGCCGATGATCATCGTGAACTGCGAGGGCCGCCGTTTCACCAACGAGTCGGCGCCGTACGTCAACTTCGTGCACGCCCAGCTCGACGGCGGGTTCGTCCCGTTGTACGAGATCTTCGACGCCAAGGCGCGCCGTCGCTACCAGTTTGCGGGCGTGCTGCCCGGCCGGGACTTCCCGAAGGAATGGTACGACAGCGGACTCGTCACGAAGGCGAAGACCCTGACGGACCTCGCCCTGGCGATCGGTGTGCCCGCGAGGACGCTGAAGGAGACCGCAGAACGCTTCAACACGTTCGCGCACGAGGGCAAGGACCGGGACTTCGGCCGTGGTGACAGCGCGTACGACCACTACTACGGGGACCCCACGCTCCCCAATCCGGTGCTCGACACCATCGACGGCGGGCCCTACTACGCCGTCCGGATCGAGGCGGGCGACCTCGGCACGAAGGGAGGTCTGGTCACCGACGCGGCCGGACGCGTACTGCGCGGGGACGGCGGCGCCGTCGGGGGACTCTACGCCGCGGGCAACGTGTCCGCCTCGGTGATGGGCAACGACTACGCGGGGGCGGGCGCCACGATCGGTCCCGCCATGGTCTTCGCCCATCTCGCCGCGCTGGACGCCGCGGCGCGCGCCGGACAGGCGGCGTTGAGCCAGGAGGTCTCAGCGGGGTGACTACAATCCCGACGGCCCCGCTCCCCTGACGCGTACATGGGGAGCGGGGTCTCGGCTTCCGGGGCGGACGGTCGCCGCACGTGGAGCCGTGGCAGCCGTGGTGTGCCCGGGCTTTGGGAACCCGTACGCCTGCGGACCGCCTTCAGGACGCGTGCTGCCCCAGCAGGCTCCGCGCGGCCAACGCGACCTGGTACCGCCCGGTGCCGGGAGAGGTCCGCCCGCTCAGCTCGGAGAAGAGCACGCCCCACCAGCCGTAGACGAGCATGCGCACAGCTGTGACCCGCTCCACAGACGGGTCCTTTTCGCCGAGCGTGCGCAGGATCGCACCGTAGAGGCGGGACTCGGCCACGGGTGCCTCCGGCTGCGACGGGTCGGCGTAGTTGGCCGAGGTCGCCCGGACCATCGACCCGCACAGCGTCGGGTGTTCCATGAGACGGCGGGTCAGGGCGACTAGCCGCTCCCCCACGATCTCGACGGGGTCCCCGTCCTGCGCCGGCCACTCCTCGTCGACGAAACGCTCCACGCGCGCCGCGTACACAGCGGCGAAGAGCTGTGTCTTGGACGGGAAGTAGCGGTAGAGCGTGGTGAGCGACACGTCGGACGCGTCCGCGACCTCCTGCATCTGTACCTGCTCGTACGGGGTGCGGGCCCCCAGTACGGCCGCCACGTCCAGAATCCGGTGCCAGCGGGCCACCTGTCGCTGGGAGGAGGGCGACGCAGGCCGGCGCGCTTCGGTCAGTCGTGGCACAGGTCCGCGCTCCTCGCCGTCCGTGGTCCGTTCCCGCCAGCATAGGGGCGGCCCGGCCCCCGGCCGAGCGTGCTCCGGGCCTTCAGGAGTCGTCGCCAGGCCGGGTGAGGAAGGCCAGCACCGCGCTCTCCCAGGCCTCCTTCTGTTCGATCATCACCCAGTGTCCGCAGTCGGGGAGCACGTGCAGTTCCGCCCTCGGCATGGTCCGCATGGGCAGCAGGGCCATGTCCAGGGGGCTGACCCGGTCGTCGCGTCCCCAGGTGACGAGGGTGGGCGCGGTGATCCGGTGCAGCATCGCCCAGTACGGGGGCCGCTCACCGGCCTGGGCGGCCGCCATGCTCGCGGCCAGGGCCTTGCGGCCGTACATCCTGCGGGCGGCGGCCAGCGTCTCCGGATCGGTGGCCTGGGTCCAGCGCTCCTCCACCATCTCGTCCGTGACGACCGAGGGGTCGTACACCATCGAGTGCATCCATCGCACCAGGGCTTCGCGGGTCGGGTTCTCCGTGAAGTCCATCAACAGGTTGATGCCCTCGCCGGGCGACGGACTGAACAGGTTCCGTCCCAGACCGCCCACGGTCACGATGCGCCGGAACAGGCCGGGATCGGCGATCGCCAGGTTGGCCGCGACGATGCCGCCCATCGAGTTGCCCACCACGTCGACCCGTCCGAGGCCCAGCCCGGCCAGGAACCGCACCACGGCCTTCGGCGCCGCCACCATGGGGTGCTCGTCGGTGGGGTCGCTGACTCCGAAGCCCGGCAGCTCCAGGACGAGACAGCGGAAGTGGCGGGCGAACGCTGCGAGGTTGCCCCGGTAGTTGCGCCAGCCGGTCACGCCGGGGCCCGATCCGTGCAGGAGCAGCAGGGGTGGGCCGTCCCCGGCCTCGTGATAGCGCAGTACGCCCTCGTCGGTGGGGAGTTCGCGCAGGGTCCTCGCGTGGTCGAGCATCTCGGTCGTCTCGGTCATGATCGTGGCCGCCTCAGTCTCGGGGACAAGGTCGTAGCGGACGTTAACGGCGCCCGGACGGCACCGCGGCGGCGCGCTCCCGCCCAGCGGGACCCGTGCCCGTCCGTCCCGGCGACCGGCGTCACGCGCCACTTGCCGACGCGAGCTCCACGGGGGTCCGCTGTGCCGCGCCGACGCGGGCCGGAGTCATGTCGATGCCCAACCGCCATGACTCGGAGCCGAGTTCGTCCATGACACTGCGGGCCGCACCGAGCGCGAGCGGCGCGAACCGTTCCAGGGGGTCCTGTATCTCGCCCACCAGCGAGAGCGCTCCGACGGGGCCGGCCGGCCCGCGCAGGGCGATGCCGATACAGCCGATGCCGGTGAAACACTCGCCTCGCTCGTAGGCGAGTCCGTGACGGCCCCGGATCCGGCCGAGCTCCTCGTGGAGCTGGACACGGCCGACGATGCTGCGTTTCGTGCGTGAGGCGAGACCGCTTCCGTAGTCCTGGTCCAGCCGCTCGGGCGTGAGCCAGGCGAGCATGGCCTTTCCCAGCGCGGTGCAGTGGGCCGGCGCCCGCCCGCCGACTCGCGAGGGGACGTCGACCGCGGACCTGCCACCCACCTTGTCGAGGTAGTACACCTCGGTCTCGTCCAGCACCGCGAGGTGCACCACCAGCCCCGTGCGCAGGGCCAGCCGGTGCAGTGTCGGGGCGGCGGCGGCCCGCAGCGCGCTGTGGCTGACCTCCCGGCCGCCGAGCCCGAGGGCGCGGTGGCCGAGGCGGTAGCCGGTCGTCATGTGCTCCAGCCAGCCCACACCCACGAGCTGGTCGATGATCCGGTGCGCCGTGGAACGCGGCAGACCGGTCTGTCCCGCGATCTGCTCCAGAGTCAGCCTCAGCATGGGGCGCTCGAAGAGATCCATGATCAATGTGATCCGCTCGACCATCGACGGGGGCAGTGCCTCCCGCTGGGGCGTGGACCCGGCAATGCCACTCAGCTCTGAGTTCATGCCAGCACCTCTCAGCGAAACCAGAATGAAATCCAGTTTTGACGCTAGCAGCGAGCTCTGCACCTGAAAAGGTTTCGGTCAGGAGGAAGTTGATGAACCCGCACGCAAACGACGCGGGGCGGGAGCGGCTCTGCCGAGCCGCTCCCGCCCTGCGTCCCACCGGCCGCGGCCGGCTCACCCGGTGCGCCGCGCCCTCACGAAGTCCAGGGCGATGTCGACGATCATGTCCTCCTGGCCGCCGACCAGCCCCCGGCGCCCCACCTCCAGAAGGATCGTGCGGGCGTCGAGGCCGTAGCGCGCGGCCGCGGACTCGGCGTGGCGCAGGAAGCTGGAGTAGGCGCCCGCGTACCCGAGCGTGAGCGTCTCCCGGTCGACGCGGACCGGCCGGTCCTGCAACGGTCGTACGATGTCGTCGGCCGCGTCCTGCAGGGCGAACAGGTCGCAGTCGTGCTTCCAGCCGTGCAGGGTGGCCACCGCGACGAACGGCTCGATGGGGCAGTTGCCCGCCCCGGCGCCCTGCCCGGCAAGCGATGCGTCCACGCGCATCGCGCCCTCCTCGACCGCGGTCACCGAGTTGGCGACCGACAGGGACAGGTTCTCGTGGGCGTGGATGCCGATCTGGGTCGACTCGTCCAGCACGTCGCGGTAGGCCCGGATGCGCTCGCGGACGCCCTGCATGGTCAGGCGCCCGCCGGAGTCGGTGACGTAGACGCAGTGCGCGCCGTACGACTCCATCAGGGCCGCCTGGCGTGCCAGTTCGGCGGCCGGTGCCATGTGGGACATCATCAGGAAGCCGGAGACGTCCATGCCGAGTTCGCGGGCGCTCGCGATATGCTGGGCCGCGACATCGGCCTCGGTGCAGTGGGTTGCCACCCGGACCGAGCGGACACCGAGGGCGTAGGCCCGTTTCAGTTCGGCGATGGTGCCGATGCCCGGCAGCAGGAGCGTGGTGAGGACCGCGTTCTCCAGGACCTCCGCCGCTGCCTCGATCCACTCCCAGTCGCTGTGGCTGCCGGGTCCGTAGTTGAGGCTGCCGCCGGCCAGTCCGTCGCCGTGGGCCACCTCGATGGCGTCCACTCCGGCGGCGTCGAGGGCCCGCACGATGCGGGCGACGTCGGCGGGGTCGATGCGGTGCCTGATGGCGTGCATGCCGTCCCGCAGGGTGACGTCCTGGATGTAGAGACGGGGCGCGGCGGTGTCGGTCATCGGGTCACCTCGGGGAGGGCGCGCTGGGCGACGCGTTCGCCGACGCGCAGGGCGGCGGAGGTCATGATGTCGAGGTTGCCGGCGTAGGCGGGCAGGTAGTGCGCGGCGCCCTCGACCTCCAGGAAGACGCTGACCTTGGTGGTGACCCCGGGGGCGCCGGACGGCAGCAGGGTGTGCACCGGCTCGTCCGGCGGCACCGGGGTGAACTGGACGTCCTGCTTGAGACGGTAGCCGGGCACGTACTCGGCGACGGCCGCCACCATGGCGGTGACCGAGTCGATGACCTCCCGCTCGTCCACGCCACCGGTGAGGCAGTAGACGGTGTCCCGCATGATCAGCGGCGGTTCCGCCGGATTGAGCACGATGACCGCCTTGCCGCGCAGGGCACCGCCGACAGAGGCGATGGCCGCCGAGGTGGTCTCCGTGAACTCGTCGATGTTGGCGCGGGTGCCGGGACCCGCCGACCGCGACGAGATCGAGGCGACGATCTCGGCGTAGGCGACGGGCGTGATCCGGCTGACGGCGTGCACGATCGGGATGGTGGCCTGGCCGCCGCAGGTCACCATGTTGAGGTTGGTGCTGGAGGCGTCCAGGTGCTCGTCCAGGTTGACCGGCGGCACCACATAGGGGCCGAGGGCCGCCGGGGTGAGGTCCACCAGGACCTTGCCGTGCGGCGCGAGGCGTTTGGCGTTCTCGACGTGTGCCTTGGCGGAGGTGGCGTCGAAGACGATCGCGATGTCCTCGAACCCCTCCATGGCGATCAGTCCGTCCACCCCCTCGGCGGTGACGGGCACCTTGAGCCGGGCGGCGCGGGCGAGCCCGTCCGAGTCCGGGTCGATGCCCACCATGGCGGCCATCTCCAGCCGTTCGGAGAGCCGCATCACTTTGATCATCAGATCGGTGCCGATGTTGCCCGAGCCGATGACGGCGACCTTGGTCTTCTTCACCTCGACCTCACTCAGTGGTGGTGAACGTGGCGGACACGGAACCGAGCGCGGAGATGCCGGCATGCACGACGGCTCCCGGGCCGACCGGCACCAGGGGGCCGAGGGCCCCCGAGAGCACGACCTGTCCGGCGCGCAGCGGGTCTCCGAAGTCCCGTGCGGTGCGGGCGAGCCAGAGCAGGGCTTCGAGCGGGTCGCCCAGGCAGGCGGCCCCGTCGCCCGTGGAGGCCTCGCGGCCGTCGAGGGTCATCCGCATGGTGACCTCGCGCGGCTCGAACCGGTCCAGCGGCACCCGCTCGGGTCCCAGCACGAACAGACCGGACGAGGCGTTGTCGGCGACCGTGTCCGTGATCGCGATGTCCCATCCCGCGATCCGGCTGTCCACGATCTCCAGTGCGGCGCGGGCATGGTCCACCGCCGCGCGGACCCGATGCAGGTCCAGCTCCGGGATGTCCAGATCGGCGCCGAGGACGAAGGCGATCTCGGCCTCGACCCGGGGCTGGAGCAGCCGCTCGCTGGGCACGGCCGCGGCCCGGTCGGACACGTCCATGTCGTCGAAGAGCATCCCGAAGTCCGGCCGGTCCACGCCGACCTGACGCTGCACGGCCGCCGAGGTCAGGCCGATCTTGCGGCCGGCCACCCGCGCGCCGCGGGCGAGCCGCTCATGCGCGAGGTGCTGCTGCACGGCGTACGCGGCGGCGACGTCCGTCGGCCCCAGGAGGTCACGGACGGGGGCGCAGGGACGGCGCTCCGCCTCGGCGCGGGCCAGCCGCTCGGCCGCCGCGGACAGTACGGCCGGGTCCGCCGCGGTGTCCCCCGGGCTCCCGGCCTCGGTCGAGCCGGGTGGAGCCCCGGCCTGCACACGCTCCGCCATCCGGTCCCTCTTCCTCGTGTTCCCCGGCGCTGTCGCCCGGCACGGAGACGCCCTGCTCCGCGCCGTCCACACTGATCTCCGCCGGCCGCGGCGGGCCACGGAAGGTTTCGCTCAGTGGGACCGATCTCGCGGAGCAGGACGTCACTCCCTGGCTCAGCCGCCTGTGGCCAGTGCCTTCTCCGTCACGGCGGGGGCCGGCCCGGCGGCGGTGCGCCGGAACACCGTGGCGATCAGCAGCGCCCCGAACAGGGCAAGGCCCACGGCCAGGAACAGTCCGTCCCGCAGACCGTCCTCGCTGTATACGACACTGCCGGCCACGACCGCGCGGACGTTCTCCGCGAGAATCGTGAACAACACGACGGGTACGACCGCGGAGAATCCGCTCTGACAGATCTGGACCACGCTGGAGACGGCCCCCTGTTCCTCGGCCGGGGTGTTCTCGATGACCAGGTTCGGTGTCGCCGCGTACCCGAGGCCCGTTCCGACGCCCGCGACCGCCGCCCCGAACGCCGTGGCGCCGACGGTCCCGTGCGAGAACGCGAGGAGCAGCGCGCCGACGGTGAAGACGAGCAGTCCGGCGCCCAGCAGTGCGCGGGCGCCGACCCGCCGGACCAGCAGGCCCACCAGCAGGCCGCCCACGACGATCGCGGCGGCGTTCGGTGAGGCCACCCGCGCGAAACCGGTGGCACTCAGCCCGAGACCGTAGTCACCACCCGCAACCCTTGGCGTCATACTCATGATCGGCAGGAGGCTGGCCGTCACGACGGATGTGCCGTAGACGAGCCCCGAAACAACCGCAGCGGCCACGATCGGCCGACGCGCGAGCACCGCCAAGTCGACCAGCGGCCGGCTCACCCGCCGCGCGCTCACCAGCCAGCCTGCCAGCATGACCAGCCCGAGCAGACCCAGCAGCAGGGTGCGCGCCGAGCCCCAGCCCCACTGCGGACCGAAGCTGACGGCAACCAGGACCGCCGCCGCTCCTCCGCCGAGCAGGAGGGCGCCGAGTAGATCGAGCCTGGCCGTCGCCCGTACCGGCGACTCCGGGGTGGTCAGGGGAATGGCGACGGCCATCACCGTGACCCATATCAGGTCGAAGACGAAGACGGACCGCCATCCCCAGGTGTCGAGCAGCCAGCCGTTGAGGAACGGTGTGATCACGGCGGCGAGGCCGAGTCCGCCGGTGCAGATGCTCACGGCGAGCGGCACGGTGCGGGGCGGGTAGACGTCGCGGATCAGGGAGTAGCTCAGGAACAGGCAGGCGATCAGGGCTCCCTGGAGGAGCCGGCCGACGATCAGGAGGCCGTACCCCGGAGCTGTTGCGGCGACCAGGGAGCCGAGCCAGCCGATCCCGAGGGCGGCGAGCAGGACGCGGCGCTTGCCGTACAAGTCGGCCAGGCGGCCGAGCAACGGGCTGGCGACGGCCCCGAACAGGAGCGAGGCGGTGAGCAGCCAGCCCGCCTGGGTGGTGTGGAAGTGTGCCGCGATCCCGGGGAGCGCGGTCGCGACCTTGGCATAGCTCAGGGAGACGATCTCCATGACCATGGCCATGAAGAACAGGGAGACCGCGAGGCGGGGGGTCCACCCCTCGGGGACGGGTGCGGCGGATGCGGATGATGCGGTGGCGCCTTGGCCGGTACTCATCGTCGAGCCCTCCAGGACAGTGCGGACCGGCCTGCGGAAAGCGGCCACAGACCGGACGGAATGGAGGCAAAGAGTGAGTGCTGTCCGTTTTTGATCACGCATACCGGTCCCGTTGAGTGGGAGTGATCCGGCCATTCCCATGACGACGACGCTCGCTCAGTCCCGTACGTCTCGTCCCGTCCCATGGCACGTCCCGTCCGGTGCCGTCTCGCCCGTGAACGGCCCACGTCGCTCCGGAGCGACCACATACGTCCACGACCGCGAACCGAGCAGCAGCCGGTGACGCGGGCCGGGCCGCTCCAGGGGGACCCCTTCGGCATGCGCGACGTCACCTGCCCACACCAGGACGGGGCCGGTGGCCGGGTCCACCACATGCCTGCTCTCGTAGTGCGGAGGCCGCACGGTCCGGGCACGCTCGCACGCCGCCTCGACGGTGGGTACGCCGACGAGGCCGTGCAGGGTGACCCAGGTCGGCGGCAGCAGTTGAAGACGCCCTTCGCCGTGGGCCTTCAGTGCCTGACCGGGCGCGAGCCACCGATGGGCGGCCACCTCGCGCGGGTCCCTGACGACCCGGCCGGGCGGCGCGGCGCCGAGGAAGAACCACGTACGCAACCGCTTGGGCGCCTGCGGCGGCGGTGTCCAGCAGGAGAGCAGTTGCAGTTCCCCGGCCGCCACGGCGAGCCCTGTCTCCTCCCGGGTCTCCCGGACAGCGGCACGCCGTACGGCGCCGGTACCGTCCGGAACCCGGTCGGCGGGGTCGACAGCCCCGCCGGGAAAGACCCAGGCTCCCGGATAGCTTCCGTGCGCGGGCCTCAACAGCATGAGCACACGCGGCCCTTGCGGCCCGTCCCGCAACAGGACGACCGTGGCGGCCTCGCCGAGTGCACTCATCTCACGGACCCGGCCGATCGACCGCGACGAGTCGGCGGGAGGACGGCATGGACGGCGAGGCACGTGCAGGAACGAGAGGCGCACGAGCATGCATATGCCGCGGTCCGGACTCCCCCACCACTCCGGTGGCCGTCGGACCACCCCGCACTACGGCACCTCACCCGCCGCGGGCAGGGCCGCGACGTACGGGGTGTCCACTCCGATCCGGCCGGTGGCCTTCGAACCGCCGGGTGTCTCGCCCAGCGGTTCGCGACGGCCGGGCAGGACACCGGTGAAGAAGGACTCGTTGTCGGCCACGGCCCACCGCAACTCGTCGGGTACGTCGTCCTCGATGTAGATGGCCTCCACGGGGCAGACCGGTTCGCAGGCGCCGCAGTCGATGCACTCGGCCGGGTTGATGTAGAGCTTGCGGTCACCCTCGTAGATGCAGTCGACGGGGCACACGGACGTGCAGGTCCGGTCCTTGATGTCGACGCAGGGGTCGCCGATCAGGAAGGCCATGGCAGTTCCTCGGGTTCTTCTCGTGCCGGGTGGGGCCCCTTGCCGAGCCGCAGCAGGGTCGGCCAGTCGGCGATCTTCGTACGCTCCCGGCCCCGTGTCGCCCCCAACTCCCGCTCAGCGGTATCGATCCGGGACCAGCCCTCAAGCCCGATCGGCCGCACTCCACGTCGATCCAACACCCCCGCGAGATCGGGGTGTCGGCGTGGCCGGCGCTCGTCCAGGTCGTCGAGCAGCAACGCGACGGTCTCGGCGGAGTCCAGCTTGTTGGTGCCGACGACCCCGCTCGGACCGCGCTTGAGCCAGCCGGTGACGTACTCGCCGGGGCAGAGCGCCCCGTCCGCGTCGAGCACGCGTCCCTTGTCGTTGGGCACCACACCGCGAGCCGGGTCGAAGGGGACGGTGTCGAGCGGGGCACCCCGGTAGCCGACCGCCCGCACTACGGCGCCGACGGTCAGGGTCTCCCGTTCGCCGGCACCGGTGATGGTGGCGCCGGGCCGCTCGGTGGTGCGCTCGATCTCCAGTCCCGTCACGCGGTCCGTGCCCAGCAGCCGAAGGGGCCGGGCGCAGAAGCGCAGTTCGACCCGGCGTGGCGCGCCCGTGGGGGCGCGCTGGGCTGCCTCCGTCAGGATGCGGAGGTTGGTCTGGGCGGTCCGGTCCGGCTCCAGCCCTTCGAGGGGCACGAGTTGGCGCGGGTCCACGACGAGGTCGACGCCGTCCAGTCCGACCAGCTCGCGCAGTTCCTTGGGGGTGAAGCGGGCGTGCCACGGCCCGCGTCGGGCCAGGACCACGACCTCGCGCACCGCGCTGGCGCGCAGCGCGTCGAGGACCGGCTCGGGCATGTCGGTGCGTTCCAGGTCGGCGACCGGCCGGGTCAGGACGCGGGCGAGGTCCAGGGCCACGTTGCCGGCGCCGACCACGGCGACCCGTTCGGTGTCCAGCGGCAACGGGGCGGGCGCGTCGGGGTGGCCGCTGTACCAGGAGACGAATGCGGTCGCCGAACAGGATCCCGGCAGGTCCTCACCGGGCACCTCCAGCCTGCGGTCGGCCGCCGCACCGGCCGCGTAGACGACAGCATCGTAGTGGTCGAGGAGATCCTGGCGGGTGACGTCCGCCCCGAGTGCCACCGCGCCGAGGAAGCGGACGCGCGGATGGTCCAGGATGCGGCGCAGCGAGCCGGTGATCGACTTGATCCGCGGGTGGTCGGGGGCGACACCGTAGCGGACCAGACCGTACGGCGCGGGCAGCCGGTCGAGTACGTCGACGTGGATGCGGTGGCGGTCCTGACGGACGAGTTCCTCGGCCGCATAGAGGCCCGCCGGTCCCGCGCCGACCACCGCCACCCGCTTCATCGGGGTGTCCGGGGTCAGCGCGCTCACCAGGCCACGGGCAGGCTGCTGATGCCGCCGGTCAGGGTCTCGGTGATGTCGACGGCCTCGCCGGTGAGACGCAGACGGGGCAGACGGCGGAAGATCGCCGACAGGGCCACCTGGATCTCCATCCGGGCCAGTGGCGCGCCCAGGCAGTGGTGCAGGCCGTGACTGAGCGTCAGGTGCGGGTTGGCCTTGCGGGTGATGTCGAAGACGTGCGGATCGGCGAAGGCGTTCTCGTCGTGGTTGGCCGCCGAGATGTCCACGAGGACGCACTCGCCCGCGCGGATCAGCCGGCCGTCGATCTCCACGTCCTCGCTCGCCATGTGCGGGGGCAGGCCCGCGCCGCCCGCGACCGGTGTCCCCATCACGAAGCCGGCGTGCCGGAGGGTCTCCTCCACCAGGGTGGGGACGATGCCGTCGATGTCGGTCAGGAGGAGCTTGAGGTGTTCGGGGTTGTGGAGCATCGCCCGGACGCCGTGGGTGATGAAGTTGGCGGTGTTGTCGAAGCCGCCGACCAGGATCAGCATCGCGATGGGGAGGATCTCCTCGTCGGTGAGCGAGTCGTCCTTCTCCTCGGCCACGGCCAGCAGACTCAGCAGGTCCTCCAGCGGCTCGGCACGGCGACGGGCGATCAGCGCGGCGAGGTAGCCGTAGAGTTCCATGCTGTTCTGGAGGATCTCCTCCTCCGTCATCCCGGAGACCGCGAGCAGGGCGTGCGACCAGCCGATGAACCTGTCGCGGTCGTCCTCGGGGACACCGATCAGTTCGCACAGCACCCGGATCGGGAACGGGGTGGCGAACTCCTGCGCGAAGTCGCCCCCGGTACGGCCGTCGGCGGTCATCCGGTCGAGCAGGTTCTGCGCCATCTCCTGTGCGCGCTGCCGGAGTTGCTCGACCCGGCGGGCGGTGAACGCGCGGGCGACCAGGCGGCGCAGCCGGGTGTGCTCCGGCGGGTCGGCCCACTGGAAGGTCTGCAGCAGGAACGGCGGGAACTGGACGAAGTACGGCACCTCGCGCTCACCGCGGAAGGGCTGGCGCACGAACCGGCGGTCCTCCAGCATCTTCTTGGCGGCGGCGTGCCGGTGTATCACCCAGACGTCACCCCCGTAGGGCATGGTCACCTTGGTCATCGGCCGGTCGGCGCGCACCTTGCGGAAGGCCTCCAGCGCCTCCTCGGGGGGCAGGGGCGGGAAGGGGAAAGGCGCTGTCTCGGTGGTCACGGGGCGTCTCCTTCGACGGATCCGGTGCGGGGCAGGGGTACGAAGCGGGGAAGTTCGGACCGGGCGGGGAGCCTCGGAGCGCGGGGAGCGGTCACCCCGCCCGGTTGGCTCATTCGACGGGTTCGCCGTCCTCGTCGTGGACGAGGACGGCCGCGCCGGGGCACAGCACGACCACGTCCCGCAGTTCCTCCGCTGGCTGCACACGGCCGGCGAGGGGCCGGGACCTGCCGTTCTCGACGACGAAGTGACGGGGGGCGATGGACGCGCAGACACCGGAGCCGATGCAGGCCGAACCATCCACCTCGACGGTCCATGTCGCGTCAGCCATGACGGTTCCTTCCTGGTGCAGGGTGGGCGGGGGACGTCAGGACGTCGACTGCGGGAGCATCAGATCGGCGGGACGGGCGCCGTCGGGGCTGAGGATGTCGTCGATCCGTTCGGCGACCGTCTCCGGAGTGAGCGCCGGGTCGGTGATGCCGGTGGTGTTCACCATGACCATGCGGTTGACCTGGCCGCCCGCGACGTTGAAGACCTCGCCGTTGACCGCGCAGTTCTCGTGCGCGAGGTAGGCGGCGACCGGCGAGACCAGCTCCGGCGGCATGCTGGTCATCATGTACTCCAGCATCCCGGGCGGCAGGCTGTCGCCGGTGAGCTCGACCATGCGGGTCCCGGCGCCGGGCGCGACGGCGTTCACCTTGATGCCGTCCGCCTGACCGGCGACGGCGAGATTGCGGGTCAGGCCGTAGACGGCGCCCTTGGCGGAGCCGTAGTGGACCATGTCGGGCACGCCCAGCATCGATCCGGAGACGGTGTTGACGATGCGTCCGTGGCCGGAGGCGGCCAGGTGGGGCCAGGCGGCACGGGCGACCAGAAGGCTGCCGAGGTAGTGGACGTCCAGGTAGCGCTGGTACGTCTGGGGTGTCACCTCGGCGAAGGGAGCGGGGCGGAAGATGCCCGCGTTGTTGATCACGGCGTCCAGTCGGCCGAAGGCGTCGAGGGCGGCCTGGACGATCGCGGCGGCGCCCTCCTCGGTGGCGACCGAGTCCGCCGAGGCCACGGCGGTGCCGCCGGCCTCCGTGATCTCCTTGACGACCTCCTCGGCCGGTCCCGCCGAGGGGTTGGCGCCGTCGGTGTCGCCGCCGAGGTCGCAGACGACCACCGAGGCGCCCCGTTCAGCCAGCAGCCTGGCGTGCGCGCGGCCGATGCCGCGTCCGGCGCCGGTGACGATGACCGCGCGTCCGGTGAAGTCGAGTCGTGCCATGTCCGTACCTCGTCGTTCTCGTCGTTGAGTCGGGTGGTGACGGTGGGGTGTGCAGAGCCGGGCCCCGGGTCCCCGGCGCACGTGCGCGGCCGGACCGGGCGCCGGTGAGCGGTCGAGGCGGGGAGGCAGCCGACGACCGCCGGAAGTCAGGGGCGGGTGGCGCCGCCGGGGACGTCCACACGGGCGGTCCAGACGGAACCGCGGCCCTCGGTACGGGACTTCTCCCGGTCGAAGACCTCGACGCCGCAGGTGACGAGGAGGGTCCTGCGGTCCGCTCCGCCGAGCGCGCACGCCACCCCCATGCCGGCCTGCTCGGCCGGAAGGTGCACACCGGCGACGGCCGGGCCGCCCTCGACGACCCGCAGGACGCCGCTGATGGGAGATGCGCCCCACACGGCGCCCTCGGCATCGACGCACATCCCGTCCATCATGATCTGGCCGTCGAAGAAGACACGGGAGGCACCGAGTGAACCGTCGTCCTTGATGTCCACGGCGGTCAGCCGCATCCCGTCGACCTCGGCGGTGATCAGGGTGCGGCCGTCGGCCGTGATGCCCATACCGTTCGCGCCGTCGAAGACACCGCCCTCCTCGGCGATCCTCGGTGTGCCGTCCGGTTCGATGACCAGGAGCGGGGCCTTGGCAGGTGTCTCCCCGGCGAA
The DNA here is from genome assembly GCF_043201715.1 of Streptomyces sp. NPDC048291. Lineage (NCBI taxonomy): Bacteria > Bacillati > Actinomycetota > Actinomycetes > Kitasatosporales > Streptomycetaceae > Streptomyces > Streptomyces sp. NPDC048291. Next base: position 120,295 of record NZ_JBICZC010000023.1, read on the forward strand.
GAGGTTGTAGCCGAGCTGGCTGATGTAGGCGCGACCGTGGGCATCCACCACCATGTCGTTGATGGGGCTGGCAGCCAGTCCGCGCAGGTCGGCGTAGACCTCGGTGGTGCTGCCGTCGTGGACCAGGACGACTTGTTCCCACATGGAGTTGACGAGCAGTCGGCCGTCCGGCAGGAAGCCGGTGCCGACGCAGACCACCTCCTCGTCCACCAGGCTCTTGCGGCCGTTCAGGTCGAGGAAGGTGTCCGCCTCGCCCTCCTCGGTGACGGTGACGATCCGGTGGTTGTACATGTCGGAGAAGTAGAAACGCCCGTCGTGCCAGCGCGGGCACTCGGTCCAGCTGTAGCCGGTGGTCAGTCGGCGGGCCTCGTAGGTGACGGTCATGCGTACCTCCATGAGGTGGGGGCGGGAGTGCGGTCCGGCCGCGGGCGACCGAGGGCCGCGAGGAGACCGGCCCGGTGTGGAACACGGGCGGGGCCCCGCTGGAGAGGCGTTTGTTGACGGGTAGAGGCGAGATGCACGAGGGCTCCCTCGTCCAGGAAAGTCGCATCGGTCGACACAGCGCGTGAGGGTCGAGAAGAGGGTGGTACCGGCTGCACGAAGGGCGCCCGCTTCACGGCACGCGGGCCTCCAGCCCCGGACGCGGCTATGAGAGACCGGGGCGATTTACTGTCGAGAGGACAGTAAAAGCTCCGCACGCCCTGGGCAAGAGTCGCGTGACGAGAAGATGGAAAGGCCTGGTCGTGGACCGCTGTACCGCGGCCCGACCGGATGGGACCATGTCCGCACGACAGCATCCGCCGGACGACCGACCAACCGCAGCGGACGACAGAGGAAGGACCCGAACACATGGCACGGGCGATGACCGGCAACATCACGCGCGCGACGGACACCGCCGACCTCACGTCGATCCACGACTCGTTCTCCAGCATCCTGACCCGATGGTCCGCGGCCGGCGTCCAGGAGGTGATCCTCGCCCGCGCGCAGGCCGACATCGATCCGGCGGCCATGACGGTGCTCAACGTGCTGGTACGCGCCGACGGTCCGTCGCGCCCGTCCCACGTCGCCCAGCAGACGGCCACAGGAGCGTCGAACGTGAGCAAGGTGCTGGCGCGCATGGAGGAGCGGGGCCTGGTCGTACGCGCGACGGACCCGGCGGACCAGCGGGCCGTCAGCGTCACGGTGACGGCGGCGGGACAGCGCCTCCACGAGGACATCGTGCGCACGTCGAACGCCATGCTGGCCGAACTCCTGCATGACTGGTCGAGTGCCGATGTGAAGCAGTTCAGCGCACTGCTGGCCCGCTACGCCGAGACCCTGCAGAGCACCGTCCTACGCTGACGGCCCTTACCCGGGTCGGGTCAGTCACCCGGCCTGCTCTCAGTCCGTGTCGTGGACAGCCGGGGCCGGCCCTCGACAACGATATCCGCCGGCTCTCCCCACTGATCCACCGTCACATGAACATGCGCGGCCGGTTCCACTTCGAGTTGACCAGCGAGAGCATGTTCGTGATCCCCGACCCGGACCCCGCCTCCACCTCTGACGGCATCTCCACCAACGGGCCTGACACAGAACGCCGATGAGCAGCGTTTTCCCTGACCATCCCGACCCGACGCCCGCAAGGCGCCTACTTCCCCTTGCCCGCCCACGACCGTGTGTCCCGCAGCGCGGTGCCGTTCACGCCAGCCCCATGCGTCCACTGCACAACGACCCTGCCCGAAAACCTCCGAAGGCGTCCTCCCACCCACCCGATCAGATCCCCCTGACCAGCGGGTTCACCCCTTAACCATCTCTTGGAGATCTTAGCCTCCGAATGGCGGGAAGCCTCACCGCGAACGGCTCGACTCACACGCAGCCTCTCCCGCTACCGAGAGGCACGATCACCACTCCCGACCCGAGCAAAGAATTCACGGCCCCACCCCGTTCGCCGCTCATACACCACCCGCGCAATCGACTCCCGGAGCTCACATCCACAAATAGTCTCACAAATAACCTGCCAGTAGACCATTTTGCCGAAGTTTTCGTCGCCTCGCCTCACATGCACCTCAGCACACCCGCAAGGACTGACCGTTTCCGATCAATTGAGAATTACGCGATCAGATATGTGGCAAATACTTTCGATTGCCGCCCCCTGCACAGACATCCACCCTGATGTGTCGAATATGCCGCCAACCCCTGCGCGCCTCGCCGAGCAGGGGATAGGACCCTGGGAGACGCGTTGGACATCATGCAGGTCGCGGGTGTGGGAGCCGGAGCTCTGGTCACCGAGATGGCCAAGAGCACGTGGGATTCCATGCGGGCCGCTGTGGCACGGCTCTTCCGGCGTGGCGGGGAGGGGAGCGCCGAGCAGGATCTGCGGTTGATCGACACAGCGCGGCAGCGGCTTGTGGCCGGTTCGGAGGGCGAGCGCGGGTCGGTGGAGGACCGGCTGCGGACCGAGCTGATGATCCAGCTGGCGGCGTTCCTGCAGAAGCATCCGGACGCGGCGCAGGAGTTGCAGGACCTGGCTGCTCAGGCCAAGGGAACCCGTGACGGTGACGGGGCGCGGACGAGCGTGCACCACGACACCCAGAGCATGGTCGTCGTCTCCGGCGGCGACATCAATGCCTCGGCTGGCTTCCACTACCGCACTCCGGAGCAGAGCCGGTGAGCGAGGAGACCTTTCCCGGGGCCGTCCCTCCACCGCCGCGATCGCCCATGACCCCGTTGGCGCCCGGCCAACAGGTGGAGATCCGCGATGCCAAGAACCCGAAGACTATCGTGGCTGCGGGCTCCATCACCATGACGAGCAGACCACCGCTGCCTGTCACAGACATCCCGCAGAGCGAGCTCCGCGCCGTACGCCGGGCGTGGGTGGAGCTGAGCGTGCGCGACGAACGGGTGCGGACGGCATCCGACGCGATCGAGCGGCTCACCGGGGGCGGACCGCGGCTGGCCGTCATCGCCGGACCTCCCGGATACGGCAAACGCGCTGCCGGCATCAAGGCGCAGTGGGAGGTCTCGCAGGCGGAATAGCGCTCGGGCGGCAACGCGCTGAAGCTGCAGTCGATCGCACCGGACCGGGAACAACCCGGCCGACCAGACATCGGCGAGCTGCCCGAAGAGCCGGGAATGTGCTACCTGCTGGACGTGGCCGCGGAGATCAGCTCCTGGTACAAGTGCGGCCTCGTTGCCCAGCAACTGATTTGTTATGCCGCGGAATTGAAGTTCTCGGGCTCCTTCCTCGTCGTGATCGCCGACGAACACGGGTGGCCCGAGGGCGTATCGGCAGCCGTCGCCGGCGTCGTCGCCCGCGCCACGGCCCGGCCCTCCCCGGACCGTGTGGCCAGGCCGTACCTGGAGAACGTGCACCACCTGCCGGACAGAATCCGCTGGCTCACCTCGTCGGCAGAGGAAGGCCCGGCCGGCGAGGCCGGGCACCTGCTGACCGACGGCAGCCGTCCCGACGATGCCGCCCGTCTGGCCGCCAAGCTCGCCTCCGCGGAGGACTCCCCGGACGGCCTCAAAAACGCCCTGAACTCCTTCCGGGAATGGCGCAGTGCCGTGAAGGACGTCTTCACGCAGACCGAGGACAAGCCCGAGGACCGCGCCCTGCTCATCTCCTCCCTGTTCCTCAACGGCAAGGACGCGCTCACCATCCAGAACAGCGCCCGAGGGCTGCTGGGCGATGATCCGGAAACGGACGTCCGCGCCATCCTGACCGGGCCCGATCTGACCACCCGGCTGACGAAGATGGGCGCCGAGGTCACCGGACGAACGGTCTCCCTCGATCACAAGTACAGATACGCGCGTGCCGTCCTGCTCCACCTGTGGCAGCAGCGGGCCGGCATCCACTCCCAACTCCCGCAGTGGCCGGACACCATCACCACGCCCAAGGGCCCTGGGGCCGACCGGCTGGCCGCTATCGGCGACCTCCTGGTCGAACTGGCCGTCGCCGAGAACGACATCCGTGTCGTCAAGCGGATCCGCGCCTGGATCGACAAGGGCGCCGACAGCGCCGAGCACCGCGAGTTGATCGCCCGCGTCCTACTGACCTTTCCGTTGAGTTGTCGTGTTGAGCGAGAGGCCGGTTTCGGCGAGGCAACCCTCGATGAGGTCGGTGCGTCGTTGGATGCGGCGCAG
>NZ_JBICZC010000024.1:0-124407 GCF_043201715.1 Streptomyces sp. NPDC048291
ATCCGCAACTTCGGTGCGAAGTCCATCGACGAGGTCAAGGCGAAGCTGGCCGGCATGGGCCTGGCCCTCAAGGACAGCCCGCCCGGATTCGACCCGACCGCCGCCGTCGACGCGTTCGGCGCGGACGACAACGGGGGCACGGGCTTCATGGAGACCGAGCAGTACTGAGGGCTCGGGCCTTCCGGTCCGTACTCGGGTGCGGGTGCGGGTCCGCTGTGGCTTGTCGCGCCCACGCGACGGAGTCGCATGTCGACACCGCCCCGCGCCCCTTCCGGAGGCGCCCCTACGGGGCTGCCTCCGGAGTTCCGGCGGTCCGGGGCGTCAGCCCCAGGGCGTGAGGACGAGCAGGCGCCCCGGGAGCTGGCCCGGTATCAGGGTCGGTACCTGGGGCGTGGTGCCCGGCTGGCCGGCCGGCTGGTTCACCGTGGTGCCCGGCTGGCCGGCGGGCTGGTTCGCCGTGGTGTTCGGGGCCTGCGCGCCCCCGGTGGCCCACAGCTGGTCGACGCGTGAGCGCTCGGCGGCGTCCGGGTAGCGGTTGGTGCAGGACGTGCCCGCGCCGCCGCCCGACATCAGCTCGCTGCACGGCCCGGTGTAGTCGTCCTGCAGGCCCAGCACGTGCCCGGTCTCGTGGGCGACGACGCGGACCGAGTCGTACTGCCGGCTCTGGCTGTAGTCGATGAAGATGTAGCCGCCTCCGTGGCCGTTGGTGGAGGCGTAGGACCCGCGCTGGTCGTTGCCCTCGTAGTAGGAGAAGTCGGCGCCGCTCGACGCCTCCTGGAGCTTGACGTTGGACTCGGAGCTGTTCCATATCGAGGCCGCGCTCGCTATCTGCGAGCGGAAGCTCGGTGCCCGGGAGTCGTCGTAGGTGATGGTCACGGCCTGCCCGGCGGGCTGGGCGGCGCGCTTCTCGGCGACCGACTTGAGTACGGCCTGGAAGAACGCCTTGTTGTTCGCGGCCTCCTCACCCGTCCCGTCGTACCGTGCCACGCGGGTACCGGCCGAGGCGGACGGGGCGGCGGCCGTCCGGGCGCTCGCCGGCGCCGCAGCGCCCAGCGCGCCGGCGGCCAGTCCCAGGCCGAGCGTGAGGGCGAGAGCGAGGGGTCTCGCGGACGTTCGGGACGAGTTCATGTGGGGGGCTCCTACTCACTCGGTGACGCCGCGCCCGGTGCACGGCCGACTCGGCGTACACACCGGTTCCGAACTGCGGCGACGTCCTGTGGGTCGACATTCTTAGAACTGCTTCACAGGGAGCGCAAAGGGGTCCCGCCACTACGCGGCCTCGTAGGTCCCCGGAGCGCGCGAAGGCGGTGCCCGGCTCTCCGGCCCGGGGACGGCGACGGGCGGAGAAACCGACGCGGCGTCAGAAGCCGTGCGGTGACGGGGTGGTGGGCCGGGCGGCCGGCCGGGCGGAGTTCCGGGACCCGCGTGCGGCTTCACATCAGGGCCAAGACGGACAAATGCCCAAATGTCTGCCGCGGCGTGTCTACTAAGCACACCGGTTGATCGGTCGAACCCTGTGACCGAGGTCATAGAACGTGAGCTTCCGTTTATTTCCTGCTTTACCGGCCATGAGTTGCCGTCGGCCGATCGCCGCCCGTCGGTAAGAGTCGAGTAAGATCCGGCCACTTGTGCGAGGGCGGGGGCCCTCGTGGGGGGAGGGAACTTCACGTGGGCAGACACGCCCTGGGACGGGGCGGGCTGACCGCCGCCGTCTCCTCGCTCGCGCTCGCCGTCGTGGCCGCGTCCGTCGCCGTCCTGTCGGAGAGCGGCGGCTCCGCCGCGGCGGCCGAGGCCGAGACCGCCGCGATCACCCTGGTCGACCCGGGCTCCACCACACCGCGCACCGACCGCCCGTACGTCGCGGGCGACACCGGCTTCCTGCACCGGCAGACCGGCAGGACCGGACTGCTGTGGACCGACTACGCGACCGGCAGGACCGTGACCGTGGCGAACGCCGGCGGCGTCTACACCCCGGGCACCGGCTGCACCAACATCGGCTCCGAGTGCCGTATCGCCTGGTACGGCGCGGACGGCGACCTGGTCGCGCTGCCGACCACGGCCAACGACACGTACGCCACCCTGTGGGACCCGGCGACGGCCACCTCCGAGAAGGTGAGCTGGAGCGCCTCCGGCGAGGGCTACTACCGGGCTCTCGCGGGCGACACGATCGTCACCACCCACTCCCTGATCGACAAGGTCGACGGCGGAGACGGCGGAGACGGCGGCGGCGCGTGGCGCACCCGCACCGTCACCGGTGACGCGACGAACCTCACGAGTGAGGACGTGCTCGCCGCGGACTCCGCCGGTGTGTTCGTCGCGGAACGCACCTTCGGCTCGCTCCGTTACATCGACATCGCCTCGGCCGTGAGCACCACCCTGTTCACCGAAGCCACCTATGCCGATCACTACGTGATGAGCGAGGACCGTGTCGGCTGGTACGACGCCGGCACCGCCGAGCTGCACCTGAAGTCCCGCACCGACCTCACGGCCGCCGAGCAGGCCGTCACGCTGCCCACCCACCCGGGCGCGCTCGACGGCGAGCCGGTCCTGGTCGGCGACTGGCTGGTGCTGCCGCTGTCCTCCAGCGCCCTCGGCTCCCGGCTGCTCGCGGTCGACGTGGACGATCCCTCGGTGCAGCAGACCCTGCTGGCGAGCGCGGGCGCGTACACGGTGGCGGCGGGGGACGGCGGTGCGCTGGTCACCGGCGGCACCGACGCCACCGACTGGTGGGTGCGGCGGGTGACCCAGGCCGCTGACGGCACGCCGAAGGCGGAGAAGGTCCAGCAGACCCCGGCGGTGGAGAACGCCAAGACGGGCATCGCGCTCAGCCGCGGCAGCCTGCGGGTCGCCGAGGACGACCCGGACGCCGTCGCGGACACCACCTCCGTGCGCACCCTCACCACCGACGGCTCCGCGACGCTCACGGCGTCCGAGGCCACGGCGAGTCGCTCGGTCTACGAGGCCCTCTGCCCGTACGCGGGCACCACGTGCTCGGCGCTGTGGGGCAACCTCGCCGCCCGGGACGTCTACCTCGACTCGAACGGCGGCACCGACGAGGGCGAGAGCCTCGGCGACGACCGGCTGGTGGAGATCGGCGGCCACGAGCTGGACTTCGGCGGCCGGGGCGGCCACATCGTCGACGTCTCCGACGACTACGCGGTCTTCGACTCCGGCGGCACCAGTCCGGCGCAGTACGTCGGCGAGTTCGGCCAGGGCCAGCGGCTGAAGCGGTCCGTGCGCGCCGCCGCCCTGAACGGCTCCACCCTGTGGAGCGCCACCACCACCGCCGGCAAGCTCACCTCGTACGGCATCCCGGAGGAGAAGACGCTCACCACCGTGACCGTCCCGGGCCTGGCCTGCGTGCCGAGCGAACTGCAGGCGGCGGGGCGCTGGGTGTACTGGGCCTGCGGGACGGACTCGGCGGGCGTGTACGACACCAGGTCCGGTACGTCCAGGGCGGTCACCCCCGGCGACGTGCTGCTCGGCGACGGGTTCACCGTCCGCCACGACCACGGCACGCACACCCTGGTCCGCACCGAGGCGGCCACCGGCACCACCCGCACCATCGCCTCCGACCTCGCCGACAAGGGCCTGACCGTGGACCGCCGTTACCGCTGGACGGTCGACGAGTACACCGGCCTGGTCGCCTGGTTCGACGTCTACGAGCGCACCCACGTCACCACCACGGGCATCGCCCCGTCCGCCGTGACGGCCTTCGAGACCTCGGCCGGCAGCTACGTGGACCCGGGGACGCCGTTCGAGGGCGGCTGGGTGCTGTCCCGCCCGGTCACCTCCTGGTCGCTCACCTTCACCTCGGTGCAGAGCGGCGCCAACGGCAGGGCCACCCGCACCCTCACCGGCGGCGCGACCACCGCCCGGGTGACGGCGAACTGGAACGGGAAGACGGCGGGCGGGAGTTACTTCCCCAACGGCCGCTTCACCTGGACCCTGAAGGCGACCGGCCTCGGCACCGCCACGCCGGACACCGTGACCGGCGGCGACGGCTTCCTGCAACGCGGGGCCGCGGTGCGCCGCGACTTCGTCAGCCCCGACGGCCCGGACGGCCGCGGCGACCTGCTCACCCTGAACTCCTCGGGCGGGCTGACCTTCCACAGCGGCACGGGCACGGGGAAGTTCGGCGACAGGTACACCGGCACCGGCTGGCCCACGACCGTCCTGGCGGTCCCCTTCGGCGACCTGAGCGGCGACCGCTGCAACGACGCCCTCGTCCGCTACAGCAGCGGCGCGCTGCGGCTGTACAAGCCGGGCTGCGGGGCGGCGGTCAAGCCGTCGACGAAGTACACCACCCTCGGGACCGGCGGCTGGACGCAGTACAACGCGCTCACCTCGCCCGGCGACGTGAGCGGGGACGGCCGCCCGGACCTGATCGCGCGGAACGCGTCCACCGGAGCGGTCTACCTCTACAAGGGGACCAGCACCGGCAAGCTCGCCGCCCGCGTGAAGCTCTACGACAACTGGAAGACGTACAAGAAGATCCTCGGCGTCGGCGACGTCACGGGCGACGGCAAGGCCGACCTCCTGGCCCAGGACAAGTCCGACAACCTCTACCGCTACAACGGCAGGGGCGACGGCACGTTCGCGGCCCGCGTCAAGGTCTTCTCGAACTGGGGCGGCTCGTACAACGCGGTCGTCGGGGTCGGCGACATCACGGGCGACGGCAGGCCGGACCTGGTCTCCCGCGACACCAGCGGCAAGGTGTGGCGCAACAACGGCGACGGCAAGGGCTCGTTCGGCGCGCGGGCGCAGATCGCGAGCGGCTGGGGCGGCTACAAGTCCCTTTCGTAGGCGGCGAGCCGGTTCCGTCGAGCCCGCCCTCGTGTTCCACTGCGAGGGCCGGATCTGCTCCGTCGGCACGGTGCAGATCACGGACGGCCTGACCGCCGCGTACCGTAGGGTCATCAACCCGGACAAACTGGTACGGGTCTGACACCCGGAGGGGCTGCCTCGTCTCCCTGGCGAGCGGGCAGCCCGCTCCCGTCACCCTCCCGGTAAGGAACGGACGCTTATGAAAGCCATCACCGTACGAGACCGTGACGCAGGCCTGGCAGGGCTGTCCCTGACGGAGCACCCCTACCCCCACGCGGCCGAGAACGACGTCGTCGTGCGGGTGCACGCCGCGGGCTTCACCCCTGGCGAGCTGGACTGGCCGGGCACCTGGACCGACCGTGCGGGACGCGACCGGACGCCGAGCGTGCCCGGTCACGAACTGTCGGGTGTCGTGGTGGAGTTGGGGTACGGCACCACCGGCCTGAGCGTCGGCCAGCGGGTGTTCGGGCTGGCCGACTGGACCCGCGACGGATCGCTCGCCGAGTACACCGCGGTGGAGGCCCGCAACCTCGCGCCACTGCCGGCGGACATCGACCACGTCACGGCCGCCGCGCTGCCGATCTCCGGCCTGACCGCCTGGCAGGGCCTGTTCGACCACGGCCGGCTGGCCACCGGGCAGACCGTCCTGGTCCACGGGGCCACGGGCGGGGTCGGCTCGATCGCCGTGCAACTCGCCCGCGAGGCCGGCGCCCGGGTGATCGGCACCGGCCGGACCGCCGACCGGGAGCGGGCGCTCGCCCTGGGCGTCGACGCCTTCCTGGACCTGCGGACCGAGAACCTGGCGGACGCCGGCGAGGTCGACGTCGTCCTCGACGTGATCGGCGGCGACGTCCTCGACCGCTCGGCGGCCCTGGTCCGGGCCGGCGGCACGCTCGTCACCATCGCCATGCCGCCCAAGGTCCGGCCCAGGGACGGGCGCGCGGTCTTCTTCGTCGTCGAACCCGACCGGGCCCGCCTCGCCGACCTGGCCGCCCGGCTGAGGGACGGCCGCCTCAAGCCGGCCGTCGGTGCCGTACGACCGCTCGCCGAAGCCCCCGCGGCGTTCGGCCCGGGCCCGCGCACCCCGGGCAAGACGATCATCCGCGTCGCGGAGGGGTGAAGAAGAGCGAAGGGGGGGGCGAAGGAGAGTGAAGAAGAGCGAGGGAGCCCCGCCGTGAAAGGCACCGTGCGCCGCGAACCCGACGGCAAGCCCGTGACCGCCTACCGGCAGGGCCGGAACCGGGTCGAGCGGCCCGGCGCCCACCACGTCCGCACCGAGAACACCGGCCGGACCGAGCGGGCCGAGCGGGCCGGACGGCTGGTCGCCTTCGTCGCGGACACCGGGGACGGGCTCAGGGCCGACGACCCGAAGGCGTAGCCCGGGCGTCGGCGCGCAGGCCCCGGTCGGCGAAGGCGATCAGCCATTCGAAGCTCGCGTCGATGCCGGAGCTCCACTGGAAGCCGTTGTCCGCCTGCAGCGTGGCGAAGCCGTGGCAGAGGCTGCGGAGCGTGCGCAGGGCGTGGTCCACCTCGGACTCCGGGATGTCGTAGCCGCGCAGGGCGTCCAGGAACGCGCCGAGCAGCCGCTGTCCCGCGACGGCCAGCGGATCGTCGGGGCCGGACGGTTCCACGCCGATCGTCGCGGCGTACCGGCCGGGGTGGTTCAGGGCGAAGGCCCGGAACGCGCGTGCCGCTGCCGCCAGGGCGTCCGGCCCCGCGCGCCCCCGGACCGCTCCGCCGACGGCGTCGGCCGCCTCGCCCAGCGCCCGGGCCGCGATGCGCCGGTTGAGGTCCTCCTGGCCGCCCACGTGTTTGTACAGGGACGGGGTGCGGACGCCCACCCGCTCGGCCAGCAGGCCCATCGTCAGGTTGGCGAAGCCCACCTCGTCGGCGAGGGCGGCAGCGGCCGTGACGACGGCCGCCGGGTCCAGGCCCGCCCTAGGCACGCGCGGCGGCCGGGCGGAGGAAGCGGAGCACGAGCGCGACCACCTGGTCGGGGAACTGGTCGTGCGGGTAGTGCCCGGCGCCCTCGACCAACTCCAGGCTGCCGAGGCCGGCGGGCAGGGCGTCGACGATCGCCGCCCCTTCGGCGCGCGGGTCGGCCCAGTCGGGGTCGAGGGTGCCCATCACGACCAGCACCGGGCAGCGGACGTTGCCGAGCTGCGCGCCCGCGTCGGCCGGGGTGCTGCGGCCCATGCCCTGCAGGGCCTTCATCCGGCCCGGCTCGCGCAGCATGGAGTCGATACGGCCGAGCCGCCCGGCCCAGTCGGCCGGCTTCGCCCCGGGGTAGGCGACGTCGAGGTACGAACGCCAGAGCGGCACGGAGCCGAACACACCCGCGCCGAGCAGCCGCAGCATGCCCCGCCGGAAGCGCCTGACCCGCAGGTCGCCGAGGCGGATCGACTGCGAGCGGGTGAACGGCGCCAGCTCGACGACCGCGGTGACCAGCGAGGGCTCCCGCGCCGCGGCGATGGTGGCGGCGCCGCCGGAGATCGAGTGGCCGACGAGCACGGCCGGGCCGCCCAGGTGGCGGATCACGGCGAGCAGGTCGCCGGCGATGGCGGTGCGGCTCCAGGCCGGCCAGTCGGCGCTGGACTCGCCGCAGCCGCGCAGGTCGACCGCGGCGACCCGGTAGCCCGCCGCCACCAGCCGCGGGACCACGGCACGGTACGCGGCGCGGCTGTCGCCCATGCCGTGCGCGAGAACGACCAGCGGGCCGGACCCCGCCACCTCGTATGCGATCGTGCCGCCGTCGACGGCGAGGTACTCGGTCATGGCATCCTCCAGCAGGCCCGGCCAGCTCGGCTAACAGTGTTAGCCCAAGCTAATGCTGTTAGCCGAGCCTGTCAACGGCGAACTGGGCATCGCCCGGTGGTCGGCCGGCTGTCGGGCGGTGGCGGACCCCATGAGCAGGACGGCGCGCCGCCTGCTCATCGCCCGACCCGGGCTCGCCATCGGGCCGTTGCGGCGACCGGGTCCTTCAGGCCGCGCCGGCGGAACGGCCCGCGGACGGGGCCCGTGGGACGCGCTGCGGGCGGCACTGGCCACGCTCTCCGCGTCGCTTGCGTACCCGCCCGACGAACTCCTCCGGATCACCGCCACGCTCCACGCGTCGCCGTCCCTGCGCGGACGGCAGCTGGGGAAGCGCCGGCAGTGGGCCGAACTGCTCGTGCCCGAGATCGTCGGACGCCTGAACGGCGCCCCCGCCCCCGCCTCCGCCCCCGCCTCCGCCTCCGCCCCTGGCCCGGCCCTGGCCCGGCCCTGGCCCCGCCCTGGCCCCGCCCCGGCCCCGGCCCCGGCCCGGGCCCCGGCGCCGAGATCCTGGCCCGCGCCCTCGTCGCCTGCGCCCTGGCTCGCGCCGAGGTCGCGACGGAGGCCTGGGTGCGCAGCGACGGTGCCATCGGCATGCAACAGGCCTTCGACGAGGCCGCCGCCGTCCGCGGCTGACACCCCGGCAGCGCGGTCGTGGAGCAGCCGGCCGGACAGGAGCACGTGTCGCGCGGGCAACTGCGGGCTCGGTCGGCGGACTTCACCAGCGGAGTCCACGACTGTCGGCGCACCGCGCACCGCGCACCGCGCACCGCGCACCGCGGACCTCGGCCGCCGGGGACCGGCCCGGCGGCAGGCCCTACTGTGATCCCCGTGAGGCAGGCAGGCGCTGGGAGGGATGATCGGCGATGACGCCCCTGAACACCGGGGACCCGGAGTCCATAGGCGGCTACACCCTGCTCGGCCGGCTCGGCGCGGGCGGCATGGGGGTCGTCTATCTCGGGGTCTCCGCCTCGGGACGGCAGGTCGCGGTCAAGCTCGTGCGCGGGGCCTACGCGCAGGAGGAGGAGTTCCGGACGCGCTTCCGGCAGGAGATCGCGGCGGCCCGCAGAGTCAGCGGCGCCTTCACCGCGCCGGTCGTGGACGCCGACCCGGACGCCGACCGGCCGTGGATGGCGACGCTCTACGTACCGGGCCTCAACCTCGCCGAAGTCGTCGAGAAGGACGGCCCGTTGAGCCCGCGGGACCTGCGCGCGCTGGGGCTGGGGCTCGCCGAGGCGCTGCGCGACATCCACCGGGCGGGCCTGGTCCACCGCGACCTCAAACCGCGCAACGTCCTGATGACCGACGACGGGCCGCGCGTCATCGACTTCGGCATATCGCGCGCGGAGGACAACCAGAGCCTCACCACGACCGGGCGGATGATCGGCACCCCGCCCTTCATGTCGCCGGAGCAGCTGGCCGCTCCCCGGGACGTCACCCCGGCCTCCGACGTCTTCTCGCTGGGGTCGCTGCTGGTCTTCGCGGCCGTCGGCACGGGACCGTTCGACGCCGACAGCCCCTACATCACCGGCTATCAGGTGGTGCACGGGAGCCCGGACCTCGACGGGGTGCCCGAGGCGTTCCTCGGCATCGTCGAGCGCTGCCTGGACAAGGACCCCGCCGCACGGCCGGAACTGACGGAGATACACCGCATGCTCCGGGCGCTGCCGGAGTCAGGCGCCGTCGCGTCCCCGGAGGCCGGGCAGCCCGCGAAGCCCCGGAGCCACCCCGCTTCCCGGACCACGGCCACCACGTCGGGGGGCGCCACGACCGGCACAGGCACAGGGGTCGGCACCGGCACGGGCACAGGCACCGGCACCGGCACGGGTGTCGCTCCCACCGCGACCGCGACCGCCACCGCCACCCCCACCGCCCCTGGCAAGCGGCGCCGTGCCCGGATGCTGCTCGCCGGCCTCGGCGCGGTGCTGGCGGTCGCCCTGCTGGGTGTCGGAGTGGCCGACTTCGTGGCGGGCCCGGACTCCACCGCCGCCTCCGGGCCCGCCACCGCCGGCGCCACCGCCCGTACCGCCTCACTGCCCGACGGCTGGCGGCCCTGGCAGAAGGCACTGCGGTACGACGTGCGGGGCGTCCCCCTCGACTACGGCACCCCCGGCTGCGTGGCGGCGGGCAGCGCCCTGTTCTGCGGCGGTACGGGCTTCACGGCCGCCAGGATCGACGCGTCCTCCGGCCGCACCCTGTGGCGGGCCGGGACCCGCCCCCAGGGGGTGCGGCCGATCGGCGTCCGCGACGGGCTGGTCTACGTGTACGAGGATCCGGACGACACCGTCAGGCGCGTGGTGGCCCTCGACGCCGGCACCGGGAACCGGCGCTGGCAGCGCGACATCAGCAAGTCCGAGGACGCGGTCCTGTACGACGGCGGGCTGCTCACCCTGTCTCCCGACGCCGCGTCGTTCGTGGCCTACGGGCCGTCCGGCGAGGAGCTGTGGCGGGCGCCCTCGCTGGACGAGTACTGCACCACGTCGGTGCTGGGCGGCGACCCCTACGCCCTGTGCACGAAGGGCACCGAGGCGGGCCGGGCCCCGGTCGAGCTGATGCGGCTCGGACCCGGCAGCCTGACGGAGACCGCCACCCTGCCCAAGAAGTCGGAGGCGCTCGGGGCCGTCGGCGGCCAACCCCTGTTCCTCGCCCCGCAGACCGCGAAGGACGTGTACGAAGCCGGGTACGAACGGCCGTACAACGCGCTGCTGCGGGTGGCCCCGGACACCGGGAGGATCACCCGGACACCGCTGGCCCGTCCGCTGACCGGCGCGGCCACCCTGGTGGACGGTGTCGTCTACTTCGTCCGGTCCGACGGGTCGGTCACCGCGGTGTCGGCCGACAGCGGCAGGGAACTCTGGCGGAAGGTGACGGACGTGGAGAGCCTCTCCGCGCCCGCGGTGTCCGCGTCGTACGGGCGGGTCTACTTCGCCAACCGGTTCGGCCGCCTGCTGGCCCTGGACAGCCGCACCGGGGCGGAGGTCTGGCGCACCTCCGCACTCGACGACCCCGGCGACAAGACGCAGAGCTACCCGCCGCAGGTGCTGCTCGTCAGGGACGCGATCGTCGCGACGGCCGGCGACACGGCCTTCTCCCGAAGCCCGGACGGCCCCGCCTGACCGGCCTGACCGGCCAGACCCGGCTGACCGGGCGGACCGCCCCATGAACGAGGAGACGGCGGGTAGGCGCATTCGTACGACGGCGAGAGCCTGTGTCGGACGACGAGGACGCCCACGGAAAGAGTTCTCTATGGTCACCCCGCTGAGGAACCGGGCTTCGGACGGAGAGGAGCCCGGGGCGCCGCTGCGCTACCGCGCCACCTGGGACACCGCGGACACCCCGGTCGCCGCCGCCCGGGTCGCCGTACGCGCGCTGCTGGACCGGGCCGGGCACCCTCCGGACCACCGGCCGAGCCAGGACGCCCAGCTCGTCGTCAGCGAACTGGTCACCAACGCGGTACGCCACGCACCCGGACCGGTCGGTCTGGCCCTGGAGGTGTCGGCCGACGCCGGCCTGCTGCGCATCGCGGTGAGCGACACTTCGCCCCGGCCGCCCGTACTGTCCGCACACGACCCCCGCCGCGTCGGCGGACACGGCCTGCACCTGGTCACCCGGCTGTGCGGCCGGCTGCACACCGCGGTCGCGCGGGAGACCGGCAAGCAGGTCGTCGCGCACCTCCGCCTGCGCGGGCCCGCCGCCCCCTAGGGCACCGGCGGGTGACCCGGCCCGCTCACCCGGTGGTGTGAACTTCTCCCCGTGCGCCCGGGGCCGCCAACTGAGCAGCGGTTTCGGGTCGTTGTGTCCGGCCTAGACTCCGGGCCCATGTCGCTCTGGCTGCTCAACCATTTCAGTACCTTCACGCTGGCCGTCGTCACCGTCGGCGGCACCGTTCTCGCGGCCGTCGCCGGCAGTGTGCTGCTGCGGCGCAGGTACCCGTCGCTGGCCGGCGGGGAGCACAACGACATGGTGGGGGTGACGCTGGGGATGTTCGGCGCCATCTACGGGATCATCCTCGCCTTCGTGATCGTCACGCTGTGGACGCAGCTGGAGGACACCCAGACCATCGTCGCCGCCGAGGCCACCGACGCGGCGCTGATCACCCGGGACGCCGCCGCGTTCCCGGCGGCGGTGCGGGCCGGCGTCGACTCGGCCATGAGCGGCTACGTGCACGCGGTCGTCGAGGACCAGTGGCCGCGGATGCGCGCGGGGCACCCCAGCTACGGGGCCACGGAGACCCATCTCCAGGCCGCCTTCCACGTGTTGCAGACGTACGACCCGAAGACCGAGCAGGAGCAGGTCTTCTACCAGCAGACCGTCGGCCACCTCGACGACGTCGCCTCCCAGCGGCGCGCCCGCATCACCATGGCCCGCCAGGAACTCCCCCCGCTGCTCAAGGCCCTGGCCGTCGGCGGCGCCCTCGTCCTGGTCCCGCTCACGTTCCTGTTCGGGATGCGCAAACTGCGGGTCCAGATCCTGTTCGTCGCCTCGGTCGCCGGGCTCGTCGGCTTCAGCCTGCTGCTGGTCTTCGTCCTGGACCGCCCCTTCTCCGGCGACCTCAGCGTCAGCCCGGCCCCGTACCGGGAAGGGGCCCTCGCCCGGTACTGGCCGGCGACGCAGCGCTGACACAGCCGCGGCCCCTGCCCCGTCCGACGAGCCGGGGCGGGGGCCGCGGCTTAGGCTGATGCGGGGGCATTCGGGTGAATCGCACACCGGAAGGGGCGCCCCGATGGACGACTACCCGCTGATCGAGAACCACGGGCTGATCGGCGACCTGCAGACCGCGGCGCTGGTCACCACGGACGGGGCGGTCGACTGGTTCTGCTCCCCGCGGTTCGACTCGCCGAGTGTGTTCGGGGCGCTTCTGGACAAGGACAACGGCGGCCACTGCACGGTCCGGCCGGCGCACCCGACCTATTCGACCAAGCAGTTGTACCTGCCGGACACGGCGATCCTGGTGACCCGGTTCATGACCGAGGCGGGCGCCGGGGAGGTCGTCGACTTCATGCCCGTGACCGGTACGACGGTCACGGACCGGCACCGGCTGGTCCGCCTGGTCCGCTGCGTGCGCGGCACCATGACCTTCGTCGTGGAGATCGCCCCGCGGTTCGACTACGGGCGCATGAAACACCAGTTGCACATCACCCGGCACGGAGCCGTCTTCGCCGCGGAGGACGGTACGGAGCTCACCGTGCACCCCGTCCGGGAGCCGGAGGACCGGCGGCTCGCCGACGTGCTGACGTACCGGGACGCCGACCTCCAGGTCACGCTCACCCTGGAAGCCGGTGAGCAGCGCGGGCTGATCCTGGAGACGGGGGCCGAGGCACCGCCCAGGGAGATCCGGGGGGCCGAACACGAACAGCTCTTCGACGAGACGGTGGCGTTCTGGCGGTCCTGGATGGCGCAGTCCACGTACACCGGGCGCTGGCGGGAGGTGGTGGAGCGGTCCGCGATCACGCTGAAGCTCATGACCTTCGCACCGAGCGGCGCGGTGGTGGCCGCCCCGACGGCGGCGCTCCCCGAGCAACTGGGCGGCGAGCGCAACTGGGACTACCGCTTCACCTGGATCCGGGACGCCTCCTTCTCCGTGTACGCCCTGCTGGGACTGGGTTTCACGGAGGAAGCCAGGGCGTTCGTCGGCTGGCTGGGCGACCGGGTCAAGGAGGGGGCCGACGGCGACCGGGGCACGGGCCCGCTCGACATCATGTACGCGGTCGACGGCTCCTCCGAGCTGAGCGAGCAGATCCTCGGCCACTGGGAGGGCTACGCGGGCTCCGCCCCGGTCCGGATCGGCAACGGCGCCGCCACCCAGCTCCAGCTGGACATCTACGGCGAGGCCCTGGACAGCATCTACTTCGCGCACCGGTACGGCTTGACGCTCGGGCACCGGGGCTGGGCCTCGCTGCGGACGGACCTGGACTGGCTGGCCGACCACTGGGACCAGGCGGAGGAGGGCATTTGGGAGACCCGCGGCGGCCGCCGGGACTTCACGTACGGCCGGGTGATGTCGTGGGTGGCGTTCGACCGGGCGCTGCGCCTCGCCGAGTCCAACGGGTGGCCGGCGGCGGCCGGCCGCTGGCAGGCCGCACGGGACGCCGTCTACGAGCAGGTCATGGCCAGGGGCTGGAGCGAGGACCGGCAGGCCTTCGTCCAGCACTACGGCGGCCAGGTCCTGGACTCCTCGCTGCTGCGGATGGCGACGGTCGGGTTCCTCACCCCCGGGGACCCGATGTGGTCGGCCACCCTGGACGCCATGGAGGAGGAACTGGTCAGCGACAGCCTGGTCTACCGCTACAACCCCAGTGCCTCGCCCGACGGCCTGCGCGGCTCGGAGGGCACCTTCTCGCTCTGCACGTTCATGTACGTCGACGCCCTGGCGCGCGCGGGCCGCACGGACCGGGCGCGGCTGGTCTTCGAGAAGATGATGGGGTACGCCAACCACCTGGGCCTGTACTCCGAGGAGATCGACCCGACGGGCCGCCAGCTCGGGAACTTCCCGCAGGCGTTCACCCATCTCGCCCTCATCGACTCGGCCCTCACCCTCGACCGGGCTCTCGACAGCCGGCGGTCCGGGCTCGTCCGGCACGCCTAGGCGCGACGGGAGCGCGCGGCCGGCCGCCGGTGTCACCCGGTGCCGTGGGTGTCACCCGCCGGTCGCGAAGCCCGGGAAGAGGGTCATGCCGCCGTCGACGTACAGGGTGGTGCCCACGACGTAGTCCATGAGGTCGGAGGCGAGGCCCACGGCCGCGTGGCCGATGTCCTCGGGGTCGCCGATGCGGTCGTAGGGGATCAGCCGCAGCAGGTCCTCCCGGGCCTCGGGGGTCTCCCAGGCGGCGCGGTTGATGGGGGTCCTGATGGCTCCGGGGGCGATCGCGTTCACGCGGATCTTCTTCGGGGCGAGCTCCTGGGCCAGCGTCTCCATCATCATCTGCACGCCGCCCTTGGAGGACGCGTAGTTGACGTGCCCGGCCCACGGGATGATCTGGTGCACCGAGCTCATGCAGATGATCTTCCCGGCGGCGCGCGACACCTCGGGGACCACTCCGCGGCGCAGGAACTCCTTGGTGGCCTCGCGGGCGCACAGGAACTGTCCGGTGAGGTTGACCTCCAGGACCTTCTGCCACTGGGCGAGGGTCATCTCGGTGACCGGGGCGTCCCGCTGGAGTCCGGCGTTGGCGACCAGGATGTCGATCGTCCCGAACTCCCGGACCATCCGGTCCGTCATGGCGACGACCTGCCGCTCGTCGGAGACGTCCGCCTCGTAGGCGGCGGCCCGGACCCCGAGGCCGGTGATCTCCTCGACCACCTCCTCGGCCTCCTCGCGGCCGGCCACGTAGTTGACGACGACGTCGGCGCCCGCCCGGCCCAGGGCGACGGCGGTCGCCCTGCCGATGCCGGAGTTGGCGCCGGTCACCAGGGCCTTCTGCCCGCGCAGCAGATGGGCGGGGATCACACCCCGGGACGCCCCGGACGCCCCGGACGCTCCGGACGTCTCCTCGGTGGAACTCACGATGTCCCGCTCCTCCACTGCGTACCCGCGTCCGCCGGGCCCGTCGCCCGGAGGTCCGGGCCTCAGCCAAGCACCGGGGTGCGGCGACGGCCTGCCGTGGCGGACCGCGTTGCGCTGCGCGGCGCAGGATCTTCGCCCGGTCGGAGTCCGCGGCGCGGGGGCGTCGGCGGCGGCCCGCAGCGTCGTGCGGGGCCGCGCGCACCGCACTTCCCGGGGTGCGGACGGTGTGTGCGCGGCATACGCTGATCGGGTGAAATAGCGGGATATCGGGGCGGTCTCGGCGACGCCGTTCGCCGTTGCGTGACGACCGCTCACTCCCGCTTTTCTCTCGCGTTCTCTCTCGCGATCACCAGATACCTCCTGCGGAGGCCCGACGGGTTCGGCGCGCCGCCTCCGCAGCCTGCAGCCCCTGTGGAGGCCGGGATGCGAGTCGTCGTTGATCTTTCCCGATGCGAAGGGTATGCGCAGTGCGCGTTCCTGGCCCCGGACGCGTTCCGGATGCACGGCGAGGAAGCGCTGATGTACGACCCGACCCCCGACGACGCCCAGCGCGAACGGGTGCTGCGGGCCGCGGCGGCCTGCCCCGTGCAGGCGATCCTGGTCGACCGGCTGGAGGGGCGGCCGGACCGGCAGGACGCACCGTTGGAGGCGTCGAGGCCATGACCAGCGCCGACAACCTGCGTGCGTTCAAGCGCGACGGCCGCATCGTGATCGTCGGCGCGTCGCTGGCGGGGCTGCGGGCCGCGGAGTCCCTGCGCGACGAGGGGTTCACCGGGTCGCTGACGATGATCGGCGACGAGCTGGGCGAGCCCTACGACCGTCCCCCCTTGTCCAAGCAGGTCCTGACCGGGTGGGTGCCGGCCGACGGCACCACGCTGCCGCGCCGCCGCGAGATCGACGCGGAGTGGCTGCTGGGCGTGCCCGCCACCGGTCTCGACCTGGCCACCGACCATGTGCGGCTCGCCGACGGACGCGAGGTCCCCTTCGACCGGGTGCTGATCTCCACCGGGGTGCGGGCCCGGCCCTGGTTCGTCGAGTCCGAGGCCGAGCTGGACGGGGTGTTCGTCGTCCGCACCCGCGAGCACGCCGAAGGGCTCCAGCGGGCGCTGGCCGCCGGGCCCTCCCGGGTGCTGGTCATCGGCGCGGGATTCACCGGCTCCGAGATCGCCTCCATCTGCCGGGAAAGGGACATCCCGGTGACCGTCGCCGAACTCGCGCCGTACCCGCTGGTCGGGGCGCTCGGCGCGATGGTCGGCGAGGTGGCGGCGGAGATGCAGCGCGCCCACGGCGTGGACCTGCGGTGCGGGGTCAAGGTCACGCAGCTGGAGGGCGACGCCCAGGGGCGGCTGCGCCGTGCCCACTTCGACGACGGCAGCACGATCGACACCGACGTGGCGGTGGTCGCGCTCGGCGGCATCCGCAACACCGAGTGGCTGCAGGGCTCCGGACTGGCGGCCGGTGTCTGGGGCGTCGCCTGCGACACGGGCTGCCGGGCCATGGACCTCAACGGCCTGATCACCGACGACGTCTTCGTCGCCGGGGACGTGGCCCGCTGCCCGAACCCGGTCTACGAGTACCGGCTCATCTCGCTGGAGCACTGGGCCAACGCCGTGGAGCAGGCCGAGGTCGCCGCCCACAACATGGTCCACGGCCAGGCGGAACGCTGGCCCCACCTGTCCATCCCGCGGTTCTGGTCGATCCAGTTCGGCGTCAACATCAAGTCCGTCGGTGTGCCGACCTTCGCCGACGAGGTGGTCGTCACCCAGGGATCGGTCTCCGACCACCGCTTCGTCGCCGCCTACGGCTACCAGGGCCGGGTCACCGCGGCGGTCACCTTCAACAACGCGAAGTGGCTGGACCACTACCGGCGTCTCATCGAGACGGCCGCGCCCTTCCCGCCGCCCTGCCCCACGCCGGACCAGCCCGTCGACACGAAACCCGTGCCCGTCGACTTCCCCGGCCCCACCCTGCTCGCCCAGGGCGCCACCGTGGTCGTCACCGGACACGACCCGGGCGAGCGCCGCGTCACGGCCGCGCACCAGCACCACCGTTAGGCCCACCGGCCGGAGTCCACCGTCAGGCGGAAAGGACAGCGAGATGACCACGACCGAGGCGCCCGACACGCTGCGCCGGATCCTCGACTACTCCTCCCGGGCCGACCCGTACCCGCTCTACGCGGAGCTGCGCCGGACGCCGGTGGCCCTGCAGGACGACGGCAGCTACGTCATCAGCACGTACCGCGAGCTGGAGGACGTCCTGCACAACCCGCACCTCAGCTCCGACGTGCGCAACCTGGCGCATCCGATGCCCTCGGCCCCGGGCGGGGACACTCCGGCGTTCATCAACATGGACCCGCCCGAGCACGACCGGCTGCGGCGGATGGCGATGCGCCACTTCGGCCCGCCGCACACCCCCGGGCTGGTGACCGGCCTGGAACCCGCCCTGGCCGACACCGTCGGCGGCCTGATCGACGACGTCGCGGGCAAGGAGCGGATCGACATCGTCGACGACCTCGCCTACCCGTTCCCCGTCACGGTGATCTGCCACCTGCTCGGCGTGCCACGCGAGGACGAACCGCGGTTCCGGGTGTGGGTCAACGACATCATCAACGCGATCGACTACGACGCCAGGACCGACCCGCAGGAGAAACTCGACAACGGGGTGCGGGCCCGGCACGACCTGCGCGAGTACCTCGGCGGCCTGGTCGAGCAGCGCCACGGCCGGCCCAGCGACGATCTGCTGTCCCGGCTGGCCAACGACGACGGGCCGGACGGGCGGATGACCGACGAGGAGATCATCAGCACCGCCAACCTGCTGCTGATCGCCGGCCACGAGACCACCGTCAACCTCATCACCAACGGCATGCTGACCCTGCTGCGCCACCCGCACCTGCTGCAACGGCTGCGCACCGAACCGGACCTGGTCGTGCCGCTGGTCGAGGAACTCCTGCGCTACGAACCGCCCGTGCACATCATCCCGTGGCGGGCGGCGTACAGCGACATCACCGTGGCCGACACCGTCATCCCCAAGGGCTCGCAGATCATGCTGATGCTGGCCTCGGGCAGCCGCGACCCCGACCGCTTCCACGACCCGGACCGCTTCGACCCCGACCGGCGGGACAACCAGCACCTCGGCTTCGGCAGCGGCATCCACCTCTGCTTCGGCGGCCCCCTCGCCCGCCGCGAGGCCCAGATCGCCCTCACCGAACTCACCCGCCGCCTCGACACCCCCACCCTCGTCACCGACCCGCCCCCGTACCGGCGCAGCCCCGTACTGCGCGGCCCGATCCATCTGCAGGTCGAGCAGCACGGTGGTCAGCGCGCCGCTTGACAGGGAAATCAAGCGGCTGTTTGAGTTCTGTGCATGGTGACGGAACGGACCGATCAGCGCCGTGAGGCCGGTCAGCGGACGCGGGACGGCCTGCTGGCCGCCGCGCAGGAGTTGCTCGCACGGCGCGGCCAGGAGGGCGTGACCCTCCGGGAGATCACGGATCGCGCGGGCGCCAACGTCTCCGCCGTCAGCTACCACTTCGGGTCGCTGAAGGCGCTGTGCGACTCGGCGATAGAGGACGCGCTGGAGCGGTACCTGGACGCGCAGATCGAGGAGGTCGCCTCGCTCGGCGCGGCCTCCGGCATGGAGGACCTGGCCAGGGCGTTCGCGCGGCCGATGATGCGCGCGCTGGCGGCCGGCGGACGGGATCTGGCGGTCATGCGGACGGTCGCCCGGGTCGGCATCGACCCCCCGGAGGGCTGGGGCCGGCTGACCGGGAAGTTCCATCAGTCCCGGCGGGACATCGTCCGGGTGCTCTCGGCGAGGCTCCCCGGAGTCGGCGAGCCGGAGCTGGACTTCCGCATCCGCTGCGCGGCCGGCCTGCTGAACTGGCTCGTGCTGGCACCCATAGCCACCGAACTCGTCGACGCACCCCCCGAACAGATTGAGCGCTGGCTGGTCCCCGTACTGGCCGGCGCCTTCCACGGCTCCCCGGAGACCGGCTGAAGCGAGCACACCCTCACTCCCGACGCCGACCGAACCGGGATCTGCCTGCGGCCCGGGCGCCGGCTGATCCGGTCCTGCCCTCGGCTTGGGCGCCGGCTGATCCGGGTCTGCCCCCGCCCCGGCCGCCGGCCGAACCGGGCCCGCCCCGCCCCGGGCGCCGGCTGAACCGGGTCTGCCCTCGGCCTGGGCATTGGCTGATCCGGGCGTGCTCCTGCCCTGGGCGTCGGCTGATGCGGGCGTGCTCCTGCCCCGGGCGGCAGCTGATCCGGGCCCGCCCCCT
Organism: Streptomyces sp. NPDC048291; assembly: GCF_043201715.1. Lineage (NCBI taxonomy): Bacteria > Bacillati > Actinomycetota > Actinomycetes > Kitasatosporales > Streptomycetaceae > Streptomyces > Streptomyces sp. NPDC048291. The sequence continues at coordinate 19,419 of NZ_JBICZC010000024.1, forward strand.
CCCCGGGCGCCGGCTGATCCGGGTCTGCCCTCGGCGCGGGTGCCCGGGCGCGGCTTGTCTCAGTGTTTCTTGTGCGTGGGGGGCGGGTCCGTGGTGATGCGGTAGCCGGTGCCGGGGACGGTGGTGATGATCCAGGGCTCGCCGAGGCGTTTGCGGAGGGCCGAGACGGTGATGCGTACGGCGTTGGTGAACGGGTCGGCGTTCGCGTCCCACGCGCGTTCCAGGAGTTCCTCGGCGCTGACGACACCGCCTTCGGCGCCGACGAGGACTTCGAGTACGGCGAACTGCTTCCTGGTCAGCGCGACGTACTGGCCGTCCCGGTAGACCTCCCGGCGGAACGGGTCAAGCCGCAGCCCCGCGATCTCCCGCACCGGCGGCCTGCTGTGGGCGCGTCTGCGGTCGAGGGCGCGGAGCCTGAGCACGAGTTCCTGGAGCTCGAAGGGTTTCGTGAGGTAGTCGTCGGCGCCGAGTTCGAAGCCGGACGCCTTGTCGTCGAGGCGGTCGGCCGCGGTGAGCATGAGGATCGGCATGCCGCTGCCGGAGGCGACGATGCGCCGGGCGACCTCGTCCCCCGACGGTCCCGGGATGTCGCGGTCCAGGACGGCGATGTCGTAGCCGTTGACGCCCAGCAGCTCCAGCGCCGTACCGCCGTCGCCCGCGATGTCGGCGGCGATCGCCTCCAGGCGCAGGCCGTCGCGGATGGCCTCCGCCAGATAGGGCTCGTCCTCGACGATCAGCACACGCATGCCTTCGAGGCTACGAGCCGGCACCTATGGCCGGCGTATCGAAATCCGCATACGCGCCGGCAACACCGCGCCGCCTTGGCTGGCCGCATGTCCTACAGCGAACCAGCACGAACAGCGGCAGCCGCGGCCGGTGCGGCCGGCGGTCCGGCGGGCCGGGCCGCACACCGTCCGGAGGCCGCCGGCCGGCGGCTGCGTGTCGAACCGATCGGCGCCGCCGAGCACCTGGCGTTCGTGCGGGCACAGCGGTCCGTCAGTTTCCTGCAGACCCCGGCGTGGGGCCGGGTCAAGACCGAGTGGCGCAGCGAGTCGCTCGGCTGGTTCGACGGCCGGCGGCTGGTCGGCGCCGGGCTCGTCCTGCACCGCCCGGTGCCGCGACTGGAGCGCTACACGCTGGCCTACCTGCCCGAGGGCCCGGTCATCGACTGGACCGGCGAGCTCGGCCCGTGGCTCGACCCGCTGGCGGCCCGGCTCCGGGCCCACGGCGCGTTCGCGATCCGGCTCGGGCCGCCGGTGCGCACGCACACCTGGAGCGCCGACCAGGTCAAGGAGGGCATCGCCGACCCGGGCGTCGGCCGTATCACCGACCTGCCCGGCGGGCCCGCCGACCCGGTCGGCGTCCACGTGACCGCCGGGCTCCGGGACGCCGGCTGGCTGCCGCAGAGCCCCGAGGACGGCTTCGGGGTCGGGCATCCGCAGTTCAAGTACGAGCTCCCGCTGGCAGGCCGCACCGAGGACGACCTGTTCGGGGGCATGAACCAGCTCTGGCGCCGCAACATCAGGAAGGCGGCAAGGGCGGGCGTGGAGGTCTCGGTCGGCACGGACCTGAAGGCGTTCCACGACCTCTACGTCCACACCGCCGAGCGCGACCGCTTCACGCCCCGGCCGCTGCGCTACTTCGAGACCATGTTCGCGGCGCTGGCCGCCGAGGACCCCGGCCGGATCAGGCTCTACCTGGCCCGCCACCGGGGCGACCCGGTCGCCGCCGCCGTCCTGGTCCGGGTCGGCGGTCACGCCTGCTACTCCTACGGCGCCTCCGCCACCGAGAAGCGCGAGGTACGCGGCTCCAACGCCTGCCAGTGGGCGATGATCCGCGACTCGCTGGCGGCCGGCTGCGACGTCTACGACCTGCGGGGCATCACCCCCACCCTGGACGCGGGCGACCCGCACGCCGGGCTGGTCCGGTTCAAGGCCGGCACCGGGGGCCGTGCGGTGCGGTACGCCGGCGAGTGGGACCTGCCGCTGCGCCCGCTGGTCTACCGGGCCTTCGACCTCTACATGAAGCGGCGCGGGCGGTGACGGCGCGCGGTACGGGGATCACCGTCTACGGATGCGGGCCGGACGAGGCCGTCCTGTTCCGGGAGCTGGCTCCCCGCCTCGGCGCCCTGCCGACCATCACGGCGGCGGCGGTGTCCGAGGCCAACGCCGCACTGGCTCCCGGCAACCGGTGCGTCAGCGTGGGGCACAAGACCCGGATCACGCACGCCACGCTCCGCGCCCTCGCCCGGGCCGGCGTCACGTACGTCTCCACGCGGAGCGTCGGCCGCAACCACATCGACGTGGCGTACGCGGCGGGGCTCGGCATCACCGTCGAGAACGTCGCCTACTCGCCCGACAGCGTGGCCGACTACACGCTGATGCTGATGCTGATGGCCGTACGGAACGCACGGTCCACCCTGCGCCGCGCGGACCTGCACGACTACCGGCTGAACGAGGTGCGCGGAAGGGAACTGCGCGACCTGACCGTCGGGGTGGTGGGAACGGGGCGCATCGGCACCGCCGTCGTGGTCAGACTGCGGGGTTTCGGCTGCCGGGTGCTGGCCCACGACAGACGTCCCAAGACCGCCGCCGACTACGTGCCGCTCGACGAACTGCTCTCGCGGAGCGACGTGGTGACGCTGCACGCACCGCTCACCGCGGACACGCACCACCTTCTCGACCGCGGGCGTATCGGGCGGATGAAACCCGGCGCGTTCGTCGTCAACACCGGACGCGGTCCGCTGGTGGACACCGAGGCCCTGGTCGCGGCACTGGAGAGCGGACGGCTCGGCGGCGCGGCACTGGACGTCCTCGAAAAGGAGGAGGGGATCTTCTACACCGACCACAGGAACAGCCCCGTCGAGAGCAAACCGCTGCTGCGGCTCCAGGAACTGCCGAACGTGGTCGTCACTCCGCACACCGCCTATTACACGGACCACGCCCTGCGCGACACGGTCGAGAACTCCCTTGCCAACTGCCTGGGATTCGTCGACTCCATGGAATTCGAGAGCCGGAACGAACGGAATGAGCATGGCTAAGCTGAAGGTCGGAGTCATATTCGGGGGCCGTTCCGAGGAACACCCCGTCTCCGTCAGGTCCGCGCAGGAGGTCGCGCGGAACCTCGACACCGAGAAATACGAACCGTTCTACGTCGGGATCACGAGGAACGGCGCATGGCGGCTCTGCGACGGCCCGGGACCCGGCTGGGAGAACGGCGGCGGCCGGCCGGTGCTGCTGTCGCCCGACAGCGACGTCCACGGCCTGCTCGTCCTGGAGCAGGGACGGTACGGCACGGTCCGCCTCGACGTCGTGCTGCCGGTGCTGCACGGCAGATACGGCGAGGACGGTGCGGTGCAGGGCCTGCTGGAGCTCTCCGGCATCCCCTACGTCGGCTGCGACGTGCAGAGTTCCGCGCTGTGCATGGACAAGTCCCTCGCCTACCTCGTCGCCGCGGGCGCGGGAATCGCCACGCCGGCCTTCCGGACCGTGACGGCGGACGAGGACGTCGATCCCGGACGGTTCACCTACCCCGTCTTCGTGAAACCGGCCCGTTCCGGGTCGTCGTTCGGCGTCGGCAAGGTGTCCCGGGCGGAGGACCTGCCGGGCGCGGTGGAGGCCGCACGGCGGTACGACTCCAAGGTGCTGGTCGAGGAGGCAGTCGTCGGCAGCGAGATCGGCTGCGCCGTGCTGGGGAACGGCGGGGATCTGGTCACGGGCGAGGTGGACCGTATCGCCCTCTCGCACGGGTTCTTCAGGATCCACCAGGAGTCCGCGCCGGAGAACGGCTCCGAGAACTCGACTGCGGTCGTCCCCGCCGACATCCCGGCCGAGTCCCGCGCCCGCGTCCGGGAGACGGCGAAGGCCGTGTACCGCGCCCTGGGGTGCGGGGGACTCGCGCGGGTGGACATGTTCCTCAGGGAGGACGGGGAAGTGGTCCTCAACGAGGTCAACACGCTGCCCGGCATGACCTCGTACAGCCGTTATCCGAGGATGATGGCGGCCGCGGGGCTGCCGCTCGCCGAAGTGATCGACCGGACGGTGGCGCTCGCGCTGACGGGGAAGAACCGGTGACGGACGGCTTCGCCTTCGTGGACGAGCTGGTCCCGGGAATCCGCTGGGACGCCAAGTACGCCACCTGGGACAACTTCACCGGCAAACCCGTGGACGGCTACCTGGCCAATCGGATCGTCGGTACGACGGCCCTCTGCGCGGCCCTGGAGAAGGCGCGGGAAGAGGCGGCGTCCCTCGGCTTCGGACTCCTGCTCTGGGACGGTTACCGCCCGCAGCGCGCCGTGGACTGCTTCCTGCGCTGGTCGCGGCAGCCGGAGGACGGCCGGACGAAGCCGCGGCACTATCCGAACATCGGCAGGGCCCAGATGTTCGACCTGGGATACGTGGCCGCGAGGTCGGGCCACAGCCGGGGCAGCACCGTCGACCTGACGCTGTATCACCTGGCCACCGGTGAACTCGCCCCCATGGGCGGCGGCCACGACCTGATGGATGCGGTCTCGCACCACGGAGCGCGGGGGATCACGCAGGCCGAGGCGGCGAACCGGCGGCGGCTCCGCTCGGTCATGGCGGCCTCGGGTTTCGACCCGTACGCCTGCGAATGGTGGCATTACTCGCTGAAGGACGAGCCTTATCCGGACACCTATTTCGACTTTCCCGTCACCTGGCCGACCGCCGCTGGAATGACCTCACCGCTTCGGGGAACCCGGAATACCGACAGAGGTCACAGAGGTCATGGAACGCACAAGGAGGCACCGTCATGATCGCTCTCGGAATCATCCTGCTCGTCGTCGGATTCTTCACGGGCATATCGATCCTGTGGACGCTGGGCATCATCCTGCTCGTCGTCGGGGCCGTCTTCTGGATCATGGGGTCCATGGGGCACGCGGTCGCCGGCCGGCGTCACTACTGGTGAGTTCCGTCAGGAGGTGAGGACGGAGATGCCGTCTCCGAGCAGTTTCAGCCCGAGGACGAAGAACAGGACCGCCATGACGGCGACGTTGTGCTGAGCCGCCCAGTCCTTCCAGCTGCCGAGCGTGGTCCTGGCCCGCTCGCCGCCGAGCAGGAAGACCCCCAGGGGGACCAGCAGGCCGAGGGTGGCGATCACGACGAAGACCGCCAGCGCCCCGACCTGCTGCGCCACCGGTAGTCCCGCCGAGCCGATCGCGGCGCCCGCGGCGATGGTCAGCGGGGCGTTCTTCGCGTTGAGCGCGGCCAGGGCCACGCCCAGCGCGAAGACCTTGACCGGGGTGAGCCGGTCGATCGCGCTCATCCACTTCGGCAGCCGGGCCTCCGAGGGATCCCGCGGGCGCCGGTGCCACAGCCGGGCGCCGAAGACGACGAGGAACAGGCCCAGGGCGAGCTTCAGGGCTCCCACCCAGGTGGCCGGATGGTTGTGTTCGGAGGCGTGCGCGGGGGAGGCGATGGCCAGCATGATCGCGCCCAGCACCGCGAGGCCCAGGATCCAGCCGACCGTGAACAGGACGCCGTTGAGGCGGCCCCGGGGCGTGGCGAGGATCAGGATGACCGCGATGATCGGCAGCGGGCTGACCGCGACGGCCGCCGCGAAACCCAGTACGTCACCGAGAACTGCACCCATGGTCGCCTCCGACGCCGCCGGCACGCCCCACCCCGTCCGTCGCTTCCGTCGCTTCCATCCTCCTGCCCCCGGCCGGATCTGTCCTCGGGAACCCGACGGCGCCCGGGACCCGCTTCGTGAAGGTCAGCTCCGGGAGCCGTCGCAGAGGTCGAGGATCCTGATGAACGGCCTGCGGAGCACCACGGCCCGCGGCTCCCTGTCCTGCTCGGTGTACCGGGCGAGGCCGGCGCGGGCGGCTGCGGCGTCGGCGCCCGGGTCCCGGCCCGCGAGGATCGCCGCCAGGGCGCGCCCGGTGGCCTCGGCGACCGGGAGGAGCGCGGTCCGGGCCCGGGCGAGCGCCGGGACGGGCCCGTCCCGCACGCTGAAGAACTCGGCCTCGGCGGCCAGGGAGAGCAGCTGGGGCACCGCCCGGACGGCGAGGTCGATCCGGTTGCCCAGCTCGGTCACCTCGGCGCGGTGGCGCCGCCGCAGCGGGTTGAACCGCATGGCCTTCTCCGCCTCCCGGGCCTCGGCCCCGCAGCCGCGCAGCCGGTCGGCCACCGCCTGCGCCGCCGCCCGGTTCGCGCGGGCGGCGTCCGGTGACCCGATCGCGCGCGTGCCGCGCACGAGGCCCTCCGCGAGACCGTCCGCGCACTCCCGGGCCAGCGCCGCCACCTCCCTGCGGGGGTCGCGCGGCCAGAGCACCGGGGCGAGGACGGCGGTGACGGCACCGCCCAGCGCGTTCTCCCACAGCCGGGCGACGCCGTACGACTCCGGCGCGGGGTTGGCGAAGACCAGCAGCGAGGTCACCGCGACCTGCACGTTCAGCGTCGTCCCCGAGCTGATCACGGTCCCGCAGAGCAGGGCCAGCCCGATCACGACGGCGAGGACGAGCGTGCTCGGCCGGAACAGGCCGACCACGGTGACGCCCAGGGCCACCCCGGCCAGCACGCCGAGGATCCGCAGCAGCAGTGCCGTCAGGGAGGCGGCCGAGTCACCGCGCAGGCAGAGCAGCGGAACGATGGCGGCGAACACCGGCGGCTGGTCGGCGCCGGCCCACAGCGCGGTCTGCCAGCAGAGCACCGCGATCACCAGGATCCGGGCCGCCGTCGGCCCCTGCACCCGGAGCCGGTGGCCCGCCCGCGCCCACGGGGAAACGCCCGTCACCCGCTCACCTTAGGCACAGGTCACGCCCCGCCGCCCACCGGTGACACCGCGTGGCGCCGGAGGTGCCGGTTCGGTCGCCTTCAGCCGCCGGCGGGGACCGGTGCGATCGGCTGGAGGAGCCGTCGCGGGGTGTTGGGTGTTGATCGCGGCGGAGACGGGGTCGGCGACGCCGCCCGCCGACCGGTATCCGGGGCCGGGTTCGCTCCGGATCTCCGGGACGGGGACGGCGGAACCGCACTCCCGGCAGCGCCCGTCGGCGTCGGGGAGGCCGCCGTCCACGACCGCAGTCCACCGACATCTGTCCACACAAGACGAGGCGCATCATGTCGTCCGTGCTCATCACCGGTGCGTCCCGAGGCATCGGGCGGGCCATCGCCGCGGAACTGGCCGACACGGTCGAACACCCCGACCCCCCGCTGCGCGTCCCGGCCGGTGCGCCCGCCGAGCGGATCCTGCGGGCCCGCAAGGAGGCACCGGAGGACGCGCCCTTCCTGGCGGCCGAGATCGGCTGCCAGACGTCCGGCCGTCCCGTCCGGGTGCCGTTCCGTCCCGGCTACCCGCGGCGGCGGACCGCCGCGGCCCGCGGCAGGTCGCCGGTGCCGCCCAGGACGACGACCTGGAAGGCGGCGCGGAGATAGGCGGTCACGAAGCGGGAGATCCTGCGGGTGCCGTGCATGGCGGGTCACCTTCCTGCCGGGGGGAGTTCCGAGGGCCGGTGCTGTGAACGGGGGCCGGTGCGTCACCAGTTGACGGCGTCGTCCATCGACTGCTGCCAGTAGGTGACCTTGAGCGAGTCGTCGACGTAGACGCCCTTCGCGGGCAGCGACGGGTGGGCGCCCTTGCCGACGCTCTCGTTGCCGGAGCGGCCGCGGAAGTAGACGTCCAGGGAGTTCACGGTGTGGCCGTCGCTGCCGCTGCCGTCGGTGGCGGACAGGCTGACCGAGGCGTAGCCGGACTCGCCCGGCGCGAGCGTGACCACGGCCTGCGGCTGCGAGTCCTCGATGACCGGGGGGACGGACTGGGCCTCGCCGAAGCGGACGGCCGGGTAGTAGTACAGGTAGCAGGTCTTGCTGCCGGTGTTGGTCACCGTGAGGAGCATGTGGTTCACGGGGCGGTTCAGCGGGGCCGCGACCGTCTTGGTGTTGGACCCCTCGCAGGTGACCGGCCGGCCGGTCGAGGCGGGCGCCTTGGCGGCGGGGGTGCCCGCGTCCGACTTCGGCGTGCCGGTGGTGGCCCCGGCCTGAGGGGCGGAGGTGGCGGCGGAACCAGAACCGGAACCGGCGCCGGCGCCCGTGGAGGCGGTGGCGGCCGGAACGGGGGAGGAGGTGTGCGCGGTGGGGGTGCTGGCCGCGACGCTCTCGGCGTGCACGCCCGTGCCGTCGGTGCAGGCCGTCAGGGACAGCGCGGCGAGTACGACGGTCGTGGCGGCGCCGACGAGACGGGTGCGGGAGGTGCGGAGGCTGGACATGTGGACGTGCCCCTTCGGTGTTCGGGTGGCGGTGGTGATTGGATGACCGAAGCCTGCGAGGCGATCTGTCCCAACCGCCAGCCACGACGGGCAGTTGGGGACGCTGGAACGCGGAAACGGGCTCTGACCAGGGCGAATACGGTGGCCCTGGAACGCGGGACTGGGACGCGAGGGGATGGGGGAACGGGTGTCAGGGGCGACAGGGGCCGACGCGACGGAGGCGTTCGCGCTGCTGCTGCGGGAGCTCAAGGACCGTTCGGGGCTCAGCTACGGGGTGCTCGCCAAGCGGATGCACATGAGCACGTCGACGCTGCACCGCTACTGCAACGGCACGGCGGTGCCCGTCGAGTACGCGCCGGTGGAGCGCCTCGCCCGGGTCTGCCGGGCGACTCCCGAGGAGCTGGTGGAGCTGCACCGGCGCTGGATCCTGGCGGACGCGGCACGGGGGAGCAGGGCGGACCAGGCCGCGGCGGCCGCGCCGCGGAGGGCCGGCGCCGACACGTCACCCGGGCCCGGTGCCGCGGGTGCGTCGGCGGGTGTGGGCTCCGGCGCGTCGTCCGGAGCCGGTGTCGCCGGTGCCGCCGGTGAGCCGGTCGTCGCCGACGCCTCACCGGGTGCCGGCGGTGACGGTGGTGACGGTGGTGACGGTGACGAGCCGGTCGTCGTCGACCTGCGGCGGGAGCCCGCGGCGGCGCCGCGCCGGCGCCGTACCGTGCTGATCGCCTCCGTCGCGGCGGCGGCCGTGCTGGGGGCCGTGGTGTTCGCCGTGCGTCCGTCGCTCGGAGGCGGGCACGACGGCGCGGGCGACCAGCGGGCGGCCGGTGACAGCGCCACGCTCACCGGCGCCCCGGAGACCCCGCAGAAGTCCCCCTCCCCGTCCCCGAGCACGACCGGACGCAAGCCCTCCGCGTCGTCCTCCGCCTCCCCCACCGGGTCCGCGGGGACCGGGGCGGGCGGTGCGGCGGACGACGGCAAGCAGGGCGGCGGAGCGCAGGGCGCCGACGGCACCACCACCGGCACCGCCGTGCCGCTCACCGTCAACACGCGGCCCTACGTCTACGACGACCCGTGCAGCCAGCACTTCCTCGTCGACAGTGAACCCGCGCAGGTCGGCCCGCCGGCGAGCGAGCAGGACGCCCCGCGCTGGGCCGCGGCGTACGGGGCGGTGTCCTCGGGCGAACAGGAGATCGCCCTCACCGTGCAGGGCACCGGCGCGGAGACGGTCGTCCTGGAGGCGCTGCACGTGCGCGTGCTCAGCAAGGGCGCGCCGCTCGCCTGGAACGACTACTCGATGGGCGTCGGCTGCGGCGGTGGCGTCGGCACCAAGTCGTTCGACATCGACCTCGACAACGGCAGTCCCACGGTCACCGCCAAGAACGGCCAGCGCGACTTCCCGTACAAGGTCAGCGAGTCCGACCCGGAGGTCTTCTACGTCTTCGCCCGCACCGGGGCCCACGACGTCCGCTGGGACCTCACCCTGGACTGGTCCAGCGGCAGCCGCCACGGCACCGTCCGCGTCGACAACGCCGGGACCGCCTTCCGGACCAGCGGAGATGCCGGCCGCCCGGGCTACGACTACCCGCTCGGCGGCAGCGAGTGGATCGCGCGGGAGGGCGGCTGACGGCGCGCGGAGCCGCCTGCTCACCTGCCGTACGCGCCCGGGCGCGGAGCGCGTCGGCGGGGTGGACGCAGGTGTGAACGGATCCGGCCCGGGGGTGATGGAGCCTTACCCGTTTGGTGTTATATGAGCCATATGCGCCATATGCTCCGGCAGGTGCGGTCCCGGTACGGGATACGCAGCGTTGCCGGTCAGATGTTCCTTCTGCAGGTCGGGGTCGTCCTGGTTCTCGTGGCGACGGCGGTCGCCGCCCTCCTGCTGCAGGCGCGCACCGACGCCGACCGGGAGGCCCGGAACCACACGGAGGCCGTGGCGGCCTCCGTCGCCGCGGACCCCGTCGTGCGCCAGGCGCTGACCGGCCCCCATCCGACCGCGGTGCTCCAGCAGCTGGCCGAGGAGACCCGTCGGCGCGCCGACGTGGACTTCGTCGTCGTGATGAGCCCCGACGGCATCCGCTACACCCATCCGACCCCCGGCGAGATCGGCCGCCGCTACATCGGCAACATCGCGGCGGCGCAGCACGGCGGCACCGTCACCGAGACGACGACCGGGACCCTGGGCCCCTCCGTCCGGACCGTCGTCCCGGTGACCGCCCCCGACGGCAAGGTCGTCGGGCTGGTCTCCGCGGGCATCACCGTCGACCGGGTGAGCCTCGCGGCGGCCCGGCAGGTGCCGCTCGTCCTGGGCGGCACGGGGCTGGCCCTCGCGGCCGCCACCAGCGGCACGGCGCTCGTCGGCAGGCGCCTGCGCCGCCAGACGCGCGGTCTGGGGCCGGTGCAGATCACCCGCATGTACGAGCATCACGACGCCGTTCTGCACTCGGTGCGCGAAGGCGTCCTGATCGTCGACCGGCAGGGCCGGCTGCTCCTGGTCAACGACGAGGCCCGGCGCCTGCTCGGACTCACGGCGGACGTGGACGGCCGGCCCGTCACCGGCCTGGGGATCGCCCCCAGGGCCGCGGAGCTCCTCGGGTCCGGCCGGGCGGTCACGGACGAGGTGATCGAGGTCGGCGACCGGCTGCTGGCCATCAGCCAGCGCCCCACGGACGGGCCGCCCGGACCGGGCGGCTGGGTCGCCACCCTGCGGGACACCACCGAACTCACCGCGCTGACCGGCCGGGTCGAGGTGGTCCAGGAACGGCTCACGCTGCTGTACGACGCCGGACTGCGCATCGGCACCACCCTCGACGTCACCCGCACCGCCGAGGAACTCGCGGAGTTCGCCGTACCGGGATTCGCCGACTACGTCACCGTCGACCTCGCCGACACCGTGCTGGGCGGCGAGGAACCGGACGAGGCGGGCGTGGCGGAGCTGCGCCGGGTCGCCCTGCACGGCATCCGGCAGGACGTGCCGCTCCATCCGCCCGGCGAGCTCATCCACTTCGACCCCTTCACCCCGCAGGGCGAGGGCTTCGGTTCCGGGCGGATGGTGCTGGAGTCCGACATGGCGGCCTTCTCCGGCTGGCAGGCCCAGGACCCCGACCGGGCACGCCAGCTGGTGGCCTACGGCATCCACTCCATGATCTCCGCCCCGCTGCGGGCCCGCGGCGTGATCCTCGGTGTGGTGACCTTCTGGCGCTCCAAGGAGCCGACCCCCTTCACCGAGGAGGACCTCTCGCTCGCGGAGGAACTGGTCGCGCGCGCGGCCACCAGCATCGACAACGCGCGCCGCTTCACCCGCGAGCGCACCATGGCGGTCACGCTGCAGCGCAGCCTCCTGCCGCACGCCCTGCCGGAGCAGAACGCGGTCGACGCGGCGTACCGCTACCTGCCGGCGGGGGCGGGGCTCGGCGGCGTCGGGGGCGACTGGTTCGACGTGATACCGCTGCCCGGGGCGCGCGTCGCCATCGTGGTCGGCGACGTCGTGGGGCACGGACTGCACGCCGCCGCCACCATGGGCCAACTGCGCACCGCCGTGCTCAACTTCTCGACGCTCGACCTGCCGCCCGACGAACTCCTCTGGCACCTCGACGAGTTGGTCACCCGCATCGACCAGGACCGGGACCGCGGCTGCGGCAGCCGCACCCTCACGGGCGCCACCTGCCTGTACGCGATCTACGACCCGGTCTCCCGTATCTGCACCATGGCCAGGGCCGGTCACCTGGAACCGGTCATCGTGCTCCCCGACGGCGACGCCCACCTGCCCGGCGTACCGGCGGGGCCGCCGCTGGGGCTGGGCGGGATGCCGTACGAGACGAGCGAGGTGCTGCTGCCCGAGGGCAGTGGCATCGTGCTCTACACCGACGGCCTGATCGAGGACCGGCGCGAGGACATCGACGAGGGCATCGAGCGCCTGCGCCGCGCGCTCGCCGTGCCGGGACGCACGCCCGACCAGATGTGCCGGGCGGCCATGGACGCCCTGCTGCCCGGGGCGGCCCGCGACGACGTGGCCCTGCTCGTCGCCCGTACCCGGGCGCTGGACGACCGGCACACCGCGTACTGGACCGTGCCGTCCGACCCCGCGGCGGTGGCCGGGGTCCGGGCCGCGGCCACCGAACTGCTGCGGGACTGGGGCCTGAAGGAGGAGGCGTTCACCCTGGAGCTGATCCTGAGCGAGCTGGTCACCAACGCCATCCGGCACGCGACGGGCCCCGTCGGGGTGCGCCTGATCCACGACCGCTGCCTCATCTGCGAGGTCTCCGACGGCAGCAGCGTCTCCCCGCACCTGCGCCGGGCCGCCACCATGGACGAGGGGGGCCGCGGGCTCTTCCTGGTGGCCCAGTTCGCCGACCGCTGGGGGACGCGCTACACACCCGCCGGAAAGGTCATCTGGACCGAGCAGTGGCTGGGCGCCGAGCCGTGAACCGGCACCGCGCGGGCGGAGGTTGCGCACGCGGTCCCGAGGCAAGAAGGATGCCCGGCGTCGATGTCCCGTGAGCGAGACCGGAGGCGGCGCGTGAGCAAGCCCGAACTGGAGTTCCATCTCCCCGACGGACCGTGGCGGACCCCGGCCGGCGCCGGCCCGGGCGTCGGGGAACGCGTCCTGGCCGACGACCCCGCGCACGGCTCCCGTACCGCGCTGGTCCGCTGGGCCCCGGGCACGGACACCTCGGCGGACGGGGTCACCCGGCACGACTTCTGGGAGGAGGTCTACCTCGTCGAGGGCGCCCTGCACGACCTGACCCTGGACCGCACCTTCACCGCCGGCATGTACGCCTGCCGCCCACCCGGCATGCCCCACGGCCCCTGGACCGCCCCGGACGGCGTCACGATGCTGGTGATCACCTACCGCCCCGAAAGGGGCGCGGGGAACTGCGCGACCAGCCACGACGGCGCCGCAGCCGACGGACGGACCTCCTAGACCAGTTCGGGTTGGGCGGCCGGCCGTCGCGCCGTAGGCGCCGGCCGCGGGTCCCAGCGGTTGACGGTGCGCATGTAGTGGTGGATCACCGAGGCCGTCGCCAGCACGAGCAGCGGCCCGGCCACCCACCGGTGCACGGCCATCTCCAGCGGCAGCCAGCGGTAGGCGACCAGGAGCGCCGCGAAGACCGCCGTACCGTGGGCGACCAGCCGGACGCCCGAGCGGTCCCAGCCGCGGTCGAACGTGCGCAGGCCCGCCTCGACCGTGAGCGCGAACACCGCGCCGGCGAGGAGGTCCGCGCCGTAGTGGTAGCCGAAGCCCAGCGTCGCGGTGACCGTGGCGGCCAGCCAGAACGCGCCCGCCCAGCGCAGCGCCCGGGGGCCCCTGCGGGAGTGCACGAAGATCGCGGTGGCCCAGGCCGTGTGCAGGCTGGGCATGCAGTTGCGCGGGGTGAACCCGTCGTACGGCACCGGGTGCGGGGCGGTGAGCCGAGGCACCGTGCGCGGCCACAGGTCGGGCACCGGCCAGTGCCCGCCGTGCGGCGGCCGTTCCGTCCAGAGGCTGAGCGACGTCCAGTGGTCGGCGCCGGTGCCGTAGGCGAAGACCGGGCCGACCACCGGGAAGAGCATGTAGACGGCCGGGCCGAGCAGCCCTATCACCAGGAAGGTGCGGACCAGGTGGTGGCGCGGGAAGCGGCGGTCGGCCGCGACACCGCGCAGCTGGTACAGGGCGACGGCGACCGCGGCCACGGCGAGCTGGCCGTAGACGACGTCGAGGAGGTTGAAGCCGACCGGTCCGGAGGCCGTGACGATCCGGCCCGCCAGCCACGAGGGGTTGCCCAGGGCGTGGTCGGCGGTGGCCACGTACTGGTCGAGCACCGTCGGGCGGGTCTTCGAGGTGATGAGCAGCCAGATGTCGCCGGTCTTGCGGCCGGTCACCAGCAGCAGGCCCAGTCCGGCGCCCTTCAGCAGCAGGACGCGGTCCGGGCCGGTGCGGCGGGTCACCGCGAGGACCGCGACGCCGAGCAGCACCCACAGGGCGCCGTTGCCGAACGGCTGGCCGTGGCCCACCCCGGCCCCGGTCGCCCACCGGACCGCCGCGAAGGCGAGGTCGATGCCGATCGCGGCGCCGAGCGCGACCCACCGCTCCCGCCAGGTGAGCGCCACCATCGTCAACGCCAGCCCCGCATACAGCAGGAAGCCGGACTTCGGCGGGCATATCACCTCGCGGGCCTGGTTGGTGAGCGGCCCCGGCAGACCGTAGTGACGTGCGGCGACCTCCAGTACGACGAGGAACGCGAAGGCCGTGGCAGCCGCCACGGCCCAGGGTCTCAGTGGTGTGTGTCTCAAATTCCGGCCGATTTGCTAGACGTTGAGGGAAGATCGAGGTCCTGTTCGCCGAGGGAAGACGGAAAGACCGCTGCCGGGGTTCCAGTTCTGCTCTCGACGGCCGGAAGGCTAGTGGCGGGACAACGCACGGTAAAGGGTTCGGCATCGTCGGTTCAACGTGCTTGATCTGTGCATGACCTCTCCGGTGTGATGCGCGAAGACCACTTCGAGATCACTTCGTGAGACTCCGAACCACAGGGGGATCCATGCACATAGCCCGTACCGGGCGGGGCCTCGCGGCCGCCACGTCGGTCGCCGCCCTCGCGGCCACCGCGCTCACGGCCGCCGCGCCCGTCGCCGCACCGCACACCCTCGCGGTGCCGGCCGTCGTCGGGCACACCCTGGCGCACCGCGTGAGCAGCCCGCTCTCCGACGCGCAGTGCCAGGCCAAGTGGCAGATCAACTGCTATACCCCGCTCCAGTACCGCACCGCGTACGACCTGAACGCCCTCTACCGCAAGGGTGTCACGGGCAAGGGCCGCACCATCGTCATCGTGGACTCGTACGGTTCGCCGACCGTCCAGCACGACCTGGACGTCTACAGCAAGCAGTTCGGGCTGCCCAGCACCAAGGTGAAGGTCGTCAAGTGGGGGCACGTCCCCGCCTTTGACCCCAAGAACTCGGACATGACCGGCTGGGCCGGCGAGACCACGCTGGACGTCGAGATGGCGCACGCGGTGGCGCCCGCCGCGAAGATCGTCGTCGTGGAGACGGCCGTCTCCGAGACCGAGGGCACCACCGGTCTGCCGGAGATGATGGACGCCGAGAAGTACATGATCGACCACGGGGTCGGCGACGTCATCAGCCAGAGCTTCGGCGCCACCGAGAACACCTTCCCCGGCTTCGCCAAGGGCGACTTCTCCAGCATCAAGAAGCTGCGGTACGCCTTCCAGGACGCCAACCGCAAGCACGTCACCGTGCTCGCCGCCTCCGGTGACGGCGGCGCCACCGACCTCCAGGCGGACGGCAAGACGTACTACAAGAAGCGCGTCAACTCCTGGCCGTCCTCCGACCCGCTGGTCACCTCCGTCGGCGGCACCCAGCTCCACCTCGACGACAAGGGCAACCGCGTCAAGCCGGACAGCGTCTACAACGACTACGGCTCCGGCGGTGGCGGCCAGTCCCACGTGTTCACCCGCCCGTCCTTCCAGAACGGCGTGAAGAAGGTGGTCGGCACCCGCCGTGGCACCCCGGACATCTCGATGTCCGCCGCGGTGAACGGCGGCGCCTGGATCTACTCCAGCTTCGACCCGACCGCCACCGGCTGGGACGTCAGCGGCGGCACCAGCGAGGCCACCCCGCTCTTCGCCGGCATCGTCGCCCTCGCCGACCAGGCCGCCGGCCACCGGCTGGGCAACATCCAGAAGCGGCTGTACGACCTCTCCTCCTACCGCTCCAAGCTCACCGGCGTCGTCGACGTCAACGACGGCACGGACAACAGCTACGAGGGCGTGACCGGCTACAAGGCCGTCAACGGCTACGACCTCGCCACCGGCGTCGGCACCGTGGACGCCCTGCGCTTCGTGCCGGCGCTCGTCAAGCAGAAGCCCTGACGATCACCGCACCGCACGGACGACGGCCCGGGTCGGGTACCCGGGCCGTTTCCCGTTCCCGCGTGACGTGCCGGGGCGGGCGAAGGAGGATGGGGGAGAGGTGTGAGGGCGACACGGTGAGACCGGCCGACCCCGGGACCCACGGCCTCCTCGGCGCCGGCCGGGGCCACGACGGACGGGCCGGGCCGGCAGAACGGCGGTGACGGGCATGCACGATGCCACCCCGGACGGCGAAACCAGCGCCGTACCGCCGGACCCGGCCGACCTGCGAGATCCGCTCGACCTGCGGGATCCGGCTGACCTGCGGGATCCGGCCGACCCGCCCGATCCGGCTGACCTGCGGGATTCGGCTGACCCGGCGGTCGCGGCGGGCTCGGGTGACTCGGGTGACTCGGCGGATCCATTCGTCCCGGCGGATCCATCGGTCCCGGCGGACTCGGGTGACCCACTGGCCCCGGCGGACCTGGCGGACCTGGCGGCCCCGGCGGACCTGGCGGCCCCGCCGGGCCCGGCGACCCCGCCCATCTCGGCGGGCCCGGTGGACTCGGCTGATCCATCGGACCCATCAGCCCCACCCGTCCCGGTGGACCCACCGGACCCGGCGGATCCGGTCACGGCGGTGGTCGACGACCGGGGGGTCGTGACGGGATGGAGTACGGGTGCCGAGCGGCTGCTCGGCTACCCCGGTCGGGAGGCGGTCGGCAGTCCCGTCAGCCGGCTGGTCGCCTCCGGCGGTGGTGCCGGGGACGGTCTCGCGGCCCCGGGCGGTACCGCGTCGACGGCCCTGTTGCGGCACCGGGACGGCCGGTCCGTGCCGGTGCGGGTGCGGGCGTACCCGTCGGTCGACGGCGCGGGCCGCGCCCAGCGGCTCCTCGTGGTGACGTCACCGGAGTCCCGGGAGCCGCCGCAGCCGGACGGGGTGACCGGGGACGAGGCGTTCGCCCAGTGCAGGCTGGCCCTGATGGTGTACGACTCCGCGCTGCGGGTCGTGAAGGCGAGCGCCGGCGCCGTACGCGAACTCGGCCTGCGCGAGGAGCGGATGCACGGCAGGCACGTCACCGGCATCCTGCCGCGGCACCTGTGCGACCGGATCGCGGACGGCATGGTCCGGGTGCTGGCGACCGGCGAGCCCGAGGAGTTCCGCCTCCGCGGCCGGGTCCGGCCGGACGGCCCCGAGCGGGTCTGGTCCGTCACCGTCTCCCCGCTCGTCACACCGGCCGGGCAGGTACGCCACGTGGAGGTCGCCGCGCTGGACGTCAGCGAGCAGTACCTGGCCAGGGAGCGGCTCGCGCTGCTCAACGAGATCAGTGCCCGGGTGGGCAGCACCCTGGACGTGATGCGCACGGCGCAGGAGATGGCCGACGTCACGGTGGAGCGGCTCGCCGACTTCATCACCGTCGACCTGCTCGACTCCCTGTACCGGGGCGTCGAGCCGAGGCCCTCAGGGACGGGCCGGGTGCCGCTGCGGCGGGCCGCCCAGCAGTCCGTGCTGCGCGGTGTGCCCGAGGCGCTGATCGCGCCGGGAGACGTGGACGAGTACCCCGCCTCCGCGCCCCCCGTCCGCTGCCTGGCCACCGGCAGGTCCTCGCTGCACACCACCGGGGACGCGGCGCTGCGGAACTGGGAGCTCGCCGATCCCGAGCGGTCGGGCGTGGTCCACCGGTTCGGGATCCACTCGGTCATGGTCATCCCGCTGCGCGCCCGCGGCATCACCCTCGGTGTGGCGGTCCTCGTCCGGCACCGGCGCGAGGAACCCTTCACCCACGACGACCTGCTGCTGGCCGAGGAGATCGGCGCGCGCACCGCCGTGGCCGTGGACAACGCCCGCCGCTACACCCTCGAACGCGGCACCGCCCTCGCCCTGCAGCGCAGCCTCCTGCCGAGCCGGCTCTCGGCCCAGGACGCGGTCGAGGCGGCCCACCGCTACCTGCCGGCCCGCACCCGGGCGGGGCCCGGCGGCGACTGGTTCGACGTGATCCCGCTCTCGGGCGCCCGGGTCGCGCTGGTGGCGGGGGACGTGGTGGGCCACGGGCTGCGGGCCTCGGCCACCATGGGACGGCTGCGGACCGCCGTACGCACCCTGGCCGACGTCGACCTGCCCGCCGACGAACTGCTCACCCACCTCGATGACCTGGTCACCCTGCTCGCGGTCGAGGAGGAGAGCACCGCGGAGCACGAACCCGAGGTCGAGGCCTGCACCGACCTCATCGCCACCTGCCTGTACGTGGTCTACGACCCGATCTCCCGCCGGTGCACGGCCGCCAGCGCCGGCCATCCGCCCCCCGTCGTCGTCGGCCCGGACGGCCCGGCGGACTTCCTCGACGTGCCGCCCGGACCGCCGCTGGGCGCGGGCGGGCTGCCCTTCGAGACCGCCGAGCGGGAACTGCCCCCGGGCAGCCTCCTCGCGCTGTACACCGACGGCCTGGTGCAGGACGCCGCGCACGACCTGGCCGGCGGTCTGGCGCGGCTGCGCCGTGCCCTGGGCCGGGCCGCCGCCCGGCCGCTGGAGGAGCTCTGCGACGACCTGCTCCGGACGCTGCTGCCCGCACAGCCCCAGGACGACGTCGCCCTGCTCGTCGCGCGCACCCGGTCGCTCGACGCCGACCGGGTCGCCACCTGGGACGTGCCGTCCGACCCGGCCCGGGTGGCCGACGCCCGGGCCCAGGCGCTGGCCCGGCTGGAGACCTGGCACCTGTCGGACGTGGCGTTCACGGCCGAGCTGGTGGTCAGCGAACTCGTCACGAACGCGATCCGCTACGGCCAACCGCCCGTCCAGCTGCGGCTGATCCGGGGCGCCGCGCTGATCTGCGAGGTCTCCGACGGCAGCGGCACCGCCCCGCACCTGCGCCGGGCCCGCACCTACGACGAGGGCGGCCGGGGCCTGCTGCTCGTCGCCCAGCTCGCCCGCCGCTGGGGCACCCGCCACCAGACCGGCGGCAAGACCATCTGGGCCGAGATCGAACTCCCCGTTCCGGACAGATGACGACGACAGTGGTAACCACGAACCCCGCCCACCCCTCCCCCTCCGCCGTCTCCGCCCCCCTCCGCTTAGCGACCGGGCCCCGGCTGCGGCTCGGCCCCGGCCTCGCTCGGCCTCGCCTCGTCCCGGCCCGGTCTCGCTCCGGTCTCGCCCGACCTCGGCCCGGCCCGGTCCAGCCTCGTCCCGCCCCGGCCCCGAGCCGGCGGCCCGGGCCGAGGTGCCGCGGTGGCTCAGCCGGCGTGGTCGAGGACGTTTCCGTTCACGCAGTGGTTGACGGTGTTGCCGTTCCACGCGCCGCCCACCGGGACCACGGCCAGTTCCTGGAAGCACACCGCCGCGGCGGAGAAGTTCCAGTTGTTGGCGGCGTTCACGCCGGAACCGAGGTTGCCGTCGTTGTCGGCGTGCGCGGGGGAGGCGAGGGCGAGGGCGGCGGCCGGCAGCGCGGCCAGCATCATGATCTTCTTCATGCCCGGCCAACGAACCCGCGCCCGGGAGGAAACGCGGCCGGGCACCCGGAACCGCCCGGGCCCACGCGCGGTCAGCGCACCCGTGCCGTGGTCCCCCGGACGACCAGGGTGGGCGCGAGGACGATCTCGCGGGGCTCCCCGCGGTCCTCGTCGAGGCGTCGCACGGCGGCGGTGACCGCCTGACGGGCCTGCTCCCGGGGGTTCTGGCTGACGGTGGTGAGGTCGAAGCAGCTCAGCCGGGAGAGGGTGTCGTCGTCGTACCCGGCGACGGAGACGGTCCCGGGGACGTCCACCCCGGCCGACCGGAGGGCGGTCAGCAGGCCGATGGCGCTCTGGTCGTTGTAGGCCACGACGGCGGTCGGCAGGACGCCGTCGTCGAGGAGGCGCCTGCCCACGGCCTCGCCGGCCTCCTCGGTGCTGCCGCCGGGCAGCACCCGGACGTGCTCGTGCAGGCCGTGCCGGCGCATGGCGCCCCGGTAGCCGCCGCGGCGGTCGGTGGCGATGACGCCCCTGCCGCCGTCGGCATGGGCGATCGCGCGGTGCCCGAGGCCCACCAGGTGGTCGACGATCCGGCTCACCCCGTCGTCGTCGGCGCTGCGGACGACGTCCGGGCCGGCGCCGGTGATCCGGCGGCCCACGCCGACGACGGGCGCCCTGCGGTCGAGGTCGGCGAGGGCGGCGGCGGAGGACACCGGCCCGAGCAGGATCAGCGCCTCGCAGCGGAACGCGAGCAGGGTCTCGACGGCCGTGCTCTCGTCCCGGGTCCGGGTCAGGGCGCTCAGCACGAGGTCGTAGCCGACCTCCTCGGCGGCGACGTGCAGGTGCTCGACCAGTTCGGCGTGGAAGGGGCTGTGCACGTCGACCACGACGCCGAGCAGCCGGCTGCGCCTGCTGGCCAGGGCGCTCGCGGTGCGGTCGGGGCGGTAGCCGAGCTCGGCGGCCGCCTTGAGGACCCGCTGCCGGGTGCGCTCGCTGGGTCCGGCCACGCCCCGCAGCACCAGGGAGACCGAGGCCGTCGACAGGCCGACGCGGGCCGCGACGTCCTCCAGCCGTGGGCGTACGGCCGGCCCCCCGGTGCCGCCCGCCGGGACGGCGGAGCCGGGCTCGTCCACACGACCTCCCGTGGGTGCGCGGTGGCGTCCTTGGCGGTTGCCTGTGAGGTCACTGATGGTAGCAGTTCTTAAAACGCTTTAAGATCTTGTTCCGCCGAGGTGGCGACCGTGAAGGCCCGGTAGCAACTGCGAAGAGTCGGTGAAGTCCCTGACGTGGGCGGCCGGTTGCTCCCCGTCCGGTGGGCCCCGCCCCGATCCCCGGCCCGCCGGGCGGCCCCAACTCCCGCCGCACTGCCCTGACCTGGGGTAACGGTCGCGTGCCGCGCACTCTTGGGTGACACCGGAAACCGACCTCAACTCCCTTCTTGTCCATACGTCTTGACGTATCCGGCCACTACGCGTTTGCTTCCTTCACACCATCGGTTGCGCATGACGCTCCCCCACCCGGAAGGCGCCTGATGTGAGCGTTTCCACCCGCCGCGGGATCCCCATGCCCCGCCTCGCGATGCCCCTGGCCGCCGCCGCGTCCGCGCTCACGCTCTCCGCGTGCGGTGTCGTCGACGGCATCGGCGGGGGCGGCGACACCGCGTCCGTGAAGAAGGGCGACGACGTCACGGTCGGGCTGCTCCTGCCCGACAAGGACACCGCACGGTTCGCGAACTTCGACCACCCCATCATCGAGAAGGAGGTCGCCTCCCTCACCCATGGCAAGGGCAAGGTCGACTACGCCAACGCCGAGGCGAGCGCGGCCACCCAGAGCAGGCAGTTCCGGCGGATGGTGGACCGGAAGGTGGACGTCATCCTGGTCGACGCGGTGGACGCCGCGGCCATCGCACCGGACGTCCGCAAGGCCAAGGCCGCCGGCATCCCCGTCATCGCCTACGACCGGCTCGCGCAGGGCCCGATCGACGCCTACGTCTCGCACGACAACGAACTCGTCGGCGAGGTCCAGGGCCGCGCCATCATCGGGGCGCTCGGCGGCAGGGCGGCGAGCAGCGAGGTCGTCATGATGAACGGCGACCCCGCGGACCCGAACACGGCCAGTTTCAAGAAGGGCGCCCTCAGCGAACTGAAGAACAAGGTCCGCATCGCCGAGGAGTACGACACCGACAAGTGGTCGCCCGACGTCGCCGAGGCCAACATGAAGAAGGCGATCCGGGCCGTCGGCCTCGACAGGATTGCCGCCGTCTACTCGGCCAACGACGGAATGGCCGGCGCCGTCATAGACGCCCTGAAGGCGGCGGGCGCCACCACGATCCCCCCGGTGACCGGGCAGGACGCGAACCTGGACGCGGTGCAGCGGGTCGTCTCGGGCGAGCAGTACATGACCGTGTACAAGTCGTTCCTGGACGAGGCCACCGACGCCGCGCAGATGGCGGTGTACAAGGTGCAGGGCCGCGACATCCAGTACGACGCGCTGGCCCAGGACAAGGTCGACAGCCCGACCGACAAGGACATCCCCGCGACGCTCGTCCCGGTGGTCGCCCTCACGAAGGACAACATCCAGGACACCGTGATCGCCGACGGCGTCTACACCGTGGGGCAGATCTGCACGCCGAAGTACCGGTCGGCTTGCGCCGCGATCGGACTGAAGTAGCCGGTCGGGCACTTCGTGAGAAGTCTGCGGCGCCGTCGTGGCTGGTCGCGCCCACGCGGCGGAGCCGCATATCGATACAGCCCCGCGCCCCTTAGGGGGCGCCAGGGCGGCCCGGGGACGGTGGCGTCGCGAGGAACTCCACCACCGCCAGTACGAACAGCAGGCACAGGGCGATGCCGACCACGACCCAGCCGGTGGGGTAGGGCCAGAGCAGGTAGGCGAGGACCGCCGCGGCCACCAGGAGCCAGGTGATCCAGGTGCGGTGGCGGCGGACGAAGGGGCCGGTCGGTCCGGTGTGCAGTCCTGCGTGGTCGGCGGTGCCGCGTACCGCGCCGATCCCGGAGATCCACAGGCCCCGGACCAGTCCGGCGTACCGGCCGGGGCCGGAGAGCCAGGCGGCCAGGGCGACGACGACGGCGAGGGCCACCACCATGCGGACTCCGGTGCGCAGGAAGTGGGTCAGCGCGTCGTAGACGGCGGCTGCCGCGCCCGGGGAGACGCTCGCGGGCAGCCGGTCCAGGTAGAACACGCGGAACACGCGCAGCCCGATGCCGAGCAGCCCGGTGGTGACCGCGACCCCGAGGCAGCCCGTCACCAGGGCCCGGCGCCGCCGGACCGCCAGCAGCACCCCGGCGGCGACCAGCAGCACAGCCAGCACGGGCAGCCAGTTCCCGGCGAGTTGCAGCAGCCGTACGTAGGTCTTGACCTTGCCGACCTGGTCGGACCTGGCGAGGGTGAAGTCGGTGTGCACGGCGGGGATGTGCGCGGCGGGGGTCAGCCCGGCGTCGACGAGGCGCTGCTTGACCTGGTCCACGAGGGGGCCGATGTCGAGGGTGACGCTGTCGTTCGTCAGCTGTACCGCGCCGCCGCCGCTGCCGGTGAGGGCCTTGTCGAGGCTGCTGTGGATCCGGCGGTTGGCGTCGGTCCAGACGGTCCGGAACGCGTCGGACGCGGCGACCTCGCGGGCCTTGTCGTGGACGAAGCTGCGGACGGCCCCTTCGAGCGCGTCACCGAGTCTGCCGCCCAGCGCCTGCTGAAGACGGGGCCGGTCCGCGGGGGCCACGTCGGCGAGCAGGGCGGGCAGGTCGAGGTGGGACATGAGGGCGTCGGTGGCCCGGTTGGCCACGGCGTTCTGCACGTCGGCGTCGGAGGCGAGCGGGGCGACCGTGCTGACGTAGCGGTCGGTGTCGCCCACCTGGTCGGCCGCCCACGAGGCGACCACGGAGAGCGGGGCGAGCAGGCAGCCGACGACGACCAGGACGACGGCGAGCAGGGACCTGCCGCGGTGCCGGGGCGGCCGGGCCCGTTCGCCCTCCAGGGCGGCGACCCGGGCCCGCAGCTCCCGTACGTCGTCGGAGCGGTCCCCGGCACCCTCGTCGTGCGCGCTGTCCTCCGCCACCCGTACCTCCCGCTCGATCCGGCCCTCCTGCCAGCCGAACCGCCGGGGAGCACGCACGCGAGCAGGAGAGGGCCGTCCGGGCTACGGACCTCCCACGAGGGCGGGAGACGCCCCCGCATACGACGGCGCCCCGTGCCCGGCGAGGGCACGAGGCGCCGTGACGACCGTAGGAGGAACTACTTCACCGGCTCCGGCTCCGGCTCGCTCTCCTGCTCCGCGGTGCCGGCCGGGTCGACCGGCGTCCTGACGGAGTCGAGGAGCAGCTGGGCCACGTCCACGACGGTGATGGACTCCTTGGCCTTGCCGTCGTTCTTCTTGCCGTTGACCGAGTCGGTGAGCATGACCAGGCAGAACGGGCAGGCGGTGGAGACGATGTCGGGGTTCACCGACAGGGCTTCGTCGACGCGCTCGTTGTTGATGCGCTTGCCGATCCGCTCTTCCATCCACATCCGCGCGCCGCCGGCGCCGCAGCAGAAGCCGCGTTCCTTGTGGCGGTGCATCTCCTCGTTGCGCAGGCCCGGGACGCTGGCGATGATCTCGCGCGGGGGCGTGTAGATCTTGTTGTGGCGGCCCAGGTAGCAGGGGTCGTGGTAGGTGATGATGCCCTCGACCGGGGTGACCGGGACCAGCTTGCCCTCGTCGACGAGGTGCTGGAGCAGCTGGGTGTGGTGGACGACCTCGTAGTCGCCGCCGAGCTGCGGGTACTCGTTGCCGATGGTGTTGAGGCAGTGCGGGCAGGTCGCGACGATCTTCTTGGCCGACCTGGGCTTGGCGGACTCGGGGACCACCTTGCCGTCGTCGTCGAGCTCCTCGCCGAACGCCATGTTCAGCGCCATGACGTTCTCCATGCCGAGCTCCTGGAACAGGGGCTCGTTGCCGAGGCGGCGGGCGGAGTCGCCGGTGCACTTCTCGTCGCCGCCCATGATCGCGAACTTGACGCCCGCGATGTGCAGCAGCTCGGCGAAGGCCTTGGTGGTCTTCTTGGCGCGGTCCTCGAGGGAGCCGGCGCAGCCGACCCAGTACAGGTACTCGACCTCGGTGAGGTCCTCGATGTCCTGGCCGACGACCGGGACCTCGAAGTCGACCTCCTTGAGCCACTCCAGGCGCTGCTTCTTGGCCAGGCCCCAGGGGTTGCCCTTCTTCTCCAGGTTCTTGAGCATCGTGCCCGCCTCGGACGGGAACGCGGACTCGATCATCACCTGGTAGCGGCGCATGTCCACGATGTGGTCGACGTGCTCGATGTCGACCGGGCACTGCTCGACGCAGGCACCGCAGGTGGTGCAGGACCACAGCACGTCCGGGTCGATGACGCCGTTCTCCTCGGCGGTGCCGATCAGCGGTCGCTCGGCCTCCGCGAGGGCGGCGGCGGGGACCCCGGCCAGCTGCTCCTCGGACGCCTTCTCCTCGCCCTCGGCGGTCTTGCCGCCGCCGGCCAGCAGGTAGGGCGCCTTGGCGTGCGCGTTGTCCCGCAGGGACATGATCAGCAGCTTCGGGGAGAGGGGCTTGCCGGTGTTCCAGGCCGGGCACTGCGACTGGCAGCGGCCGCACTCGGTGCAGGTCGAGAAGTCGAGCAGGCCCTTCCAGGAGAACTGCTCCACCTGGGAGACGCCGAAGACGTCGTCGTCACCGGGGTCGGTGAAGTCGATCGGCTTGCCGCCCGAGGTCATCGGGAGCAGCCCGCCCAGCGAGGTCCCGCCCGTCGCGTTCCGCTTGAACCAGATGTTCGGGAAGGCCAGGAAGCGGTGCCAGGCGACGCCCATGTCGGTCTTCAGGGCGACCACGATCATCCAGATGAACGAGGTCGCGATCTTCAGGCCGGCGAAGAAGTAGGTGAGGTTCTGGAGCGTGGAGACGTCCATGCCCCGGAACCAGGACACCACCGGGTACGAGATGAAGAACGACGCCTCGTAGGAGTCCACGTGGTGCTGGGCGCCCTCCAGGGCGTGCAGCGTGAAGATGCAGACGCCGACGATCAGGATGACCGTCTCGACGAAGTACGCCTGGCCGAAGTTGGAGCCGGCGAAGCGGGACTTGCGGCCGGGCCGGTTCGGCTTGCTCAGCTGGCGGATGACGATCAGCACCAGGATGCCGAGGACCGTCATGGTGCCGATGAACTCGACGAACATGTTGTACGGCGCCCAGTCGCCGATGACCGGCAGGATCCAGTCGGCCTGGAACAGCTGGCCGACGGCGTTGACGATCGTCAGGAGCAGGGAGAAGAAGCCGACCGCGACGAACCAGTGCGCCACGCCCACGATGCCCCAGCGGTTCATCCGGGTGTGGCCGAGGAACTCCCTGACCACGGTGACGGTCCGCTGGACGGGCTCGTCGGTGCGGGTGCCGGCGGGCACGTTCTGGCCGAGCCGCAGGAAGTTGTAGATCTGCAGCACGGCGCGGGCGAACAACGCCACGCCGACCACGATCAGTACCAGCGACACGATGATCGCGGCGAGTTGCATGGGGGCTCCTCGGGCCTGCGAGGGGTGGTCTCTTCGGGTCTCTTTCCAGAGGGTTCCCGAAATTACTAAGCGGTAACTTATGCAGTCCGTTCGAGACTACCCGCATCTTTACCCGCACTGTAGCCAGGTGCGGGGTGATCTGGATCGCTGAGGCTTGCCTGGGCGGTACGCCCCAACCCGATCGTGTTATTCGTACAGAATTGTTACATTTAGGTCTAATTTGGACCTGTGCTCTACGGGATCGCCGCCGCCACCACCGCCTTCCTGCTCGCCGCCTTCCTCGCCGCGCTGATCCGCCCGTGTGCCCTGCGGATCGGGCTCGTCGACCGGCGGCGGGCCCGGCGGGTGCCCGCGCTGGGCGGCTTCGCCGTGGTCGGCGCCACCTGCCTGGTCGCGTTCGCCGGCGACTGGACCGGCGTCGCCCCGCTCGGCACCGGCGTCGGGGAGCTGGTGGCCGCCGGGGGAGCCGTCGCGCTGCTCGGGGTGGTCGCCGACGTGTGGCGGCTGAAGACGCGGTTCCTGCTCTTCGGTACGGCGGTGGCAGCCGCCTGCGTGGTGCCGTACGGCGAGTTCGGGATCGTCGGCGGGGTGCTCGGCGCGGGCTGGATCGCCTTCGTCGCCGTCGCCTTCAAGGGGCTGGACCACGCGGACGGGCTGGCCGGGACCGTCGGGGTGGTGACCGCCTTCGGGGTCGGGGCCTGTGCCGCCGCCGAGGTGATGGACGGGCTCGCGGTGCTGCTGAGCGTGCTCGCGGCGGCGCTCACCGGGTTCCTGCTGCACAACTGGGCGCCCGCGCGGATCGCCCTCGGCGCCACCGGCTCCCTGTTCACCGGGTTCGTGCTGGCCGCCGCCGCGCTGGTCACCCGGTCCGGGTACGACCCCGCCGCCAGCGCGGGCGTGCTGTTCGCGCTCACCGCCGTGGCGAGCGCCGACGTCCTGCTCGTCGTGCTCTCGCGGCTCCTCGCCGGGCGGCCGGTGCTGCGGCGCGGGCCCGACCATCTCGCGCACCGGCTGCGGCGCCTCGGGCTCACCTCGCAGCGGGCGACCGTCGCCCTCGGTGCCGCGTCCTTCGCCGGGGTGCTCGTCGGGGTGCTCGTGCACGGCGGCTGGGTGGCCCGTACCGGCGCCACCTGCGTCGCCTGCGTCACCTTCAGCATCGTGCTGCTACTCCTTCGGGTGCCGGTGTACGGGCCCAGGAACGCCGTATCAACGCAGGTCAGCGGGCACTTGCGTGTAAGGAACGGATAAGACTTGAGTCTGCTCCACTCAGGTCTGTTGACCCAGGGCGAAGCTTGATGCACACTTGAGTCCGTTCCACTCAAGTCAGCTGGAGGAAATCACCATGG
Source organism: Streptomyces sp. NPDC048291 (assembly GCF_043201715.1). Lineage (NCBI taxonomy): Bacteria > Bacillati > Actinomycetota > Actinomycetes > Kitasatosporales > Streptomycetaceae > Streptomyces > Streptomyces sp. NPDC048291. Next base: position 46,802 of record NZ_JBICZC010000024.1, read on the forward strand.
CACGTGCGGTCGGCATCGACCTGGGCACGACTAACTCCGTCGTCAGCGTTCTTGAAGGCGGCGAGCCCACCGTCATCACCAACGCCGAGGGTGCCCGGACCACGCCGTCCGTCGTCGCCTTCGCGAAGAACGGCGAAGTCCTCGTCGGCGAGGTCGCCAAGCGCCAGGCGGTCACCAACGTCGACCGGACCATCCGGTCCGTGAAGCGGCACATGGGCACCGACTGGAAGATCCAGCTGGACGGGAAGGACTTCAACCCCCAGCAGATCTCCGCCTTCATCCTGCAGAAGCTCAAGCGGGACGCCGAGGCCTACCTGGGCGAGAAGGTGACCGACGCGGTCATCACCGTCCCGGCCTACTTCAACGACTCCGAGCGTCAGGCGACGAAGGAGGCCGGCGAGATCGCGGGCCTGAACGTCCTGCGCATCGTCAACGAGCCGACCGCCGCCGCGCTGGCGTACGGCCTCGACAAGGACGACCAGACGATCCTCGTCTTCGACCTCGGTGGCGGCACCTTCGACGTGTCCCTCCTGGAGATCGGTGACGGCGTCGTCGAGGTGAAGGCCACCAACGGCGACAACCACCTCGGTGGTGACGACTGGGACCAGCGCGTCGTCGACTACCTGGTCAAGCAGTTCGCGGCCGGCCACGGCGTGGACCTCGGCAAGGACAAGATGGCCCTCCAGCGCCTCCGCGAGGCCGCCGAGAAGGCCAAGATCGAGCTGTCCTCCTCCACGGAGACCTCGATCAACCTGCCGTACATCACCGCCTCCGCCGAGGGCCCCCTGCACCTCGACGAGAAGCTCACCCGCGCCCAGTTCCAGCAGCTGACCGCGGACCTCCTGGAGCGCTGCAAGACGCCGTTCCACAACGTCATCAAGGACGCCGGCATCAACCTCGGCGAGATCGACCACGTCGTTCTCGTCGGCGGCTCCACCCGCATGCCCGCCGTCGCCGAGCTCGTCAAGGAGCTGACCGGCGGCAAGGACGCCAACAAGGGCGTGAACCCGGACGAGGTCGTCGCCATCGGCGCCGCGCTCCAGGCCGGTGTCCTCAAGGGCGAGGTCAAGGACGTCCTGCTCCTCGACGTCACCCCGCTGTCCCTCGGTATCGAGACCAAGGGCGGCATCATGACCAAGCTCATCGAGCGGAACACGACGATCCCGACCAAGCGGTCCGAGATCTTCACCACCGCCGAGGACAACCAGCCCTCCGTCCAGATCCAGGTCTACCAGGGCGAGCGCGAGATCGCGGCGTACAACAAGAAGCTCGGCATGTTCGAGCTGACCGGTCTGCCGCCGGCCCCGCGCGGGGTCCCGCAGATCGAGGTCGCCTTCGACATCGACGCCAACGGCATCATGCACGTGACCGCGAAGGACCTGGGCACGGGCAAGGAGCAGAAGATGACCGTCACCGGCGGCTCCTCGCTGCCGAAGGACGAGGTCGACCGGATGCGCCAGGAGGCCGAGCAGTACGCGGAGGAGGACCACCGCCGCCGCGAGGCCGCCGAGACCCGCAACCAGGGCGAGCAGCTCGTCTACCAGACGGAGAAGTTCCTCAAGGACAACGAGGACAAGGTCCCCGGCGAGATCAAGACCGAGGTCGAGGCCTCCCTTGAGGAGCTCAAGGAGACCCTCAAGGGCGAGGACACCGCCGAGATCCGCACCGCCACCGAGAAGGTCGCGGCCGTCTCCCAGAAGCTGGGCCAGGCCATGTACGCCGACGCCCAGGCCTCCGGTGCCGCGGCCGGCGGTGCCCCCGCCGGTGACGCCGCGGACGACGTGGTGGACGCCGAGATCGTCGACGACGAGCGCAAGGACGGTGCCGCGTGACGGAGGAGACCCCGGGCTTCGAGGAGAAGCCCGACGTCCCCTCCGGCGCCACCCCCGACGACGCCGGGCCGAAGGCCGCTCCCTCCCAGGGGGCGGCCCCGGCCGGGGACGCAAGCGCACAGCTGGCCGGTCTGACCGCGCAGCTGGACCAGGTACGCACCGCGCTCGGCGAGCGCACCGCGGACCTCCAGCGCCTCCAGGCCGAGTACCAGAACTACCGCCGCCGGGTGGAGCGCGACCGGATCACGGTCCGGGAGATCGCCATCGCGAACCTCCTGACCGAACTCCTGCCCGTGCTCGACGACATCGGCCGGGCCCGGGAACACGGCGAACTGGTCGGCGGTTTCAAGTCGGTGGCCGAGTCGCTGGAGACGGTCGCGGCGAAGATGGGCCTGCAGCAGTTCGGCAAGGAGGGCGAGCCCTTCGACCCGACGATCCACGAGGCGCTGATGCACAGCTACGCGCCGGACGTCACCGAGACGACGTGCGTGGCCATCCTGCAGCCGGGGTATCGCATCGGCGAGCGCACCATCCGCCCCGCGCGGGTGGCGGTCGCCGAACCGCAGCCGGGAGCGACGGCGGTGAAGGGCGAGGGGACCGAAGAGGCCCCCGCGGCCGGGGACGAGAAGGACAACGGCCCTGAGGAGGGCTGACGTAATAAGTACCGAGCGGAAGGAGGGGCGTCGGGGATGAGCACCAAGGACTTCATCGAGAAGGACTACTACAAGGTCCTCGGCGTCCCCAAGGACGCCACCGAGGCCGAGATCAAGAAGGCGTACCGGAAGCTCGCCCGCGAGTTCCACCCGGACGCCAACAAGGGCAACGCCAAGGCCGAGGAGCGCTTCAAGGAGATCTCCGAGGCGAACGACATACTCGGCGACCCCAAGAAGCGCAAGGAGTACGACGAGGCCCGCGCCCTCTTCGGCAACGGCGGGTTCCGCCCGGGACCGGGCGCGGGCGGCGGCAACTTCAACTTCGACCTGGGCGACCTCTTCGGCGGCAACGCCCAGGGCGGGGGCGGCTTCGGCGGGGGCGGCGGCGGCTTCAGCGACGTCCTGGGGGGCCTGTTCAACCGGGGCGGCGGCACGGCCGGCCGTACCCAGCCCAGGCGCGGCCAGGACATCGAGTCCGAGGTCACGCTCAGCTTCACGGAGGCCATCGAGGGCGCCACGGTCCCGCTGCGGATGTCCTCGCAGTCCCCGTGCAAGGCCTGTTCGGGCACCGGCGACAAGAACGGCACCCCGCGGGTGTGCCCGACCTGTGTCGGCACCGGACAGGTGGCGCGGGGCTCCGGCGGCGGCTTCTCGCTGACCGACCCCTGCCCCGACTGCAAGGGCCGCGGCCTGATCGCGGAGCACCCCTGCCTGGACTGCAAGGGCAGCGGCCGCGCCAAGTCGTCGCGCACCATGCAGGTCCGCATCCCCGCCGGGGTGACCGACGGCCAGCGCATCCGGCTGCGCGGCAAGGGCGCACCGGGCGAACGCGGCGGCCCCGCGGGCGACCTGTACGTCATGGTGCACGTGGACACCCACCCGGTGTTCGGCCGCAAGGAGGACAACCTCACGGTGACCGTCCCGGTTACCTTCACCGAGGCGGCGCTCGGCGGCGAGGTCAGGGTCCCGACCCTGGGCGGACCGCCGGTCACCCTGAAGCTGCCCCCGGGCACGCCCAACGGCCGCACCATGCGCGCCCGTGGCAAGGGCGCGGTCCGCAAGGACGGCACCCGCGGCGACCTGTTGGTCACCGTCGAGGTGAGTGTCCCGAAGGATCTGTCGGGGAATGCTCGTGACGCGCTGGAGGCGTATCGCGAGGCGACCGCGGGCGAGGACCCGCGGGCCGAGCTGTTCGAGGCCGCGAAGGGAGCATGACAGAGATGGACGGCCGTCGACGTAACCCTTATGAACTGACCGAGGAGACCCCGGTCTACGTCATTTCGGTGGCGGCCCAGCTCTCCGGACTGCACCCGCAGACGCTGCGCCAGTACGACCGCCTCGGCCTGGTCTCCCCGGACCGCACGGCCGGGCGGGGCCGGCGCTACTCGGCCCGCGACATCGAACTGCTCCGCCAGGTGCAGGCGCTGTCCCAGGACGAGGGCATCAACCTGGCCGGCATCAAGCGCATCATCGAACTGGAGAACCAGGTCATAGCGCTCCAGCAGCGCGTGGCCGAACTCCAGGCGGCCGTCGACGGCGCGGCGACCGCGATGCAGCAGCGCGAGGCCGCCGTCCACGCCTCCTACCGCCGCGACCTGGTCCCGTACCAGGAGGTCCAGCAGACCAGCGCGCTGGTGGTGTGGCGACCGAAGAAGGCCAAGGACTAGCAGCAGGCCGTGCGAAGGGGCCCGGAGGATTCTCCGGGCCCCTTCGTGTGTCACCGGCCGACGAAGAAGTTCAGCGACGAACTCTGCTCGCCCTGCCGCCCGTAGGCGTCCACGGCGTACACGGTCATCGTGCACGGCCCGTTGTAGGGAGACGTCCAGGAGAGGTTCCCGGTCGTCGACAGCAGGGTGCCGCTGCTCCCGCAGGCGCCGGCGACCTCCCAGGAGTACCCCTGGAGCCCGCGGTCCTCGTCGCCGGTACCCGGCGCGGCCGTCACCCTGATCGGGGAGCGGGCCGGGATCCCCTCGCTGACCAGGATGAGCTTCGGGGCGGCCGGGCCGGTCGCGGTGGCCGGGGAGAGCCGGTCGACGGTCAGCTCCGCCGAGGGCGCCGACTCGGCGCCGTCCCCGTCCACGGCGGCGACGTAGTAGTACGCCTTGTGCCGCGGGGCCGAGGTGTCCTCGTAGGACGCGTCGGCGCTGCTGCCCAGCAGGGTCCAGCCGCCGTTGGAGACGGTCCGCCGGTAGACCTGGTAGCCGGTGACGGCCGGGTCCTCGGACGGGGTCCAGCTCAGGCCGGTGGCGGCGTCCGCGGGGGTGCCCGTCAGGCCGGCCGGGGCGGCCACGGCGGAGGCGGCCGGGCGGGTCGCCGTCACGGCCGCCGACACCGGGGAGATGTTCCCGGCGGTGTCGACCGCCTGGACGGTGTAGGTGTAGGCCGTGCCGGCCTCCGCGGTGGCGTCGGTGTAGTCCGGGAGGCCCAGGAACTCGGGCCCGTCCGGGTCGGGCTCACCGGCCCGCGAGGCCCACAGCTCGTAGTGGTCGAGGTCCTTCGCCGAAGATGCCCGCCAGGTCACGACGTTGCCCGCGGTGCCCGCCCGGACGGCCACCCCGGTGACCCGCTCCGGAGCGGTGCGGTCGGCGGTGGTGACCTGCCGGTCGGCCGAGCCCGTCGACACGTTGCCCGCCTTGTCGTAGGCGCGCACCTCGTAGAAGTAGACCTTCCCGTCCACGGGCAGCGAGCTGTCGGTGTACGACGTGGCGCCGGTCGTCGCCAGTGGAGTGCCGAACGAGGCGCCCTGCGCGCGGCGGTAGACGCGGTAGCCGGAGAGGTCCATCTCCTTGTTCTTCGACCAGGTCAGCCCGGCCCTGCCGGTGACGGCGTCGTACGACACCGCCGTGCTGCCCGGGGCGAGGGGCTTGACCTTGTCGACGCTCGCCGAGGTGCGCGGTGTGTAGGCGAACCTGACCTTCGCGGCGCCGGTGAAGTTGGCGTAGTCGACGCGCAGGGTGTGCCTGCCGGACGGGACGGTCACGTTGACGGTCTTGGTGACCGTCGTGGTGGTGTTCTTCCACAGGTCGATGCGGCGGGTGCCGTCGACGTAGACCCGGATGCCGTCGAGGCCGGAGGCGGTGAGGGCGAAGGGGCCGCCGGAGCCGAAGTCGCGGGTGACGGTCCAGCGGACGCCGAAGCCGTCCTTGGGGAGGCCGGAGGCGGGGGGCGCCGCTCCAGCTCTCGTCGATCGCGGAGTCGCAGGCGGTTTTTTTCGGGGTGCCCTTGAACGTGGTGTTCGCGAACATCTGCCGTGTGAAGACCGGCGAGTTGCAGGTCGTGGCCGCCGACGCGGTCACGAAGGCGCCGCCGAGCAGTGTGCCGGCGGTGGCGAGCACGACGGTGACGGCCGCGCTGCGTCTGGCTTGGTTCATTCGATCCTCTGGTCGTATCCGAACGACGGGGGCAGTCGTTCCGGATGTCGACTCGTGAGGAAGCGCGTTGGTTGTACGGATCTTTGCCTACCCATGAACTCCCTTTGGATGGAGGGTCCGTAAAGAGTGTTTGGAGGGGGTTCCGCTCATCCTTCACAGGTGCAGCGGAGCGTGGTGTTGCGCACTCGTTAAGTAGTTCCGCTTGACGCCGGGTGTGACGTACGCGTTGGCTTTTCAGACATCTGGGTCGCAAAGCAGCCCACGTCCGGAACGCACCTGAAGTGAGCCCCCGTATGCGTCGTATAGCCATGTTTGTGGCCGCGTCCACGATGACCCTTTCGCTTGCCGGTTGCGGCGTGCTCAACGCGACAGGATCGTCGACGTCCGCGAGCCCGACGAAGGGCAACGACATCACGGTGGGCGTGCTGATGCCGGACAAGATCAACACCCGGTACACCAACTTCGACTACCCGATCATGTCGGCGAAGATCGCCGAGCTGACCAACAAGCAGGGCAAGGTCGACTACCAGAACGCCGCGTCGTCCGCCACCACGCAGGCGACGCAGATGCAGAAGATGATCGACGACAAGGTCGACGTGATCATCCTGGACTCCGTCGACGCGCACGCCATCGCGGGCACGGTGAAGAAGGCGAAGGCCGCGGGCATCCCGGTCATCGCCTACGACCGCCTCGCCGAGGGCCCGATCGACGCCTACGTCTCCTTCGACAACGAGCTGGTCGGCGAGGTCCAGGCCCGTACCCTCCTGGAGGGCATCGGGTCGAACGTCGACACCTCCGACAAGGTCGTCATGGTCAACGGCTCGCCGACCGACCCGAACGCCAAGCAGTTCAAGACGGGCGCCATGTCCGAGCTGAACGGCAAGGTGACGATCGCGGACTCGTACGACACCAAGGACTGGAACCCGGACATCGCCGAGCAGGAGGTCACCAAGGCGATCGGCTCGCTCGGCAAGGACAACATCGCCGCCGTCTACTCCGCCAACGACGCGATGGCCGGCGGCATCGTCAAGGCCCTCAAGGCGGCCGGCGTCACCGAGATGCCGCCGATCACCGGCCAGGACGCGGACCTCGAAGCCATCCAGCGGATCCTCATCGGCGAGCAGTACATGACCGTCTACAAGCCGTACCCGGACGAGGCCGAGGCCGCCGCCCAGATGGCCGTCTACAAGGTGCAGGGCAAGGACATCCAGTTCGACGCGCTCACCCAGGACACCGTCGACAGCCCGACCAACAAGGACATCCCGTCCCAGCTGGTACAGGTCAACGCCGTGACCAAGAGCAAGATCAAGGACACCGTCGTCGCGGACGGCATCTACAAGATCTCGCAGATCTGCACGGCCGCGTACAAGACCGCTTGCGCGGAGGCGGGGCTCAAGTAGGCCCTGCCCAAGGGGGCGGACGGGGGGTGGGTCGCTTACCGGCGCTTGCCGGGTGCCGCTTCGCCCACCCGTGCCGCCCTGCGGCACGCCTGCCCGCGGCTGGGTAGCCCCGCAAGGGGTGCGGGGAACTGCGTGAGCAGCCCCCACGCTCCCGCGGGCGGCTACGCGACCCTCGTGAACTCCACGGTGACCTCCGGTGCCCCTCCCGGCACCCCCCGGTAGATCCCCTTGTGCGGGGTGACGTCGTCGTAGTCGCGGCCCCGCCCCACCACCACGTGGTCCTCCCCGGCCCGCACCCGGTTCGTCGGGTCGTACCCGCACCAGTCGCCGGCCCAGTACTCGATCCACGCGTGGCTCTGCCCGGCGACGGGCCGGTTCGGCTCCGCCTCCCGCTCCGGGTGCAGGTACCCGGAGACGTACCGGGCCGGCAGCCCCAGCCCCCGCAGCAGGGCGATGGTGAGGTGGGTGATGTCCTGGCAGACGCCCGCCCGCTGGGCCCACGCCTCCGCGGGGGAGGTGTTCACGCCGGTCGCGCCCGGCAGGTAGGCCACGCGGTCGGCGACCAGCTCCGAGACGGCCACCGCGGCCTCGTGCGGGCCCAGCCCCTCCGCGGCGGCCAGCGCCTTCCGCACCAGCTTCTTCGGCACCGAGGTGCGAGCCGTCGGGTTCATGAGTTCCAACAGCCGTGACCCCGATGCCCGTTCGGCCAGCTCCGCCCACCCCGGCGCGGCCGGCAGCGGCCCCGGCGCCGTCGTCTCCACCAGGCTCGACGCGGTGATCGTCAGGTCCTCGTGCGGCTCAAGCAGGTCGAAGCCGGTGACCTGGGTGCCCCAGTAGTCCCAGTACGACCAGACGGCGGTCGCCGGCTGCACCGTGACCCGCGCGTCCAGCGTGGTCTGCCCCGGCAGGGTCAGCGGGGTCATCCGGACCTCGTTGTGCGAGGAGGCCGCGGGCTGCGCGTAGGAGACCCGGGTGGTGTGCCGGATCCGGAGGCGACGAGCCATCTCAGGCTCCTTCCTGGGCCCACTCGACGGGCCCCTGGTACGGGAAGAACCGCTCCGCCACCGCGTCGGCGCACGCCATGCAGGCCTGCTGGAGATCGCGCAGCAGGACCGGCAGCTGTGCCTCCAGGGAGGCGGTGTCGAGGTATTCGAGGCGGGTGCGGGCCCGCCCGACCGGGGAGCGGGCGGGGTCCTGGCGGGGCCGCCCGAGCGCGGCCAGGCACTCCTCGGCCGTGGTCAGCGCGTGCAGCGCCGAGCGCGGGAAGTCCCGGTCCAGGAGCAGGAATTCGGCCACCCGCGGGGTGTCGCCGAACCCGGTGTGCACCCGTGCGTACGCCTCGTCGGCGCCGCTCGCGCTGAGCAGCGTCGGCCAGTCCGGCGCGTGCGCCGCGTCCAGCACCCGCACCGAGAGCAGCCGTACGGTCATGTCCACCCGCTCCAGGCTCCGCCCGAGGACGACGAACCGCCAGCTGTCGTCCCGGCTCATGGTCGAGTCGGCGAGGCCGAAGAAGAGCGCGGCCCGGCTGCGGACCAGCTCCAGGTAGGCGTAGGGGCCGGTACGGCGGGCCGCGCGGCGCCGGTCGCCGAGCGCGTGCCAGGTGGAGTTGAGGCACTCCCACATCTCCGAGGAGACGGCCTCGCGGGCGCTGCGCGCGTTGAGCCGGGCGGCGCCAAGCGCGCCCTCGATGGAGCAGGTGGAGCGGGCGTCGAAGGCGAGCTGGTCCAGGACCTGCTGCATATCCACCCGTGCCGCGCCGGCGTCCACGCCGAGGATCGCGTACAGCGACCGGCAGGCCGCGTCCTCGTCGCGCCAGGGGTCCTCCAGCATCCGGTGCAGGTAGGCGTCGAGGATCCGCCCGGTGGCGTCGGCCCGTTCGACGTACCGCCCGGTCCAGGTCAGCGACTCGGCGATACGGGAGAGGATCACGTCGTTCACTGCTGCTGCGCTCCTTCCGGTACGACCGCACGGGTGCCGTCGGGGCCGAGGCGGCGCGGGGCGACGGCGGGGATCGGGCCCGCGTCGACCGGCTCGGGGCGTTCGGCGGGGCCCTCGGCGAGCACCCAGGTGTCCTTGGAGCCGCCGCCCTGGCTGGAGTTGACGATCAGGTTGCCCTCCTGGAGCGCGACCCGGGTGAGTCCGCCGGGCAGCACCCAGATGCCGTCGCCGTCGTTCACGGCGAACGGCCGCAGGTCAATGTGGCGCGGGGCCATCCGTTCACCCGAGAGGGTGGGGGAGGTGGAGAGGGCGACCGGGCGCTGGGCGATGAAGCCGCGCGGGTCGGCCGCCACGGCTTTGCGAGTGCGTTCCAGGGTCGCCCGGTCGGCCTTCGGGCCGATCACGATGCCCTGTCCGCCGGCCCCGTCGACGGGCTTCACGACCAGCTGGTCGAGCTGGTCGAGGACGGCCTCCAACTGGCCTGGTTCGTCGGGTCGGTAGGACTCCACGTTGGGAAGGACCGGCTCCTCCCCGAGGTAGTACCGGATCAGGTCCGGGACGTAGGTGTAGAGGAGTTTGTCGTCCGCGATGCCGTTGCCCACGGCGTTCGCGAGTGTGACGTTCCCCGCGATGGCGGCGCTCAGGATGCCGGGGCAGCCGATCACCGAGTCGGGGCGGAAGTGCAGCGGGTCGAGGAAGTCGTCGTCGAGGCGCCGGTACACGACGTGCACGGGCACCTCGCCGCGGGTCGTGCGCATCCAGACCCGGTTGCTCCGGCACACCAGGTCGTGCCCCTCCACCAGCTGCACGCCCATCAGCCGGGCCAGCAGGGCGTGTTCGAAGTAGGCCGCGTTGCTCGGCCCGGGGGTGAGGACGACCACCCGGGGATCGCTCGCCGCCCCGCCCGGCGCGGCGGCCCGGAGGGCGGCGAGCAGCCGCCCCGGGTACCCGTCCACCGGCAGCACGTGCTGCTCGGCGAAGAGCGAGGGGAAGACCCGGGTCATCGCCCTGCGGTTCTCGATGACGTACGACACCCCGCTCGGCACCCGCACGTTGTCCTCGAGGACCCGGAACGCGCCGGCCTCGTCGCGGACCAGGTCGATTCCGGCCACATGGATGCGCACCCCGCCGGGTGGCTCCACCGCGTGTGCCGCCCGGTGGAAGTGCGGTGAGCCAAGGAGCAGCCGCCACGGGACCACCTCATCCTCGAAGGCCCGCGCGTGTCCGTAGGCGTCGGCCAGATAGGCCTCCAGGGCCCGCACGCGCTGGGCCACGCCTCTTCGTATGAGATCCCATTCCAGGGCGTCGAGGATTCTCGGCACCAGGTCCAGGGGCCAGGGCCGTTCCTCGCCCGCGAAGGCGTAGGTCACCCCCCGGTCGGTGAAGGCCCGGGCCATCTGGTCGGCCCGGAACCGCAGTTCACTCGGTTCGATCGGCTGGAGCGCAGCCAGTACCGGCTCATAGGCGGTCCTGACCTCACCCGGCCGCACAAACATCTCGTCCCACGCGTCGGCCAACGCGTACGCGTCGAATATGTCCGCCATGCAGGGACGTTAGAGCGGGCACGTAACGCGGCGATCACTGGCGGATTTCGGGGATTCGCCGGGACCGCCGCGTCACGCGCCCGCGAGCGACCCTCCCTGCAACGCACCTCCCCCGTGGGTGCGTTGCACGGGGCCCCGGCCCGATCGGGGGAGGATGGCCCGGGGCCCCGCCGGGCGTCCGGGGACACCCGTGGGAAGCGGCACCCACGATGCCGCGCACACCCCCCTGCCACCACCGTCATCTTGTTGCAACGCGACCGGCGGAGGCGGTGTGATATCCGGTCACATCCGGGTATTACGGCGCCCCGCGCGAGGGGAGCTGTGTTGCGGACCTGGTCCGGACCGCTCATAGTTGCGCTGCGGAAGAGGCAGCAAATCGGGGGTGGAATGGGCGATGGCCGGGCACGGGACGGAGGAGCATCCACACGGCGCCGACCGGCTGTGCGCCGTCGGGGACCGGGTGTACTCCCGGGCCGTGCGCCGGGGCCGGGTGCCGCGCACGGACGCCGACGCGGTGCCCTGCCTGCTCGAACTGGCGCTGCTGCACCCCGACCCCGATGACATGGACTGGCTGGTGCCGACGGCGCCGCAGGAGGTCATGACCCGGCTGCTGCGCGGGGTGCACGACGAGGTGACGGAGAGCCAGCGGCGGGTGGGTTCGGCGGTCGAGGCGTTCGAGTGGTACGCCGGTCTGGGACGGCAGTTGCAGGCCGTGTCGCCCTCCGCGGAGGGCACGGCGGCCATCCGGGTGCTCGACGGGCTGTCCCGGATCCAGGCGGCCATGGACGAGGCGACGGAGGCCTGCACGCAGGAGGTGCTGACCGTGCAGCCGGGCGGCATCCGGCGGGAGTCGGAGCTGACCGAGGGGCTGCACCGCGCCGTCGCCCTGCGCGGGCGGGGCGTGCGGATGCGCGACCTGTACACGCATGTCGCCCGGCACGGCCAGGGCCTGCTCAACTACCTGGAGCTGATGGGCGACGCGGTCGAGGCCCGCACGCTCGACGAGGTCATCGACCGGCTCATCCTCTTCGACCGCACGGTGGCGTTCATCCCCGCGAACGCGGACCGCACGATGGCCCTGGAGCTGCGCCACCCCGCCCTCGTCGAGTACTTCGTCACGGTCTTCGAGCGCCTCTGGCGCCTCGCCATACCGCTCACCGCCCCGCTTCCCGACACCGGCATCGAGGGCATCTCGCACCGGGAGCAGTCCATCGCGGCGCTGCTCGCGGAGGGCCACCAGGACGCGGTCATCGCCGAACGCCTCGGCATCAGCGTCCGCACCTGCCGTGCGCACATCGCCCGCCTCTCCGAGACCCTCGGCGCGGCCAGCCGTACCCAACTGGGCGTGCGCATAGCCCAGGTGGGACTGGACCGGCCACCGGGCGGGGCGAGCACGGCCCCCGGCACGGCCTCGGACACGGTCAGCCTTCCTGACCAAGGATCCCCGAGCGTGCGATGAGGTAGCCGAGCTGGGCGCGGCTCTCGCTGCCGAGGGTGTCGGCGAGTTTGGCGATGTGGACGCGGGCGGTGCGGATGTTCATGCCGAGGCGTTCGGCGATGACCGCGTCGGTGTGGCCTTCGACGAGGAGTGCGGCGATGGCCTGCTGGCGGGGGGTGATGCCGTTGACGGTGGGGCGGAGCTCGGCCTTGGGGAACATCGGGGTGGCCAGGCGCCAGAGCCGGTCGAAGGCGGTGATCAGGTAGTCGACCAGTGCCGGGTGGCGGACTTCCAGGGCGAGGGTGCCGTCGCCGTTGGCGGGGAGGAAGGCGACCGACCGGTCCATGACGACGAGCCGGTCGGGTACCTCGTCGAGGCCGCGGGCCGTGCTGTCGCCCCTCAGGTCCTCGGCGTAGGCGTACACGTTGGGCACATGGCGCAGGGTGTTCTGGTAGAGCGTGCGGAACCGGCCGCCGCGGTCGAGGAACGCCTGGTCGCGTCCGAAGGCGGCGGGCAGGGCCTGGGCGCCGCGCTCGCCGATCAGACCGGCGTGCGGCTGGACGCACAGGACTTCCTGCCGGGCCTCCGTCATGGCCTCCCCGATGGCCTGGTTGATCCGCCGCGTGCCGCTCAGCAGCCGCAGTGCGGGGGAGTCCGTCGTCGTGCCGGGCGGTCCCTGGACGGTCATCAGCGGCTCGAAGAGCTCCACCAGGCGCTGCTCCAGCCGCCATTCCTCGGTGATGCGGGCGCGGGCCCCGCGCAGCAGCCGGTGCAGGGCGACGTCCGGGGCGACGGGCTCCAGCCGGCCGAGGTCGTCGAGCGCCGGGTGGAGCAGGCCGAGGTCCACGAGGCAGGGGGCCCCGGCGGCGTCCTTCGTGGACAACTGCCCGGAACGTAGGGCGAGTTCGTACAGTTTCGTCCCCGCGTCGCACAGGTCCTCGACGCCGTGCTCGGCATGAGAGTCGGTGGTCACGGCCTGCCGGCCTCCTCGGGGGGCGTCTGGTCCAGGATCCCGGACTGGGCTATCAGGAAGCCCAGCTGTGCGCGGCTGCCGCTGCCCAGGAGCTGGGCCAGCTTGGCGATGTGGGCCCGGCAGGTGCGGACGTTCATGCCGAGGCGCCGGGCGATGGCCTCGTCGACATGGCCCTCGATGAGGAGCTTGGCGATGGAGTGCTGGATCTCGGTGATGCCGTCGGGGGCGGTCTCGTAGGGCGCGCCGGCGCTCAGCGGGACCGCGCGGTTCCACATGAACTCGAAGACCTTGATCAGGTAGCGGACGAGTCCCGGGTGGCGGAGTTCGAGGGCGATCTCCCCGTCGTCGCGGGTCGGGATGAAGGCCACGGACTCGTCGCAGATGATCAGCCGCTCGACGAGTTCGTCGATCGTGCGGTACTCCACCTTGCCGTCGGTGAACTGGGCGACGTAGGCGAGCGTCTCGGGGCTGTAGCGGGCCGGATGCTGGTAGAGCGTGCGGATGCGGCAGCCGCGTTCGATCAGCGGCCGGTCGCGGTCCAGGGCCTTGGCGAGGGTGTGTTCCAGGCGGCGGCGGCTGGGCTGGACGGTGAGCATCTCGGTCTGGCACTGGGCGGTGGCCAGGTCCAGGGCCGCGTTGATCCGGTCCAGGCCCTCCAGCACCGTGATGGAGTGGGTGGTCGTCGTGGACTGGGCGCTGAGCGTCATGAACGGCTCGAAAGCGTCGGCCAGTTCGATCGCCGTCCGCCTGCGGTGGGTGATCTCGCTCTCGATCGGGTTCAGCCGCTGGGCGAGGGCGATCGAAGGGGGGACCGGGCGCAGCCAGTTCGGGTCGTCGGGATCGGCATGAAGGAGGGCGAATTCCATCAAACAAGGCGCGGGTTCCACATCCGCACGGGCGACGCGTCCCGTCCGGAGAGCGTTCCCGTAGAGACGGCGCCCGTCCTCGCACAGGTCGGTCAGCCCGTGGGGATGTGTCCGCTTAGTCTCGTTTGTTGTCAAATCTCCACCCCCCAGGGTCCTGAACGTGCAGGAACATGATGCATCGATTGTGTGGCCACGACGTGCCGGAATGCGCCATCGTCGTATTCGGACGGGGGAGAGGTGACCTTCAAATGAGGACGAAGCCGACTATGCATAAGAGAATGCTTCGCTCGGCGCTTGTCGCCGCCTTCTCCGCCGTTGTGGCCTTCGGGGCACTCGGCGGCCTCTCGGCGACGAAGAGTGATGTCGCGGGGGACAGTAGCTGGAGCGTTACTGCCGCCCGCAGTGACAGCAGTTGGGTGATCGTGGCGTCCGACGTCCCCGGGGACAGCTCCTGGGTCGCCCCGGCAGACAGCAGCTGGGCCGTCTCGTCATGACCACCCCACCCGACGACCGCTCCTTCCGCCGCGAAATGGCCACGGCCTACCGCTCGGGCTGGCACTTCATCGACCTTGTCACCGCGATCCCCCACTCCGGTGACTCGTTGATGGTGACCGTCTTCGGTGAGCCGGTCGTCGTCACGCGCGACGAGGACGAGGACGTACGGGCGTACCGGTGCCTGCGCAAGCCGCGGGGTGCCCCGCAGCCCGTGCGGTGCGCGATCCGGTACGGAATGATCTTTGTGAACCTGGACCAACGGGACCACCGGCTGGCTGAGCCGGATGTCCCGGACGTGAGGACCATCTCGGCCACCCCCCGCAGTGCCTGACGCGATTCCCCCGTCGTAAAAAGATCGCTCAGGTGCTTCCCCCCGCAGCGGCGTCACCGTGACCTGAACACGGTGACGCCGCTGCAGTTTTGGGCGGACATTTCGCGGTATCGACTGGATTCGGCCGAACTCCACCGTGGCTGAAACTGGCCGCCGGAACAGGGCGGCCGACCCGGCCCGCGCCCACCTCGCCCGCACCTCTCGCTTCCACCCGTCACCCCCGCTCCGCCGTGCCGCTCGGCACGCCTCCGGCTCCGCCCCGGCCGTCGGCCCTGCCCCGCCCCGGATGCCGGCCCGCCCCCCGGCGTCGCCCGCCGCCGCCCCGCCGCCCGGCACTCCTTCGCACTCGCTCCCCGGAAGGGCTCCCGCCCACACCTTGAGTGGAATAGACTCAACTTTGTGTACGTTGGCTGAGTCAGCCGAACGACGCCGAGGAGGAGAACGCGAACGTGGACGCCGAGCTGACCAACAGGAGCCGGGACGCGATCAACGCGGCCAGCAGCCGGGCCGTGACCGAGGGGCACGCGGACCTCACCCCTGCCCACCTGCTGCTGGCTCTGCTGGCCGGGCAGGACAACGAGAACATCACCGACCTGCTCGCGGCCGTCGACGCCGACCAGGCCGCCGTACGCCAGGGCGCCGACCGCGTACTGGCCGCGCTGCCCAGTGTGACCGGCTCCACGGTCGCGCCCCCGCAGCCCAACCGCGAACTGCTCGCGGTCCTCGCCGACGCCGGCGAACGCGCCAAGGAGCTCGGCGACGACTTCCTCTCCACGGAGCACCTGCTCATCGGCATCGCCGCGAAGGGCGGCGCGGCCGGCGAGGTGCTCGACCGGCAGGGCGCCACCGCGAAAAAGCTGGTGGAGGCCTTCCGGAAGGCGCGCGGCGGGCGCCGGGTGACCACCGCCGACCCCGAGGGCCAGTACAAGGCGCTGGAGAAGTTCGGCACCGACTTCACGGCCGCCGCCCGGGACGGCAAGCTCGACCCCGTCATCGGCCGCGACCAGGAGATCCGCCGGGTCGTGCAGGTGCTGTCCCGGCGCACCAAGAACAACCCCGTGCTCATCGGCGAGCCGGGCGTCGGCAAGACCGCCGTGGTCGAGGGGCTGGCCCAGCGGATCGTGAAGGGGGACGTCCCCGAGTCGCTGAAGGACAAGCGGCTGGTCTCGCTGGACCTCGGCGCGATGGTCGCGGGCGCGAAGTACCGCGGCGAGTTCGAGGAGCGGCTGAAGACCGTCCTCGCCGAGATCAAGGACTCCGACGGCCAGATCATCACGTTCATCGACGAGCTGCACACGGTCGTCGGCGCGGGCGCGGGCGGCGACTCCGCCATGGACGCCGGCAACATGCTGAAGCCGATGCTGGCCCGCGGCGAACTGCGCATGGTCGGCGCCACCACGCTCGACGAGTACCGCGAACGCATCGAGAAGGACCCGGCGTTGGAGCGCCGCTTCCAGCAGGTGCTGGTCGCCGAGCCGACGGTCGAGGACACGATCGCCATCCTCCGTGGCCTGAAGGGCCGTTACGAGGCCCACCACAAGGTGCAGATCGCGGACTCGGCGCTGGTCGCCTCCGCGACCCTCTCCGACCGCTACATCACCTCCCGCTTCCTCCCGGACAAGGCGATCGACCTCGTCGACGAGGCGGCCTCCCGCCTCCGCATGGAGATCGACTCCTCCCCGGTCGAGATCGACGAACTCCAGCGCTCCGTCGACCGGTTGAAGATGGAGGAGCTGGCGCTGGAGAAGGAGACCGACCCGGCCTCCCGGGACCGCCTGGAGAAGCTGCGCCGCGACCTCGCCGACAAGGAGGAGGACCTGCGCGGCCTCAACGCCCGCTGGGAACGCGAGAAGCAGTCCCTGAACCGGGTCGGCGAGCTGAAGGAGAAGCTCGACGCCCTGCGCGGCACCGCCGAACGCGCCCAGCGCGACGGCGACTTCGACACCGCCTCCAAGCTGCTGTACGGCGAGATCCCGCAGCTGGAGAAGGAGCTGGAGGCCGCGTCCGAGGCCGAGGAGGAGACGGCCAGGGACACCATGGTCAAGGAGGAGGTCGGCTCCGACGACATCGCCGACGTGGTGGCCGCCTGGACCGGCATCCCGGCCGGCCGGCTGCTGGAGGGCGAGACCCAGAAGCTGCTCCGGATGGAGGACGAGCTGGGCCGCCGCCTGATCGGCCAGACCGAGGCCGTCCGCGCGGTGTCGGACGCCGTACGGCGGTCCCGCGCCGGGATCGCCGACCCGGACCGGCCCACCGGCTCCTTCCTCTTCCTCGGTCCGACCGGCGTCGGCAAGACCGAACTCGCCAAGGCCCTCGCCGACTTCCTCTTCGACGACGAGCGGGCGATGGTCCGCATCGACATGTCGGAGTACAGCGAGAAGCACAGCGTGGCCCGGCTGGTCGGCGCCCCGCCCGGGTACGTCGGCTACGAGGAGGGCGGCCAGCTGACGGAGGCGGTCCGCCGCCGCCCGTACACCGTGGTGCTTCTGGACGAGGTGGAGAAGGCCCACCCCGAGGTCTTCGACATCCTGCTCCAGGTGCTGGACGACGGCCGCCTCACCGACGGGCAGGGCCGCACGGTCGACTTCCGCAACACGATCCTGGTGCTGACGTCGAACCTGGGCAGCCAGTACCTGGTCGACCCGGTCCTCGGTGAGGAGGAGAAGAAGCGGCAGGTCCTGGAGACGGTCCGGCAGTCCTTCAAGCCGGAGTTCCTCAACCGGCTCGACGACCTGGTCGTCTTCTCCGCCCTGGCCAAGGACGAACTGGCCCGGATCGCCCGGCTCCAGCTCGACCGGCTGGCCAAGCGCCTCGCCGACCGCAGGCTCGCCCTGGAGATCACCCCCGAGGCCCTGGCCTGGCTCGCCGAGGAGGGCAACGACCCGGCCTACGGCGCCCGCCCGCTGCGCCGCCTGGTCCAGACCGCCATCGGCGACCGGCTGGCCAAGGAGATCCTGGCCGGCGAGGTCAAGGACGGCGACACGATCCGGGTGGACGCGTTCGGGGAGGGGCTGATCGTGGGCCCGGTGACGGCGGAGGAGGCCGTGGAAAACGCCGGTCAGGAGACCGGAAAAACGCTCTGAGCGGAATTCCGCCAACGCGAGATGAACCCGCCGGGGCGGGGGTTGCCACCCCCCTCCCCGGATGGGGGAGGATGGCGGGATCCGTATGAAGGGAAAAACACGGTGACCATCGACCCGTCCTCGATTCCGAACTTCGGGGGCCAGCCCGAGCCGCAGCCCCAAGGACCGGCGGGCCCCGTCGTCCCGGATCAGGATCTTGTGAAGCAGCTCCTCGACCAGATGGAGCTGAAGTACGTCGTCGACGACGAGGGCGACCTCGCGGCGCCGTGGGAGCAGTTCCGCACGTACTTCATGTTCCGCGGCGAGGACGAGCAGGCAGTCTTCTCGGTGCGGACGTTCTACGACCGCCCCCACAAGATCGACGAGAAGCCGCAGCTCCTCGAGTCGATCGACGACTGGAACCGGCGGACCCTGTGGCCCAAGGTCTACACCCACACCCACGACGACGGCACCGTCCGTCTCATCGGTGAGGCCCAGATGCTGATCGGCACGGGCGTCGACATCAACCACTTCGTCTCGTCCACGGTCAGCTGGGTGCGGGCCGCGATCGAGTTCGACAAGTGGCTGGTCGAGCAGCTCGGCCTGGAAGAGGCCGTCAACGAGGCCGACGAGCCGGAAGACGGCGACGAGTAGGACCTACAGCGGTGTGTGCGCGTACACGACGAGGTACGTGCCGTAGCCGAACGAGAGCCCGGCCAGGGCCGTGACCACCACCGTCGCGTGCCAGGGCCGGGCTCTTGCCGTGCGGACCAGCGCCCGGGCCAGCGGCAGCAGCAGCGGGAAGGCCGGGAGCAGGAACCGCGGCTTCGACTCGAAGAAGCCCGAGCCGCCGAGCGCGATCAGCAGGAGCACGGCGGTATAGGCGAGCAGCGGGAGCGGGGCGCGGTCCAGGGCCAGCAGGGCGAACAGGACCACCGCCGCCGCCACGATCACCATCGTCATCGGGAAGACGAACCGGTCGCCGCGCAGCAGCAGCGTACGGACGAACGCCAGCGAGCCCCGGCCGAAGTCGAAGCGCGAGCCCCACAGCCGTTGTACGCCGAAGTAGCCGCCCAGCGCGTCGCCGGTGCGGCGGCCGACCCACAGGACGTACGCGGTCCAGCCCAGCGGGGCGAGCGCCGCGCCCGTCCACAGCCTGTGGGTAACCCGGCCGCGGGCGCGGTACACCTCGTGGCCGGCGGCGAGCAGGACGGCCGCCGCGACCGCGAAGCCGTTCGGGCGGGACAGGCCGGCCAGCGCGGCCAGGGCGCCCGCCCACAGCCAGTTCCGGGCCAGCACCGCGTACAGCGACCAGGCGGCGAAGGCGGTCAGAACCGGTTCCGTGTACGCCATGGACAGCACCACGGAGTGCGGGAGCAGCCCCCACAGCAGCACCAGCGCGGTGCCCACCGCACGGCCGTGCAGCCGGGCCCCCACCGCGTAGATCCCGCCCGCGGCGACGCCGGCGGCCGTCCACGACACCAGCAGCCCCGCGCCGGCCCCGCTGAGCGGGGTCACGGCCGTGAGGGTCCGGATGAGCGCCGGGTAGAGCGGGAAGAACGCCAGGTCGCTGTGGACGATGCCGGGGCCGAAGTACAGGGTGCGGCCGTAGCCGTGCGCCGCGATCCCCAGGTACCAGGCCGCGTCCCACGACCTGCCCAGCAGCGTCAGCGGATGCCGCCCGCCCGCCCAGGCGACCACCGCCAGCAAGGCCATGCCGGTGAGCCGGGCCGCCGCGAACAGCCCCACGGCCACCCCGCCCGCGGTGACGAGGGACAACCGGGTCTCGGGCCGCTGCGCGACGGGCGGGGCGAGGGCGGTGGTGCTGAGGTGGCTCACATTGGCACAGTGCCGGGCGAACGGGACACGTGCGAGAAATGTGCGCCCGATGGGGGCAGCGCCCCGTGTCGTGCCCCGTAAGGGGCGCGGGGAACTGCGCGACCAGCCCCCCCACGCACCCGCACGAACGGTGAACCCGAGGTCAGCCGTCCTCGGCCTGGTCCTCTTCCTCTTCCTCGTCCGCGTCGAAGCGCGGCAGCACGTTGGTGTCCATGCCGTACTCGCCGAAGAGATCGACCAGGGCCCTGGTCATGGCGTCCGGGCCGGGCTCGCGGACGATCACGAGGTCTGCGATCTTCCGGGGTGTCATGAAGCTGGCGGTCCACCCCTTGCCGTCACGGGCGCGGATGACCGCGTCGGCATCCTCGACGGTGTCGGCGTCGTCCTCCAGGCCGAGTACGTACGTGACGGAGAAGTCGTCCGTCTCCACGGTCACGAGCGGCTCATGGGCCATAGATCTTCTTCAACTCCTGGATGACGTTCGGCAACCCGGGCTCACCGGGTCGGTCCTAGGCGAGCTGCCGCAGCCGCTCCGCCGCCTCCTTCAGGACCTCCGCCCGCTTGCAGAACGCGAACCGTACGAAGGGTGCCCCCGCCTCCCGGTGGTCGTAGAAGACCGCGTTCGGGATGGCGACGACGCCCGCGCGGTCCGGCAGGGAGCGGCAGAAGGCGAAGCCGTCGGTCTCGCCGAGCGGGCGGATGTCGGTGGTGATGAAGTACGTCCCGGCGGTGTCGTAGACCTGGAAGCCCGCCTCCGTCAGGCCCGCCGCGAGGATGTCCCGCTTGGTCTGCATGTCCCGGCGGAACGCCTCGAAGTACGCGTCCGGGAGGGCGAGGGCTTCGGCGACCGCGTACTGGAAGGGGCCCGAGGCCACGTACGTCAGGAACTGCTTCGCCGAGCGCACCGCCGTGACCAGCTCCGGCGTCGACGTCACCCAGCCCACTCCGCGTTCACGCACCCATTCGACTGCGGGCGAAGGTCGGGATGTCTGTGGTGGCGGTGGATCTCGGGGAGCTGACCGGCTACTTGAGGTCGATCGTTCGGACCGGTTGCCCGGTGGTGCGGGCGATGGTTTCGAAGTCGTGGTCGTGGTGCAGCAGTGTGAGTCCTGCTTCTTCTGCGGCTGCGGCCACGAGAAGGTCGACAGCTCCGGCGCTTCGGTGCTCGCCCTTGGCGGTGAGCTCGCGCTGGACGACGCGGGCGCGCCGGTGGACGCCGTCGGGCATGGGGCACCAGGCGAACTGGTTCAGTCGTTCCTGGACGGCCTCGCGCCCTTTCGCGGAACGTGCGGAGTGGAGGACTTCCAGTTCCGTGAGGTCACACAGGGCGATCAGCCCGGCGCACATCCGCTGTTCCCATTCTTCGGTTGCCTGACCCAGCAGAACGCGAGCCAGGGCCGACGTATCGATGAGGTAGTCGGCAACGCTCACCGGGCGGAACCACCCCGGTAGTCGCGCTTGTCCAGGAGGAGTGCGACATCGAGGGTGCCTTCCTCCGCGAGATCCTGCAGTTCGTGCAGGGCACGCAGGCGCCGGTTGCGGGCGACGATCTCCCGTAGGGCGGTGTTGATGGTGTCCCGTTTCGTGGAAGTGCCCAGCTCCTTCGCCGCGGCTTCCAGTGCGTTCTCGCCAGGCTCTCAGCTTGCCGTTTCGAGGGGCATCAGCTTGCGTAGGCGCTCCTCGGCGAGGGGGCCCAGGAGTGCGTCGAGACGTCGGAAGATCTGGGCAGACCGCACTGACGGGCGGTCCTCTCCCGGTTCGGAGGCCGGCAGCCCAGGGTCGGTGCGCAGGAGTCGCCCCCAGTCCTCGGCGAGCAGGAGGAAGCGCGACAGGGCCTCCTCGGGGGAGGCGGGGGCCTCGTCCGTCCAGCGGTCGGCGAAGCCGAGATGCGCCTGGCGGAGCGCCTTCAGGTCCCAGGCCAGCGGTACCAGGCTCTCAGGCGAGGTCGGTGGGGTCGGGACGCCGTGGAAGGCCTGGACGAGGCCGAGGGAATCGGGTGGGAAGAAGTCGCCCACCAGTTCCTCGACGTCGATCCGGCCGGGGGCGACCCACAGGTTGGCCTGGGCCATGCCGAAGCCCGACCAGGCGAGCCGGGCGTGCAGTTGGTAGCGCAGGTTCCGCAGGCTTTCGGGGATCGGGCAGTTGAGGATCGTCCAGCCGCCATCGGCCTGCTCGAACGGCGTGGGCGAGAACATGCGCCTGCGGCCCCGGTCGAGCATCGCCACCGTGACGTCGGTCGGGGAGAACGCACTTGTCCGGCCCTGCTTGTGCCGCGTGAGCAGACCGCGGGTGACCATGCGGTTCAGCGCCGCGCGCCCGGCGGCATCAGAGACGCCAAGCGCCCCGAGGACCGTCAGGAAGACCTGGGCGGGCACCGGCCGCACCCGGGGCTCGACCGTTCCCGCCCGGCCGAGCACCTGAAGGCCGAGGAACTCCAGCACCAGTTCCTGGGGTGGCGGGGAGGACGGCGCCTTCCTCTCGATCGACGTGCTCATGACCTGATCCTACTCTGGCGACATTGGGCATAGTTTTGTGTTGACGCAAAATAATGCAACATGTTTCGATGGTGTCGAGCCGCCCGGAACACACCCACCCGCCCGGCGGCCACGGAGACGGGAGCAGAGCCATGACCGACGAAAGCCCGCTGGACGGCTTCGGCATCGGGGTGCGGTTCCGGTCGGCGAACCCGCTTGAGCAGTCCGACCCGCCGGTCCCCGACCTCGCGCCGGGCACGCGGATCCTCCCGGCCGGAAGCGTCCACGCCGAGGGTGCCCGCCCCCTCACCATCGACATCGAGGTCTTCGACGATGTCGCGATACCCCTGCGCGACGGCGTCACCCTGTACGGCGACGTCTACCGCAAGGCCGGAGACGGACCCGTTCCGGCCGTGCTGATCTACACCCCGTACGTGAAGCGCGGCGGCTGGTGGAACCACAGCCATGCCGTCGCCAACTTCGGCGTGCCCGCCGAGCACGTCTCCGGCCTCCAGCCGTTCGAGGCGCTCGACCCCGCCTACTGGTGCGAGCACGGCTACGCGATCGTGGTGGTCGACGCCCGTGGCACCGGCCACTCCGAGGGCGACATGCTGTTCATGGGCACGGCCGAGGGCCGCGACGCCTACGGCACCGTCGAGTGGATCGCCGCCCAGGAGTGGTGCACCGGCAAGGTCGCGATGGCCGGGAACTCCCAGCTCGCCATGGTCCAGTGGGCCGCCGCCGCGCTCAGGCCCCCGCACCTCACCGCGATCGCGCCGTGGGAGGGCCTCACCGACACCTACCGCTACGTCATCGGCCGCGGTGGCATCCCCGACACCGCCTTCCACGACGACGACATCATCGGCAACCTCGTCGGACTCGGCCGCTTCGAGGACATGACCGCGATGCTCGCCGAGCACCCCACCGACAACGCCTACTGGGCCGACAAGCGCGCCGACCTGTCCGCCGTCGACATCCCCGCCTACGTGGTGGCGAGCTGGACGAACGCCATCCACAGCGGCAGCACCGAGGCCGGATTCCGGCAGCTCGCCTCGACCGACAAATGGCTGCGGATCCACAACACGATGGAATGGGTCGACATCGCCACCCCCGACAGCGTCGACGACCTACGCCGCTTCTTCGACCACTACCTCAAGGGCGCCGACAACGGCTGGGAGACCACCCCCCGCGTCCGCTACGCCATCATCGACCCCGGCGGCCAGGACACCCACCACACCGCCGACACCTGGCCGCCGGCCCCTCTCACGGCGACCACCCTCTACCTCGACGCGGCCACCGGCACTCTCACCCCCGACCGGCCGACCACCCCATCTTCGATCTCCTACGACTCCACCGACCCGGCCGCCGCCGCGACCTTCCGCTACACCGTCACCAGGACCACCGAACTCCTCGGCCCGGTCAACCTCCGTCTCTGGGTCGAGACCAGCGAGGGCAACGACCTCGACCTCTTCGCCGCCGTCTACAAACTCGGCACCGACGGCGAACTCGCCTACCACGTCCCCTTCCCCGGCCTGGCCGACCTGATCGACGCTCTGGCCAAGGAAGGTCCGCTCCCGGCCCCACTCGCCTACTCGGGCCCCGCCGGACGCCTGCGCGTCTCCCACCGCGCCCTCGACCCTGACAAGTCCACCAACCTGGCCCCCTACCTCAGCCACGCCCGCGAGGAACCCGTCGAGCCCGGCACGCCCGTCCAGGTCGACCTCGGCCTGTGGCCTACCGGCATGCGCGTCAACCCCGGCGAGACCCTCGTCGTCGAGATCGCCGGCCACTACGCCGGCCCCTTCACACCCCCACGCGGCACAGGAGGCGACCCCAACACCCCGATCCCCACCCTCAACACCGGCACCCACACCATCCACACCGGCGGCCACCACACCTCCGCCGCCCTCCTCCCCATCACGCGGTGAACATCCACCACTAGCGAAAACCGAAGGGTGCGGCGCTTGGCCGGGTAGCCCGGGGGAATCTCACCCCCGGGCTACCCATTGATCCGTACGTGACAGTCTTCCGTCATACGGCTCTTGTCACTCTGGTCACTTGACGGCCGGTTTCACCCAGATCCAGTGCACGGAGTACCGAGGTCTTCGGGCTGCGGCCCGTCACCCACCGATTACCCGGTGAAGGTTTGCGTACTGGCGGCTGCCGAGTTCGATCGGCCGGTCTGCACTTGTTCGAGTGCAGACCACCTTGGGAGTCGACCCGTTCATGCCAGTGACTGCCTTGCCTCGGTCTCATTCGGGGCGAAGGCGCGTGAGTTCAGGACGCCAGGCGTCGCAGGCGGTTGCCTGCCTCGTCAAGGACTTCGTCCTTCTTGCAGAAGGCGAAGCGGACCTGGCTGCGGCCGACGGCGGGGTCGTCGTAGAAGACGGAGTTGGGGACGGCGACGACGCCGCAGCGTTCGGGGAGCGCGCGGCAGAAGGCGTAGGCGTCCTTCTGGCCGAAGGGGGTGATGTCGGTGGTGATGAAGTACGTGCCCTGGGGCTGGTAGACCTCGAAGCCGGCCGCGCGCAGGCCGTCGCCGAGCAGGTCGCGCTTGCGGCGGAGGTCGGTGCGGAAGCTGTCGAAGTAGGAGTCCGGCAGGCGCAGCGCCTCGGCGATCGCGTACTGGAAGGGACCCGACGCGACGTACGTCAGGAACTGCTTGGCGGAGCGTACGGCGGACGTGAGTTGTTGGGTCGCTGTGACCCAACCGACCTTCCAGCCGGTGAAGGAGAACGTCTTGCCGGCCGAGCCGATGGTGACCGTGCGCCCGCGCATGCCGGGGAGGGTGGCGAGGGGCACGTGCTCCGCCTCGTCGTAGACCAGGTGCTCGTACACCTCGTCCGTGACGACCAGCAGGTCGCGCTCCACCGCCAGTTCGGCGATCGCGGTCAGCTCGGCGCGGGTGAGGACCGTGCCGGTCGGGTTGTGCGGGGTGTTGACGAGGAGGAGGCGGGTGCGCGGGGTGACGGCCGCGCGGAGTTCGTCCAGGTCGAGGCGGAAGGCGCCGGCGTCGGGCCGCAGGGTGACCGGGACCCGGGTGCCGCCCGCCATCGCGATGCTCGCCGCGTAGGAGTCGTAGTACGGCTCCAGGGCGACGACCTCGTCCCCGGGCTCCACGAGGGCGAGCAGGGCGGCCGCGATGGCCTCCGTGGCGCCCGCCGTGACCAGGACCTCGGCGTCCGGGTCGTACGACAGCCCGTACCGGCGCGCCTGGTGCGCGGCGATCGCGGTGCGCAGTTCGGGGACGCCCGGGCCCGGCGGGTACTGGTTGCCGCGGCCCTCGCGGAGCGCGCGTACGGCCGCCTCGCGGACCTCCTCCGGGCC
The DNA here is from genome assembly GCF_043201715.1 of Streptomyces sp. NPDC048291. NCBI lineage: Bacteria > Bacillati > Actinomycetota > Actinomycetes > Kitasatosporales > Streptomycetaceae > Streptomyces > Streptomyces sp. NPDC048291. Next base: position 72,345 of record NZ_JBICZC010000024.1, read on the forward strand.
GTCGGTGTCCGGGAAGCCCTGGCCCAGGTTGATGGCGCCGGTGCGCAGGGCGAGGGCGGACATCTCGGCGAAGATCGTGGTGCCGAACTCGGCCAGCCGGCGGTTCAGGAGGGGGCGTTCGCTGGAGGTCATGCCGGTCATCCTGACCCCGGGCCCCGGGGTTCCTCAACCCGGCCCGGCCGCCGGGCGGCACCTGCGGCGATGCCCCGACGGCGGTACCGGCTGCGGTCGCGGTGCCGGGGGATTGCGGCCATGCTGGCAGGAGAGCATGGCCGACTTCGCGCGGGCACCGCGCCCCGGTGACCGCGCTGCACAGGAAGGCTGCCGCCATGACAACGGTGCCGAGCACGCCACAGCGAGGACACGGGGAGCCGGGCGGCGGCGCGACGGTCGACGGCGCGTCCATGTTCGCCGGGAGCATGATGATGCTCAGCGGCCCCCTCAGCATCCTGATGGGGGCGTCCGGCATCGCCCACGACACCCTGTTCGCCGCGTCCCGGTACTCCTACCGGTTCGACCTGACGGCCTGGGGCTGGATCCACCTCGTGATCGGGCTGGCCCTCGTCGTCGCCGGCCTGGGCGTGCTGACGGAGCAGGGCTGGGGCCGCGGGGCCGGCATAGCCGTGGCGGCGCTCAGTCTGATCAGCCAGTTCATGTTCGTTCCGTACTACCCGCTGTGGGCCATCCCCGTGATGACCCTCGACCTCCTGATCCTGTTCGCGCTGACCAGGGGCCGGCTGTCCTGAGGGACCCTCAGAAGTTCCTCAACTCCGCTTTGGCCGCCACGACGGCCGGGCATCCCCAGTCCACGCCGCGCTCTCGCGGCGGCCGGGGCGCCCACGGGGGGTCGCCTTCGGGGGAACGGAAAGAAGGTGACGCCATGGGCACCGTCTTCATCGTGGTGGTGGCAGCGGTCGTCTGCCTCGCGATCGTCGCGTCGGCGGTCCGCCGGGGCGGCGGGACCAAGGGGGCGTACCGCAGCGGCGGTTCCTCGTCCTACGACAGCTCCGGCAGCTGGTGGGCCGGGGGCTCGGGTGGGTCGTCCTCGCACGGCGGAGGTCACCACGGCGGTGGCCACTCCTGCGGCGGCGGGCACTCCTCGTGCGGTGGCGGGTCGTCCTGCGGGGGCGGCTCGTCGTGCGGCGGTGGCGGGGGCTGCGGCGGGGGCAGCTGAGCCGTCCGGCGGTGACCGGGAACCGGGGCGTCCGGACGGAGAGCAGGGGAGCTCTCGCCGGACGCCCCGGCGCGCGCCGGAATCGGTGGGGCGCACAACTTGGTTGAACAGTTGAGCTGTGGAGCCCTCTGAGGGATGGAAACCCCACGAAGTTGGGTAAAAACGCTGTGGCGGCACCACAGTTCATGATTCCCTCTAAATCACCAAAGCGGCGCCTCGGACGTCCTGACGACACCCTCCCCCGGCTGGGCCGGCCGGGCCGATCTCCCGGTGTCGACCGAGGTGCGCCGGACCACCCTCCTCCCCTTTGCGTTTTAGCGGAGCCGATCCATGCTCACGACCCTGAACACCTCCTACACCGATACGCGCGCGGCCGACCTCGCCTGGGCCCTGGGGCGCGAGCCGCTGCCCGCCCTGGCCACCCTCGACCTGGAGCTGACCGGGGCGAAGCTGCAGCTGAGACTGCTCGGCGCGTCCCACCAGGTACTCCTGGAGGAGGAGTGCGGCGGCTGTTCGGAGACGGTGGCGTGCATCCCGGGGTCCAGCACCCCCCTGCCGCTCGGGGTCGCCAAACGCATCGGCGACTGGGAGTACGAGTTCGCGGCCCGCGTCGAGGTGCTGTCACCCGGCTCCTTCGCGGGCCGCGCCCAGGAACTGCTGGCCCTCGTCTCCGAGCATCCGCACGGCCTGGCCGGGGTCTTCCCGGGCAGCCCGCACGCGTTCACGGCGATGCTGGCCCAGCGCCACGAGGGCCAGGTGCACTGGCGCACCTGGCACGCGTACCCGCAGGACGGCCAGCTGGTCGCGACCCGGACCCGGGTCGGCGTACGGGTCCAGGTGTCCCAACCCGTGGCCGGATGACATAAACCAACGGGGCGTCAAAGGGCCCCGAGTTCCACACGTGTGGGTGACGAAGCGTACCGAGCGAGTGACGTAACGTCGCAGAGTGATCGATCCGCACGCACCGGCCCCTCCCGGCACACCGCCGCCCTGGGGCTCCCCCGCGCCGCTGCCCGTGCGGCCGGGGACGGGCCGCTTCCTGGTCCTGGCGTGCGTGTTCGTCTGCGCGGCCTGCGGACTGGTGTACGAACTCGAACTGGTCGCCCTCGCCTCGTACCTGATCGGCGACTCGGTCACCCAGGCCTCCGTCGTGCTGTCCGTGATGGTCTTCGCGATGGGCGTCGGCTCGCTCGGCGCGAAACGGCTGCGCTGGCACGCGGCGGCCGGGTTCGCCGCGGTGGAGGCCGCGCTGGCACTGGTCGGCGGGTGCAGCGCCATGGCGCTCTACGCCGTCTTCGCCTGGACCGGCGGCTGGGGCGGCCTGTGGGCGGCCGGCCCGCGCTGCCTCCTGGTCGCCTTCTCCCTCGCCATCGGCCTGCTCATCGGCGCCGAGGTGCCGCTGCTGATGGAGCTCATCCAGCGCATCCGCCGCCAGGACGCGGGCGGCGCGGTCGCCGACCTGTTCGCCGCCGACTACGTGGGCGCGCTCGTCGGCGGCCTCGCCTTCCCGTTCCTCCTGCTGCCCTTTCTCGGCCAGCTGACCGGCACCCTGCTCACCGGCACCGTCAACGTGGTCGCCGGGGGCGCCCTGGTCCTCGGCCTGTTCCGCCGCGACCTGTCCCGGCGGGCCCGCTGGACCCTGCTCGTCGCCAACGTCACCGTCCTCGGTCTCCTCGCCTCCGCTGCCGTCCTCGTCGGCGACTTCGAACGGGCCGCACGGCACGCCGTCTACGGCGCCGACGTCCGGGTCGCCCTCCAGACGGACGTCCAGGAGATCGTCCTCACCGGCGGCACCCGCGGCCGGCCCCTCGACCTCTTCCTGGACGGCCGCCTGCGGGTCGGCGGCCGGGACGAACGCCGGTACCACGAAGCCCTCGTCCACCCCGCGCTGACCGGCCCGCACGCGCGCGTGCTGATCCTCGGCGGCGGCGACGGCATGGCCGCGCGCGAGGTGCTGCGCCACCCCGGCGTCGACCGCGTCGACATCGTCGAACTCGACGCGGGCCTGGTCCGCCTCGCCCGCCACGACCCCGCCCTCTCCGCGCTCAACGGCCACGCCTACGACGACCCGCACGTCCACGTCTTCACCGCCGACGCCTTCCACTGGCTGCGCGAGGCCCCCCGCTCCGGCTACTCCGGTTACGACGTCGTCATCGCGGACCTGCCCGACCCCGGCATCACCGCCAGCACCAAGCTGTACTCCCAGGAGTTCTACGGCCTCGTCCGCCGCGCCCTCGCCCCCGGCGGCCGGCTGGTCGTGCACGCCGGACCGGTCCAGGCCCGCCCGCACGCCTTCTGGACGGTCGCCGCGACCCTGCGGGCGGCGGGCCTTGCCACCACCCCCTACCGGGTCCTCGGCGAGGACGCCGGGTTCACCCCGGGCCCCGACCGCTCGGCGGGCGAGTCCAGGGCCCCGCACGACTGGGGCTTCATCCTCGCGACGGCGGGTTCCCGCGGGCCGCCGCTCCGCCTCCCGGCGGACGGCGCGCGGCTGCGGACGCTCACGGACGGGGGACTGCGGCGGGACGCCCTGCCGACGCCGCCGGCCGGGCTGCCACCGCCGTCGACGCTGGTGCACCCGCGGTACTGAGCGGACCCGTGCGTCGGGGAGGGTGTGCCGGACCGACTCGTGGGTAGGCTCAGTCGCCATGGAGCACCAGGTGTACGTCCCGGCCCCCGCCTCGCGGCTGCGGGAGGCGCTGGCCGACCCCGCGCGGGTCGCCCGGGCGGTCCCCGGCCTCCAGCAGGACGCGGGCGCGGACCCCGGCACCGGCCGCCTCAAGGTGCGTATCGGCAGCCACTCGATCACCTACCGGGGCTCCCTGCGCGTGAGCGCCCACGACGACGGTTCCTACGCGGTCGACGGCGACGCCACCGAGGCCCGCGGCACCGGCACGGTGAAGCTGGCGCTGACCTTCCGCCTCGCGGAGACGGGCGAGGGGTGCACCGTCACGGTGACCGGGACGGCCTCCGCCGACGGGCGGGTCGCGGAGCTGCCGGCGGAGGCGGTGGAGTCGGCGGCGACGAGGCTGCTGAGCCGCTTCGCGGAGGGGCTGGGGGAGGCGCCCGCCGCCGAACCGGCTGCCACGGTCTTCGAGACGGAGGTCCCGCCGCCGTCGCTCGCGCCGGAACCGGAGCCGGAACCCCAGCCGGGGCCGGAGCCGGTGGTGGAGCCGCTTCCCGAGATCTTCGCCGAGGCGGCGCACGCACGCCGCACGATGATCGGCCGCAGCGCGGAGGAGGTCGACCACGCGCCGCCGCGAGGCCGGTACGCGCCGGTCCCGGCGCCCCAGACGGTGGTCGGAAGCTCGGCCCTCCGCTGGGCCGCCCCCGCGGCAGCACTGGCACTGGCCTCGGCGATCGTGGTGACGAGAGCACTGCGGCGACGCCGGTGAGCCGTGCGAGTGGGCTGGAGCCGGGGGGTGGGGACGCTTCCCCGGCGCTAGCCGAGTGCCGCCGCGCCCACCCGTGCCGCCCTGCGGCACGCCTGCCCGCAGCTAGGTAGCCCCGCAAGGGGCGCGGGGAACTGCGCGACCAGCCCCCACCGGCCCGCGGTGGACCGGCTGCCCGCAGCTGGGTCGTGCCCCGCAAGGGGCGCGGGGAACTGCGCGAGCACCCCCCACCCACCCGCACCCGAAACACGAGGCGTGTCCCCCACTACTCTCGTCACGTGAGTAACGAAGACATCACGCTGACCGCAGGCGACGTCACCCTGCACCTGCATCCCGGCAACGGCGGCCGGATCGCCGGACTCGAGGTCGGGGACCTCGAACTGCTCCGGCAAGGCGAGCGGTTCGGCTGCTTCCCGATGGTGCCGTGGTGCGGCCGGATCAGGGACGGCCGTTTCCTCGACGGCGCCACCGTCGTCCAGATGCCCCTCAACTCCCCACCGCACGCCATCCACGGCACCGCCCGCGACGGCGCCTGGCGCACCGCGCGGGTCTCCGCGACCGAGGCCGTGATCACCCGCGAACTCGGCGCCCCCTGGCCGCACCCCGCCCGCGTCACCCACGTCGTACAACTCGCTGAGGACTCGCTGACGCTGACGATGTCCGTGGAGACGTACGACGACTCCTTCCCGGCCCAGATCGGCTGGCACCCCTGGTTCAACCGGAACCTCGGCGGCCAGGACGCCCAGGTGGACTTCGCCCCCGCCTGGCAGGAGGAGCGCGGCAGCGACCACCTGCCCACCGGCAACCGGATCGACCCGAAGCCCAGCCCCTGGGACGACTGCTTCGGCATGCCCGACGGAGTCGACGTCACCCTCACCTGGCCGGGACAGCTGCGGCTGAAGGTCGCCAGCCGCGAACAGTGGGTCGTGGTCTACGACGAGCAGGCGGAGGCCGTCTGCGTGGAACCGCAGACCGGACCGCCCAACGGGCTGAACACGCTGCCCCGGCTCGTCACCCCCATCGAGCCCCTGGAAGCCACGACCACCTGGACGTGGACGCGCCTCTAAGCTGGTCGGCATGACGGACGTCAACGAAGTAATGCCGCAAGGCACCCGCGCTGAGCTGCTGCAACAGATCAAGGACAAGGCCGTGGTGCACGGCAGGGTGACCCTGTCGTCGGGGCTGGAGGCCGACTACTACGTCGACCTCCGCCGCGTCACCCTCGACGGCGAGGCCGCCCCGCTGGTCGGCCAGGTGCTGCTGGACCTGACCGCCGACCTGGAGTTCGACGCCGTCGGCGGGCTCACCATGGGCGCCGACCCGGTCGCCGGCGCGATGTTGCACGCGGCAGCCGCCCGCGGCAGGCGTCTCGACGCCTTCGTCGTACGCAAGGCGGCGAAGGCGCACGGCATGCAGCGCCAGGTCGAGGGCCCGGAGATCAAGGGCCGGCGCGTCCTGGTCGTCGAGGACACCTCCACCACCGGCGGCTCCCCGCTCACCGCCGTGGAGGCCGTGCGCGCGGCCGGCGCCGAGGTGGTCGCCGTCGCCACCATCGTGGACCGGGCGACGGGCGCCGCCGAGAAGATCCAGGAGGGCGCCGGGGTGCCGTACCTGTTCGCCTTCTCGAAGGATGAACTGGGGCTGGACTGACACCCCTGTTGACGAGTGGGATTGACCCGGATTTGACCTGCGCCCGGCGCATCGGTTCATGTCTGGAAAGATGGGGACGACGATGACGTCGCCCCCACACAGGTCTAGGTCAGGGCCGTAGAGAACCAGCAGTACCCGACCCGCACACCCAAGGAGCGGACAGATGCCCATCGCAACCCCCGAGGTCTACAACGAGATGCTCGACCGGGCGAAGGCAGGCAAGTTCGCCTACCCGGCCATCAACGTCACCTCGACCCAGACCCTGCACGCGGCGCTGCGCGGCTTCGCGGAGGCGGAGAGCGACGGCATCGTCCAGATCTCCACGGGTGGTGCCGAGTTCCTGGGCGGCCAGTACAAGAAGGAGATGGTGACCGGCTCGGTCGCGCTCGCCGAGTTCGCGCACATCGTCGCCGAGAAGTACCCGGTCAACGTCGCGCTGCACACGGACCACTGCCCGAAGGACAAGCTCGACGGGTACGTGCGTCCGCTGCTCGCGATCTCCGAGGAGCGCGTGAAGAACGGCCGCAACCCGCTCTTCCAGTCGCACATGTGGGACGGCTCGGCCGAGACCCTCGCCGACAACCTGGCCATCGCGCAGGAGCTCCTGGAGCAGGCCCGCCGCGCCAACATCATCCTCGAGGTCGAGATCACCCCGACCGGCGGCGAGGAGGACGGCGTCTCGCACGAGATCAACGACTCCCTCTACACCACGGTCGACGACGCGATCCGCACCGCCGAGGCGCTCGGCCTCGGTGAGAAGGGCCGCTACCTGCTCGCCGCCTCCTTCGGCAACGTGCACGGCGTGTACAAGCCGGGCAACGTCGTGCTCCGCCCCGACCTGCTCAAGGAGCTGAGCGACGGCGTCGCCGCCAAGTTCGGCAAGCCGTCGCCGTTCGACTTCGTCTTCCACGGCGGCTCCGGCTCCACCGAGCAGGAGATCCGCACCGCGCTGGAGAACGGCGTCGTGAAGATGAACCTGGACACGGACACCCAGTACGCCTTCACCCGTCCGGTCGCCGACCACATGTTCAGGAACTACGACGGCGTCCTGAAGGTCGACGGCGAGGTCGGCTCCAAGAAGACCTACGACCCGCGCACCTGGGGCAAGCTCGCCGAGGCGGGCATGGCCGCGCGTGTCGTCGAGGCCACACAGAACCTGCGCTCGGCGGGCAACAAGATCAAGTAAGCCGCATTACGGTCAGGACCCGGCGTTCGTCTGTCTACGGCGCCGGGTCCGCTGTATACCTGGAACCATGCCCGACGTCCGGATCGCCTCAGCCCAGGGCAAGTGGATCCTGCTCACCACGGTCCTCGGCTCCAGCATGGCGCTGCTGGACTCCACCGTCGTCAACGTGGCGCTGCCGCGCATCGGCGACGACCTGGACGCGAGCCTGTCCGCGCTCCAGTGGACGATCAACGCGTACATGCTGACGCTGGCCGGCCTGATCCTGCTCGGGGGCTCGCTCGGCGACCAGTACGGCCGCCGGAAGATCTTCGTGATCGGCGTCGTCTGGTTCGCGGCGGCGTCCCTGATGTGCGGCCTCGCCCCGACCGACGCCGTACTGATCGGCGCCCGCGCCCTCCAGGGCATCGGCGGCGCCCTCCTCACCCCCGGTTCCCTCGCCCTCATCCAGGCCTCCTTCCACCCCGACGACCGGGCCCGCGCCGTCGGCCTGTGGTCCGGCTTCGGCGGCATCGGTGCGGCGATCGGACCGTTCCTGGGCGGCTGGCTGGTGGACGGGCCGGGCTGGCGCTGGGTCTTCCTCCTCAACGTCCCGCTGGCGCTGCTCTGCGTCCCCGTCGCCCTGCGCCACGTCCCCGAGTCCGCCGACGGCCGCGCCCACGGCCGCTTCGACGTCCTCGGCGCGGTGCTGGGCGCCCTGGCCCTCGGCCTCGTGACCTTCGCGCTGATCGAGGCCGGGACCGCGTCCCTGCTCGCCGTGGCGGGCGTCGCGGCCGGCGTGGCCTTCGTGTACGTCGAGAAGCGCCGCCAGGACCCGATGCTCCCGCTGGACATCTTCGGCTCCCGCCAGTTCACGGCGCTCAACGTCGTCACCCTGTGCGTGTACGGCGCGTTCGGCGGCTACTTCTTCCTCACCGCGCTCCAACTCCAGGTGGTGGCGGGCTACTCGGCCCTGGCCGCCGGTACGGCGCTGCTGCCGACGACCGCCCTGATGCTGCTCTTCTCGGCCCGCTCGGGTGCCCTCGCCGACCGCATCGGCCCCCGCATCCCCCTCACGGTCGGCCCGCTGCTGTGCGCCACCGCGATGCTCCTGATGCTGCGGGTCGGCGAGCACGCGAACTACCTGACGGACGTCCTCCCGGCGGTCCTGGTGCAGGGCGTCGGCATGGTCGTCCTGGTGGCCCCGCTGACCGCCTCCGTCCTCGCCTCCGTGGACACGACCAGGGCGGGCATCGCCAGTGGCATCAACAACGCGGCGGCCCGCGCCGCCAGCCTGATCGCGGTGGCGGCGCTGCCGCTGCTCGCGGGGATGGGCCCGGAGGCGTACCGGTCGGCCTCGGCGTTCGACGCGGCCTTCCACCGGGCAATGCCCATCTGCGCCGGCGTCCTGGTCGTCGGCGCGGCCCTGGCCTTCGCCCTGGTCCGCAGGCCGGCCCCGGGCTGCGTACGCCCGGAGTGCCGTACCCACGGGAACGTGACGTCACCGCCGATCGAGGCGGAGGGCCGGCCCTAGGCGCCGGTGGCCGCTGCTGGTGGCTGGGGCCGGCGGCCAGGGCCGGTGGCTGCTGCCGGTGGTTACTGCCGGCGGTGGAGCAGGGCGGTCCGCAGGTCGTGCTCGGTGATCTGGTCGGCGGAGCGGTGGAGCGTCCAGCGGTGCGGCTCGCCGCCGTCCATGGGCAGTACCTCGACGACGGTCTCCGGCGGTGGGCAGCCCCGTGCGTCGCCGCTGAGCTGGCGGATCACGACGGCGGTGTCGTCGTCCAGGCCGAGCAGGACGCGCACGGTATTCCTCAGTTCGCGCAGACGCGGGCTCGGCCAGGCGCTTCCCGGGCGTGGTTCCAGGCGCACGGGCGGTGCCTCTCGGCGTCGGGCCCGGAACACGGCCGCCTGCCAGAGCGCGAGGCACAGCAGCGTGCCGGTCTCGGCGAGGAGGCTGAGGGCGGCCTGCGGCGCGGGCCGCAGACCGCGTTCGGTGAACCCGAACACGCCCACCGTGCGCGAGGCCGCGAAGCCGCCGAGGGCGCCGAGCGCGACGCCGGCCGCGGCGGCCCGCAGCAGCGGGGGCGGTGTGCCCGCCGCCAACAGGACGGCGAGGGCGAAGGAGGCACCGGCCTGGAGGAGGAACAGCGGGCCGACGACATGGACGAAGCGGTAGCCGTCGGCGTAGAGCTGCGCGTGGATGTAGCCGCCGGCGGCGAGGGTCGCGGCGGTCGCCCACCGCAGGGCGCGGACGAGGAGTGTTCGGCTCTTCATGCCAGCCTCTGATCCTTGACGGCCAGTTCGCGGTCGCCCCGGTGGTAGCCGACGCTGCGGATGCCGAGCGCCGCCTTGAGCTGCCGGGCGGGGACCACCTGCGGGGTGGGGGCGGGGGCACGGCCCGGTTTCGGCAGGGGGTAGGCGGTGGTGGTCGCCGAGTGGAAGGTGATGTTGCCCTCGGTCTTGCTGAACAGCTGGTGGACATGGCCGTTGAGACAGGTGACCGAGGAGAAACGGCGCAGCAGGGCGATGACCTTGAGGGCGTCGTCGGTGCTCCAGCCCCACTTCGGGTACATCGCGAACAGCGGGATGTGGCTGAAGACCACGACGGGGGTGTCCGAGGACAGGCCGGCGAGGTCCTTGCGGACGAAGTCGATCTGGTCGTTGCCGAGGTGGCCGAGCTTCTCCAGGCTCAGGGTGTTGACCAGGGCGACGAAGTGCACGCCGTGGGTGTCGAAGCTGTACCAGCCGTCGCCGAGGGTGCCCGTGCCGAAGGTCCGCCGGTAGGCGCGGCCCGCGTCGCCGATGGAGTCGTGCTCGCCGGGCACGGTGAAGACGCGGTCCGTCCTCAGTTTCGCCATCATCTGCTTGACCTGGTCGAACTGCCCGGCCGTGGACAGGTGGGTCAGGTCGCCGCTGTGCATGACGAAGTCGGGCCTGAACCCGAGCGAGTTGACCTGGTTCACCGCTTCGGTGAACGAGCCGGCCACGTCCGTGTTCGCCGGTCCCTGGAAACCGATGTGGCTGTCGGAGACCTGCACGAACCGGAGCGTGCCGCTGTCCGCGGCGGCCGTACGGGCGGCGGTACCGGCGGTACCCGCGCTACCGGTGGCGGCCGCCGCGGTGGAGCCCCGGGCGCCGGCGATCTGGCTGATCACCTCTCCACCGGCCACGGTCAGCACCACCGCACCGCCGAACCACCCGGCGTGCCGCATGAGTTGGCGACGCGTCATGCCGTGTTCCGCGGCGGGTTCGTCGTGGGCGTCGTATGCGGTCATCGGGTCACCTCCACGGTGGCGGTCATGAACGGATGGACGGTGCAGAGGTAGGCGTAGGTGCCGGGCTTGGTGAACGTGTAGCTGTAGGCGGCGTGGGTGGCCAGGGCGGCGGAGTGCAAGGGGCCGCCCGGACTCGTGCTGGTGACCGTGTGGGCGTCGGTGTCCTGGTTGGTCCAGGTCACCGTCGTGCCCGCCGTCACCTTCAGCGTGGCCGGGGAGAACGCGAAGTTCTTGATCGCGACGGCGGTCCCGGTCACCGGCGTGCCCGTGCCCTTGCCCGCGATCGAGTGGCTCGCGCGCATGTCCATGCCGGGCATCGAGGAGGGGTGCGGCGACGGGGCGTGCGGCGAGGGGGCGTGCGGCGAGGGGGCGCAGGAGCTGAGGAGCCCCAGCGTGCCGGCGGTGGCCAGGGCGGCGAGGGCCAGCCCCGCCGCGGTACGTGATCGTCGGCCTGGTATGCGGAAGTTCGGGTGCATGGCGCTCGGTCCGTCCTTTGCCGGGTGGGAAGTCGGTTCCTGTCCGGCTCCACGGACGGCGAGGGCCATACGGTTCGGCATATGTACACTTTTGCGAGATTTCTTCGCGGTGGCGCGGAGCGTCACCTGTGCCGATCTGTGCGTTACGGGACAAAGAACCGCATGTGCGCGATGATCGACTTATGCCCCGGAGTTTCCGAAAGCGCGATCAAAGGGTTGATCCGGATCGCTCCGCGCGCCGTGTCTCCGGTAGAGGAACGCTTTCGACCGCGGACGAGGAGCTGCTGCGCACTCTGTACGCGGAGCACGCAGGGCCCCTGTTCCACTACGTGCTGCGACTGACATCGGGAGACCGGCAATGGGCGGAGGACGTGGTCCAGGAGACGCTGCTGCGGGCGTGGCAGCACCCCGCCGCGTTCGAGCCCGCGCGCGGCCCGGCCCGGGCCTGGCTGTGCACGGTCGCCCGGCACCTGGTCATCGACGCCCACCGGGCCCGGCGGGCCAGGCCGGCCGAGACGGGCGGCGAGGCGCTGGAGTGGGCCGCCGAGCAGACGCCGGGCGAGGACGAGATCGAGCAGGCACTGCAGAGCTGGGCGGTCGCCGACGCCCTGCGGGCGCTGTCCCCGGACCACCGCGCGGTGCTGCTGGAGACCTACTACCGGGGGCGCACCATGGCGGAGGCCGCGCAGGCGCTGGGCATTCCGCTGGGCACCGTGAAGTCGCGGACGTACTACGCCCTGCACGCCCTGCGGCTGGCGCTCCAGGAGCGGGGGATCGAGCCGTGACCGTGATGTGCGGGAGGTGGTGACCGTGAGCGCGGAGCATGACGCTCTCCGGCTGGCCCTGGGTGGATACGTCCTGGGCACACTGCCCGATGCGGAGCTGGAACAGGTACGCGTCCACCTCGCCGGGTGCGACGAGTGCCGGGCGGAACACGTCCGGCTGGCGGGACTGCCCGCGCTGCTGGCGACGGTGACCGAGGCGGAGGCCGAAGCCGCGGGCCGGACGATGCCGGCGGCCGACGGCGCCCTGGCCGACCGGCTGGTGGCTCAGGCGGCCGAGAGCGCGCAGCTCCCCTCGCCCACGCGGCCCGTGGTGGAGCCTGCGCCGCAGGCGGGTGCGCTGGAGGGCCTGTTGCGGCGGGCCGCGGCCCGGCGGCGCAGGACCTGGCGTCTGCAACTGGCCGGTGCCGGCGCCTCCCTGGCGTTCGTCGCGGCAGCCGCCGGCGGCACCTGGCTGGCGACGGCCGGGTCCGTGACCAGCCAGGCGACGCCGCCCGGGGCGACCGCGCCGACGGCCTCACGCACGTTCTCCGGAAGCGATCCCGCCACCGGCGTCTCCGCCTCGGTGCAGGTCTACCCCTCCGCCTGGGGCAGTGTCCTCCAGGTCCACGCCAAGGGGGCGCCGGCCGGAATCACCTGCCGGTTGCAGGCCGTTGGGCCCGGCGGCGCCAGAGCGGACGGCGCCACCTGGCTGGCCGGCGCATACCCTCCCGGCACCACGGTCCCAGGGGCGGTCGCCATGTCCCCCGGCGACATCCAGCACTTCGAGATCCTCGCGGGCGACGGCCAGAAACTGGTCACCATCCGAGCGTGAGGCACCGCCCGCCGCCTGATCCGGCGGAGCCGGCGAGACGTCCGGCGAGGAGTCCGACGAGGAGTTCGGCGGGATGCCCGGCGAGGAGTCTGGCGAGGAGTCTGGCGAGGAGTTCGGCGGGAAGTCTGGCGAGGAGTCTGGCGAGGAGTTCGGCGGGAAGTCTGGCGAGGAGTCCCGCGGGATGCCCGGCGAGGAGTCCGACTAGGAGTCTGGCGGGAAGTCTGGCGAGGAGTCCGGCGTGAAGTCCGGCGAGAGGGCTGGCGAGAAGTCCGGCGGGAATTCCGGCAAAAGGTGCGAACGGCTCGAACCGTTGGCTGTGTCCCGTCCGTGGAACTGAATGAGCGCGCCCCCGCAGGACCGGCACACCGACCGACGCCCCGGCGCCGACGGCGACAGCCTCCGTCCCGGTCTCCGCACCCCACCTCCACGGAAGAGCCTGAAGACCATGTTCGTGACCGATTCGCCCCGCCCGAGTCCACTGCCCGGCCCGCCCTGCCGCCACCAGGCGCTGCTCACCCTCCCCGCACAGGAGGCACACGTCTCCGCCGCCCGCCACTTCGCGGCCGATCTGCTGGAGACCTGGAGCGTGCCCGCGACCGAGCGGGACTCCGCCGTCCTCATCGTCGACGAACTCGCCGCCAACGCGGCCCGGTACGGCCGCGAGCACATGACCCTCTCGCTCGCCCTCGACCACGGCACCCTGCACATCGTGGTCACCGACTCCGGTACGACGGTGCGGCGCCGCCACGGCGACCTGGCTCCCGACGAACACGGCCGCGGCACCGGCATCGTCCAGTACCTCGCCCAGTCCACCGAGATCCACCAGACCCGCACCGGCCGCGAGGTCCGCGCCTGCCTGAGGTGCTCGGCATGACCGGCCGTACGGAGCCCGGCGCCCCGCCGGTGCACAAGGCCTACGCCGACGCGCCCGACCTGCGCCGCGAGATGCACCAGCTGCTCGCGCTCGGCGCCGAACGCGACGGCCGCCAGGCAGGGCCGGTCAGCGGCCCCCCGGCCGACCCGACGGCCGCCGAACGGGCCTGGCTGCTGCGCCGGGCGGCCCTCATGGACCGGATGGCCCTGGGCGGCGGCCCCGGCCCGGCCGCGGCCGCCGCGGAAACCGCCGAGCAACTCGTCCGGCACGACCGCCGCCACCCCGGCCTGGTGGCCGGCCCGTGGTACCCCGACGCGACCACGCCCGCCCCCGGACGGCAGCACTACGTCCGCCAGGAGTACGCCGCCTGGACGGCCGCCGGGCGCCCCGGAACCTGAGGCGCGCGCGACCGCCCGCGTGCTATCCGTGCAGTTCGGCGTACGCCTCCGCGCTGCTGTCCTTCAGGAACTGCCAGCACCGCTCGTGCTCGTCCTTCTCACCGATCTCCCCGGCGGCGCGGCCCAGCGCGGCGAGACAGCGCAGGAAGCCCTGGTTGGCCCGGTGCTCCCAGGGGATGGGGCCGTGCCCCTTCCAGCCGGCGCGGCGCAGGGCGTCCAGCCCACGGTGGTAGCCGGTGCGGGCGTACGCGTACGACTCGACGACCGCGCCGCGTCCGAACGCCTCCTCGGCGAGCAGCGCCCAGGCCGGCGAGAAGGTCGGGAACCGTGCTGCGACCTCGGCGGGAGTCAGGGACTCCTCGTCCAGCAGGCGGTACGCCTCTTCGTTCTCCGGCAGATACGTCGGCTCCGGACCACCGAGCAGGTTCTTGTGCGTCGTCATGGCGCCAGTCTGCCACCGCCGAGAACCTCACCCCGCGTCCCGTCGTCTTCCAGAACGCCCGTCCCACAGGTGACGGCCACAGGTGACGGCAGGGGGAGCACACGTGCGTGATCCGATGCCCGGCGGGCAGCCGCCGGAGGCCCTCGCCCTGACCCGGTTCCTCACGGCCGCCCCGGAGCAGTGGCCGCGGCTCGCCCCGCGGGTCACGGCGGCGGTCGGGGTCGTGACGCTGGAGCGGATCGTGCACGCCACCGCCGCCCGGATCGGCGAGTTCGGCACCGTGACGGACGGCCCGGACGGGCTGATCGTGTCCGGCAGCGCGGGCCGGGTGCGGGCCTGGGCCCAGACGGCCCCCGACGGCGAACTCACCGCCCTGCGCATCGAGGGCGCCCGGTACACCCCGACCGGGCGCCGGCTGCCCGCACGCCTCCTCTGGGCGGTCTGTCTCGTCCTGGTCGCCGCCTGGAACGCCCTGACCCTGTGGACGGCCGGCGATCGCACCGCCTGGACCGCCGGACTGGCGACCCTCGCCGCGTTCTACGTGGTCGTGGAGGGCTGCGGCGCCCCGGCGATGCAGCCCCGTCCGCTCAGGCTCGCGGTGGAGACGGGTGCCGCAGCCGCCCTCGCCTCGGCATGGCGGCTGCCGGGACTCCCGGCCGGCCACGGCGTACTCGGCCTCGCCGTCGGCGCGGTACTCCTCGCCCTGGGCGGTGTCCTGGTCGCCACCGCCCGGCTGCACCGGCGGCGGGCCCCGCTGTCCCGGCCGCTGCGGTTCCCGCTGGAGGGCGCCTGGTACGTCGTACAGGGCGGCGGCCCGGCGGTGAACCACCATGCCCGGGTGCCGGAGCAGCGCGCCGCCCTCGACCTGGTCGCGCTCGGCCGGTACGGCACCCGTACCGGGCCCGGCCGCGAGCTGACCGCGTACGCCGCCTACGGGCAGCCGGTCCGTTCCCCGTGCGACGGCAGGGTGGTCTCCGCCGCCGACGGCATCGCCGACCAGCGCCCGGGGGAGATCCGCTACCAGCCGCCCTACGGCAACCATGTGTTCCTCGACACCGGCCGGGAGATCGTGAAGCTCGCCCATCTGCGCCCCGGCTCGGTGACGGTGGCCGAGGGGGACACGGTCCGGGCCGGTCAGCCGCTCGGCGAGGTCGGCAACAGCGGCAACAGCACCGAGCCCCACCTGCACCTCCACGCGGAACGCGACGGGGTCGGGCTCGACCTGGCGTTCGAGGGGATGTCCGGGCGGCTGTACCGGGGGCGGACGGTCCGCGGCTGAGCGGTGGCCGCCGGACGGGGGGTCCCGACGGGCGGGCCTTGCCGTTTCCGGGTTACGTTGCGGAAGATGCCGGTGGGGACCGGGGCCCCCGTGTCGGCATCGGCAGGGGCGGACCGCTACCCGGAGTACAACAGGAGACAGCGATGTCCCATGAGGCTCTAGAGACCAACGAGCCCGAGACCCCGCATCTCGACTTCGCCGGCACGACGCCGTACGAGGACTACGTCAAGGCGGACGTGCTCACCCACCTCCAGCACACCCTCTCCGACGATCCCGGAGAGATGGTCTTCCTGGTCACGACCCAGGTGATGGAGCTGTGGTTCACCGTCATCGTCCACGAGTGGGAGACGGCCGCGGCGGCGCTGCGCGGCGACGACATCCCGACCGCGGTCGCCGCGCTGAAGCGTTCCACCCGCGAGCTGGAGGCGCTGAACGCCTCCTGGAAGCCGCTCGGCCAGCTCACCCCGGCCCAGTTCAACTCCTACCGTTCCGCCCTCGGCGAGGGCTCCGGCTTCCAGTCGGCGATGTACCGGCGGATGGAGTTCCTGCTCGGCGAGAAGTCCGCGTCCATGCTCGTCCCGCACCGCGGCGCGCCCCGCGTCCACGCGGAGCTGGAGAAGGCGCTGCACGAGCCGAGCCTGTACGACGAGGTGGTGCGGCTGCTGGGGCGGCGGGGGTACCCGATCCCGGACGCGGTGCTGGTGGAACGTGACATATCACTGCCGTATACACCTTCCGACGCCGTCGAGGCCGCCTGGACCGCCGTCTACTCCGGCGCCGAGGACGCCGACGTCGCCCGCCTCGGCGAGGCGCTGACCGACGTCGCCGAGCTCGTCTGGCGCTGGCGCAACGACCACCTGGTCGCGACCCGCCGCGCGATGGGCGCCAAGCCCGGCACCGGCGGCTCGGCCGGGGTCGCCTGGCTGGAGAAGCGCGCCCGCAAGAACGTGTTCCCGGAGCTGTGGACGGCGAGGTCCCATGTCTGAGCTGGCCCTGAGGGCGGAGAAGCTGGACGCGGAGGACGGGCTGGCGGGGCTGCGCGACCGCTTCGTCCTCGACACCGCGTCCGATCGTGCGGCCGACGCCGCGGGCGTCTATCTCGACGGCAACTCCCTGGGCGCCCTGCCCGCGCACGTCCCCGGCCGAGTCGAGGACGTCGTCCGGCGGCAGTGGGGCGAGCTGCGGATCCGGTCCTGGGACGAGAGCGGCTGGTGGACGGCGCCGGAGCGGATCGGCGACCGGATCGCCCCGCTGGTCGGCGCGGCGGCCGGGCAGATCGTGGTCGGCGACTCGACAAGTGTCAACATTTTCAAGGCACTTGTGGGTGCGGTACGGCTGGCGGGGGAGGGCCGCGACGAGATCCTGGCCGACGCGACGTCCTTCCCCACGGACGGCTACATCGCCGGGTCGGCGGCCCGCCTGACGGGCTGCACCCTGCGGCCGGTGACGCCCGCCGAGGTCCCCGCGGCGCTCGGCGACCGTACCGCGGCCGTACTCCTCAACCACGTCGACTACCGCACCGGACGCCTCCACGACCTGCCCTCCCTCACCGCCGCGATCCGCGCGGCCGGGGCCGTGTCCGTCTGGGACCTGTGCCACAGCGCGGGCGCGCTGCCGGTGGGCCTCGACGAGCACGGGGTCGACCTGGCGGTCGGCTGCACCTACAAGTACCTGAACGGCGGCCCGGGTTCGCCGGCGTACCTCTACGTACGGCGGGAGTTGCAGGACCGCTTCGACTCCCCGCTGCCCGGCTGGAACTCGCACGCCGAGCCCTTCGGGATGCGCCCGGCGTACGAACCGGCGGACGGGGCGGTGCGCGGTCGCGTCGGCACCCCGGACATCCTCTCCATGCTCGCCCTGGAGGCGGCGCTGGAGGTGTGGGACGAGGTGCCGGTGGCGGCCGTACGCGCCAAGTCGCTCGCCCTGACGGACTTCTTCCTGGAGTGCGTCGAGGCGTACGTGCCGGCCGGCCGCGTCGAGTGCGTGACCCCGGTGGCCCACGAGCGGCGCGGCAGCCAGATCGCGCTGCGCTGCCCCGACGCCGGGGACGTGATGAAGCGGCTGATCGACCGCGGCGTGGTCGGCGACTTCCGCCACCCCGACGTACTCCGCTTCGGCTTCACCCCGCTCTACGTCGGCTTCGCGGACACGGAGCGGGCGGCCCGGGTGCTGGGAGAGGTGCTGGGGAGCTAGCGCTGTGACCCCCTGGGTTCGCCGGGTCGTTCAGGCCGTCCCCACCTCCAGCGGTCGGAGCGGATGTCACCGCACATCCAACCGCCATGACCGCCGACCCGGCGAACCTGTGCAGTCACAGCACTAGAGACCGAACCCCCGTCCCGACGAGGGGCTTTCGGGACCCGACGGAGGTTCCGGCCCGCGGTTCGGGCTTCGTGGGCGATGGGGCGGCGGCAGCCTGTCCGGGTCAGGCGCGCTCGTGGCGCTCGGGCGCGGTTCGTTCGGGACGCTCGGGCGCGATGCGTTCGCAGAAGGTTCGGACGGCCTGGACGGCCCGGAGGGCTCTGAAGGCGCAGGTGGCACAGACGGCGAGGACGGAGGCTCCCGCCTCGGCGAGACCTGACGTCGTAGTTGGGCTGCCCACAGGCGCCTGGACTCCTTGACCACGCACTCGGGCAGGTTGCTTGGCTTCCTGAGCTCGACCATGACGGCTTTGAAGGCGGCGGTGCGGCACCTGTTTCCGATGCTGACCCCGTCATGGTCGCGTAGGACACCGGAGCTCCGGGGGCTGACGTTGATCGACCGGTCCGGGATCGCGTCGAGTGACTCGGGTGAATTGAGCGCGGCACGCACCGCGGCGTTCAGCTTCTCGCCCGGTTCCTTCCACTCCTTCTGCGATGGCGTGACCACGGCGTCGATCAGCGAACTCGCCACCTCTGGATGTGCTTTGAGCAGGGAAGAGGCGTTGACGGTCGCCCGAGGGCAGACGTAGACGAAGTCGTTCCGCTGGTAGCACCTGTTCCCCGCCTGGACTCCTTGGCAGTTGCGTACGGTGATGAATCCCTGCATCGCCTTGAGATCACGGGTGACATCGGAGTGCGGGGACCGCCTGCCGAGCGGCCCGAGATCGAGCAACTCCTTCTCTTTCAGGGTCCATTTGCCCGCGCACAACGCCTCTGCCGCCTTGGCGCGGAGCTCGTCGTTCTCCGGGTCCATGATCAGACGGCTCAAGGCATCGCGCACGGCTGGGCGGCCCAGGACCTTCGCGAAGTCCACGGTGGGTTCGTGAAGTTTGTACGTGTATGTGTTGAACTGCTGGTTTTCATCGCCGATCTGGACCCCACGGCAGGCGAGGACGAGCAACGCCGGGACCGGTGGGGCCGGTGGCGCTGGTAGGACCTGTGGGGTCCGGGGGATCGACGGCGGCGGCGTTGGGGGGTTCTGGGGCGCGGATACGGCCATCGGAACATGGCGCCGGTTGATGATCGGCGCGTCCTCGCTGACGGGACTCGGCGGCGTCGCCGACCGGACTTTCGTGACCGGCAGCCAATGGTCCTCATCACCGGACCTGCCAGGACCGAATTCGTCGTACGGCAGCGTCGGCGGAACCGCTCCGATCACCGGCCCGGCATCACGACCGGACCCGCCGGGATCGCGGTTGCCGAGCAGCTCACCGATCTTGGTCAGGTGCTCCACCGGTCCCAGGACAGGCTGTTCGAGCACGGGCTCGGTCAGGGGATCGACCACGGGGTCGCCGGCGGCCGGCATCGGCGAGGTGGCCGGAGCCGCTTCCTCGGGGGCGGGACGGGGAGATGCGGCGACCGGGCGTACGGGTCGAGCCGCCCGCCGCTTCAGGTTGCGCCGGTCGTGAAGTTCGGCAGCCCCGTGTGCGAGCGCGGCAAGCAGCCACAGGCCGGCCAGAGCGGCCACCGTCCAGGCCGCGAACACGACCGCGTCCATCACCGCATCTGCCAGGACACCCGCCGCGACCGCGGACACATGCCCCGCTCCCGCGAGAACCCAGGCACCCACCCGAATGACGACGAGCCCGACGAGAATCCACCCGAGGAGCCTCACCTTCACTCCTCCCCTGGCGTCACCGGTGGCGCCGAGCCGATGATGTAGGTGTTCCTCTGGTACAAGCCGTCGCCGAAGCCGGTGCCCGGGCTGTTGCTGAGCCGCACGTTCCAGACGCTGCCGCCCCGCGCACCCGCCCGCTGCTGCAGTACCCCGTCGGCGAGTGCCCGCAGTTCCTCGTCCTGTCCGGCCTGGACAGCCTCCAGCAACCGACGTAGCTCGGGAGCCACCGGGTCCGGGGCGGAGGTGTCCCTGTCCCGCTGGGCCGTGATCGCGTCGTCCAGTTCGGCCGACCGCCTGCCCAGCCGCTCCCGGACCCGTTGGAGCAGGTGAGCGTACAGACTGCTTACGGCCTCGGACGTACTGTCCTGCACTCCGGCGGCGGCCCCTGCGGCCAGGGCCGTCGCGATCAGCGCGAGGGTTTCCATGATCTCCCCCAATACAGAGCGTGCACGGGATGAAAGCGGGGTCATACCTCGCGAAATGATCCCTAATCCCTCGGAGGCCAACGCGGGGAACGGGTGACGGGCGAGAACCACGGGGTTCCCATCGGGATGTCGCCGTTCGGCCCAGCACGAGCCTGCGGCCGACCTGATCCTGAGCGGACGGCGCCGGGAGCGGCTCTCGTCTGGCGACATGGCGACATAGTCATCCCCGGGCAGGGGCCGGGACGGTACAGAACCGAGCAATCCTCACCGTGCGTGACATCCGCGTGTCCCCGCACGTCACCGGGCTGATACCGTCCCGGCCAACGGCCGATTTCCCCACCTGGTCCGCCAACACACTTACGTTTCTGAGAGGTTGGAGCATGCCGGACGACGACGCAGCAGTACGGGCCGCCGCCGAGGAGGAGTCGGCCTTCTCGCACCCGCACGTCGCGCCGGACGCCACGGCCGCCTACGGCGACCATCCCGACCAGGTGATCGACTTCTACGCCCCGCGTACCGAGGACCCGCTGGCCCCGCTGGTGGTGGTCCTGCACGGGGGCGCGTGGCGTGCGCCGTACGACCGCGGCCACATCACCCCGTTCGCCGACTACCTGGCCCGGCGCGGTTTCGCGGTGGCCAACGTCGAGTACCGGCGCGGCGCGAAGCTCCCCGCGCAGGGCGGTACGGCCCCGGTGGCGGGCCGCTGGCCGGACACCTTCGACGACGTGGCGGCGGCGCTGGACGCCCTGCCGGACCTGGTCCGCACGGCGGTGCCGCAGGCGGACCTGCGCCGTACGGTCCTCACCGGCCACTCGGCGGGCGGCCACCTGGCGCTCTGGGCGGCGGCACGGCACGTCCTCCCGGCGGACGCCGTCTGGCGCACCTCGGGCCCCGCCCCGCTGCGGGGTGTCGTGGCGCTGGCGCCGATCGCGGACTTCGCGATGGCCGAGAAGCTGGACGTCTGCGGCAACGCGGCCCTGCAACTCCTCGGCGGCGACGAGAAGTTCGCCGACCGCCAGCCCTACGCCGACCCCGCGCTGCTGCTGCCGACCGGCATCGCGACCACCCTGGTCCAGGGCCGTACGGACGTGGTCGTCCCGCAGGCGGTCGCCGAGTCCTACGCGGACGCGGCGGCGAAGGCGGGCGAGGTGGTGGGCCTGACGCTCCTGGAGGAGGTCGGCCACTTCCCCCTCATCGACCCGGCGGCGGACGCCTGCGCGGTGGCGGCGGAGGAGATCGCCCAACTGGCCTGGTGAGCCCGGCCGGCCTCGCGTAGTACCTGAGAGGGAGGCCGCAGGACCCTTCTCACTGGTGACGACGGTGACCCCGTCCGGCGCCTACGGTCGGGTACGTGACCGAGACGACCCACACGCAGCCGCTGCCGCCGCAGCCACCCGACGGCGCGTTCGAGCCGTACAAGCCGCGCAGCCCGGAGGTCCGGGCGGTGCTGGACGCCCTGGGCAGGTTGCGGCAGGACCTGTTCCAGGACGCCTTCGCCTACCGGCCGTTGCCGCCGCTGAGCACCGAGCGGCCGTTCGCCCGCCGGCTGCCCGCCCCGCTGCGCGCGTACGCGCCCTGGACCACGCATCTGGCGGTGGCCGCGGCCGGCGTGCTGGCGCTGCTGGTGTCCGTCGCGGACCGGCAGTCGCAGGGGCCCGCCATGGCCCTGCTGTCCGGGCTGCTCGTCCTGGCGCCGGTGCTGCTCACGCTGGCGCGTCCGGTCGCCGCCTTCTGGCTGTCCCTCGTCGTGACCTGGATCGGCGCCGTGCTGTCCAGCGCCTGGGACGAATGGCCGTGGCAGCCGGGCAACTTCCTCTCCCACCTGGTGGTGCTCACGGTCGTCGCGGTCCGCACCCGCCCGCGCACGGCGGCCTGGATGTGGGCGATCACCGCGTTCTACGGTGTCGTGAGCGTCCAGCTCCTCGGCGCGGGCCACTACGACAACGACGTCGGCTCGATGCTGGTCGCCTCCGCGATAGCCCTGCTGGCGCTCACCATCCGGCAGATCCGCAGGGAGGCCGAGCAGACGGTGACCGCGCAGCAGACGCAGACGGCACACGAGCGTTCCCGGCGCACGCTCCTCGAGGAGCGCACGACGATCGCCCGCGAACTGCACGACGTGGTGGCCCACCACATGTCCGTGGTCGCCATCCAGGCGGAGGCCGCCCCCTACCGGGTGGAGAACCCGCCGCCCGAGCTGGAGAAGGCGTTCGTCACGATCCGGGAGAACGCGGTGGCGGCGCTCACCGAACTGCGCCGCGTCCTCGGCGTGGTCCGCGCGGAGGACTACGAGGCGCCGGACGCCCCGCAGCCCACCCTCGCCGACCTGGACGCGCTGCTCGACAACGTGCGGGAGGCGGGCCTCACCGTGGACAAGGGGGTGACCGGCGCGGTCCGTGAACTCCCGCAGGGCGTGGAGCTGTCGGCGTACCGGATCGTCCAGGAGGCGCTGAGCAACACGCTGCGCCATGCGCCGGGAGCGGGCGCCCGCGTCGAGATCGGCTATGTCATCGGCGGCCTGGGCCTGCGCGTGGTCAACGGCCCGCCGCCGCGGCCCGCCCTCGTCAAGCCGTCCCCGGGCGCCGGCCACGGCATCACCGGTATGCGGGAGCGGGTCTCCATGCTGAACGGCGAGATGACGGCGGCCCCGACCGCCGAGGGCGGCTACGAGGTGACGGTCTTCCTCCCCGTGGCCACCACCCGTGAAGGCGACGCATGACCGACCGAGCCATCCGCGTCCTGATCGCGGACGACCAGATGATGGTGCGCGAGGGCTTCTCGGTCCTGCTGAACGCGATGCCGGACATCGAGGTCGTCGGCGAGGCGGTCAACGGCCGTGAGGCGGTGGACCGCGTCCGGGAACTCGCCCCCGACGTGGTCCTGATGGACATCCGCATGCCCGAGCTGAACGGCATCGAGGCGACCCGCGAGATAGTCGCGGCCGACGGCACGGCGAAGGTCCTCGTCCTGACCACCTTCGACCTCGACGAGTACGTCTACCAGGCCCTGCGCGCCGGCGCCTCGGGCTTCCTCCTCAAGGACGCCTCGGCCCGCCAACTCGCCGACGGCGTCCGGGTGGTGGCCGCCGGCGAGGCCCTCCTGGCGCCTTCGGTCACCAGGCGCCTGATCACGGAGTTCTCCAGGCTCTCCGACACCCCGCGCCTGATGCCCGCGGCCCACGCCGCCTACGGCGGCCTCACCGACCGCGAGACCGAGGTCCTGGTCCTCATCGCCCAGGGCCTGTCCAACGCGGAGATGGCGGAGCGGCTGGTGGTGGCCGAGTCGACCGTGAAGACCCACGTCAGCCGGATCCTGGTGAAGCTGGGCCTCAGGGACCGTACGCAGGCGGCGGTGTTCGCCTACGAGGCACGGCTGGTGACCCCGGGGTAGCACAGGAAACGCACATGCCAGGCGCACGGTCGCCGCGCACAGTCGTTGTTGCGATTCGATCGCAGGCGGTACAGGTGTGGACACAGCGCGCTCAAGTTGTGTTTGAATGGTGAAGGAACCAGCCAGGTGGCTGGTTCCAGCCGTCTCCCGTCCCCACCTTCCCCATCGTCCCCGTTTCGCGTGAAGAAAGTTGCCGCGATGACCGCTGACGTGTCCGAGTTCCACTACGGCCTGATCACCCCGATAGCCGCGTACCTGATGGCCTGCCTCGGTGCCGTGCTGGCCCTGCGCTGCACGACCCGCTCCATCGGCCGCGGCCGTGGGGAGAAACGTTTCGGCTGGCTCGCCCTGGGGGCGGTCTCCCTCGGCTGCGGCATCTGGACCATGCACTTCATCGCGATGATCGGCTTCAGCGTGGACGGTGCTCTGGTCAGCTACGACACCGGCCGGACGGTGCTGAGCCTGTTCGTCGCCATCGCGGTGGTCGCCGTCGGCGTCTTCCTGGTCGGCTACCGGGGCGCCGGCCCGGTCACCCTGGGCACCGCGGGCCTCATCACCGGGCTCGGCGTGGCGGCGATGCACTACCTCGGCATGACCGCGATGAACAGCGGCGGCACCGTGCACTACAACACCGCGGTCGTCGTCCTCTCCGTGGTGATCGCCGTGGTCGCCGCGACCGCCGCGCTCTGGGCGGCGGTGTCGATCAGCGCGGTCTGGGCGACCGTCGGAGCCAGCCTGGTGATGGGCGCGGCCGTCGCGACCATGCACTACACCGGCATGGCCGCGGTGAGCGTCCACGTCGCCCAGACCCAGGCCGGCGGCCAGTCCTCCACCAGCCTGCTCGCCTTCCTCCTGGTCATGCTGGCAGGCCCGGTGGCGGCCCTGGTCCTGGCGGCGGCGATCGTCATGTTCGACCCGGAGGTCGTGGGCGGCCAGCGCGACCGGACCACCCCGGAACCCCTCACCCCCGCCACCCCGCCCTGGCCCCCCACCGACCGCCCCCAGCAGTCCCTGGCGGACCGGCGCTACACGTCCTGACCCCGAGCGCCTCAGAGTCCGGTGTCGCCACCGGCGAAGCGCACGGGCGAGACGAGAGCGATACGGATCAGGCCCGGCTCGGGAGGAGGAGCGTCGTAGACGTAGGTGACGGTGAGCGTGGGCCGGACTCCGTTGCCTTCCAGGCGGGTCGTGTAGATCTTCATGCCCCCGACGGCGCTCTGTGCTCGGCGGCCGAGTTCCGGGCTCTTCTCCAGTTCGGCTCGCAGCGCCTCGACCGCCTGCAGTGCTCCGCCGCCGATGGCGAGACAGCGAGCGTGCGCCTCGCCGGTGATCTCGGCGACGACCGGCAACCGGTCGTCGCTCACCGGCCGCTTTCCCGGGTCTTGCGGATTCCGGCGACGGCCGCGGCAACGGCTGTGTCGAACTCGGGGTCCTGGCGCGCGACGACGCGACCGCGGAACTCCTCCACGACGTGGACCACCCCGGAGAGATCCGCGGGATCGGCATGGTTGATCTCGCGCGCCAGCTCGGCCTCGAAGTCGTCGGCGTCGCCGGGAAAGCCGTAGCCCATGGTGAGCGCGGCACGGAGTTCTCCGATGGTGCGCATGGGGGGGAGCTGGGACTGGCCGGGCGCTTCCGGTTGGGTGGTCATGGCGTCGGCTCCGTTTCGCGATGTGACTCTCACCGTACCGGGCCGCCTCCGTGGGCGGCGGACCTCGGCAGGCGCCTCACGCCGCGACAAGGTCACACCACACGTACTTGCCCCGGTTCCCGAACCGCGACAACGGCTGCCACCCCCACAGGTCGGAGCATGCCCGGACGAGGGTGAGGCCTCTGCCGCCGTCCTCTTCGTCGCCCTCGGCGGGCGCGTTCGACCCGCTGGGAAAAACGGGAGGCTCGGGGTCCGCGTCCCACGCGCCGACCCGCAGCACCCCGCCCGCCCGGCGCACCCGCAGGGCCACCAGGCCCTTCGTGTGCCGAACGGCGTTGGTGACCAGCTCCGCCGCGAGCAGTTCCGCCGTGTCGGCCAGCGAGATCAGGCCGTGCATCGTGAGGATCAGCCGCAGGGTACGGCGGCAGATCGGGACGGCTCGGGGGTCGTTGGGGAGGTAGAGGGAGTACTCCCAGGAGCCGCTTTCGGGCATGCGTGAACTCCGTTCGGGTGGTGGGGGGTTGCGGTCGCCGGACGGTGGCATTGCCGCAGCCGCCGTGGCAGGGCGGAGCGGTGCGCTTCCGGGGTCCCGGAGTTTCGCAGCGTGTGCGTCGCGTCACTGACGGTATTTCCTATACTTAGGAAAGTGCAACCCGCTGCCGTATTCTGACCCTCTAACGAGGTACGTCCACGGGGAAGTTGGAGCGAGGGAGGCCCGGTTGCCGCCGAAGAGGCATCTCACGGCCCGGCGGGTGCGGCTAGGCGCTGAACTGCGGAAACTGCGCGAGGCGACGGGCATGACGGCCAAGGAGGCGGCCGGGCTGCTGGAGGCCGACGCCGTCCAGATGAGCCAGATCGAGTCCGGCACCGTAGGGGTGAGCGCCAAGCGTGTGCGCCGCCTGGCCGCCAACTACGCCTGTACGGACGAGCCTTTGATCGAGGCGCTGGTCGCGATGGCGACGGATCGCACGCGAGGCTGGTGGGAGGACTACCGGGACGTCCTTCCCCAGGCGTTCCTGGACGGAGCCGAGGCCGAGCATCATGCGGCTTACCTGCGCGAGGTAGTGATCCACTACGTCCCGGGGCTGTTGCAGACCGCCGATTACGCCCGTTCGGTGTTCGGCTACACGAATCCGGGTCTGTCCGAGGAAGAGGTGGCCCTCAGGGCGGAGCACCGTATGCAGCGCCGTGCTGTCATCGAACGCGACGACCCGACCCCGTACGAGACGATCGTCCACGAGTTCGGCCTGCGGGTGCATGTGTCCGACCGCCAGGCCTCGCTGACTCAACTCCGCTTCATCCTGGACAAGATCGAGGCGAGACAGGTGACCGTGCGGGTCATCCCCGTCGAGCGGGAGCACTTCGCGGGCGCCGGGGCCTCGATGCTGTATCTGGGCGCTCCGGTGCACCAGTTGGACACGGCACTCAGGGATGCCCCCACGGGCGCGCGGTACATCGATGAGCAGCCACGACTGGAACAGCTTCGTACGCTCTTCCGTAGGGTGCAGTCAGCGTCGCTGGACCCCACCGCGTCGCGTGACTTCATTCACCGACTGGCCAAGGAACTGCGATGAACTGGCGGAAGTCCACCTACTCCGGCGGAGGCGACGGGGACGCCTGTGTCGAGATCGCCCCCCTCCCCCCTCGAATAGCCGTCCGCGACTCCAAATCCCCCACCCGCGCCCCCCTCACCTTCCCCGCCCCCGCCTTCGCCGCGCTCGTCGGGCACCTCAAGGCCGCGTCGGACGAGTGAAGGCAGCCCACGCGACGATCAACCGGACCCGGTGAAACCGCTCCGCCGATCGGGTGAAGCCCCGGCTCGCGGTCTGTCGGCGGCAGGTGGGGCGCCGCTACACAGAAGATCATGATCAAGCACTTGGAGCGCGGCCTCGCCGTGCTCGCGCTGACCGCTGTCCCCCTGGTCGTCACCGCCCTGCCCGTGCAGGCGACGGCGGTGCCGCAGTACTTCCAGATCACCACGCACCTCAACGGCAAGTGCCTCGCCTCCAACGGCGACAACGTCGAGGTGCAGACCTGCAACGCCGGTACCGGCAACCAGCTCTGGTACTGGTCGGGCAGGAAGCTCGTCAACGGCGCCGAGCAGCAATGCCTCGACGTGAGGAACGGCGAGGTCAACGCCGCCGCCCAAGTCGTCGGCGACTGCCACGGGCTGGCCAACCAGCGCTGGTACAAGGACGGCGACCGGCTGCGCACCGAGGTCAACAACCAGTGCCTGAGCATCCAGAACAGCGGTGACCCGAGCGAGCACGCGGGTATCAACCTCCGCAACTGCGGCCCCTACGCCTGGCAGTACTGGAACCTGCCCGCCGCCTGAGCCCTGCCGGACGGCCCGTGTCAGCCCGCGTTCCCCTCGGTGTCCGGCGGTGGTGTCGGCTGGGTCGGGTGTTCCAGGGCCGCGTCCGGGGCGTTCTCGACCTCGTGCAGGAGGCCCGGCGGTACCTCGGCCGGGCGGCCGGCCGGGGTCCGCAGGCCGCGGGCTCCGTACTCGGCCTCGATGCCGCGCAGGAACCTGCGGCGCAGCCGGAGCACCCGGTAGAAGGGGGTCAGCTCGCGGCCCACCAGCTCGCACTGCAACGCGGCGGACCGGGTGGCGCTGACCTGCGTGGCCAGGTCGGCCAGGGCGGCGGGCCCGGCGGTGGCGGAGCCGCTCGCGCCGAGTTCGACCGTGGCGCCCTTGTCGGCCGCCATCAGCACGGTGCCGGACCGCGCCGTCACCAGATGGCTGACGACACACCAGTCCGGGTCCCAGTCACCGGCCCAGTAGCGCCTGAGCAGCGCCTGCGCCAGGCGCGGCTGGTCGGCGAGCCGGGTCTCGGTCAGCCCTCGGTAGACGACGAGCAGGGCGTTCTTGCGGGTGAACTCCACGACGGCGCCCGCCCGGACGTCCGCGAGGGCGCCCGCCGGGTCGGCGGCCCCCGCCGACCCCCGGAAGGAGACCTTGACGGCCCCTTCCGTGTTCCAGGTCAGGGTGGAGCGGCCGTTCGGCGTCACCTCGGGCGGCACGGTGCCGTCGTCCGGAAGCTTGTCGATGGGGACGATTCCGGGATACCGGGCCGGACCGACGGCGCCGAGCGCCAGCCGGGACGAGGGATGCCAGGTGACCCAGTAGTCCGGGCCCCACACGCCGGCGAGGGCACGGACGAACGCGCGGGAGGGGTCGTTCATCAGTCGACTCCGTAGTGCTGGAAGCAGTCGGTGTACACGGTCTCCGCGAACGGCGGGTCGAAGGGCGGGAGTTCGTCGGTGCCCAGCAGCTCCGCCGCCTCCGCGCGGCTCGTCCCGGCCAGCCGCCGCCGCGCCGCGGCCAGCGCGGCGGACGGGCTGCCGGCCGGGGTGACGGACGGGCTGCCGACGGAGGTGGCGGGACGGTCGTCGTCCAGTGCGGTGTAGAAGGAGCGCATCAGCAGGGCCGCCGCCGCGTCGCTGGCCGGCCACAGGGAGGCGACGACGTTGCGCGTGCCGGACATCAGGAACGCCCCCGGCAGGCCGGTGAACTCGCTCGCCGGGTGCAGCCGGGGCAGGCCCGACGTGCAGGCGGAGAGGACCACCAGGGCGCAGTGCGGCAGGTGCAGCCGGCCGGAGATCTGCGCCACCGTGAAGCGGCCCAGGGGGCCGGCACCGTCCCCGGGCGGCGCGCCCAGCGGATCGGCTTCCGCACCCGGGGCCGGGAGCACCTCCAGCCCCGACAGGTGCGAGTTGTCCTCGTCGAAGCTCCCGTGGCAGGCGAAGTGGACGCGGCCCGCGCCGGGCAGCGTGCTCAGCAGCGCCCCGGTCTCCGGGGGACACGGCAGGTAACCCAGCTCGGGGGAGAGGTCCCGGGCGGCATGGCGCAGCGTCCCCGACGGGTCGCCCACCGAGATCCACGGGCGCCGCGCGTCGCGGTGCCTGGCCCGCAGCAGCGGCAGGGCGCCCGGTGTGGGCAGGACGCTCACGACACAGCCGTCCGGCCCGGTCGGCCCGTCCGGCCCGGCCGAGAGTTGCCAGTACGGCAGATGGAACAGCTCGTTCTCCGGACTGACCAGCATCCGCCGGGGCGGGTCGGGGGACACCCGCCGTACGGTGTCCCGCACCGCGGCCAGCAGAGCCGTGTCCAGGTCGGCCAGGGCGGACCGGAGCAGCAGCCGGGTCTCCGCCAGGTCGTCGGGGTGCGCGCCCAGCCGCTCCCGGTAGGCGCGCCTGAGCCGCAGGAGCATGCCGCGCCGGTCCTCCTCCGGCCAGCGGACGAGTTCGACCGCGGACCGCCCGGCGGGGGTGAGGCAGGTGATGACCACGCCCTCGGGGACGGTGAGCAGGTCGACGAGGACCTCACCCGGCCGCAGCGCGGCGGCGAGCTCGCCGGCCGGCACCGGCTCGGCGCTCACCGCCAGGGACACCCCGGCGGAACCCGCGGTGGCCGTGAGCCGTGCCGCGGACCGGTCCCGTGCCGAGAGCGCCGACGCCAGGTTCCCGGACCGCGCGGCCGCCAGCTGTACGGCGGCCTCCGCGGCGCGCAGTCCGAGCATCGCCGGCACCAACTCCGGGGCCGCGTCGGCATGGTGCTCCACGATCTGCCCGACGCGCAGCGCCTCGGTCATCGTGGCGGCACGGGCCCGCTGGCCCAGCTCCAGCAGCTCCTCGGGCTGCCTGCGCGCGAGGCCGGCGTAGGTCGCGTCGGCCGCGTCGAGCCCGACCTCGTACAGGGCGGCGGCGACGAGGATCGCGGTGTCGTAGGCGCGGGCGAGCGTGATGGCGACGTTCTGGCCGAGTTCGACGGTGGCCGCGTCCGCGCGCAGCCGTTCACCGAGTTCGAGGGCCGAGGCGATCTCCTTCCGGGCGTCCTCGACGTCGTCCTCGGTCTCGCCCTCGAACAGGAGGTGGCGGGCGAGGTTGGTGACGTAGCGGACCTCGCGCAGGAGGTCGCCGGAGCGCCGGGTGGTGGCGATGGCCGCCCGCAGCGCCAGCTGTGCCTGCTCCGGCCGGCCGCACTGCTGGAACGCGGCGGCGAGCTGGTTGCGGGCGTCCGCCTCCAGATCCGGCTGGTGGGAGGCGCGTGCCGTGGCGATCGCCGTACGCAGCAGGGGGATGGCGTCCGCGGCCCGGTCGGGCGCCGTGAGCATGAGGGACGCGGCGCGGTGCCAGGGCGCGGACTCCTCGCCGTCGCCGTACCGCGGCTGGTCGGGGGTCCGGTGCCGCCAGTGGTCGGCCCAGTCCCGGCGGCCGGTCCGCTCGGCCTCCTCGGCCGCCTCCGTCAGGAGTTCCTCGGCCCGCCGGCCGTCGCCGAGCAGGTCCCAGGTGATGCCCAGCTCGCTGAGGGCCCAGGCCGCGGCCGGCCGCTGCCCGGCCGCGAGCGCGAGGCTCCGCATGTCCTCCAGGGCACCGAGCGCCTCCTCGAACCGTCCGCTCTGCCGGGCGATCAGGGCGTGCTGGAGCGCGAACGAGGCGGGGCTGCGCACGTACCCGCTGTCCTCCGCGGCGACCCCCGCCCGGATCCGGCGGGCCTCGCGCACGCTGTGCAGCGCGCTCCCGTGGTCCCCGGCCCGGGACGCCAGCAGCGCCCGGTCGTACAGGACCGTGCAGAGGTCGGCGTCGCCGCCGAGGCGCTCCGCCTCCGCCAGGAACGCCGGCAGGTCGCGTTCGAAGTCCGCGCGGCGGTCGAGGTCGCACAGGGCCCGCAGCCGGAGTTTCCCGGCCTCCAGCGCGAGGAGGGCGTCGCCGGCCAGCAGCGGCCGGGCCTCGTCGAGCAGCGCCAGTGCCGTCCGGGGTGCCTTGAGGTCGAGCAGCCGGGCCGCTCCCTGGCCCAGGACGTTCCCGCGCGCCCCGGCTCCGAGGGGCTCGGCGGCCACCGCGGCCAGGTCGGTGAGCGCGCGGGTCCGCTCGATGCTCTGGGCCTGCTCGATGAGTTCCCCGAGCCGGACGACCTCGGCGTGCCGCAGGTGCAGCCGGGCCGTGCCGTCCAGCGGGCGCCGCAGCAGTTCCGCCGCGTCGGTCCTGGCCAGCCGCCCGTCCAGGACAGCGGTCACGGTCTCGACCCCGTCGGCGTACGGCTGGGCGTAGGTGTCGTCAGAGGGCATCGCCGAGCTGCTCCTCCAGTCGGCGGTGCATCTCGCGGACGTACGGCATGAACTCCTCGGGCAGCGTGGAGAACACCTCCCGCACCACCGCGTCGGGGTCGTCGCCGAGCCACTGCGCGAAGCGCCAGGTGTAGTGGTAGGCGAGGGCGGCGTGCAGCAGGACGTCGGGATGCAGGAGCTGGATGCCGCCGCCGGATCTGGCCTCCTGCGGTGCCAGACAGGCCAGCCAGGTGAACAGCGTGCCGAACTCGCGGGGCAGGAAGTAGTAGGGCAGGTACGGCATCCGCTCGGCGAGCAGGGCGACGTAGGCCCGCACCTCCGGAACCTCCCACACCTCCCTGGGGTCCGTCGTCGGGATGTCGAAGGTGAACATCACCCGGCACCGGTGCTCGCGGAGCCGCCGCACCTGCTCCCGGTCCCGGCCGTCGGGGTCGGGGTGGTGGGAGAAGAACGAGACCAGCGGATAGATGTCCCCGGAGTCGATCAGCCGCCGTTCGACGTCGAGGACCACGGGACGGTCGTCGGGGTGGTCGTCGGGACCGGACAGGTCGCCGGTCTCCGGGTCGAGGACGGCCATGCGGGGCTGCTGGACGGTGACGCCGGCCCGCTCGAACTCGTCGGTGACCCAGATGGTCAGGGTGTCGTCGTCGAAGATGCTCTCGTAGAGCTGGGCCAGGGTCAGCGCGACCTGTGCGTATCCGTGCCAGTGGCGGCCCCGTCCGACGGCCCGGCGGACACAGGACCTGCACGTGACCGCGGTCTGCTCCGGGTCGGACTCGACCAGCTCCCGGAGGGAGTTGAGATCCACCCGCCGGGTGCCGTCGCCGACCGACACGCACAGCGCGTCGACGCGTTCCTGGAAGGTGGGTTCTCTCGCACCCCTGCTCCGGTCACCCTCTGCTGCGGGCAAGCGAGCCCCCGTCCCCCGGCCCCCGTGGCGGAAACCCGCCGTGCTGCGATGCCGTCATTTTATATGCGCTGCGGGTTTTTGCTGCCGGTTCGCACCATACGTACATGCTGTCGGCCCCGCTCCCTCCGGACACCCCTGGTCAGGGCCGGGACCGGCGGTCTAACGTCCGTCCATGGCAGCCTTCGACCCCTGGGACCCGGACTTCCTGGCCGACCCGTACCCCTCCTACGCCGAGCTCCGCGCCCAGGGCCGGGTGCAGTACTTCGAGCCCACGAACCAGTGGCTGGTTCCGCACCACGCCGACGTCTCGGCGCTGCTGCGCGACCGGCGGCTGGGGCGGGCGTACCAGCACCGGTTCACGCACGAGGAGTTCGGGCGGACGGCGCCCGTGCCGGAGCACGAGCCGTTCCGCACGCTCAACGACCACGGCATGCTCGACCTCGAACCGCCGGACCACACCCGCATCCGCCGCCTGGTCTCGAAGGCGTTCACCCCGCGCACGGTCGAACAACTCAAGCCGTACGTGGCGAAGCTCGCGGGCGAACTGGTCGACGGCCTGGTCCGGCGGGGCGGCGGCGACCTGCTCGCCGACGTCGCCGAACCGCTCCCCGTCGCCGTCATCGCCGAGATGCTCGGCATCCCGGAGGCGGACCGCGCCCCGCTGCGGCCCTGGTCGGCCGACATCTGCGGCATGTACGAGCTGAACCCGTCCGAGGACACGGCGGCGAAGGCGGTCCGGGCCTCGGTCGAGTTCTCCGACTACCTGCGCGAACTCATCGCCGAGCGGCGCAAGGAGCCCGGCGACGACCTGATCTCCGGACTCATCGAGGCACACGACGAGGGCGACCGGCTCACCGAGCAGGAGATGATCTCCACCGCCGTGCTGCTCCTCAACGCCGGCCACGAGGCGACCGTCAACGCCACGGTCAACGGCTGGTACGCCCTCTTCCGCAACCCCGCCCAGCTCGCCGCCCTGCGCGCCGACCACTCCCTGGTCCCCACCGCGATCGAGGAGCTGATGCGCTACGACACCCCGCTCCAGCTCTTCGAACGCTGGGTGCTGGACGACATCGAGATCGACGGTACGACCGTCCCCCGCGGCGCCGAGATCGCCATGCTCTTCGGCTCCGCCAACCACGACCCGGCCGTCTTCCAGGACCCCGGCCGCCTCGACCTGACCCGCCGCGACAACCCGCACATCTCCTTCAGCGCCGGCATCCACTACTGCATCGGCGCCCCGCTGGCCCGCATCGAACTGGCGGCCTCGATGACGGCCCTGCTGGAGAAGGCCCCGACCCTGACCCTGGCGACGGAGCCGCAGCGCAAGCCGAACTTCGTGATCCGGGGGCTGGAGGGGCTGCGCGTGGAGGTGGGGTGACCGCCCGCGGGCCGGCCGAGGTCAGCCGGTGACGTCCCGGCGCCTCAGTCCGGCCAGCCCCGCCCCCGCCAGCACCACCGCCAGCACGGTCAGGGTCAGTACCGGCGTCCACTCCATCCCGCCGCCCGGCAGCTTCGGCAGGTGGCCGAAGGGGGAGAGGTCGAGGACGAGCCGGGGGGCGTTGAGGGCCGGGCCGACCCAGCCGATCAGGAGGGCCGCGACGGCCACGCCCCAGGCGGCCGGGGCGAGGCGGGGGGCCAGGCCGTACAGCAGGACCGCGACCCCGCCGATCACCCATACCGCGGGGAGCTGGACCAGGCAGGCGCCCAGGATCGGGGCCACCTCCTTGCCGTAGCCGACGGCGAAGCCCGCCCCGGCGAGGAGCATGATCAGGGCGGCGCCGGCGAAGGCGATCGTCAGGTGGCCGGCCGCCCAGCGCAGGCGGCTCACCGGGCCGGCGAGGAGGGGTTCGGCGCGGCCCGAGGTCTCCTCGCCGTGGAGGCGGAGCACCGACGCGACGACGTACAGCGCGGCGACCAGGCCCAGCATCCCGACCATCGAGGCGAGGAACGCGTCCGTCAGCCCGCTCTGGCCGCCCATCCGCTCGAAGATCTCCCGGGCGCTCCTGTTGTCGCCGACCAGGTCGGCCGCGCCGTCCGTCAGGCCGCCGTAGACCACGCCGGCCAGGAAGAAGCCGAGCGACCAGCCGAGCACGCCGCCCCGCTGGAGCCGCCAGGCTAGCGCGGCGGCGGAACCGAGGCGGCCTGCGGCCGGGCCGGGGCGGGCCGGGAAGAAGCTCATACCGAGGTCCCGGCGCCCGGCCAGGGCGTAGGCCGCGAGGCCTTGCAGCAGCACCGCCGCCGCGAAGACCAGGAGCACCCACCAGCGTTCGGCGGCGAACGGGCGCAGGTTCTCCAGCCAGCCGAGCGGGGACAGCCAGGTCCACACCGAGGAGCCGTCGCTGCTCGCGGAGTCGCCCGCCGCGCGGAGTACGAAGGCCGCGCCCAGGACCGCCGACGTCAGGCCCCTCGCCAGGCGGGCGCTCTCGGTGAGCTGGGCGACGATCGCCGCCGTCGTGGCGAAGACCATGCCGGTCGCGCCCAGGCCGAGGCCGAAGGCGAGCGCACCCGCTGCGCCCTGACCCGCGAGACCCGCGGTGACGAGCAGTGCCAGCACGGCGTTCGCGACCGCCGCCGCCAGCAGGGCCGCGGTCAGCGACGCCCGGCGGCCCACCGCACCCGACGCCACCAGTTCCGCGCGGCCGGTCTCCTCCTCGTCGCGGGTGTGCCGTACGACGACGAGCAGGCTGGTCACGGCCGCGAGGAGCCCGGCGTACACGCCGACCCGCCACGCCGTCAGGGCGCCGAGCGAGGTGTCGTGGAGCGGGCCGATCAGGGCCCGGTAGGAGGCGTTGGTCTGCAACTGGCGGACCAGGTCGGTGCGTTCGGCGTCCGTGCCGTACAGGCTCTCCAGGGTGTTCGGCATGGAGAGGACCATCAGCGCGTTCACCGCGATCCACACCGGGGTGGTCACGCGGTCGCGGCGGAGCGCGAAGCGCAGCAGGGTGCCGGTGCCGGCGAGGGTGCTCATCGGACCGCCACCCCGCCCTCGGCCTCGGGCTGGTAGTGGCGCAGGAAGAGTTCCTCCAGGGTCGGGGGCGTGGAGGTGAGGGAGCGGACCCCGGTCTCGGAGAGCGCGCGGAGTACGGCGGTGAGCTGGTCGGTGTCGACCTGGAGGCGGATCCGGTGGCCCTGGACGTCGAGGCCGTGGACGCCGGGGAGGTGCGCCAGCCCGTTGGGCGGACCGGCGAGTTCGGCGGTCACGCTGGTCCGGGTGAGGTGGCGCAGGTCGGCGAGGGAGCCGGACTCGACGGTCCGGCCGGCCCGGATGATGCTGACGCGGTCGCAGAGTTCCTCGACCTCGCTGAGGATGTGCGAGGAGAGCAGGATCGTCCGGCCCCGGTCCCGCTCCTCCTCGACGCAGCGCTGGAAGACCTCCTCCATCAGGGGGTCGAGGCCGGAGGTCGGTTCGTCGAGGATCAGCAGGTCGACGTCGGAGGCGAAGGCGGCGACCAGGGCGACCTTCTGCCGGTTGCCCTTGGAGTACGCGCGGCCCTTTTTCGTCGGGTCGAGTTCGAACCGGTCGATCAGGTCGGCCCGGCGGGACCTGTCCAGGCCGCCCGCCCGTCGCCCACCACCACCCTGCCTGACGCCCTTCGCGCGGCTGCTCTGATGCAGGCGGCCGTAGAGGTCGATGACCTCGCCGCCGGAGAGGTTGCGCCAGAGGGTCACGTCGCCGGGGACGTAGGCGATCCGGCGGTGCACCTCCACGGCGTCCTTCCAGGGGTCGCGGCCGAGGATCTGGGCGGCGCCCGAGTCGGCGCGCAGCAGGCCGAGCAGGACCCGGATCGTGGTGGACTTCCCGGCGCCGTTGGGGCCGAGGAAGCCGTGCACCTCGCCGGCCTCGACGGCCAGGTCGAGGCCGTCCAGGGCGTGGGTGCGGCCGAAGGACTTGTGGAGCCCGGCGACCGTGATTGCCTTCGTCATGGTTCAGAACGTACGCTGTCTTCAGAAATTTGTGAAGTTAAGGAAGTATAGAAACCCCGGCTAGGCTGGTGACCATGACTACGGATGCGATGGGGCGCGATCAGGAGGCCGTCTCGAAGTTCGTCGAGAGCTTCGCGGCACAGCTCGTCGAGGCCGGGATGCAGCGCATGCCGGCCCGGATCTTCGCGGCCCTGTTGTCGTCCGACTCGGGCGCCCTGACCTCGGCGGAACTGGGGGAGCAGTTGCAGGTCAGCCCGGCGGCGGTGTCCGGCGGGGTGCGCTATCTGGCCCAGCAGCACATGGTCGCGCGCGAGCGGGAGCCGGGCTCCCGGCGGGAGCTGTACCGGGTGCACAGCAACCAGTGGTACGAGGCCCTCACCAACCGGGAGGCCGTGATCAAGCGGTGGGAGGGGGCGCTGCGGGAGGGCGTGAGCAGCCTCGGCCCCGACACCCCGGCGGGGCGGCGGATGGCCGAGACGCTGGCGTTCTTCGAGTTCGTCGACGACGAGATCGCCAAGATGATGGAGCGCTGGCGCGTCCACCGAGACCAGCTCTTCGGCGAGGGGCGCCCCCTCGCCGAAGACCGCTGAGCCTGCCTACCTCCCGCCCCCGCACCTGCCGCCCCCCGCCTACCGCTCCCGCGTCTCCTCCAGTACCGTCCGGCCCAGCAGCGCGTACCGCTCCGGCGAGCGCCGCTTGAGGTACTGCGCGTAGCCGACGCCCGTAGCCGCCACCAGGGCCACCAGCCACGGCGTCGCCTTCAGCAGCAGCGAGCCGGACTCGGTGCCGGCCGCGACGCTCATGTTGGACACCAGCAGGACGACCACGGCGAGCATCGCGACACCGCCGACGAGCGGGGCGGTGAAGGTCCGGAACCAGTGCCGGCTCTCGGGGTGGTTCTTGCGGAAGTAGACGAGGACCGCGAAGGAGCAGACCGCCTGCACGACCAGGATCGCCATCGTGCCGAGGATGGCCAGCAGGACGTAGAGGGCGTTGTACGGGTCCTTGCCCGCGATCCAGAACGCGGCGATCAGGACGGCGGAGACCAGCGTCTGGACCAGGCCCGCGATGTGCGGGGAGCCGTGCCTGTCGTGGGTGCGGCCGACGGTGTTCTGCAGCTTCGGCAGGACGCCCTCGCGGCCCAGCGCGTACATGTAGCGGGCGGCGCAGTTGTGGAAGGCCATGCCGCAGGCCAGCGAGCCGGTGACCATCAGCCACTGCATGAGGACGACCGCCCAGTGGCCGACGTAGTGCTCGGTCGGGTTGAAGAAGAGGGCGAGCGGGTTCGCGGAGGAGGCCGCCTTCACCGCCTCCGACTCGCCGTTGCCGGTGATGGCCATCCAGGAGACGAAGACGTAGAAGACGCCGACGCCGAGGACCGAGATCATCGTCGCCTTGGGGATGATCTTCTTCGGGTCGCGGGACTCCTCGCCGTACATCGCCGTCGACTCGAAGCCGACCCAGGACCAGAAGGCGAAGAAGAGGCCGAGCCCGGCGCTGGTCCCCTTGAAGGCGTTGACCGGGTTGACCGGGCCGAAGGTGAAGCCGTGCGGGCCGCCGCCGTGCAGGGCGACCGAGATCGCCATCGCCGCGAGGACGGTCACCTCGGTGCCGAGCAGCACGACGAGCAGCTTCTCGGCGACGCTGACGCCGAACCAGGTGCCGGTCGCGTTGATCGCGAGCATCAGGATCGCGAACGCCCACCACGGGACGTCGAGCCCGGTCTGGTCCTTGAGCGTCGTGTTGGCGAAGACCGAGAAGATGCCGATCAGCGCCGGTTCGAAGACGGCGTACGCGAAGGTGGCGAGCAGCCCCGAGGCGAGGCCCGCCGTGCGGCCGAGGCCGTAGGAGATGAAGCCGTAGAAGGCGCCCGTCGAGGTGATGTGCTTCGCCATCGACGTGAAGCCGACGGAAAAGATTGCCAGGACGACCATTGCGACGAGATAGCTCGCCGGGGCGCCGATGCCGTTGCCCGACGACACCATGAAGGGCACGTTGCCGGTCATCGCGGTGATCGGCGCGGCGGTCGCTACGGCCATGAAGACCACCCCGAGCAAACCGATCGCGTTCGGCTTGAGCCGGTGGACCGCGCCTTCGCCGTCGCTGCTCCCGCCTGATTCCGTCGCCGGGGCGACTCCCTCGTCCACTGCCATCGGGGTGGCCCCTCTCCTGCTGTTCGCTGGCTGTACCGAACCGGAACTCTGTAGGCCGAATGAGTCCG
The DNA here is from genome assembly GCF_043201715.1 of Streptomyces sp. NPDC048291. Lineage (NCBI taxonomy): Bacteria > Bacillati > Actinomycetota > Actinomycetes > Kitasatosporales > Streptomycetaceae > Streptomyces > Streptomyces sp. NPDC048291. The sequence continues at coordinate 110,690 of NZ_JBICZC010000024.1, forward strand.
CCGAGGGTCTCGGCGCGTTAAATGTTTGTCAACCAGACCTTTAGAAATCTGGCGCAATCTGTCGGCAACACCCGGCTCGTACGGTCGCCGCCATGACCACGTACACGGCCACCCTCGGTGGCGAACGCCACCGCTTCGGCTCCCTGGCCCGCCTGCTGGCCGCCGCGAGCCCCGAACGCTCCGGCGACCGGCTGGCCGGCCTCGCCGCCGCGAGCGCGCGGGAACGGGTCGCGGCCCGGTGGGCGCTGGCGGAGGTGCCGCTCGCCGCCTTCCTGACCGAGCCGGTGATCCCGTACGAGGACGACGACGTGACCCGGCTGATCCTGGACACGCACGACGCGGTCGCCTTCGCGCCCGTCGCGGGCCTCACGGTGGGCGAGTTCCGGGAGTGGCTGCTGATGGCGGACACCGCGGCGCTGGCCGCGGTGGCGCCCGGGGTCACGCCGGAGATGGCCGCCGCGGTGTCCAAGCTGATGGGGAACGCGGACCTGGTCGCCGTCGCCCGCAAGGTCCGGGTGGTCACCGCGTTCCGCTCGACGATCGGCCTGCCGGGGCGGCTCGCCACCCGGTTGCAGCCCAACCACCCCACCGACGACCCGGCGGGCGTGGCCGCCGCCCTCCTCGACGGCCTCCTCCTCGGCTCCGGCGACGCGGTGATCGGCATCAACCCGGCGACCGACAGCCCCAAGGCGGTCCGCGACCTGCTGGAGCTCCTGGACGGCGTGATCACCCGCTACTCGATCCCCACCCAGTCCTGCGTGCTGTGCCACGTCACCACCAGCGTGGACCTCATGGAGCGCGGCGCCCCGGTCGACCTGGTCTTCCAGTCGATCGCGGGCACCCAGGCCGCGAACGCCTCCTTCGGCGTGACCCTCGGCCTGCTCGACGAGGCGTACGAGGCGGCCCGCGCGCTCGGCCGCGGAACCGTCGGCGACAACGTCATGTACTTCGAGACCGGCCAGGGCAGCGCCCTCTCCGCGGACGCGCACCACGGGGTGGACCAGCAGACGGTGGAGGCGCGCGCGTACGCGGTCGCCCGCCGCTACCGCCCGCTCCTGGTCAACACCGTCGTCGGCTTCATCGGCCCCGAGTACCTCTACGACGGCCGGCAGATCCTGCGGGCCGCTCTGGAGGACCACTTCTGCGGCAAGCTCCTCGGCCTGCCGATGGGCCTGGACATCTGCTACACGAACCACGCCGACGCCGATGACGACGACATCGCCACGATGCTCACCATGCTCGGGGTCGCGGGCGCGTCCTTCGTGATCTGCACGCCGGGCGGCGACGACATCATGCTCAACTACCAGTCGGCCTCGTACCACGACGCGTTGTACCTGCGCGAGGTCCTGGGCCTGCGCCCGGCACCGGAGTTCGAGGCGTGGCTGGAGTCGATCGGGCTGCTGGCCGAGGACGGCGGCGTACGCGAGGTCGGCGGCCACCCGCTGACGGCGATCGGAAGGGAACTGGCCGCATGACCGAGACGGCTGTCAGGAACGACGAACTGTGGCCGCTGCTCCGCCGCCACACCCAGGCCAGGATCGGCCTCGGCCGCGCCGGCTCCGGCCTCCCCACCCGCCACCGCCTCGGCCTCCAGGCGGCCCACGCGGCGGCCCGGGACGCGGTGCACTCGCCGTTCGCCCCGGACATCGTGACGGCCGGCTTGCGGGGCCTGCCGACGGTACGGGTGCGCAGCGCGGCCGGTGACCGGCTGACGTACCTCCAGCGTCCCGACCTGGGCCGCCGCCTCGACCCCGTGGACCGCGCCCACCTCCCGGCCGGCGACTGGGACGTGGTCTTCGTCGTGGCCGACGGGCTCTCCAGCCGGGCGGTGCACGAACACGCGGCGCCGATGGTCCGGGCGACGGCGGCCCGCCTCCCGGACCGGCGCATCGCCCCGGTGGTCCTCGCCGAACAGGCCCGGGTGGCCCTCGGTGACGACATCGCGTCGGCGATGGGCACGCCGATGGTGGTCGTCCTCGTCGGCGAACGCCCCGGCATGTCGGCGGCGGACTCCCTGGGCGCCTACCTGACGTACCGGCCGGTGCCGGGCGTGACGACGGACGCGGACCGCAACTGCCTGAGCAACATCCGGCCGCCCCGGGGCCTCGCCTACGAGACGGCGGCGGGGAAGCTGGCGGACCTGATGGGGAGGGCGCGGGAGCTGGGACGGACCGGGGTGGATCTCAAGGACGAAACCGATCACCACATGGGGACCGAGCGGGCACTCTGAGTTCCGGCCGGTCCGCTACCAGGGGACCTCGTAGGGGGGACCGCGCAGGAGGGGGCCACGTACGAGGGGACCGCGTGTGCCCGACGAGTGCCGACAGCTCAGCCCGCCCCCGGCACCGTCAGCCCCCAAGCCCCCTCCACCACCCGCCACGTCCGTCGTCGTACCGGCCCCGCCACCCCCACGTCCGCCCGGTACCGGAAGTCCGCGCCCGCCACCGTCACCGTGCGTCCCGCGGCCCGTACCGGGGTCGCCTCCGCGCCCACCGAGAGCGGGCGCACCTCGACCTCGGCGAGGCCGTCGGGGCCGCCCGGGGTCACCGAGATGCCCTCCACCGGCTGGTCCAGGTCCACGACCGTCTCCCCGTCGACCTCCACCCGCAGCCGCGCGGGCGGTCCGGGCACGGCAGGGGCGGGGGCCGGGCGCGCGGACAGGGAGCGTACGAGGTGCTGGTACGGCCGCAGCCATCCCTTGGCCGGCAGCGGGACCTGAACCTGTGCCACCGCCGCCAGCGGCGGGATCCGCAGCGCGCCCAGCACCACCCCGTCGCTGTCGTCGACGAGGAGGTCCATCCGGCGCTCCACCCCGTCCAGGACCGCCCGGGCCGCCGCCACCGCACCGGTGGGCACCCCCAGCGCGTGCGCGACGCCCAGCGCACCCCCGACCGGGACCATGGCCAGCACGCAGTCGGCCAGCTCCCGCCGCCGGTGCAGAAAGGTCACCGCACGGACCAGCGCGCCGTCGTCCCCGACCACCACCGGCCGCCGCGAGCCCCTGCGGGACAGCACGCGGGCGAATTCCTCGGGGCCGTCCGGCATGCACACCTTCGCGGCCGCACCCGCGCTGAGCACGTCTTTCGCGATCCGGACGGATTCGCCGTCCGTTTCCCGTGCCGCCGGATCGATGATCACCAGCAGCTGATCGGACCTCGCGAATGTCGCCACCTCGGTCGTGCCTCGCTTCCTCGGGTAGCATCACTGTGCAAGAGCCCCTTGCGCTATTGCGCCAGGGGCTTCGTCTATTCCGGGGCATCCGGTCCGACGGTTGTGCGGCCAACGACGGTCGCGGTGGTACGCGGCGACGAACCTTACGCGTACGCCCCTGACCTTGGACATGCCCCGCCCGGAAGGGGTGTACGCGCGTGCCCGCACTTGTGCTGCTCGGTGCTCAGTGGGGTGACGAAGGCAAGGGAAAGGCGACGGACCTGCTAGGCGGATCCGTCGACTATGTGGTGCGTTACCAGGGCGGCAACAACGCCGGTCACACGGTCGTCGTCGGCGACCAGAAGTACGCACTGCACCTCCTCCCTTCCGGAATCCTCTCGCCCACGTGTGTCCCGGTCATCGGCAACGGTGTCGTCGTCGACCCGTCGGTCCTGCTCTCCGAGCTGAGCGGTCTGAACGAGCGTGGCGTCGATACGTCCAAGCTCCTCATCAGCGGTAACGCGCACATCATCACGCCGTACAACGTGACCGTCGACAAGGTGACGGAACGCTTCCTCGGCAAGCGGAAGATCGGTACGACGGGGCGCGGCATCGGTCCCACCTACTCGGACAAGATCAACCGCGTCGGCATCCGGGTCCAGGACCTGTACGACGAGTCGATCCTGACCCAGAAGGTCGAGGCGGCCCTCGACGTCAAGAACCAGATGCTGACCAAGCTCTACAACCGGCGGGCGATCGCCGTCGAGCAGGTCGTCGAGGAGCTGCTGGGCTACGCGGAGAAGCTCGCTCCGTTCGTCGCCGACACGGTCCTGGTTCTCAACCAGGCGCTGGAGGACGACAAGGTCGTCCTCTTCGAGGGCGGGCAGGGCACGCTCCTCGACATCGACCACGGCACGTACCCTTTCGTCACCTCCTCGAACCCGACCGCGGGCGGCGCCTGCACCGGTTCCGGTGTCGGCCCGACGAAGATCTCCCGTGTCATCGGCATCCTCAAGGCGTACACGACCCGCGTCGGCGCCGGCCCGTTCCCGACCGAGCTCTTCGACGCGGACGGCGAGGCGCTGCGGAGGATCGGCGGCGAGCGCGGTGTCACCACCGGCCGGGATCGCCGCTGCGGCTGGTTCGACGCGGTCATCGCCCGCTACGCGACCCGCGTGAACGGCCTGACCGACTTCTTCCTCACCAAGCTCGACGTGCTGACCGGCTGGGAGCAGATCCCGGTCTGCGTCGCCTACGACATCGACGGCAAGCGGGTCGAGGAACTCCCGTACTCGCAGACCGACTTCCACCACGCGAAGCCGATCTACGAGACGCTGCCGGGCTGGTCCGAGGACATCACCAAGGCCAAGTCCTTCGCCGACCTGCCGAAGAACGCGCAGGACTACGTCAAGGCGCTGGAGGAGATGTCCGGCGCCCCGATCTCCGCGATCGGCGTGGGCCCGGGCCGGGACGAGACGATCGAGATCAACTCGTTCCTGTAGGGCCGCGGTTGGACGACGCACTTGGGCCGGTCTTGGTAATCCTTGACCGGCCCTTGGGCTTTCCGTGGTTACGCCGGTAACGGGCGACGGTCAGCATCTACGCGGGTAGCCCGCCGCCTCCCGCATGCCACACCCGTCCTCTCCGCCATTCCAGGAGCCCTGAATGCCCGTCAATCCCATGAACCGCCGTGAGTTCGTGCAGAAGTCGGCCGTCACCGGCGCTGCCGTGGCCGTCGCGGGAACGGTCGGTACCGGCAGCGCCGAGGCCGCCGAGGCCGGCCACGGCCACGCCAAGCCGCCGAAGGCGCCCAAGACCTGGAGCTTCTCCATCCTGGGCACCACCGACCTGCACAGCCACGTCTTCAACTGGGACTACTACACCAACGCGGCGCCCGTGGACTCCAAGGGCAACACCTACGGCATCGCCCGCATCGCCACCCTGGTGAAGAACATCCGCAAGGAAGAGGGCGCGGACCGGGTCCTCCTCGTCGACGCCGGCGACATCATCCAGGGCACCTCGCTCGCCTCCTACTACGCGAGCGTCGACCCGATCACCGGCAAGAACGGCAAGCGCGGCCCCAAGCACCCCATGGCGATCGCCATGAACGAGATGCGGTACGACGCGGCGGCCCTCGGCAACCACGAGTTCAACTACGGCATCGAGACGGTCCGCACCTTCGAGAAGCAGTGCGACTTCCCGCTGCTCGGCGCCAACGCCCTGGACGCCAAGACCCTGAAGCCCGCCTTCCGGCCCTACACCGTCAAGCACGTCAAGGTCCCGCACGGCCCCGACATCAAGGTCGGCATCCTCGGCCTCACCAACCCGGGCATCGCCCTGTGGGACAAGGACAACGTCTCCGGGAAGATGGCCTTCACGGGCCTGGTCGAGCAGGCGAAGAAGTACGTGCCGCGGCTGCGCGCCCTCGGCTGCGACGTCGTCTTCCTCACCGACCACTCGGGGCTGGACGGCTCCACCTCGTGGGGCGACGAACTCCCCTACGTGGAGAACGCGTCGAACCTGGTCGCCGAGCAGGTCCCCGGCATCGACGCGATCCTCGTCGGCCACACCCACGTCGACGTCCCGACGTACACGGTGAAGAACGCGGAGACCGGCGAGGACGTCCTGCTCTCCGAGCCGTACTGCTACGGCTACCGCCTCTCCCGCTTCGACTTCGAGCTGGAGCTGGTCAACCACTCCTGGAAGATCACCAAGAAGACCGCCACCACCCTGAACAGCAACACGGTCGCCGAGGACCCGCGGATCACCGAACTCCTCACCGCCGACCACAACCTGGTGGTCAAGTACGTCAACACCGCGATCGGCACCTGCACCGCGGCGATGACGACGGCGGAGGCCTGCTGGAAGGACGTCCCCGCCATCGACTTCATCCAGCAGGTCCAGATGGACGCGGTGAAGGCGGGCCTGTCGGCGGCGGACGCCGCGCTCCCGCTGATCTCGGTGGCCGCGTGCTTCAGCCGTACCGCCACCATCCCGGCCGGCGACGTGACGATCCGCGACGTCGCGGGCCTCTACGTCTACGAGAACACCCTGTACGGCAAGAAGCTCACCGGCGCCCAGCTCAAGGACTACCTGGAGTACGCGGCGAAGTACTACCACCAGGTCCCGGCCGGCACGGCGGTGGACACCGCCACCCTCACCAACGCCAACAGCTTCTGGGACTACATGTACGACATGGCGGCCGGCGTCGACTACGAGATCGACATCGCGGCGGCCGAGGGCTCGCGCATCAAGAACCTGAGCTACAACGGCACCGCGGTCGCCGACGACCAGGTCTTCGTCGTCGCCGTCAACAACTACCGCGCCAACGGCGGCTCCGGCTACCCGCACATCGCCGCCGCCGAGATCGCCTACAGCTCCACCAACCAGGTCCGCGACCTGATGGTCGCCTACGCCACGGCCAAGGGCACCATCGACCCGGCGGCCTTCGCGGCCACCAACTGGAAGCTGACGCAGGGCGGCACGCCCGTCTTCTAGCGTTCGCCTGCTCCGGGTCTGCGGCGGTCCCACCTCGTGTGGGGCCGCCTTTTTTTGTTTGCGGAACAAGTGGAACCTGTCAATTCCCCCAGTGAATCCAACCCAATCTGTGAAATCTGAAAAGCTGTGAATTCTGAAGGATTTAGAAGGCCATTGGAAGCTATTCTTCAGTCGCCTTTCATGCGTTGAGTGTCCACGGCCTTGTTGATACTGTCCGTGGCGTCACAGCAGGCCAACGGGTGTCTCCCGTAAGGCTGTTGCGCTTTTTCATGCCTTTCTCCCCCTGTCTCCGAAGGAGAGATTCGTGAGTCGAGAAAGAACTCGTCGGGTGCGTACGGTGCGGACGTGGCGGGGTGTGGCCGGCGCCGCCACGGCCATAGTCCTGGTCGGCGGTGGATTCGCCGTGGCGAACGCCTCGACCGAAGGAGCCCAGAAATCCGGCGTGGGTGTCCAGCGCCCGGTGAACAAGAAGGCCAAGGGCACCGCGGCCGTGGTCAGTGCCGCCAACGCGTTCCTCAACACGCTCACCTCCGACGAGCAGTCGGCGACGCTGCTGGACTTCAGCCAGGCGAACGCGACCGCCTGGTCGAACCTGCCGTGCGGCTCCTCCTGCCGGGTCGGCATCGAGTTCAGCTCGCTGACCGACGACCAGATCGCCGCGGCCGAGGCCGTGCTGAAGGAGGCCCTGGGCACCGGCAAGGACACCGGCTACCAGCACGTCCTGCAGACCCTCGCGGCCGACGACGTGCTCGCCTCGGCCCAGGCCACCAGCACCGCCGGCGCGCCCACGGACGCCCCCACCGGCTCCGCCTCGGCGGACCCGAGCGCGACGTCCACCGACACCGCCGCCCCCACCGCCGCCCCGACGGGCGCCCCGCCCTCCGGCGGCACCGGTGGCGGTGGCGGCGGGTACGGCAGCAGCCAGTACTTCCTGGCGTTCCTCGGCACCCCGTCGGCGACCGGCACCTGGCAGCTGCACTTCGGCGGCCACCACCTCGCCGTGAACATCACGTACAAGGACGGCAAGGTCGTCGGCGCCAGCCCGTACTTCACCGGCGTCGAGCCCTCCAGCTGGACCACCACCGACGGCACCACGGTCGCGCCGCTGAACAGGTTCCGCGACGGCATGCTCAAGCTGACCGCGAGCCTGAGCACGGCGGAGCTGGCCGAGGCCAAGCTGTCCGAGTCGTTCAGCGACGTGCTGCTCGGCCCGAACAAGGACGGCGACTTCCCGGAGACCAAGGAGGGCATCAAGGTCAGCGAGCTGTCGCCGAAGCAGAAGAAGCTGGTCCTCGCCGCGATGCGCCCCTGGGTCGCGGACGCGGACGACGCCACCGCCGCGAAGCTCATGAAGACGTACGCCAAGGAGCTCGACCAGACCTACATCTCCTACTCGGGAGGTACGGGCCTGGACACCCAGGGCGACTACGTCCGCATCGACGGCCCCAGCGTCTGGATCGAGTTCGTCTGCCAGGACGGTGTCGTGTTCCGGGACCAGGTCCACTACCACACCGTGTACCGCGACCACACCCGCGACTACGGCAGCGAGTTCTCCTTCTCATGACCGGACCGCGAAACTGGCTGACCACAGCGCTCGCACGCCTGGTGGCCGGGATCGCGATCGTGGTACCGGCGGCGCTCCTGCTCGGGGCGTCGCCGGCCGCCGCGCATCCGATGCCGCACTCGGTGGTACAGCTCGACGTGTACCGGTCCTCGGTCTCCGCCCGCCTGGAGCTGCCCGTCAGCGACTTCTCCCGGGCCAGCGGGATCGACCTCACCAAGACGACCGGGGCCCAACTGCCGTCCCGGGCCGCCGCCGTCCGTGCCTACCTGCTCAAGCACATCCACCCGACCACGACCGGCGGCAAGGCCTGGCGGGTCGCCATCGGTTCGATGCACCTGAGCGCCACCCGACAGACGTCCACCGGCCCCTACCGCGAACTGACCGTCGCCGCGGTCCTCACTCCGCCCGCCGGCGCCGACGTACGCCACTTCACCTTCCGCTACGACGTGATCGTGCACCAGGTCGTCACCCACGTGACCCTCGTGACGGTCCGCCAGGACTGGGCCAACGGGCAGGTCGACGGCGAGGGCACCACCCAGGTCGGCACCATCGAGCTCGACGTCCGGCACATGAAGGTCCCGGCCCTCAAGGTGGACCTCGGCCCCGGCAGCGCCTGGCGCGGCTTCGTCGCGATGGTCGGACTCGGCGGCAACCACATCCTCACCGGCACCGACCATCTGCTCTTCCTGCTGATCCTGCTCCTGCCGGCCCCCCTCGCCGCGTCCGGCGGCCGTTGGACCGGCCTGGTCGGCCCCGGCAAGGCACTCGCCCGCATCGGCGGCATCACCCTCGCCTTCACCGCCGGCCACTCGGTCGCCCTGGCCGCGAGCTCCCTGGGCCGGCTCGACATTCCGTCCTGGCCGGTGGAGGCGTTCATCGCCGCGAGCATCCTGGTCGGCGCGATCCACGCGATCCGCCCCCTGTTCCCCGGGCGGGAAGCGGTCGTGGCGGGCGTCTTCGGCCTGGGCCACGGCATGGCGTTCTCCTTCGTGCTCGCCGAGATGCACCTCTCCACCGGCCAGTTGGTCACCAGCCTGCTCGGCTTCAACCTCGGCATCGAACTGGTCCAGCTGCTGCTGGTCTGCCTCGCCCTGCCCTCGCTCCTGGTCCTGGCCCGCCTCCGCGTCCAGCCCGCCCTCCGCCTCACCGGCGCGGCACTGACCGGCATCGCGGCCCTCGGCTGGCTGGTCGACCGCCTCGGCCTGCCCAACCCGGTCGCCCGCGCGGCCGACAGCGCGGGCTCCCACACCACGCTGCTGCTGGCCGTCCTCGCCCTGGCCGCCGTCACCAGCACGGCGTGGTCCCTGACCACCCGCGTGCGCAGCACACCCCAGGGCGGGCTCAGGCTCCGATGGCGCGCAGCCCCGGACCGGTCATGAGCCTGCGGCAGCCGCCAGGGGCTACGTCTTGGAGACGCCCGGCCACCACGGTGAGGGCCCGCAGGTTCTGGTCCCGGCCCTGCCATGCGGTGACGCCGGCCGTCCAGCTTCTGGAGACCGCCACCCGTGATCCTGGACCGCCTCCGACGCTTCGTGCCGACTCGAAATCCGCGCGTCCGAACATGCGCTCCTCCGAACGGGCAGGTCGTCATCTCTTCCACCAGGTCTGCCGGCATCCGCGCTCCCCGGTGGCTGAGCCTCGGCACACTCCGGTTGCGCATCCCACGGGGTCCGGCATAGTGATGTCCACATTCAGGCCTTATCTGGCATTACCTGTGCGCGGCTCCAGGGACGGCCCACGGTTCGCCGCACCCAACCCACTGGGCGAACCTTGCTCCGGTTCCTGGCACCGCCTCCACATCTGAAGTCGGGAAAGGAACCCTCCTCATGTCCACCACTGTGATCCAGCACGTTCTGAACCGGCTGCGGGACATCGGCGTGCGTCACGTGTTCGGTATCCCCGGTGACTACGCCTTCCCCGTCGACGACGCCGTCGTTGAGCATCCGGACATCGAGTGGGTCGGTTCCTGCAACGAGCTGAACGCGGCCTACGCGGCCGACGGGTACGCCCGGGTGCACGGCATCGGCGCGGTGTGCACCACGTACGGAGTGGGTGAGCTGAGTGCCGTCAACGGCATCGCCGGCGCCTACACCGACCACCTCCCGGTGTTCCACCTCGTCGGCATGCCCAAGATGCCGGTTCAGGCGCACCACTCGATCGTCCACCACACGCTGGGCAACGGAGAATTCGACCTCTTCCAGAAGCTGTCCGGGGCTGTGGTCTGCGCCAGCGCCATCATGACACCGCAGAACGTCGCAGCCGAGACCGAGCGTCTGATCGCCGCGGCGCTCTACCACCGCCGCCCGGTGTACATGGCGTTCCCGGCCGACCTCGCGAACATGCCCGTGGTGGGCGAGGCCCAGCCGATCCCGCAGCCCAGGAGCGACCCGGAACAGGTGAAGGCGGCCGTCCAGGCCATCACCGGCATGCTCGACGGCGCCCGCACCGCCTGCATCCTCCCCGGTGTCCTCACCGCGCGCTCCGGCCTCGCCCCCGACCTGCAGAAGTTCATCGACGCCACCGGACTCTCCTTCGCCACCATGATGGCGGACAAGGGTGTCCTGGACGAGGATCAGCCCGCATTCGTCGGTATGTACGACGGCAAGCTCATGAACGAAGAGGTCCGCCGTTTTGTCGAGGACAGCGACGTCGTCGTCCTGGTCGGCGCGCTGATGCACGACTTCAACTCCGGCGCGTTCACCGCGAACATCGACCCCACGCGCACCATCGACATCCGCCACCACCACGTCAGCGTCGACGGTATGACGTACCAGAGTGTGGAGATGAGGGACCTCCTCGAAGCGCTCGCCAGGAAACTCCCGCACAAGGACTGGCCGACGCTGTCGTCCCAGGTGACCCGCATGGCACCGGCCACCGGAAACGGAAGCGACTCAATCACCGCCGAGAACCTCTACCCCCGCTGGGAGGGCTTCCTCAAACCCAACGACATCCTCGTCGCCGAGACCGGGACCGCGTCCCTCGGCATGGCCTTCGCCAAGCTCCCGCACGGAGCCGCGTTCCACAACCAGACCCTGTGGGGCTCGATCGGCTGGGCCACCCCCGCGGCGGTCGGCGCCGCGCACGCGGCCAAGGACGACCAGCGCGTCGTGCTGCTCACCGGTGAGGGCTCCCACCAGCTCACCGCGCAGGAGATCAGCCAGTTCGGGCGGTACGGCCTGCGCCCCGTCGTATTCGTGCTGAACAACCACGGCTACTTGATCGAGCGACTGCTCTGCAAGCACCCCGACAGCGAGTACAACGACCTCGCCAACTGGAACTACGCTGAACTCCCCAAGGCCCTGGGCTGCAACGACTGGTACACAGCCCGGGTGACGACCCTCGCCGAACTGGACCGGGCCATGGAAGCGGCCTCGAACGCCAAGACCGGTTGCTACATCGAGGTCATGACCGACACCTACACCGCGCCGCCGCTGGCCAACCAGCTCCACGACAACCTGGAGACGCTCTACTCAACCTGAGACACCCCATTCCAACGGCAGCGGTCGGCGCCGGCCATGCAGCAGTACTGAACGTCGTCGTCGCCGTCGACCACTACCGTCGGCTGCCGACGGGGCCGGTGTAGGTGCCGGGATGCGTGGCGCCGTCCTGGAGCAGGACGCTGCCGCCGGGCCAGGCCAGGGTGGTCGAGGTGGTCTCGTTCGGCGGGGTGACGACGACGGAGGTGGCCTTGAACTCGGTGCCGCTGTCCTGGGTCCACGGCAGGAAGGTGATGGTGAACGTCGCGCTGTCGCCGGCGGCCAGGGTCACCTTCTCGGGCGTCGCACTGCTGCGGGCCAGCGACCAGCTTCCCCCGGAGGAATTCAGGTCGACCCCGGGGAAGCCCTGGATGGTGCACGCGGCGGAGGTCTTGTTCTTCAGTACCACCGGCAGTTGCTGCTGGTCGTCCGAGCTGCTGACCTTGCCGTCGCCGGAGCCGAACGAGAAGCCCAGCCCTGCGGTGTGGCAGCGGCTCGTGCCGGTGCCGTCGCTGCCGGTGCCCGTACCGCCCCCGGTGCTGCTGCCCGCGTCCTTGGTGGCACCTGCGTTCTCGGCCGTGGCGCTGCCGTTCGCCGTGGCCGAGGCCGAGGCCGAGGACGTCGATGCGGACGGCTGCGCGCCCGAGGTGTCGTTGCCGCTGCCGTTTCCGCAGGCGGTGAGCGCCAGGGCGAGCGCTGACGTCACGGCGAGTACGGTGGCAGAGTGGAGCGGACGCACGATGTTGTTTCTCCGTTGTATAAGGGGTTATCCGGCCAGGTGCTTGCCGAAGAACTCGGTGAGCTCGGCCACGGCGGGGGTGACGTATTCGTCCCTGTCGTACAGGTCGATATGGGTGGCACCGTCGATGACGACCAGTTCCCGGGGTTCGGCCGCCCGCTCGATCGCCTCCCGGCTGAAGTAGGCGCTCTCCGCCTCCGAACCGACGATCATCAGCAGGGGACGGGGCGAGATGAGCCGGATCATCGCGTACGAGTCGTACTGGGCGAGCTGGTCGACGCTGCGCAGCACCCATCCCTGGACCGCACGGGGGTGGTGACCGCGCGGGGTGCGGTAGAACGCGAACGTCTCCCGGAGCTGCCAGGTGGCGGTCTTCAGCAGTTCCTCGGCGTCGTCGGGAATCCATGGCATCAGCTCCGGGGCCGCGCCGCGCGCCTCGGCGGTGCGCGCTGCCGCGGCCCGGTCGAGCAGGGCCGTGAGGACCGCCGGGTCCTGGGTGCGGCCCAGCCCCTCACGGATCACGGAGCCCATGTCGACGGCGCTCACCGTGGCCACGCCCTTGATGCGGTGGTCGGTCTGTGCGGCGTAGGGGACGTAGCCGCCGGACGCGCAGATGCCCAGAGCCCCGATCCGATCCGGGTCGATGTCGCCACGGGTGGTCAGGTAGGTCACGGCGGACTTGACGTCCTCGGCCCGCTGGAAGGGGTTCTCCATCCCCGCGGCTCGCCCTCGCTCTCGCCCTGGTACGCGGCGTCGAAGACGAGCGCGGCGAATCCGGCCCGGGCCAGCCGCTCGGCGTAGACACTCGGGCTCTGCTCCTTCACGCCGCCTCCGGGATGGGAGATGACGACGGCCGGCCGCCGGCCCCCGACGTGGTCGTCGGGGGTGAAGAGAATCCCGGCCAGGGCGAGATCGTTGCTGGGGAAGGTGACGCTGGTCTTCACGGCCTGTTTCTCCTGGTACGGGTGAGGAAGCGCGGTGACCGCGGACGGCACGGATCCTCCGGCGGGACCTCCGCCGGCGCCTTCGCCCTCGGGGCGGCCCGTCCGCCGGCCGACCACCTCACCGACACTCGCACCGCGGTACGTGAGCGGGTAAGGGGCTGGTTCTGTCCCCGGACACCGCGGTCCTTGGACAGGGCAGGCCCCCTGTCACCGGCCCGTCGGGCTGGAAGACTTCTCCCATGAGCAGCAGCGACGCCCACGGCAGCGAACTGGGCGCCTTTCTGAGGGCGCGGCGCACAGAGCTGAGCCCGGCCGAAGCGGGGCTGCCTGATGCGGCCGGCAGGCGC